>NZ_JBFBFF010000011.1:220538-277353 GCF_040684035.1 Streptomyces sp. NPDC093018
GTCGGCTTGATCATCCGGGCAGCATAGGCGCTTGCCCGGCGTGCTGCCCTCTCTCCCAAGAAGAGGTAGCACGCCGGGCCTGGTGTCCAGCTGTCGCGGCGCTACTTGTCCGAGCTCGGGTCCCTCCCCCGTGCGGACCTGGCCTCGAACCCCCCGCGCATTCCCCGACCGCTGGTTCCCCTCATCGCCGTTCAGCAGATATGAAGCGAGAGCGAGCCGGCCGAGGCGGTGCGAACGTCTCGGTCGTCATCCTCCAGCTGATCCTCGACGCGATCCAGCAGCGCCTCCCAGCTCACCGGATCAATCTCCTCCGGTGGCTGCCGAGTTGGTGCCCGGCATGCCTCCGCCGCCTGGCGGAGTACTTCGAATGTTGGATACATCCCGCGTGTTCCCTCCCGAGGTGCGTGTGTGGCCCTTGTCGTTTTCCGGGTCGCTAGGACCCAACCTGGGCTCACGGGAGGCGACGTGTGGGCCCCCTCCCGTGAGTCCGAGTAGCGGCACTAGCTCGTCACGTCGCCCAGTACCTCGTCGTAGATCGTTTCCTTGTAGGGCTCCAGGGCCTTGCACACGTCCTTGAACCGGCGGCCCACCGTATGCCGGTCGATCTTGAGGCAACGCGCGATCTCCGACTGGCTGAGGCCCTCGACGATCGCGAGCCTGCCGACCGGGTACAGCCGGTCCGTCAACTTCTCGGCGAGGAACCGGTCGATGGCCTTGAGGCGGACCTCCCGCGCGTGGTCACCCTCGTCCGCCTCGACCGGCACCTCGGGGAACTCGCGCACCGGGGACGAGAGATCACGGTCCCTGCCGCGCACCGCGTCCGCGATGACATCGCGCATGACCTTGCGCGCGAAGGCCCGTCCGCCGTCCCGCCGGTCCAGGGCGAAGTCCGGCCGCGACCAGGCGCGCACCAGCTGGAGCACGCAGCTCTGCACCAGGTCCTCCAGCATGTACTGCATGCGCGCCTGGCGCACCATGCCTTCGAGGAACGGCTTCAACCGCCCCAATTCCTCGATCTGTTCCGCCGTCAGCCGTCGGCGGGGCTTGGACTCCGGGGCGGGACCGGTGCCGGGTACGGAGTCCGGCGGGGTACTCGGTGGGTCGTTCGGCTCCGTCGGCCCTCGAACATCGGGGGCATTGCGCATAGGGACCAGTCCTTCCCGTCAGTCAGCCAACTCGTCACTGGCCTGCGGCAGTTCACCGCTTCATCCATCCATGCCGTGGGGCGGACCCGGTACGGTGCGTTTTCGGACCACGAGTTCGAGCGGCCGGGCGCTCAACTCAGTACCTGGAGAACGAAAGCCGCCACTCCGACGCCCACGAGCAGGGCGACCCCGAGGGCCGGGTCGAGGAAGGCCACGTAGGTGACCAGCCCCGCGATGACCAGGATCAACAGGGCGCGTTGAAGCTTCTGGACGGGGTCCATTCGGGCTGCTCCAAGGGGGAGTTACGACGCCGGTCCTGACCCGGCACGACCGGCCGACCGCCGGTCCACCAGAACAGGCCGCGCGGACGAAACCCCGAGGGAGCGCGGTGCACGGTGACCATCGTCACCTCGCGCGGCGCGCCTGGTGCACCACGCCTTCAGAGAAGGGGTCGTCCCCCACCGCTTCCATGTCTCATGAGGCACGGAAGAAGACCCGTGACCTGTGCTGATGCCCGTGTCCCGGGGCACGGGTCCGCGGCCGTGTCTTTCGTGCACGCCGAGCGCGGAGGAAAGGCGGCAGCATCCGCTGCCGCCGGATCCCCTCGTGCTGAGTCAGCAACTCTCCTCGACCGCAAGGTCGTCGGTGCTCAGGAGACAGTCGTCCGGGTCGATCCCCGTCTCCTCACGTCGCGGGAACGCGCAGTACATCGTCTTGCGCTCCGCGAAGCTCTCAGGCTCCACGCAGGAGCTCAACCGGACGAGCTGACTGTGTTCCCGGTCCGCCTACGCTCCTCTCTCAGTCAAGATCCTTTCCAGGCGGCGTCGCCGACCGTGTGCGGCAGTTCATCCGCCAAGCGTCATGCAGTGCCGGAGCAAGGGTTCCAGGCACAGCTGATGGTCCTCGCGGTCGAAGACCTGCAGGACGTCGAGGCAAGCGACGATCCACCGGGCCTCGTCCTCGTCCTCGATCCGTACCGCCACGGCGGTCACCGCGCTCTCCAGGTCGAACGGCTCCTCCCTGAACTCCTCGGCCAGGGCCCGGTATCCCGTCGCGAGCAGCGAGTGCGCGCGCACCCCCGTCGCCTCGACGAAAGCGCGTGCCTTGGAGCGATCGGTTCGCAGCCCTGCCAGGCGACGCAGCACCTCTTCGGGGTCGCGTAGTTCGCCGTGCAGGCGGTGCGCCTGGCCGACCAGCAGCGGCCAGCCGCTGGTCAGCTCGTGAAGCCGGTCCAGGCGGTCCTCCGTGTGGAACATCTCGACGCGCTGGGCCCAGCCGCGCAGACTGCGGCGGTCATGACGGCGCAGCACCACGGGGGCGGCCGAGGTGGGCTCGTTGCCGGTCAGCAGTGTGCGCCACAGGCCCAGTTGGCTGGGGTCGGTGACGATGACCACCGCACGCGTCACTCCCGGGGTGATGGGTAGCAGCGTCTCGGCCCAGTCGAGCGCCTGCCGGGGGGCCTCGGGGCGGGCATCCGGGTACCGGGCGAAGTCGCTGATGACGACGCGTCGTTCACGGGGCCGACCGCCCGTGAGCTCCTGCTTGTAGACACTGGGCTTGCCGACCGGCGGCAGCTTCCAGTCGGCGATGCGCCCGGTGACCGTCCGCAGCGTGTCGCCGACATCGGTGACACCGGTGGCCTGGGTGCCGAGGACGACCCTCGTCTGATTGCTCCGCTCGCCGAGCAGGTCGTCCAGCTGGGTGATGGTGAGCGGAGCGGGCCGGCCGTCGGGGAGTTCGGGACGGCCCTCCTGCACGATGCTCTCCTGGAGTTCGCAGTCCTGTTCGGCCCGAAGCAGGCGGGCGTCCACCTCGTGCGGGGTGCCGATCATGCGCAGGGCGTTCGGTCCGCGCAGATGCCAGCCCTGGCCGTCGTGGTTGGGGGCGAGGATGCCGAGACCCACCATCTCGGAGAGATAGGCGCGGAAGCCCTCGGTGTCGAGCTGTTCGAAGCCCTTGCGCCAGAACGTCTCGCACTCTTCGCGCAGTTCGGCGTCGCTGAGTCGTACCTCCAGGCCGTAGTGACGGGCGTGGTAGGCGAGGACATTGGCGATCACGTCGTATCGGTGGTCGAGGCTGAGGGTGTCCTTGAAGGCCGCCGAGATACCGTCCCTGAGTCCGGTGTCCGACTCCACGATCTCGATGTCGGCGACCTCCACGCGGTACGGCGGCCCCTCGACCCCGCGCCGGGACCGCTTGCGATGCATCAGCTCGACCAGCCGGTGCCCGAACATCTGGAGCAGGAACGGCTGGTAGGAGCAGTAGCCGAGCACTCGGTTGACGAGGTCCAGGTCCTGGAACGTGAAACCGAGGGCGCCCATCGGTTCGACCAACAGTTCAGCCGCGTACTGGGGGGCGAGCGGACCGATCACCTTCGGTGTCTGCGCCAGATGACCGAACGGGCCGTTGCTCGCCAGCTTGGAGAACCGTTGCACGGAGTGCAGACCGGCGAAGACCACCTTGGCGCGGTCCTTGGTGTCGGAGCCGAGGCCCTTGAGCTTCTTGGTCTGGTTGAAGCGGGGCGCGTCAGCCTCGAAGAACTGGTCACACTCGTCGAGCAGGATCAGCAGCCGGTGGCGGGAGTCCGCGTCGAGCCAGGCCCGAATGCCGGCGCGCACCCGATCCGACATGTCCTGCAACGACTTGCGGCCCTGCGGTCCGCCCAGAACGCGGACCGCGCTCAGCTCCCGGTCGAGGACACTCCACAGCGCCTCCGGTCCGAGCGAGCTGCCCTTGCCGATGTTCTCCTGGTCCAGGTTGATGTACACCGCTCGGTGGTAGCCGGGACGTTGCCGCTCGAATTCCTCCCCGGCATCACTGAGCAGAGCCGATTTGCCGAGACCCCGGCCGCCGAAGATGACCTGAGTGCCGTGCGGGTCGAGGATGCTCCTGCGTTCGGCGTCGCGGCCGTAGAACATCTCGCCGCCGATCCGGCCGCGCTTCTCCCTGATGTAGGGGTTGACGCCGGAGAACGGCAACAGTGTCTGGGTGGCGGTGCTGACCTGGCGGTTGCCCCGGGCCGCGAGGTAGGCGAGAGCGGCGTCGTCCACGACCAGCAGCGGCTGCAAACGGTCGGAGCCGACGGCGAGTTCGTTCCTGGCCTCGCGGTTCAGGGTTCCGAAGTAGACGACGAGGAGGCTGGCACCACTGGTGTCGCGCTGCGCCAGGCTCATGACGATCTTCGCGGACGGGCGGCCCCAGACCATCAGGACCCGGAGGGTGCTGCCCTGCTCCCTGATCTGGGAGCCGAACGCGGGTGCCTTGGCCCGGCCGTTGACCAGAACCTCGGTCGCCTCGACCCAGCGGTACTCCCGCCGGCGCGGCGACCTTTCGTCCACCTTGACGTGGCCGTCGTATCCCAGGAGTTTGAGGATCGGCGGCAGCTGACGTCGCACCGGGATGTTGTGCCGGTCCTTGGGTTCCGTGGCCCCCAACTCCCGCCAGATGTCCAGGACATCGGCGACCAGTGTCGCCTCGTCACTGGAAAGGGTTCCGTAGTCCAGCACGGGGACCACCGGGTGCTTGCCGCCGGACCGGACGATCTCCACCAGTTCACGGTCGATGCCCTGAGGCAGGCCGTCGGGCACGGCGGGGAAGAACTCAGTCAGATGGGACTCGCCGGGCTCGATCTCCGGGACGTCCTCACCGATCTCCAGGAAGTAGACGAGGTCGGCGGCGGTGGCCAGCCGGCCGGCGTCCAGGTGCCGCAGTGCCTGGGCGCGGTCCTTCGCGGTGAGATCCAGGGCATCGAGCCGGGCTCGGACCCGGTCGGCCGCTTGCTGCCGGAAGGCGGGCAGTTCCCTTCGTACGGTGTCCAGGGCACGCCGTACGTCCATCAGGTCATGCGCGTCGGCGCCGTCGAGCCGGTCAAGCGCGTCGGCAAGCAGCTCCTGCAGGCGCAGGTCCTGGTCGTCGGCGACGGCGGCGTCGGCCTGTGCCCGGTGCAGCTCGGCGACGAGTCCGCCATGGTCCGCGCGCAGCTGCGCGCGCCTGCGGGTCTCCCGTTCCGCGATCTCGGCGGCCGTCGGCGGGGCGAACTCCCCAGCGTGTACGGCGGGCAGCGCGCCGCGTCCGGCCAGCTCGACGATGTCGCGGGCCGCGGTGAAGGCGTCATGGGCGAGCCGCTCGGCGAGGGCCTCGGTCCAGCTCCGGTCGACCGCGGTGAGCAGCCGGTCGAGCGGCGGCCGCTCGGCACGGGTGTCGCAGACCTTCAACAGTTCTACGTCCAGCACGAGTTCGGGAGAGAGCGAGCCACCCACCCGGGCGGTCGTGGTGTCACCGGCCAACAAGGCGTACAGCTCCTCCATCGAGGCGCGTGCCGCCCACGCGGTCGCGGCGGCAATGGCTCCCGAGCACCGCGCCAACTGCTCCAGCCTGTCCAGGACCGCCTCCCTGCCGTCCAGCAGGGACTGACGCAGGGACGAGATCTCCTTGACCGCGCGGTTTCCGTCGGAGCGGTCGCCCCGCCGCATGCCGTCGACCGCCAGGCACCACTCCTTGACCAGGGCGACGACCCGTTCCACGGCGTGAACCAGGTCCTGGCGCCCGGAGCCCTGGAGCGGTTTGCCACTGGACGAGCGGTATTTGCGGTCCATGCGGTCGATCTCGTTGTTGATCTCGCCGAGTTTCGAAAGGCGTTCGGCCTGTTCGCGGGTCCTCGGTACGGCGTCGCGGTGGTCGTTAACCACGGTCATGAGCAGCGCTCCGAGCATCCCGTCCTCGGGGGCCAGCCAGCGCTTGGCGATCTCCGTCGCCCGCGCGAAACGCAGCCGCTGCGGCGCGAGCAGAGCAAGCCCCTGATCGCGCAGCTCCCGCAGCCGGGCCTCGGTCCCGGAGACGTCCGCGATGACGACCAAGGGCGAGGCAATCATCAAGGCGCCGCTGAGGGCACGGTCGGCAACGGCGGTCGCCGCCTCGCCGAGCCGGTCCGGCAGCCGGGGCACCAGCGCCTTGAGCTGGGCGCCCGCGAGGTGGTCGCCGGTGATCAAGGCCGTGCGCAACAGGGCGGGCAGAAGCAGGAGTTCGCTGCCCTCCATGTCGCGGCCCGCGTAACCGTCGTACTCCTGGAGCAGGTCAGCGATGAGCCGGGCGCTTCGGCTGTCGCCAGAGGTGAGCAGAGCGGCGGCACCGGCCAGGCGCAGCGCCGCCGCCTGCGGCTCCGGGTGACCGGCGGCGGTCGCGATGTGATGGGCCAGCCCGAAGCGCCGCTCCACGACCAGCCGCGCCAGGGCCTGCTCGGCGGCGGTTCCGTCGCAGTCGTCGTCGGCCAAGGCGTGGGGCACCTCCGGAGCCGAGGTGCGGTCGATGACCCCCGGGTCGCGGTCGGCGGGTGTCCGCTGCGCTTCGTCGGCGGCGGTGTGCGTGGCGGGGGTGACCGGTCGGACCGGGGCCTTTCTCTCCGGCGCCGGGAGAGGCGTGGTCGTTTCGGTGGCGTGGCCGGTGGTCTGCGCCGCCGGGGTCGCGTCGACCGGCACGGCCGGCTCGGTGGAGGCGCCGGGCGGTACTGTCCCCCCTTCGACGGTGGCCGTCTCGTCGGTCGGATCGGCGGTGACCGCCTCGGCGACCGGCCCGGTGGCGGCCGGCGTCGCACCGCCGAAGTCTTCGTCGGCCCCGGCGGAGCCGCCGGATGCGTCCTCGGGTTTCGGCAACGTCAGGTCGTGTGCCATGACCGCCGCCATGGCACAGGAGGGCAGTACCTCCACGACCTGCTCCAGGAGGGCCAGGATCTCGGCGGCGGCGTCCTCCTGCCGCTTCAGATCGATGAGCCGCGCCAAGGCGACGAGAGCAGCGCTCTCCTGCCGTTGGGTCTCCTCCCACACCGGGGTGTCCAGCAGGCGGCGGGCCGTCTCTCGTACGGCCTCGGCAGCGAGGGCCGCGGAGCTTCCGGAGCGGCATGCGACGTCCTGCAGTGCCCGCAGGGTGTCTCGTACCTCGCGGTCGCGTTCCCGTACAGCCCGGTGCTCATGAGCCGCACGGGTCATGTCCGCCAGGCGCTGAGGTACTCCCGCGATTCCCGCCGCCCGGAACACCGCGTCGACACTGTCGAAGAGGGCGCCGAGTGCCGTCAGCCGGGACAGGTCGTCATGCTGCGGAGGACGGCCGTCGGCGATCGCATCGGTCACGTTCGTCACGGCCTGCCGGGCTTGCGCGAGGGCCGGCTCCAACTGCCGACATGCCGTTTCGGGGTCCTTCGCCTCTTCGGTCCGTGCCGCCTCGGGCCGGGCCTCCTCGCGTGCCACCGGGTGTGCCTCGTTCGTGTCCCGCTGTTCTTCCCGTGTTCCG
Organism: Streptomyces sp. NPDC093018; assembly: GCF_040684035.1. Classification (NCBI taxonomy): domain Bacteria; kingdom Bacillati; phylum Actinomycetota; class Actinomycetes; order Kitasatosporales; family Streptomycetaceae; genus Streptomyces; species Streptomyces sp. NPDC093018. The sequence goes on from NZ_JBFBFF010000011.1 coordinate 227,966, forward strand.
GGTGCGAAGCCGGGGTTCGCCGCCACGACGGACCGCGCCGCCGCTCTGACGGTGGCGAACCGTGCCGCCTCCTTTTCGTCGGCCGCCGCCGCGAACCAGTCCTGGTCGGCGGCCCAGGCAAGGACATGGGCGTCGGCTACGGACGCGTTGCACCAGGCGAACACCGTGGCCCGCACCAGCGTCGCGCCCCAGCGGGAAACGGGGTCGGGTACCGACCCGCCGTCCTTCACGAAGACGTACTTGCCCAACTGGCTCATCACGGAGTGCGTGAGATCCCTGACCCCGCATGTGCAGGTGTGCTGCCGTGCTTCGCGTCGCAGCCTGGTCAGCACATCCCGGCACAGGGCACCGCCTGCCTTTCGAGGCGCCGCCATGCGGATCCCCAGACTGCCCAGCAAATCCTGCCGTTTGGCCGAAGGCAGGGAATTGAAGGCAAGCTCCACCATGCCGACCGTGAGGTCGTTCAGGGAGGAGTTGGCCGGATGCTCCAAGGCGTTGAGTGCGTCGGCCAGGCCTTCGAGGTCTTGGTCCGACACGCTCCGTGGTGACAGAGGCGGCCCCGTGACGACGAGGTAGCGGTCGTGCATGTACGCGTACTTCCTTTCTGCGGCTGTTCGGGGAGATGGCTCGCTCGGCTGAGAAGAGCGTGGGCGAAAGAAGGTGTGAGAAGGCGGAGGGCGGATCAGCGGCCGCGGGTGTGCTCGGTGACGAAGGTGTAGCCCTCGGGCAGTTCCCAACCGTCCGCCTTGCCGAGCCTTCGGCAGTGTTCCCGGAAGGCCGCTCGCTGGGTCTGGCTGGGCGAACGTCCCGGGAGGAGGCGACGCAGATGGCCGGGGACGAACTGGAGCCCGAGCAGAACCGTGCCGCTGTCCGGTTCCGTACTGCCCCATGGCCGTATGACTCGGGGACGAGCCGGCCGGTAGGCGATGAGGTGGATCGTCGGCTCACCGGCACGGGCCGGGAAGCGCGGTTGACCCCAGGCGTCGCGGCTGCCGAGGTCCGGCTCCAACAGCCGTTCCTCGAGAAGTTGCACGACCGCCGACTCCAGGGCGGCGGCCTGCGACCGCCCCGGCCGGCGCCCGTAAGCCGCACTCGGGAGGGCCGCCCGGTCCAGCAAGGCGTGGCCGTCCAGAGTGAGCAGACCACAGCGACGTACGGTGCGCATGACGAGTTGCCGTGGCCCGAGCCCGGCGGCGGTGTCGTCGCGGCGGCCGCTGCCCGGAGCGTCCTCCCTGGTGAGCACACAGGGGTCGAAGCAGTGCCCGATCACCCGATCACCGACCAGATGCGGCTGCTCAAGCCGTGTCGTGGTCATGTGAATCGCCGTGCCGCCCCGAGTCCAGCGTAGTTCGAACATCAGACCGGGAAAGAAGTCGCCGGGCCAGCCGACTCCGGTCAACCGGCCGCTGTCGTCATCGAGTTCCGCGGTGACGTTCTGCACGGTCTCGTACTGCGCCGATCCCGCCTTCTCGTGGCGGAGTTGGAGCTGGACCGCGGTACGGCGGCCATATGATCGACGCAGCTCACACGAGACAGCCGGGTGCAGAGGAAGCAGTCCGCCGATGAGGTGGGCCAACCGCAGGGGCAACCGCCAGACGATCTTCTCCGCATCAGCACGCAGGAGTTCGACGGGGCCGATGACGGCGTCGTCGGCGAGGGGCAGGTCGACCGGAGCCAGTTCCACTTCGGGCTCCGGCTTCCCGCTCATTGTGGCTGCCCACCCCCGCCCGGCCGGAACCAGTGGATCCCCAGGGGCTTCATCGTCGCCGGGATGATGGGACCGCCATACGCCGCCGCCCTCGAAGGCATCGTCGAGCGTGATCCGGGATCCGTTGGCGAACATCCCCTGCTCGCTGTCCCGTTGCACGACGTCGGCGAGCGCCGTGTTCACCCGGCACACGGCCGTGGCGTATCCCACGCCCTTGAGTAGCTCTGTCGTGCCGGGGACGGCGCGGAGTCGGGGGCCGACCGCGGTGTACACGGTGACCGCAGAGGTGAGTCCGTAGCGCCGCCGAACCGGGACGGCCGCCTGTTCGATGGCCGCGGCAAGGGACTTGAGGTCGTCACCACCCAGTGGCCCGGTATCGCGCAGACCGGTCGAGAGAGAGGCGCGAGTCATGGCGTAATGGCGCCAAGTACGGAGCGAAGAACTGGATTTGAGGACACCGCTCACCGTGTCGAGGAGACCGAGCAGGCCTGTGCGCAGGGCATCCTCACGCGTACCGCCGACCAGTTCCGCGAGGGAGACGGGAACGAAGGGGCTGAGCAGCTGCGCCCGCGCCGCCGTCAGCAGATGGTCCGCGTAGACGCTCAGGTCGTCGCGCAGGGCAGTCGCCGCGGACGGGTAGCAGGCGTCGACCACGACGTGCCCGTCCGCGTTGATCCAGCGCTGGCGCATACGTAGGCGGTGGAGTTGGGCCGGCGACAGACTCAGAGCAGGTCCAAAGGCGTGGAAGTCGGGCACCAGGAGTTCCCTGCGTCGGGTTTCGGCACCACCGCCCGGCCTGCCTGGTCCCTCGGCGCCCGCGGGAGCCCCCGAAACCCATCCCGGGACATCACCTGAGGCACCCGTTTCCCGGTGTGCCCCCTCTTTGTAGACAATCTCGGCGTAGAGCGGCTCCGAACCGGTGGCGACACACACCATGGCGCCAACGGGGAGCGCGCGAGCGCGGCTCCCGAAGGCGATCACCGGGAAGTCGTCCAGGCACAGCGGGCTACCCCCATAGCCGTCGCCGCCGAGGTCGTAGCCAAAGTAGACGGCGTTGAAGGCGACAGCGGTATGCAGGGGCGTCGAGCGAGTCTCGGCGACCGCTTCGAGATAGCGCCGCAACCGGCTTCGGTCTCCGTCGGACACGGCTTTGTAGCCCCGCGTCATGGCAGTGGTCAAAAGGGCACGGTCGCCGTATGGATCAGGCGTGCCCGTTCCGTCGTGATCCGTCGATAACGCGTCCGGCCGTCCGCCGACTGCTGTTTGTTCCATACCGGTCCCCACCCATGGCACCCTCCGCCACAACCCAGGCCGTCACTGGCACCCGCGCCCGGCGTGCGGTAGTGCCCGCAGACTATGCCTGCGCATGGCATGCCGTAGGTCCTTTCATCACTTTGCGATGGATCGCTGTTGAGATGGCACCGGTAGCGTGCGGTCTCCGGCTCAGTCCGGCACCCGCGCTCGCGCGAGTACGCGGTCGAGGCAAACTCACCCAGGTCCCATGGGTAGGCTGCGGTCCCGTTCCGTCAGATCTGTCATGCCCATTTGAAAGGCCGCAGTTGAGCACACCACCGTCGTACCCCGACCCTCGGCAGATGCCGGGGCCTTATCAGCAGGCTCCGGGGCCGTATCAGCAGCCGCAGGCGCCGGGGGCGTACGCCCAGGCGCCAGGGGCGTACGCGCCCGCGCCGGGGCCCTATGCGCAGCCGGGGGCCGCGCAGTACGCGCCCGCGGCCGCTCCGGGGCCGTATCAGCAGGCCCCCGTCCCTGGGCCGTACCAGCAGCCGCAGGCTCAGGCGCAGCCGTACGGCGGTGGGATGCCGGTCGGTGGGGCGATGCAGGCATGCCAGCTGTGCGGGACCGGGCCCGCGGCGCAGGTCACGGTGCGGGGGCACCAGGGCATGCTGATCATCATGCGTTCCCTGCGCCGACGGGGGACGATGTGCCGTCCCTGTGCGCTGGCGACCTTCCGGGAGATGCAGGCCAACACCATGGTGCAGGGGTGGTGGGGGCCGATGTCGGTGGTCATCACGCCCATCACGCTGCTGATCAACCTCGGCGCCCTGTCCACGATCCGCCGTATTCCGGAGCCGGTCGTGGCCGGGCACCGGCCGCCGCTGAACCCGGGCAAGTCGGTGTTCAAGCGGCCGCAGGGCATCCTCGGGCTGGTCCCGCTGTGTCTGGTGCTCGGTGTGGTGCTGCTCGCCGTCGTCGGGATGGCGGCCGGGTAGAGCGACGGCAGTGGTGCGGTGCCCGCCGTGAAGGTCGGGCATGGCGACGGGCCGGTGCGTTGTGCACCGGCCCGTCCTCCGTAACGCTTCGGATGTCAGTGGCGCCTGGTACGACGCCTGCGGCCGAGGTAGACGGCTGTCGCGCCCGCGCCGAGCAGCAGGGCGACGAGGGAGAGGATCCTCCCCATGTCGGCCATGCCGGTGCTGGCGAGGGGGCCGCCGCCGCCCTGGTTCGTGCCGCCCGGGGCCGGGCCGGTGGACGGTTCGGCGGACGGCGGGGTCGAGGCCGGGGGTGTGGACGGGGGTGTGGTGGTCGGCGGGGGTGAGGTCGGCGGGGCCGCCTTGGGGATGTACACGCCCGCGTCGATGGTGTGGTCGACGCCGCCCGGCTTCGCGGGTGCGGTGACCGGCGCCCGGCCGCTGCACAGCTGCCCGGTGGTCGGCGGGGTCACATTGGAGTCGTGGGCCCGGTCGGCGCCGGCGCGCGGGAGGGTGAACCTCAGGTCGTCGGCGGCGGGTTGGCCCGGTACCCCGCTGGTGTCCGCCGTGCACACGTCGAACTGCACGGTGTACTTCGCGCCGGGCGTCAGCTGGTAGTCCGCGCCGACCCCGCCGAAGTAGTACTCACCGTCGGCATCGGTCTTGGTCGTGGCGACCTGCTTGCCGTCGGCGTCCAGCAGGTTGACCGTCGCGCCCGGCAGCAGCACCTGCCCGGCGTCCTGGATGCCGTTGTGGTCGCCGTCGTACCAGACCACGTTGCCGATCTGGATCGGCGCGTTCGCCGCGGCGTACGCGATGTCGCCGAGGCCGCCGGCCTTGCCGAAGCCGTTCTGGTTCGGGCCGATGAACTGGTAGGCGTTGGCGGCCGGGTCGTTGCCGGGACCGGCGCCGGTGGTGATGTCGTAGTAGCCGGTGCCGTCGGTGATGACGTTGCCGGTCGGGTCCATCTGGGTGCTGACGACCCACTGCTGCTGCGGGATGTAGGCGACCGAGCCCAGCGAGGACTCCTGGTGCGGGCCGGGCTGGGTCGCGGAGCCGCCGTTCGGGAAGAAGTCGCCCGGGAAGTACTCGACGACGCCCGGTGCCTCGGCGCCGTCGACTGCGGGAGCCGCGTGGTTGGGGCAGGCCCCGGTGCCTTCCCAGTCGTAGCCGCCGGTGGGCTTGGCGCAGGCCATGTTGATATCGCCGCCGGACATGCCGTTCTCGGGGTCGTCGTTCGACGGCCTCGGGTCGAGCCCGCCCCAGCTGACGATGTCCATGAACCGGTCGCGGAAGCCGAGGACCATCGAGCCGTCACGGGCGAAGGCCATGGAGGCCAGTTCCGGCTGCGGGTCGATCATCGTGTTGTTCACCTTGAAGCTGTCCCAGTCCTTCAGGCTGCCGTTCCACGGGTTCCAGAAGTGGGCCTGCGGGAAGGCGGCGTCGCCGCTGAGCACATTGCCGCGCTCGTCGGTCAGCGCGTGGGTCAGCACCGGGGTGAACCGCTTGCCGTCGTACGTATATACGACGGCCTTCAGATCGGCGCGCTTCTGTGTGCTCTCCGCGTCGCACACACCGCCGACGTACAGGGTGTTGTCGTGGGTGGTCAGTCCGAAGGGCCGCCAGTCGCCGGACGCCGCGCAGCCCGGGTCCGGGATCGGCACGGTCGCCCGGGGCGCCGAGGCGGACCCGTCGGTCGTGCCGGTCGCGTCGAAGCTCACCAGTGACCGGGTGCGCAGATTCACCGCGTACAGCGTCGCGCCGTCCTCGGACAGCGCAAGGCCGCCGATGCTCTCCTTGCCGGGCGCGTCGGTGAAGCCCGCGTCCTTGATCAGACGGGCGGTGTCGTGCGGGGTGACCGAGGCGCCCGGCACCTTCGCGAACAGCTTCGGGGCGCCCCCGCCGCCGGCCGGCACGGTGTAGATCGCATCGCCGCCGTCGGGCCCGTACTTGGTGTACCGCCGGGCGAACTCCGCCTGGAAGAGCCGCTGTCGGTCCTTGTCGTAGGCGAGCCCGAACGTGGTGCCCACCTGGTCCTGGGTGTCGAGTACGTCCGGACACGCCGTCTTGTCGGGGCAGTTGCCGCGGGCGCTCGTACCGAAGGCCACCAGGGCCCGGGTGTCCGTCCCGCTGCCGCCGTTCTGTACCGGCACGAAGTACCGGGAGTCCGGCAGGGCGTAGTCGGCCGCGTCCCAGACGCCGGTGATCACCGAGGCGTCCTTGCCGCCCGAGACGTCCACGAACGAGGTGAAGCTGTCGAAGTGGTTCGCCGCCGTGGAGGCCGGCGCCGCCCGCAGATAGCCGCTGTAGGGCGCGGGGACGGTGACGTCGACGCGGTACCGGCCGCCGGACAGCCCCTTGTCGGAGGGCTGGACGACGACCTTTCCGGTGGCATCCGTGACGCCGCTTGCATGGTGTCCGGCGGGGTCGGTGACGTCGACCTTCATGCCCCGTTGCGGGACGTCCATGGTCGTGTTGATGACGCCGGTGCCGAAGAAGTCCCGCAGTGTCTCGACGGTCAGTGTGCCGTCGGAGGTCGAGGCGCCGGCCTGCCCGGCGCTTGTCGCGATCGTACCGGTGGCGCCGCCCATCAATAACAGACTGGACAGCCCCACCCGCAGCAGCCTACGTAATGGCATCGCATTCCTTTGCGTTGTCTACGTCGTCGCCCGACTCGGCAAATTGACGGCAACCCCCGTTCGGAGCGTACAAGTTGACTGGACGTCATATGGTCGAAACGGGAAAAGCGAAGGCACGTCCGCGGCAGCTGTTAGCATCGCGCCGCGTGCGGACCAAGGGAATCGGGCAGGGAATCGGGCAGAGAATCGTGCGAGGTCTCCGGCGGGGTACGGCGGACGGGCGCCGCCGATGGGCGCGATCGGTCTGGGCCGCGGGCGCGCTCGCCCTCGTGGCCGCCGCGGGGACGACGTTCTTCCTCATCGGCGGCGACGTCGGCGACGGTATCGACGGCGGCGGTGACCCGGCCGCTCGGCGCGCACTGACGTCGGACGAGGCGAACCGGCTCGCCGTCACGCGCTTCCTCAACTACCAGGCGGGCGGCCGGGCGGTGACGATCACCGTGCCGAGTGCCGCGGGCGGGCTGGTCGTCACCGGGTCCGTCGACTACCGGGCCGGGATCGGGTACGGGGTGGTGCGCGGGGCCGGGCGCGACACGTCCAGCGACGGGCTGATCCAGTGGACGGCCGCCACCGTGCTCGTCCACCCCATGACCGACGTCCCGGCCACGGCACCGGCCTCGCCGCCCCCGTCCGGCTGGTACCGCCGCGCGCTCCAGAAGTCCGGCAGCTCACTGGACAGTTCGCTGGCCATCACGCTCGGGCTGGGCAGCGATCGGCCGGACAACGCGGAGTTGCTGCCGCAGAATGGCGCGGAGCTGGTCGGGAAGGGCACGGTGCGCGGTCATTCGGTGGAGATCATGACCGGACCGAACGCCCGTACGGCGCCCGGTAATTCATTCGCTCTAGAAACCAATACCGGCAATGCCGTGCGGTATTGGATCGGCGGCGACGGGACCATGTATCGGGTGCGGGCCGGTGTGGCTTCCGAGTCACAGCCGGTGGTCATCGATTTCGACAATCGGAAATACGTTCCCGTGCGGGCCGCGCCCGGGGTTACGCCGGTCAGGTAACAGCAGGTGGATCAGCGCGGTGGGCGAGGCCGACCCGTCACGTTCAGGAGGTCCGCACCCGCGCCCCCGTGGCGAGCAGGGACGTCGGCGGCAGCGGGATGCTCTCGATGTCCGGGAGCGCCGGAACAGCGGGCACCTCGGTGGCGCCGGTGGTCGTGGCGTTCGGGAACTGCGGCTGCGGGGCGGGCGCGGCGACCTCGGTGAACGGGATGCCTCGGGGCCCCGCCGGTGCTGACCAAGTGCCTGCTGGTGAAGGTGAGTTGACGGCAGCAGAACACGTCGCCGTCGCCGCGAGCCGCGCGGGCACGGTCGTACGAAGCGCGTTGCCGTCCAGACAGTTGCCCTTGCCGTGCGTGGCGGTGGGGAACGTCCAGCCGATGTCGATGCCGTTGGCGGCGAAGGTGTTGTCCGTGATCCGGTTGCCGTCGGGCGGTACGTCGGCGGTCGCGGTGATCACGAACCCGGCGTTGGTGTTGCCGGTGATCCGGTTGCGCAGGAACCGGTTGTCGCTGCCGCCGTCGACGCCGATGCCGATCCCCCAGCCCCCGTCGGCCTGTTCGGGGGTCCGGGCCTGCTGGTTGTCCGCGATCAGGTTCCCGGCGACGACCGCCCCGCGCTGCGGGAGGAGCTTCTCCTGGTGGTCGGAGTCGGTGGTCAGGCCGACGCGGTTGCCGACGAGGCGGTTGCCGACGACGTACATGTCGCCGCTCGCGTTGGTGCCCTCGTACCCGACCGCGTTGAGCTCGGCGATGTTGTCTCGCACCACGACACGGCACGGCTTGCACTGTCCGACATAGATCCCCGAGTCGGCGCCGCCCGAGGTGTAGGAGTGCTCGATGACGCCGTTCTGGGCGGAGAACGCGTAGATGCCGTACAGCCCGTTGCGGGTCGCGGTCACGTACGAGACCAGGAACGACTTCAGGAAGGTGACCGGCTCATCTCCCGTGTCGTAGCCGCCGTTTCGCCCCGGCAGCCCGGCGACCGCCGCCGCGGAACCGGTCACCAGCACCCCGTTCTGCGTGTTGTTCGCCACGGTCAGGTTCTCCACGGCCACCCCGGGTGCCGCCACGACGACACCGTTCGGCTGCCGCAGCCGCCCGTCGATGACGACCTTGTCCCGGGAGGCGCCGCGCAGGGTGACGCGGGGCGTCTTGATCCGCACCGACTCGTGGTAGACGCCGGGGGCGACCAGCACCAGGTCGCCGGGCCGGGCGAGGGACACCGCCGCCGAGATCGTCGGGGCGTCGGCGGGCACATGGATCGTCACCTGCGCGCCGTCCGGTCGCCGGCCCTTGCCCGCTCCGCCGTCACCACCGCCGCCCCCGTCGCCGCCACCGCAGCCGGCCACCAGTGCCAGGGCGCCGAGTACCGCCGCCGTCATCACGCGAAGAGCTGATCGAGGCATGATCCCAGTCTGGCACGATGGCGAATTCCGCACCGGAATAGGGAACTTGAGCCACATGGGCGTTTCGGCTGTGGCACCCTGCACCCCATGCACCGAGCCGATCACCGCCCGTCACGCCGCGCCTTCCTCGATGTCACCGGCGCCATGATGGCCGCCGGTCTCACCGGGTGCACGGCGGACTCGGCCGGATCGGGGCGGCACGGTGCTGCCGCGACGGCGGTCCCGGCTTCGAGTCCCGCTCCGGTTCCGGCGCCGGGCCCGCATCAGGCGGGGGTCACACTCCCCCAACCGGCCCAGGGCAACCTGCTGGTGGTGGTCGCCGATCTCGGTACGGCCGTGTCCGCCGGCCCCTTGCTGGCCGAACTCGGCGCGTCCATCGCTGCGTTGACGGCCGGGACCGACCCCCGGCTGCTGGGGTTGTCGCCGGGCGACCTCACCGTGACCGTCGGCGTGGGCCCCCGGCTGGTGCGCGCGGCCGGTGCCTCGCTGCCCGGCGCGGCCGACCTGCCGCGGTTCTCCCGCGAACGGATCGCCCCCGGGGCGCGCGGCGGTGACCTGCTGATCCAGATCTGCGCGAGCGACCCGCTGGTCGTCCCGGTCGCCGCCGCCGCGCTCCTGGACCGGGCCGGCGACCGCGTCCGTGAACGCTGGCGGCAGTCGGGGCGCCGCGGTACGAACGTGCCCGTCGGCGCGGAACTCGCCGCGCCGCGGAACCTGTTGGGCTTCATCGACGGCATCGTGGGCCCGCACACGGCCGCCGAACAGCGCCGCGACCTGTGGCTGACCGGGCCGCCCGCGGTCGCCGGGGGCACCCTGGCCGTCGTACGACGCATGGAGCTGGACCTGCCGCGGTTCGCCGCCCTGTCCGTCACCGAGCAGGAGGCGGTCTTCGGGCGGCGCCGGGCGAGCGGGGTTCCGCTCTCCGGCGGGGCCGTCGCCTCGGGCCCGGATCTCGGCGCCAAGACGCCCGACGGCCGCTATCTGGTCCCGGTGAACGCCCATGTGCGCAGGGCCCACGCCAGTGTGGTCGGCGCCGGACTCATGCTCCGCCGCTCCTACAGCATCGACGAGCCCGCCCCCGGCCTGCTGTTCATCAGCTTCCAGAACGATCTGCGGACGTTCACCGCCACGCTCACGCACATGGACGCCGCCGACGCGCTGCTGGACTTCACGACGACGACGGCCACCGGGACGTTCCTGATCCTGCCCGGCTTCGATCGCCAACGCCCGCTGGGGGCAGGGATGTTCGGCGCGCACGGGTGACGCCGGGGGCTGTGGTGCAGGGACTTCGACGTGAAGCGGTCACACCGGCGCGGGCCCGGAGCATGGCGCCGACGCCGGTGTGACCGTGGGTACGTGACGGGCCCCCATGCCCGCCACGCGGCTCAGAAGTCGTCCGCGCCGTTGCGGAGTTCGGGGGTCCAGTAGCCGGTGAGGGCCTTCGCCGGGTCGACGGCGATGCCCTCGCTGCCGGGCGCGGTGACGGCGATGACCGTCGGGTCGCCCGCGAGCATGACGGAGAACGCGGTCACGGGCTCGTTGTTCTCCTCGCGCCCGCCGTCCGACAGCTTGACCAGGGCGTACGCCGGGTCTCCGGCCGCGAGCACGACCGGCGCCTCCGGCTTGCTCTTGGCGACGGCCGGCACGTCCTGCTTGTGGCTCTCCAGGAACTGGATGTGCGGGAAGCCGGTCAACCGGCAGGAGTGGCGCGAGGTGTTCTTCGCCGTGAGCACGATGTGGGTGTACGGCGGGCCATCCTGCGTGGCGGCGGTGATGTGGACGTCCTTGGCGGCGCAGACCGGGGTGGAGGCGGACGCCTGCTCGCCGGAGGAGCTGGATCCGGACGAGCCGGACGAGCCGGAGGTCTTGGTGGAGCCGCCGCTGCCGCTGGAACCGGTCGAGCCCGAAGAGCTGCCCGTACCGGCCGAGTTGGCGGATCCCGGCGCAGCGGACGCGTCGGTCGCCTTGCCGCTCGGGGACTGCGCGCTCGCCGAAGAACCGGACGCGGGAGCCGAGTTGGCGTCGCCGTCGCCCTGACAGGCGGTGAGGGACAGGACGAGGGCCGTGCCCGCGGCGGCGAGCAGGGCGGTGCGGTGGAGCGTGTTCATGGAGATTCCCCCGATGAGTGGTGAAGGACCGAGGCGCGCCGGCCCCGGCCGAGATCGTGCCGTTCGTGTTCTGTGTTCCGCGGTCCGCGGTCCGTGGTCCGCGGTCCGTGGTCCGTGGTTCGCGGTCCATGGTTCGCGGTCCATGGTTCGCGGTCCATGGTTCGCGGTCCATGGTTCGCGGTCCGTATTCCGTGTTCCGCGGTTCTCCTCGCCCTGGCCCGGCCGCTAGTCAGGCGGCAGGATGCGCGCGAGGTCGTACGGCGGGAGCGCGAAGCGGGGCGACGGGGTGTCCGCGAACTCGCCGGAACCGGCGTGCGCGCGGTCCGTGCGACACGGCGGTCCGTGCCTTGCGTCGAGTTCACCACCCCTGGTCCCCGCGTCCCATGCGGTTCCACCGGCAGAACTGTCGTCCGCCATACTTCTGCCGGGGGCTCGCATCCGGACGGGCCGGACGGTCAGGGGACTTCGACGGTGCGCGACGGCACGCCTCTCACGGGAGACTTCGGGCAGCGGCTGCGCCAGCTGCGGACCCGCGCCGGGCTGAGCCAGGAGGCGCTGTCGCACGCCGCCGGGGTGAGCGTCCGGGCGCTGGCCGACATGGAGCGCGGGCGTACCCGGGGGCCGCAGCGCCGTACGGTCCAGGTTCTCGCCGAGGCCCTGGGCCTGGACGACGCCGAGGCGGCCGACCTGGAGAAGTCCGCCGCCGTGGGCCGTCCGCGCCCGCGCACCGACACCGGACCGGCCGCCACCGGCACCCTGGCGCTGCCTCGCGACATCAAGGACTTCACCGCCCGCGGCCCGGCCCTCGCCGGGCTGCTGGAGCTGGCGCGGGACACCGATCCCGACCGGCCGGGGGTCACCGTGGTCTCGGGCCAACCCGGCCTGGGGAAAACCGCGTTCGCGGTGCACGCCGCGCACCGCCTCGCCCCGCACTTCCCGGACGGGCAGTTCGCGCTTGACCTGCACGGCATGGATCCCGAGCCGACCACACCCCGGGACGCGCTCGCCCGGCTGCTGGGCGCGCTGGGCATCGCCGACGCCGCGATACCGGCCGGCACCGACGACCGCGCGGGCCTGTGGCGATCCATGACCGGCGACCGGCGGATGCTCCTGCTGCTGGACAACGCCGTCGACGAGTCCCAGGTCGCCCCGCTGCTGCCCGGCGCCGGACCGGCGCTGACCATCGTCACCAGCCGGCACTCCCTGGCGGGTCTGGAATCCGTCCACCGCACCGATCTGGCCCTGCTGCGGCGCGAGGAGGCGGTCGAACTCCTGACCCGCATCATCGGCCCTGAGCGGGTGCGGGCGGAGGCCCAGGCCGCGCGCGATCTCGCCGACCTGTGCGGCCAGCTGCCGCTGGCCGTGCGGATCGCCGGGCAGCGGCTCCTCAGCCGCCCGCACGAACGCCTGAGCAAGCTCGTCGCCCGTCTCGCGGCCGAGGGCCGCCGCCTGGACGGCCTCCAGGCCGGAAGCCTGCGGGTGCGTGCCGCGTTCGCCCTCTCGTACCGCCAACTGTCCACGGACGCACGGACGTTCCTGCGCCGTGCCGCGCTGGCCGCCGGGGCGGACTTCAGCCCCGAGACCGGCGCGCTGCTGGCCGGGCTGTCCTACGACGACGCCGTGGCCTGCGCCGAGGAACTGACCGACGCCGGGCTGCTGCAGAGCGATGCCACCGCCGAGCGGTACCGCTTCCACGACCTGCTCCGGCTCTACGCGGCCGAACAGGTCGCGATCGAGGACGGCCCCGAGATCCGCGACGCCGCCCTCGACCGGACCACCCGGTGGATGCTGCGCCGGGCCACCGCCGCCGCGCTGCACTTCGACGTGGAGCACGAGGGGAGCCCTCCGAATGATGCGCACGACGGCGACCCCGACCCGGACGGAGCCCCCGCCGGCCGGGAGGAGGCGCGGGCCTGGCTGGAGGCCGAGCGCGCCCAGTGGCTGGCAGCGCTGCGCCGGGCCCATGAGACCGGCCGTCATCAGCAGGTCCTGGACACGGCGCAGGCGATGCACTGGTTCTCCGACATCAACCAGCACTGGGAGCAGTGGGTGGAGGTGTTCCAGCGCTCCGCCGACTCCGCGCGCCTACTGGGCAGCAGACGGGACGAGGCGATCCACCTCAACTACCTCGCCTGGTCCTACAACATGTGCGTGCACGACCCCCACAACGCGCTGACCTCCGCCGACGCGGCGCTCGTGGCGGCCCGCGACTGCGGGGACGGACTTCAGGAGGGCTGGGCGCTCGGCTACGGCGCGGGCGCGCTGCACCGGCAGGGCCTGGTACCGCAGGCGCAGGCGCGGCTGCGGGCGGGGGCCGACTGCCTGGCCTCGCAGAAGTCCGCGCAGGCCCGGCTGGCCGAGCTGACGATCCTCAACTCCCTGGGCACCCTGCTCCGTCAGGCCGGTCAGCCGGTGGAGGCACTGGAGACCCATCGCCGCAGCGAGCGGATCTGCCGCGCGGGGATCCCGGGCCGTACGGACGAGCTGATCGCGCTGTACCACGCGGTCGCCCGCCAGCAGATCGGCAACGACCTGGCCGCCCTGGAACGCTGGTCCGAGGCCGAACCCCCGCTCCGCCAGGCCCTCACCGCCTTCGAGACCGCCCAGATGCCCGCCTGGGCCGGACCTGCCCGCCTCGATCTGGGCCATGTCCTCAGCGCGCTGGGCCATCCGGAGGCCCGGGCGACCCTCCTCGCCGCGCGCGACGACCTCACCGCTCTCCGCAGCCCGCGCCAGGCCGAGGCCGCCGCCGCGCTGTCGGCTCTGGACGAGGCCACGGCCACGATGTGAGGCACGGCCGGTCGGCGGAACCGCTAAGGGTGCCCAATTCTTGGGCGGCGACCGCTCGTTGTGGCGGGCGGCTTCGTCGCGACGGCCGACCGTGAGGTCATCCAAACGTTTGATCCAATGGTAAGAAGTTCATTAAGGTCATGCTCCAACCCCCGTTTCAGTGCTCACTCGGACGGAGTGACGGCGGAGGGCCCCGCCCACCGCCGTGCTGGCAGGCGGCTGAAGGAGCAAGGAGTGCGCCCCTGTGGCCTCCCATCGACGACCCAGGCAGCCCAGCCGAACGCGTGTCACCGTACTGACCACCGCGGCAGCCGCGGCCGTGGCCCTGAGCGCGCAGGCCGCCAACGCCGCACCGAGCCAGAAGCCCGGCAAGGACGAGGTGAAGGCGAAGGTCGACAAACTCTACGAGCAGGCCGAGCAGGCGACCGAGAAGTACAACGGGGCCAAGGAGAAGCAGCAGAAGCTCCAGAAGGAGATCTCCGCGATCCAGGACGGCGTCGCGCGCGGCCAGCAGGAGCTGAACAAGCTGCGTGACGGCCTGGGCTCGATGGCCAGCGCGCAGTACCGCTCCGGTGGCCTCGATGCCTCGGTCCAGCTCTTCCTGTCCTCCGACCCGGACGACTTCCTGGACAAGGCCTCGACGCTCGACCAGTTGAGCGGTCAGCAGGTCTCCGCCCTGAAGAAGATCCAGGCGAAGCAGCGCACCCTCGCCCAGCAGCGCGCCGAGGCCACCGAGAAGCTCAAGGACCTCGCCAGTACCCGCACCGAGCTGGGCCACAAGAAGCAGGAGATGCAGGGCAAGCTCGCGGAGGCGCAGAAGCTCCTCAACACCCTGACCGCCAAGGAGAAGTCGGCCCTCGCCGACGAACAGCACCGGGCCAGCCGCTCCGCCACCGAACGGGTGCAGCTCGGCAACGAGAACTCCGCCTCGGGCCGGGCCGCCGCCGCTTTCGCCGCCGCCCAGACCCAGCTCGGCAAGCCGTACTTCCGCGGCGCCACCGGCACCGCCTCCTACGACTGCTCGGGCCTGACCTCCTGGGCCTACGCACAGGCGAGCGTCCACATACCGCGCACCTCCGAGGAACAGGCGGGCATCGGCACCCGCCTCACCCGAAGCCAGCTCCAGGTCGGCGACCTGGTCTTCTTCTTCAACGACCTCCACCACGTCGGCCTCTACGCCGGCAACGGCCAGATCCTCCACGCCCCGCGCACGGGCACGGTCGTGCGCTACGAGTCGATGGACACCATCGGCGGGCCGTTCATGTTCGGGGTGCGGGTCTGACCCGCCGTACGTGATCAGCCCGCCCGCAACCGGGATCCCGGGCGGGCGGCCCGGCGGTCGGGGCGGCAGCGCCTCGGCCGCTCCGGTCCGGCCGCCACCCGAGGCCGTAATCTGGAGCGTATGTCAGCCATCCGTCTTCTCGTGCTGGGCGCCGTGCGCCGACATGGGCGAGCCCACGGCTACCAGGTGCGCAACGACCTGGAGTACTGGGGCGCCCACGAGTGGTCCAACGCCAAGCCCGGCTCGATCTACCACGCCCTGAAGCAGATGGAGAAGCAGGGACTGCTGCACGCGCACGAGATCGCCCCCTCTACGGCCGGCGGTCCGCCCCGGACCGAGTACGAGATGACGGCGAGGGGCACGGAGGAGTACTTCCGGCTGTTGCGCGAGTCGTTGACCGCGCACGACCAGAAGCCGGATGTGCTCGCCGCCGCGCTCGGGTTCATCGTCGACCTGGACCGCGCCGAGGCGCTGGAACTGCTGCGGGACCGGGTGCGCGCCATCCGGGACTGGCGCAAGGCCGTGACCGAGTACTACACGCCGCAGGACGGCCCGGACCAGCTCGGGCACATCGGCGAGATCATGAACCTCTGGGTGCACTCGGCGGACGCGGGTGCGGAGTGGACCGACGGGCTGATCCGGCGCGTAGAGGGCGGGGCGTACACCTTCGCGGGTGAGGGCGAGCCGTTCGCCGGGGTGCACGCGGTGCTCGCGGAAGGCGAGCGGAATCCGTACGCGACCGGGGAACGGCACCCGGAGGACGAGCACTGAGCCCCCCATCGGCGGGACGGCGCCGCCCTCCCCCCGCGTAGTCAAGTTTGACTAATCACCGGAACGGGCTTTTACTTGTCCCGGCGAGCAGTAGTCAAGCTTGACTACACGAGCGGAGGGAACGCATGACCGACGCGATTGACGTCGAGGGCGTACGGAAGCGATACCGGGACAAAGCCGCTCTGGACGGACTGGACCTGCGGGTGGGACGCGGCACCGTGCACGCTCTCCTCGGCCCCAACGGCGCGGGCAAGACGACGACGGTCCGCGTACTGACCACGCTGCTGCGGCCGGACTCGGGCCGCGCGATGGTCGCGGGGTACGACGTGTCGACGCAGGCCGACCGGGTGCGGGCCCGCATCGGACTGCTCGGCCAGCACGCCGCGCTGGACGAGGAGCTGGGCGGTCGGCAGAACCTGGAGATGTTCGGCCGGCTCCACCACCTCGGCGCTCGCCGGGCCCGCACCCGCACCGACGAATTGCTGGCGCGGTTCGGCCTGTCGGACACCGGGGACAAGCAGGTCAAGCGGTTCAGCGGCGGCATGCGGCGGCGGCTCGACCTCGCCGCCTCGCTGATCGTCGAGCCGGAGGTGCTCTTCCTCGACGAGCCGACCACCGGGCTCGACCCGCGCAGCCGGGCCGAGGTCTGGGACTCGGTGCGCTCGCTGGTCGGCGGGGGCACCACAGTGCTGCTGACCACCCAGTACCTGGAGGAGGCCGACCAACTCGCCGACCAGATCTCGGTGGTCGACCAGGGCCGGGTCATCGCCGACGGCACCGCCGACGAGCTGAAGGCCCGTACCGGTGGCGACCGCATCGATGTCGTCCTGCGGGACGCGTCCCACCTGGCCGGCGCGGTCGCGCTGATGCCATTCGCCGCCGACGACGTCACGGTGGACGCCGACCGCCGGCGGTTCAGCGCGCCCGTGACCGACCGGATGAGCACGCTCACCCAGGTGGTGCGGGCGCTGGAGTCGGCGGGCATCGAGGCGGAGGACATCGCGGTGCGCAGGCCCACCCTGGACGAGGTGTTCCTGCGCCTGACAGGGCGGTCCGAGGAGGCCCAGGCAGCGGACGGGACCCGGACCAAGGAGGCGGTATGAGCACGGTGAGCACCACGAACACGGTGCGCGAGGGCGGCGGCGGTCTCGCCTTCGCGCTGAGCGACTCCTGGACCATGACCCGGCGGGAACTCGCCCACTGGGGCCGGCAGCCGGTGCAGGTGGCGGTCGGCGTGGTCTTCCCCGTGATGATCCTGCTGATGTTCGGCTTTCTGATCGGCGGTGGCCGTGACGTCGGCGGTGACTACATCGACTATCTGGTGCCCGGCATTCTCGCGCTGACCATGGCCTTCGGCCTGGAGAGCACGGTGATCGCGGTCACCCAGGACCTCAACAAGGGCGTGATCGACCGGTTCCGGTCCATGCCGATGGCGAACGGCGCCGTGCTGGTGGGCCGGTCGGCGGCGGACATGCTGCAGTCTGCGGTGAGCCTGGCCGTGATGATCGGTGTCGGGTACGCGATCGGCTGGCGGGCGCACACGACGGCGGGCGGCTTCCTCGGCGCCGTGGGTCTCCTGCTGCTGTTCCGGTTCGCGATGCTGTGGATCGGCATCTACCTGGCTCTGGTGGCCGGGAAACCGGAGCTGGTGCAGGCCGTGCAGATCCTGGTCTGGCCGGTGGGCTTCCTGTCCAACGCCATCGCGACGCCCACGTCCATGCCGGACTGGCTGGGCACGGTGGTGCAGTGGAACCCCATGTCCCAGACCGCGACGGCGGCGCGGGACCTGTTCGGCAGCGTCGGAGGCGCGTCCGGGCACACCCTGGCCGCCGTGCTCTGGCCGGTGGCGCTGTTCGCCGTCTTCTTCCCGCTGGCCCTGCGCCGGTTCGCCAGGCTCAGCCACTGAGACCCCGTCGTCCCGCTCCACCCCCTGGATCCCGCCGGGCACCGGCCCTTCACCGGCCCTGGCGGTGAACGCCGGTGGCCGCGTCCCTCTCCCCGTCAGCGGACGCGGCCACCGTCGCGTCCGCGGTCGCGCGCCCGGCGCTCCTGCCATCGGCGGACGGGAGTCGAGTGAGGCTCCAGCCTCGTGGGTGAGGCTCGGTGTCCGAGGACGCAACCGAGGCTCAGGACTGTGAGGAATCCGATGACAAGGGTCGTGATTACCGGCATGGGGGTGGTCGCCCCTGGTGGTGTGGGCGCCAAGGCGTTCTGGGAGCTGCTCACGGCAGGCCGTACGGCCACCCGGGACATCTCCCTGTTCGACGCGGCACCGTTCCGCTCCCGTATCGCCGCCGAGGCCGACTTCGACCCGGCCGAGCACGGGTTCGACCCCGCGTTCGAACGGCTCGACCGGGCGGCCCAGTTCGCCCTTGTCGCGGCCCGCGAGGCCCTCGCGGACAGCGGGGTCGAGGAGGCGTTGGATCCCTCGCGCACCGGGGTGAGCCTCGGCAGCGCGGTCGGCTGCACCACCGGACTGGACACCGAGTACGCGGTCGTCAGCGACTGCGGACGGGACTGGACCGTCGACCACACCAGGGCCGTGGGCCATCTCTTCGACTACTTCGTGCCCAGCTCGCTGGCGGCCGAGGTGGCGCGGGCCACCGGCGCCCAGGGTCCGGTGTCACTGGTGTCCAACGGCTGCACCTCCGGTCTGGACGCGATCGGTTACGCCGCCGAGCTGATCCGCGAAGGCAGCGCCGACGTCATGCTGGCAGGCGCCACCGACGCGCCGATCTCCCCCATCACGGTCGCCTGCTTCGACGCCATCAAGGCGACCAGCCCGCGCAACGACGATCCGGCGACCGCTTCCCGGCCCTTCGACCGGACCCGCAACGGCTTCGTACTGGGCGAGGGTTCGGCGGTCCTGATACTGGAGGAGTTCGAACGGGCGCGCCGCCGGGGCGCGCCGATGTACGCCGAGATCTCGGGCTTCGCCAGCCGCAGCAACGCGTACCACATGACCGGCCTGCGTGCCGACGGCCGCGAGATGGCCGAGGCCATCCGGGCGGCGCTCGACGAGGCACGGCTCGACCGGACCGCCGTCGACTACGTCAACGCGCACGGCTCGGGCACCCGGCAGAACGACCGGCACGAGACGGCCGCCTTCAAGCGCAGCCTCGGGAGCCACGCCTACGACGTCCCGGTCAGCTCCATCAAGTCGATGATCGGCCACTCGCTGGGCGCGATCGGCTCGCTGGAGGTTGCCGCAAGTGCCCTGGCCATCACCCACAACACGGTGCCGCCGACGGCCAATCTGTGTGATCCCGACCCGGAGTGCGATCTGGACTACACCCCGAACATCGCCCGCGAGCGCCGCACCGACACCGTGCTCAGCGTCGGCAGTGGCTTCGGCGGCTTCCAGAGCGCCATCGTCCTGACCCGCCCGCGGCTCGCGGAGGCGGCGTGAGGACGGCCCCGCCGGTGTCCGCGCCCCCGCGGCCGCCCGCCGCCCGCACGGGGACCGCCGTCGTGACCGGGATCGGGGTCGCTGCGCCCAACGGCTTCGGCGCGGCGGCCTGGTGGGCGGCCGTGCTGCGCGGAGAGAACGGCATCGGCCCCGTCACCCTGTTCGACGCCTCGGGCTATCCGGTGCGCCTGGCCGGCGAGGTGCCGGGCTTTGTCGCCGCCGACCATGTGTCCAGCCGGCTGTTGCCGCAGACCGACCGGGTGACCCGGCTGTCCCTGGCCGTCGCGCGGGAGGCTCTCGACGACGCGGGGGTGGACCCGGCTCGACTGCCCGACTACAGCGCCGGAGTGGTCACCGCCAGTTCCGCGGGCGGGTTCGAGTTCGGGCAACGCGAGTTGCAGGCGCTGTGGAGCCGGGGCGGCCGTCATGTCAGCGCCTACCAGTCCTTCGCCTGGTTCTACGCCGTCAACACAGGACAGATCTCCATCCGGCACGGTCTGCGGGGCGCGAGCAGTGCCCTCGTATCCGAGCAGGCGGGGGGCCTGGACGCGGTCGCACAAGCCCGACGGCAGATCCGGCGGGGCACCCGGCTGGTGATCACCGGGGGTGTCGACTCGGCCCTGTGCCCCTGGGGGTGGGCCGCCCATTTGGCGGGCGGCGGGCTGAGCACCGCGGACGACCCGGATCTGGCGTTCCTTCCGTTCGACGCCGGAGCCCGCGGTCATGTGGTGGGCGAGGGCGGGGCGCTGTTCGTGCTGGAGGAGGCGCGGGCGGCCCGGGAGCGTGGCGCCGCGGTCTACGGCTCGATCGCGGGCAGCGCGGCGACCTTCGACGCCGGGGGCTCCCCGCGCCTGGCCGAGGCGGCCAGGCTCGCGCTGGCCGACGCCGGGGTGACACCGGGAGATGTCGATGTGGTCTTCGCCGACGCGGCGGGCGACCGCGCCGCGGACCGGGCGGAGGCCTCCGCCATCGCGGGCCTGTTCGGCCGCTTCAGGGTGCCGGTCACCGCACCCAAGTCCATGACGGGCCGACTACTGGCGGGCGGAGCCTCGCTGGACCTGGCTGCGGCGCTGTTCGCGCTGCGTGAGCAGGTCATCCCGCCGACCACAGGCACGGAGCGCCCCGCGGACGACTGCCCCGTCGATCTGGTGACCGGCGCCCCACGCCGTGGGCTCCGCCTGCGCAACGCCCTGGTCCTGGCCCGGGGCCGGGGCGGCTTCAACGCCGCGACCGTGGTCCGCCGCGCGGACTGAACCGACTTACCCGATGAGCGTGCCCGGCACGCGGAGAGACAGTGTGATGAAGCATCTGGAACTGAGCGAACTGACCGCCTTGCTGCGCGAGTGCGCCGGTGAGGAGGAGGGCGTCGACCTGGACGGCGACGTGCTGGACATTCCCTTCGTCGACCTCGGCTACGACTCGCTGGCCATGCTCCAGACCACCGGGCGCATCGAGCGTGACTACGAGGTGGCGCTCGACGAGATCCTCGACGCCGCCGGTACGCCGCGCGCCTATCTGGACGCCGTGAACCGGGCCCTGGCGGCCCGAGAGGCGGTCTGACCGTGGCGAGGAGTCGTACACCGCACGGCGCGGCCCATGGGGAAGGGACACGATGAGCACTCCGAGCCGCCGGCGCTTCGTCGCCGGCACGTTCACCGCCGGGGCCGCAGGGCTCCTCGGCGCGGGGATCAGCACCGCCCCGGCCGCGGCCGCCGGGCCGGACCCGCGCCCCGGACCGGCCGACTCCGCCGACATCACCCCGGGCGACCCCCGCTACGAGGTACTCGCCACGCGCGGCCGCAACAAGCGGTTCACCGCGCGTCCGGCGGCCTTCCGTGTGGCCACGAGCACGCGTGAGGTGGTCCGTGCCGTCGGCGAGGCGGCCCGGTCCGGCCGACGGGTCGCGGTGCGCAGCGGCGGCCACTGCTACGAGAACTTCGTGGGCGACCCGGCCGTACGGCTGGTGATCGACCTCGGCGAGATGAACGCCGTCGCGTACGACCCGCGGATGCGTGCCGTCATGATCGAGTCCGGTGCTCGGCTGATGGACGTGTACCGCAGGCTGTACGACACCTGGGGCGTCACCCTGCCCGGCGGTGCCAGCGCCACCGTCGGCATCGGCGGGCACGTGGCGGGCGGCGGGTACGGGGCGCTGTCCCGGCGCTTCGGTCTCGCCGCGGACCATGTGTACGCCGTCGAGGTCGTCGTCGCCGACGCAGCGGGCCGGGCCCGTGCCGTGATCGCCACCCGCGAGGCCGGGGACCCGCACCGCGACCTGTGGTGGGCCCACACGGGCGGTGGCGGCGGCAACTTCGGCGTGGTCACCCGCTACTGGTTCCGCTCCCCCGGCGCCACCGGCGACGACCCCGCCCGGCTGCTCCCGCGCCCGCCCGCCGACATCCTGACCAGCGCGGTGATCTTCCCGCGCGAGGGCATGGACCGGGCGGCCATGCGGCGGCTGGTCGGTAACTTCGGCCGCTGGCACGAGCGCAACAGCCATGCCGGGTCCCCGTACACCGGGTTGTACGGCGGACTGGTGCTGCTGAGCCGGCTGCGGGAGAACGACCCCGGCCAGAGCGCCATCAGCTTCACCCATCTCGACGCCGCCCTGCCGGACGCCGAGCGGCTGGTGGAGCGGTACGTGGCGGCCGTGACGGAGGGCGTCGGCGTGACGCCGTACACCCAGGGGGTCACCCGGGTCCCCTGGTTCACCGCGACCACGGAACTCGCCGAGTCCCAGGACATGGAGAAGGGGCGGCAGAAGATCAAGTCCGCCTATCTGCGCCGCGCCCTGTCCGACCGGCAGATCGACGCCCTGTTCACCCACCTCGACAGCGCCGACCACAGCAGCCAGGCGGCCAGCGTCTCGTTCCAGTCGTACGGCGGCCGGATCAATGCCGTGCCGTCGGCGGCGACCGCCACCGCGCACCGGGACGCGGTGGTGAACGTCATCTTCATGAACACCTGGCAGGACCCCGAGGCCGACACCGAGAACATCGGCTGGCTGCGGCGCATGTACCGGGACGTGTTCGCCACGACGGGTGGTGTACCGGTGCCGGGGCGGGACGGCGCCGACGGGTGCTACATCAACTACCCGGACCTCGACATGGCCGATCCCGAGTGGAACACCTCGGGCGTGCCCTGGCACCGGTTGTACTACAAGGACAACTACGCGCGGCTCCGGCGGATCAAGGCCGTATGGGACCCGCGGCAGGTGTTCGGGCACGACCTGGGTGTACGACCCGGGTGACCGGGTCGGCGGCTCGGCGGGGAGGGGCGGCGCGATGTGCGCCGCCCCTCCCCGGGCTGTCCGGACGCTCAGGACGGCACGCGTTCCAGGTGCGCGGTGTACAGCTCCGGGTCGCTGTGGCTCAGGGCGCGGAGCACGGCGCGATGTGCGGCGAACTCGGGCTGCCGCAGGGCCTGCTGGAAGGAGCGCGTGTCCTCCCAGTCGGCCACGTTGACGTAGTGGCCGGGGCGGTCCAGGTGGCGCAGAAGGCGGTGGCGGACGAAGCCGGGCTGGGCGGCGAAGAACGCCGAGGTGCCGTCGAAGGCATGCTCGAACTCCTCGACGGATCCGGTGACTTCGAACCGGTTGATTAGTGTGATCACGGAGAGTTCCTTTCTGGAAGAGGCCGGAAGGCACAGCCACCGTCACAGACGGCACTCGAATGGCCGTGGAACACGGCTGGGCCGCGCGGCCAGGAGCGGAAGACGGGACCGCGGCGACGCGGAAGACCGGAACAGCGACATCAGGAATGTGGAAAGCGGGACCCATGGTGTGGATTGCGCGTGAGCACGCCGGACGGCTGGCGCGGTACGCGGTTGCCTTCGAGCCGGGTGACCCGGCCCGTACCGGGCGAATGGCCTTCTGGGACCCGGAGGGCGGGGATCCGCCCACCCTCCCCGGCGCCGTCCCGGCGGCGACCGGGCTTGTCACGGCACGGGGACGGCACCCGGTCCCCGTGCTGTGGCTGTCCGTCGCCGACGCGCTGCCGGTCCTGGCCCTGGCCCGGCGCGAGTACGGCGGCGACGGGGTGCACCGCGCGGCGGCCTTCTGGGGCGCCGCCACCGCGCTGGCGCTCCATCTGGCCGCCCGCGAACGGCTCCTCCCCGGCGTGTCGGACGGCGGTCACGACGCCTGGCGGGCCGGCCCGCTCGACCCCGCGGACATGCTGCGGCTGCGCGAACTGTCGGCCGCCGCCCCGCCGGAGGCCCTCGCGGTGCCCGCGCCCGGAACCGCGCTGCCGCCCCCGGCGGACCGGGTGCTGCGCGCCTTCGTGGACGCCGTCGCCGACACGCTGCCGCGCACCGCGGCCGCCGAGGCGGCCACCGGCCGGGCCGCATTCGCCGCCACCGCACCCCAGCACGTGCCGCAACTGCGGTCCTGGGCGGAGGAGATCGCGGTCGGTGTGGACTCCGGCGTGCGGGTCTCGCTCTCCGTACGGCTGGCCGAAGGCGCGGACGGCGCGCCGGTCGGCGAGGTCGTCCCCCTGGTGTCCGACCTCGCCGACCCGACCGTGGAACTCACCGCCGCCGACCTGTTCGACGGCGCCCCGCACGCGCTGGGACCGGTCGCCCAGGCCGACACCGTCCGCGCCGTGCGCCGCGCGGCCACCGTGTGGGATCCGCTTGCCCGGCTGCTGCCGGTGCCACGCCGACTCGACCTCACCGACGAGGAGTTCGGCCAGTTACTGGGCGGTGCGGCGGCCCGGCTGCGCGCGCACGGCGTCGACGTGCGCTGGCCTGACGAGGCACAGCGGCGGCTGACCGCGCGGGCCGCGGTGGGCGCGGACCGCACGCCGCCCGCCGACATGCGCTCCTTCCTCGGCGGAGACGGCACCGTCGACCTGCGCTGGCAGCTCTGTCTCGACGGCGAGTCGCTCACCGAGGCGGAGACGGAGGCCGTCGCCGCGGCGGGACGGCCGGTCGTACGGGTGCGCGGCGAGTGGACGTTCGTCGGTCCCGAACTCGCGCGCAAAGCCCGGAACCGGGTGCTGCCCTCGCTCACCGCCGTGGAGACGCTCGCGGTCGCCCTCACCGGGTACGCGGAGATCGACGGAGAGCAGGTGGCCGTCACCGACGGGCCCTGGCTGCGCGCCCTGCGCACGCTGCTGGCCGACTCCACCGGCGAGGAGCGCGTCGAGCAGCCGGCCGCGCTCGCGGCGACCCTGCGCGCGTACCAGTCGCGAGGACTGGCCTGGCTGGCGCGGATGACCTCGCTCGGTCTCGGCGGCTGCCTCGCCGATGACATGGGCCTCGGCAAGACGGTCCAGCTCATCGCGCTCCACCTGCTGCGCCAGGAGCACGCGGGCAGCCGGGGCCCCACGCTCGTGGTGTGCCCGGCGTCGCTGCTCGGCAACTGGGAGCGGGAGATCCGCAGGTTCGCCCCCGGCACCGCCGTGCGCCGCTTCCACGGCGCCGGCCGCGGCGTCGAGGGCGTGGCCGACGGCTTCGTGCTGACCACCTACGGCACGATGCGCCTGGACGCCGAGCGGCTCGGCGGGCACCGCTGGGGGATGGTCGTCGCCGACGAGGCCCAGCACGTGAAGAACGCGTCGTCGGCCACGGCCAGGGCGTTGCGGCTGATCCCCGCGCACGCACGGATCGCGCTCACCGGCACCCCCGTGGAGAACGGGCTCTCCGAGCTGTGGGCCCTCCTCGACTGGACCACACCCGGTCTGCTCGGCACCCAGGGCCGCTTCCGCCGCCGCTGGATCGCCCCGATCGAGGCCGAGCGGTCGGCCGCGGGCGCCGGGCAGGGTCCCGGCGCCACCGCCGAGCGGCTCGCCGATCTCGTCCGGCCGTTCGTGCTGCGCCGGCGCAAGTCCGACCCGGGCGTGGCACCCGAACTGCCGCCCAAGACCGAGACGGATCACCCGGTGCCGCTGACCACCGAGCAGACCGCCCTCTACGAGGAGCAGGTGCGCGCCACGATGGCCGAGATCCGATCGACCGAAGGAATCGCCCGCAGCGGTCTGGTCCTCAAGCTGCTCACCGGTCTCAAGCAGATCTGCAACCATCCCGCGCAGTTCCTCAAGGAGGAGGAGCCGAAGCTGGCCGGCCGCTCCGGCAAACTGGCCCTGCTGGACGAACTGCTGGACACGATCCTGGCGGAGGACGGCGCGGCGCTGGTCTTCACCCAGTACGTCGCGATGGCGCGGCTGCTGGAGCGGCATCTACGGGACCGGGGCATCACGGCCCAACTGCTGCACGGCGGGACGCCGTTGCCCCGGAGAGAGGAGATGGTCCGCCGCTTCCAGGACGGCGAGGTGCCGGTCTTCCTGCTGTCGCTGAAGGCGGCCGGCACGGGCCTCAATCTGACCCGGGCCGACCATGTCGTGCACTACGACCGCTGGTGGAACCCGGCCGTCGAGGCCCAGGCGACCGACCGGGCCCATCGCATCGGCCAGACGCGACCGGTGCAGGTGCACCGGATGATCGCGGAGGGCACGGTCGAGGACCGTATCGCGGCGCTGATGGAGACCAAGCGGGAGCTGGCCGACGCGGTCGTCGGCAGTGGCGAGCAGGCACTGGGCCGGCTCGGGAACGACGAGTTGGCGAACCTGGTGACGCTGAGGAGCGCGGGATGAGCGGCGGACACGACGACCGGGCCCGCGGTTTCGCCGCCTTCCCGCCCCGCAAGGGCGGCCGGGTCCGCGGCCAGTCCTGGTGGAGCCGGGCCTGGACGGACTCGGTGGAGGACGGCTGGCCCGAGGAGGAGCCGCTGAAGAAGGGGCGGACCGTCGCCCGCTCCGGCCGCCTCGGCCCCCTCACGGTCGGCCCGGGTCGCGTCGCGGCCCAGGTGTACGACG
This sequence comes from Streptomyces sp. NPDC093018, assembly GCF_040684035.1. NCBI lineage: Bacteria > Bacillati > Actinomycetota > Actinomycetes > Kitasatosporales > Streptomycetaceae > Streptomyces > Streptomyces sp. NPDC093018. The sequence goes on from NZ_JBFBFF010000011.1 coordinate 254,113, forward strand.
GCGCGGACGAACCGTACACGGTGGCCCTCGGGCTTCCGGAACTGGACGACGAGCAGTGGGAGGCGCTCTGGGAACGTACCGCGGACCGGCCGGTGGAGACCGAGGCGCTGCTCGCGGGGGAACTGCCCCCGGATCTCCTGGAGGCGGCGGAGGACGCCCGGCTGGGGCTGCTTCCAGGGTACGGCGAGCTGGACCCGGACTGCGGCTGCGACGAGCCGGACCACCCGTGCGCGCACGCGATCGCGCTCGCCTACCAGTTCTCCTGGCTGCTCGACGAGGAACCGCACCTGCTATTGCTGGTGCGCGGCCGGGAGTGGCCGACGGCGCTGGAGGAGCTGAAGTCCGTCCTCCTCCTGCGGGCCATGACCGAGGAGGCCGAGGGACCCGACGACGAGGACGAAGAGGACATCGGCGAGGGCGGCGCCGTCGGCCCGAAGGACGCGGAACCGGCGGACGGTCCGGCCGTCGCGGTGCCGCCGCCCGCCGCGGCGTACCTCGCCCCGGGCGGCCCCCTCCCGGCGCTCCCGCCCTTGCCCGAACCGCCGGAGGCCGGCACCGAGCCGGTCAGCGGCATCGAGGCGGATCCGCTGGAGCGGCTGGTCACCGACGCGGCGGTACGCGCCAGGGAACTCCTCGCGTACATCCTGGGCGCGGGCGACGAGCCGCCCCGGCCGCTCGACCGGTGGCAGGACACCGTACGGATCGCCGCCACCCACCCCGATCCCCGGGTGCCCGCGCGGCTGCGGGAGTCCTGCGACCGGCCGGACGAGCTGGACCGGGCGGCCGAGGCATGGCGGTGGGGCGGAGCGGCCGGGCTGACGGTGTTCGAGGAGGCCTGGCAGCCGGAAGGGCCCGATCTCACCCGGGCACGCACGGCGCTCTCGACGGGCTGGGAGGACGAGGACCTGCCCGAACTCGTCGTCCGTGACAACCGCTGGACACTGCCGGAGCGGGGATTGCAGCTGCGCTACGGGCGCGACGCCCGCTGGTACCCGTACCGGAAGCGGTCCGGCACCTGGTGGCCCGCCGGGCCCCCCAGGCACGACCCCGCCCTGACGCTCGCCGAACTCCTCGACGGCTGACCGCCGTCCGACCCGCCGACGGCGGCCGGCCCGCTCCCCGCCCGGGGACGCGGACCGGCCGCCGTCTTGCGTGCGCCCGTCCGCCGTCGTCCGCCGTCTTCCGTGCGCCCGTCCGACGAGCCAGGCTCCATCGAGCCTCCAGGTGCCGAAACCACCATGGGGATCAGCGCGTCCGCCGGATCACGGCGGAGCGCGGACCGGAAGGAGGCATCGTGGAGAGGACCACCATCGCGGGGCCGCGACCGCTCGTAGAAGACTTCGTGGACCAGGCCCGGCGGACACCGCAGGCGACCGCCTTGGTCTGGCGGGGGCACTCGGTCGGCTACGGGGCACTGCTCGCCCGCGCGGAGCGCGAACGGGACCGGATCGCCGCGCTGCCGGGCGACGACCCGGTAGCCCTGCCCGCGCACAAGTCGCCCCGGACCGTCGCCCTGGTCCTGGCCTGTCTGCTGGCCCGACGCCCGTTGCTGCTGCCGTCACCGGACCTGGGCGCGGACGTCATGCAACGGCTCTACGAACAGGCAGGGGCGGGCCATGTGCTCGCTCCGGGCCGGACGCCTGCGCCCCGCCCCTCCCGGGGCCCGGACCTCACCGGGACCGCGCTGCTGCTCACCACCTCCGGATCCACGGGAGTGCCCAAGATCGTGCCGCTGTCCGGTGCCGCGCTGGACCGCTTCGCGGTCTGGGCGGGCGACGCCTTCGGCATCGGTCCCGGTACGACCGTGCTCAACTACGCGCCGCTGAACTTCGACGTGTGCCTGCTGGATGTGTGGACGACCCTCGCCCGCGGTGGCCGGGTCGTCCTGGTCGAAGCCGACCGCGCCACCGACGGCCGCCGCCTCCTCGACCTCATCGAACGGGAGCGGCCCGAGGTGGTCCAGTCGGTGCCCATGTTCTACCGGCTGCTGACCGACGCCGCCCGCGCCGGGGGCCGTACCCTCCCGTCCGTCCGGCACGCGGTCTTCACCGGGGACACGATGCCCTTCCCAGTGCTGGCCGCGCTGCCGGAACTCCTGCCCCGCGCCCGCCTGTACAACGTCTACGGCTGCACCGAGACCAACGACAGCTTCCTGTACGAACTGCGCGACACCCCGGACCCGGATCGCCCACTGCCGCTCGGGCGGCCGCTGCCCGGTGTGGGGGCCCTGCTCGTCGACGAGCGGGGCCGGGTGCTGGACGGGCCGGGCACCGGGGAGCTGTATGTCTCCACTCCTTTCCAGAGTGACGGCTACCTCGACACCGCCGCGTCCGGCGCGTTCGTCCGGCACCCCCAAGAAGCGGATGGCCGACGCTGGTTCCGCAGCGGCGACCTGGTGCGCCGTTCGGCCGAGGGGACGCTCACCCTGGTCGGCCGCGTCGACTTCCAGGTCAAGGTCCGCGGCGTCCGCGTCAACCCGCAGGAGGTCGAGAACCGGCTGCTGGCACACCCGGACATCACCGAGGCCGCCGTGCTGGCGGTGCCCGACCCGGTGGCCGGGCGGACGCTGCGCGCCGTGGCCCGCCGCGAACCCGGCGCCGGGGTCAACAGCCTGTCCCTGCGCGGGTATCTGGCGCGCGGACTGCCCCGGGCCGCGATTCCCACGGCCTTGCTGACCACCGACCAGCCGCTGCCCCGGACCTCCACCGGCAAGGTCGACCGGGAGCGCGCCGTACGAGTCCACTTCACGAAGGAGAGCTGACATGCCTTACGCCCAGGCCATCAAGGAGTTCGTGGTCGAGGAGTTCCTGCCGGACGTACCCCCGGCGGAACTGGACGCCGATTACGACCTGCTGGCGAACGGGGTGATCGACAGTCTGGGGCTGCTGAAGGTGATCGCCTGGATCGAGGACCGCTACGGGATCGACACCGATACGGTCGAGCTGAGGCCGGAGTCCTTCCACACGGTGGCGGCCATCGACGCGTTCATCACCCACGCGTCGCCCCGGCCGACGAAGAGCGTGTAGCCGTGCACGAAGCCGTCACCACGCTGATCCGGCAGGAGCGGCCCGTGGAGGTACCGGTCTGGCGCTCGTTCTGGGAGCGGCTGCGGGAGGGCGGGCTGCGGCGGGGCGAGTCGGTGGCCCTGCTCGCCTCGCTGGCCACCCGGCTTCCCGACCGCATCACCCTGACCGGCTTCCTGGACTCGCTGGCCGAGAACCAGCCGGCCGGTGTGCCCGAGGACATCGGCGCCGCGGTCAACATCGTCGGGACCGGCGGGGGCCCACGCACCTTCAACATCTCGACGGCCGCCGCGGTGGTCGCCGCCGCGATCGGCGTCCGGGTCGTGAAGACCGGCTCGCGCGCCTACACCGGCGCTCTCGGCTCGGTCGACCTGCTGGAGCGTCTCGGGATTCCGCTGACCACGTCGTACGAGGAGACCCACGCCTCCCTGGAGACGCACGGCATCGCCTTCACCGGCGCCTTCGTCTACCCGGCCGAACTCGGCCTGCTGACCCGCAGCGTGCTGCCGCTGGACATCAGGCAGCTCGGCGGTTTCGTCAACGCGCTCGGCCCCTTCCTGGCCCGGCTGCCGGCCCGGGCGCAGCTCACCGGCGTCGCCGACCGGCGGCTGGTGACCGGGCTTCGGCATGCCGCCGGGTATCTGGCACGGGGCGGCACCCGCTCGGTGTGGCTGTGCGTCAACGGGGCGGGGGCCGACGAGTTGCTGAGCTTTTTGCCGAACCGGGTGTACACCCGCGAGGGCGCACTGGAGGACGAGTTCGTGCTCGATCCGGCCCGGCTCGGGCTGCGTCCCGGCTCGATCGACGAACTGCGGCCGCCGGACGGCGATCCGGTGGCCTGCTTCCGGGAGGTGCTGTCCGGGCGGGGCACCCCGGTGGCGGAGGAGACCGTGGCCCTGAACGCCGCCGCGCTGGCGGTGGCCGGGCAGGTCACCGGCGACTGGAATGCCGCGCTGGAGGCGGCCCGCGCGGCGATCCGGGACGGCCGAGTCCTGGACCTGCTGTCCCGGCTCCGGTCGGGGGCGGCCGTTCATGCCTGAGTTCTTCGCCCACCGCCGGCCCGGCCGGCCGGGACTCGCGGTGTTCCTCCATGCCGGTGACCCGCCCCTGGACACCCTGCCCGACCTCATGGCCATGCTCGACGAGAACGAGGTCGACTGCCTCGAACTGGCCGTGCCGTTTCCCGGCTCGGCCACCGACGGGCCCGTCGTCCGGGCCTCCGCCGATCGGGCCCTGGCCGACGGGGCAACCCTGCGGAGCGTGCTGAACACCGTGGCGTCGGCGCGGCCGGGGCTGCGCCGACTGCGGATCGCGCTGCTCGCCGACTGGAGCCACACCGTCCGGGGCACCGCCCCCGCCGACTTCGCCGCCGCCGTCCGTGACGCCGGCTGCGACGGGCTGCTGCTGCACGGGCTACCGCCCCGGCTGCGCGCGGCCCACTACGAGGCCGTGCGCCGGGCGGGGCTGCCGCTCGTCACGACCTGCTACGCCGTCTCCGGCCCCGGCACCTTGGCCGAGGCGGCGGACCTCGCCTCCGCGTATCTGTACCTGGTCGCCCACTACGGCCGCAGCGGCACCACCGCGGCCCTGGACCGGGACCGGCTCGGACAGGTCCTCACCACCCTGCGTGCCACCGCGTCCGCGCCGGTGGCCGTCGGTTTCGGGATCAGAACGGCCGACGACATCACCCGCGTGGCAGCGCTCGGCGCCGACGCCGCCGTGGTCGGCAGCGCCGGGGTGGCCCGCATCGAACAGGCCCGCGTGCTGGGGCGCGATCCCGTCGTGGAGCTGTGCTCCTTCGTACGGGGACTGCGCGCCCCGGTCCGCACTCTCACCGGCCAACCGGAAGAAAGGAACGACACCCATGATCGTCCGTAACCTCGAAGAGACCACCGGCGTCGACTGGGGCAACGGCCTGAGCCGCCGTTTCCTCACCCTGAGCGATGGCGTCGGGTACACCGTCACCGACACGACGGTCCGCGCGGGCACCAAGTCCCGGCTGGAATACCGCAACCATGTGGAGAGCTGCTACTGCATAGCGGGCACCGGCGAGGTGATCGACGCCGAGGGCACTGTCCACCCGATCACCCCCGGCACGCTGTACTCGCTGGACCGGCACGACGCGCACTGGCTCGTGGCACACCCTGCGGAGGACCTGCGCCTGGTCTGCGTGTTCACCCCCGCGCTGCGCGGGGACGAACGCCATGACCTCGACTCGTCCGGCTACTCCCACTACTGATGATCGAGTGGACTGCGGACCAGCGGGCACTGCGCGAGGGCATCGCACCCTGGCTGGAGAAGCTCAACGCCGGTCACATCGCACGCGACGCCGATGCCTCGTTCTCGTACGAGAACTGGCGGACGCTGGCCGCGACCGGCATCCTCGGGCTGCCCTTCGCCGAGCGGTGGGGCGGCCTCGGGCAGTCGCTGCTGACCACGATGTATGTGCTGGAGGGGCTCGGCGAGGGCTGCCGGGACGCCGGGCTGAGCTTCTCGGTCTGCACCCACATGGTGAGCACCGGGGTGCCGCTGCAGCGCTTCGGCTCGCAGGTCCTCAAGGAGCGCTACCTGCCGCCGATCTGCTCCGGCGAGCAGATCGGCGCCCACGCCATCAGCGAGCCGGACAGCGGTTCGGACGCCCTGGCCATGCGGACCAGAGCGGTCCGGGACGGCGAGCACTACGTGCTGAACGGCAGCAAGACCTTCGTCAGCAACGGGCCGGTCGCCGACCTGTTCACGGTGTACGCCCGTACCGGCGACGGGACCGGCCCGCTCGGTGTGACCGCGTTCCTGGTGGAGCGCGGCACACCGGGGCTGCGGGTCGGCACGCCCGTCGCCAAACTGGGGCTGCGCACCTCGCCCCTGGGCGAGCTGTTCCTCGACGACTGCCGGGTGCCCGCGTCCCACGTCATCGGGCCGCCGGGCGGCGGATTCCTGGTACTCGACCATGTGATGCGCCGGGAGATCCTGTGCTCCTTCATCGTCAACGCGGGCGAGATGCGCCACCGCGTCACGCGATGTGTCGGCTACGCACGGTCCCGCGAGCAGTTCGGCCGGCCCATCGGAACCAACCAGGCCGTCTCCCACCGGATCGTGGACATGGAGATCGGGGTGGAGACCGCCCGGCACTGGCTGTACGGCACCGCGCAACGGCTGGCGGCCGGCGCGAACGTGACCCGGGACATCGCCATGGCCAAGCTCGTCACCAGCGAGGCGAACGTCGCCTCCGCCCTGGCGGCCGTGCAGATCTTCGGCGGCAACGGCTACATGGCCGAGTACGGCGTCGAGGCCGAGCTGCGCAACGCGGTCGGGTCCACCCTCTACTCGGGTACCTCCGAGATCCAGCGCAACCGCATCGCGGCCCTGCTCGGCCTGTGACCGGCCGCCCGGGCCTTTTGACCCATGAATTCGGAGAGATCCCACCGTGACGACCCAACACTGCGAGGACGAGGGCACGTTGTGCGCCACCGCCTTCCTCGACCATGACGCGGCCGAGGTCCGCGACTTCGTGGCCGACGCGCTGCCCACGTCGGCCACCACCCCGCGCGCCCGGGCGGTCGCGCTCTACCACGCGGTGCGCGACCGTGTCCGCTACGAGGTGTACGGGGCGGACCTGTCCCGTACCGGGCTGCGGGCCAGTTCGGTGGCGCGGACCGGCTCCGGCATGTGCCTGCACAAGTCGGTGCTCTACACGGCCGGTCTGCGCTCGCTCGGCATCCCGGCCCGGCTGGTCCTCGCCGATGTACGCAACCACCTGGCCTCCGAGCGGCTCAAGCGGTTGATCGGCGGTGATGTCTTCCATATGCACTGTCTGGTCTCGGTCCGGCTGGACGGCCGATGGGTGCGGGCGACCCCAGTGTTCAACAAGGCGCTGTGCCGGCTGTACGGGCTGGCGCCGCTGGACTTCGACGGCACCGCCGACAGCCTGCACCACCCCTTCGACCTCCGGGGCCGTCGGCACATGGAATTCCTCCGCTTCCACGGCGAGTTCGACGACCTTCCCTACCAGCGGGTCGTCGAGGAGCTGAGGGCCGCCCATCCGCGGCTGATGAGCGCGGACGGCGCCGGGTTCACGGAGGGCTCGCTGGTCGGGGAGGCCGTCCCGCTGACGGCCGAGCGGTGATCGCCAAGTTCTGCGGGGCCACGACGGAGGCCGAGATCGCGGAGATGGCGGCGGCCGGGGCTGATCTCGTCGGCCTGTGGCACGGTGTGCCCGGCGGCCGGGCGGAGCTGTCCGCCGCCCGGCTCACCGACCTGGCCTCGCTGGCCCTCGCGGGCGGTGGGCTCAGGCCGATGCTGGTCACGTTCTCCTCCGACACCCGGGCGCTGCTCGCGGCAGTGACGGCGGCCCGGGTGCCGGGCGTGCAGTTGCACGGCTTCCAGCCTCCGGGCACGGTGGGCGCGCTGCGCCGGGACGGACCGCCGGGACTGGAGATCGTCAAGGTGCTCCATCTGCGTGACGGTGTGTGTCTGGAGGAGCGGCTGACCGGGGCGTACGAACGGGCCGGTGCCGACTGCTTCCTGCTGGACACGGCCACCGCGGACGGCCGGGTCGGCAGCACCGCCGAGCCGCTCGCGGACGCGGCGGTGGTCGCGCTCGCCGACCGGACGGGCCTGCCGTTCCTGCTGGCGGGCGGTCTGCGCGCGGACAACGCGGGCGACTTCGCGCAGACCCGTACGCATCCACGCTTCCTCGGTATCGATGTCGACTCGGCGGCACGCGACGGCAACGGGCCGCTGCGGGCCGACCGCGCGCGGGCCGTCGTCCACGCTTGGAGAACCGTATGAGCGCCCCCTTCACCGACGCGCTGACGGCCGCCGCCCGGCCGCTTGTCATGGAGGTCAAACTGCGGGACGCCGACGGTCGCGATCTGCTGGGCGGCCGGGATGTGGCCGAGACGGTGGAACGTTTCGAGGCCGCGGGCGCGCCCTGTCTCTCGGTGGTCACCGGGCGCTGGTTCGGCGGCACCGAGGACCTGCTGCGCGAAGTCGCCGCCCGCACCTCGCTGCCGCTGCTGCGCAAGGACTTCGTCACCAGCGGGCGTCAGTTGGAGCGGACCCGTGACCTGGGAGCCTCCGCGGTCCTGCTGACCGCGCGAGTGCTGCCCGCCGCGGTGCTGGGCCGGCTGACCGATCGTGCCCTGGATCTGGGGCTGACCCCCTTCGTGGAGGTCGCCGACGCGGCGGAGGCGGCGATGGTGACGCGCGGGACGCAATGCGTGGTCGCGGTCAACAACAAGGACATCGCCACCCGTGAGCGCTGTCCGGGCGATCCGGACCGCGGCCGGGCACTGCTGCCGGCGTTACTCGGCACCGGCACCCCGTACCCGGTGAGCGCGAGCGGCATCGCCGGCCCGGCGATGGCGGCCCGTCTCCTGGACGAGGGCTTCGCCGGGCTGCTCATCGGCACGGAACTGCTGCGGGCCCCCGACCTGGCGGCCTGGTGCGCCGAGTTCGACGCCGCGTTGGGCACCCGGAGGTGCCCGCGCTGACCGCTCGTCAGCCGCGTCCGCCCGCGGGCCGGGCGCGGCTTCCGCGCGCCGTGCGCCCCCAGGGCTTGTAGACCGAGACCACGGCGGCGACGGTGAGCAGGGCGAACAGCAACGGCGCGCTCCACAACAGGAAGCCGGCCACCGCGCCCGGCCGCGGCGGACCGCCGCCCGCCGCGGCCGTCCGCTCGCTGGCGGTCAGGACGGCCGGGTGGATCACGAACCAGGCGAAGACCGTCATGAACAGCGTGATGGCCCACTTGACGACGATCCACCAGTGCAGCAGCAGGCCCCACTTGGTGCCGCAGGAGAGCAGGATCCCGGTGATCGCGGCGGTGAGGCTGAAGGCCGTCACGCTGGTGTCGTCGAAGACACGCATCGCGTAGTAGACGCCCTTGGCGACGGCGGCGTCCTGCGTGGTGAACCCGATGACGGCCAGCACCGCCATGGACAGCGAGAGCCCGACCCAGCCGACCGAGGTGACGACATGGACGGCCAGGGTCAGCTTCCGGGCTCTGCGGCCGAGTTCGAACCTTTTCCTCGCGGGGTGCCGCCGGGGGGCACCGGGCCGTGGGGTCGCTGTGGGGGTGGAAGCGGACAAACCTGCGCCTCGCCTTCTTCCTGGTCCGGGCGTGCGCCAACCCGGACACCAAACTCTTTACACTGTAAGAAGAATCCTTGGTAGCGTACAGGATTACCATTCCGATGTGAGGTCAGGAACCGGCGGGACGAGCGGAAAAGGCCGGATGGATCCGGCGCGCACCATGGCTCTGCTCTGGCGCTCGGAAAGGGATCCCGCCCGCCCGGCCCGCGGTCCCCGCCAAGGCCTGACGGTCGACCGCATCGTGCGGACCGCGATCACCGTCGCCGACTCCGAGGGACTGGCCGCCCTGTCGATGCGCAAGGTCGCCGAGCCGCTCGGCGTCACCGCGATGTCGCTCTACACCTACGTGCCGGGCCGTGCCGAGCTGGTCAACTGCATGCTCGACGAGGTACTCGGCGAAGCGCCCTCGCTGGAGGGCGCCGACGGCTGGCGGCAGGCCCTTGAGCACTACGCGCGGGGCCGTATGGACATCGCCCGCCGCCACCCCTGGGTGCCGCCCCTCGCCTCCTCCCGGATGCTCATGGGCCCCCACGAGACCGCTCTGTGGGACGGCGTGCTCGGGGCCCTGTCCGAAGTGGGCCTGCCGGAGCGGGAGATGCTCGCGGTGGTCCATCTGCTCAACGGCTACGTCCGCGGCGCGGCCCAGCAGTCCGCGGACGCCGAGCACGACGCACGGCGCTCCGGGCTCAGCTACGACGAGTGGTACGAGCAGACCGGACCGCTGCTGGAGAAGACGATCTCTGCCGACCGCTTCCCCGCGCTCACCGGTGTCTGGCGGTCCGGGGTCTTCGAGGAGCCCGGCGAGGGGCTCGGGCCCGACCGGGGCTTCGAGTTCGGACTCCAGCGGGTACTGGACGGCATCGAGCAACGCATCGAAGGCCACCGCGCGGGCTGACCACCCCGCGACCGCCTCGCCGGACGCCTCCGCACCCTACGGGGCGCCCGCTCTGACGACTCCGGCCCGGCTCCGGCCTCAGCCCCGGCCTAGGCCTCAGCCCCGGCCTCGGCCTCGGCCTCGGCCCCATGCTCCAGTGAGTCTCAGGGGGCCCTCCAGCCGAGTTTCCCACCCTGGTTGCGCACGAGACGAAGCAGCCTCGCAGCGCCGAGGCCGACAGGGCGGAGCAGGCGTGACAGTTCTGGTGACAGGAGCGACAGGGTCCGTGGGCCGATTGGTGACCGGTCAGCTGCTCGCCGCGGGCATGCGAGTGCGGGCGCTGACCCGCGACCCGGACACGGCCGCACTGCCCGAAGGAGCCGAGATACAAAAGGGCGACCTGCTGCAGCCGGACACCCTGCGGGCCGCGCTGCACGGCGTGGAGCGCCTCTACCTCTTCCCGGTCCCCGAGACCGCCCGCGCGGTCGTCGCGGCCGCCGAGGAGGCCGGCGTGCGCCGGATCGTCGTCCTTTCCTCGTCCTCCGTGCTGGACACCTCGGGCGACCACCACAGCGGGGAGCACCATCGCGCCGTGGAGCGCGCCGTCGAAGACTCCGGCGTCGAGTGGACCTTCGTACGCCCCGACGAGTTCGCGTCGAACGTCCTGTGGAAGTGGGCCGAATCCATCCGCACCGAGGGCGTGGCGCGCGCTCCCTACGGCGCCGCCCAACGGGTACCGGTGCACGAGGCCGACGTGGCCGCCGTGGCCGCGACCGCGCTGTTGGAGGGCGGGCATGCGGGGCGCGCATACCTGCTGACCGGGCCGGAGGCGATCACCCAGACCGATCAGGTGCGGGCGATCGCCGAGGCCGTCGGCCGCCCGGTCGCGTTCGAGGAGATCACGCCGGACCAGGCGCGGAAGGCCATGGCGGCGGCCATGCCCGCGCCGGTCGTGGAGATGGTGCTGCGATATCTCGCCGACGCCGTCACGCACCCGCCGGTCCCGGTGGACACCGTCGAGCGCGTCACCGGCCGCCCGGGCAGGACGTTCGCCCGGTGGGCGGCCGACCACGCCGCCGACTTCGCCCCTCGGGACGAGGGGCGGGTGGCATGACGACCCGTGTCCCCGAGCCCGTGCCGCCGACTGCGGCAGCGGAGAACACCAACGTGTTCGTCCGGATGACCGGCAGCGGCGATCCCGAGCGGCACATCGTCCTCGGCGAGGGCGCCCGCCCCACCGCGGGCCGCGGCAACGTCGTCGTCCGGGTCGAGGCCGCGGGCGTCTCCTACGCGGAGGTGCAGATGCTCGGGCATCTGCACCCCTTTCCCCCGGCCTTCCCCTTCGTCCCCGGCTACGACCTGGTCGGACGCGTCGTCGAGACCGGCCCGGACGTCACCGACAGGCGGGTCGGCGATCGTGTCGCCGCCATGCCCCGCCACGGTGCCTGGACGCGGTACCTGGAGGCGCCGGCCCGAACGCTCGTCGCCGTCCCGGAGGAACTGGACGCAGCCGCCGCCGTGGCCCTGATCACCAACGGGGTGACCGCCTGGCAGATGCTGCACCGGCTGGCCCGGGTACGGCCCGGCGACACCGTACTGGTGCACGGCGCCGCAGGCGGCGTCGGAAGCCTTCTCACCCAGCTCGCCGTGCACCACGGACTGCGCGTCCTCGGCACCGCCTCGCCGGGCAAGCACGACGCGGTCCGCGCGCTGGGCGCGGAGCCCCTGGACTACCGCACGCCCGGACTCGCCGACATCGTCCGGGAGCGGACCCCCGGAGGTGTCCGGGCCGTCTTCGACCACATCGGCGGGCGGGGTCTGGACGAGAGCTGGGCCATGCTCGCCACCGGCGGGACCCTGGTCTCCTACGACTCCTCCGTCGCCGGATACAAGCCCGGCCAGTGGTTCCGCCCCCATGTCCCGGCCCTCGGGCGCACCGCGGGCCGCTGGGTCGCCCGGCGTCTCGGGCTCACGCGCGGCCGACGCATGTCCATGTACTACGTCAAACCCGGCGACGCCTTCGGCACCGATCTCGGCACACTCTTCCGGCTGGCCGCCGAAGGTGTGCTTCGGCCGGAGATCGCGGCCCGCCACCCCCTGGACGCGGCCGCGCTCGCGGTGCGCGCCCTGCTGGACGGCCGCACCGTCGGCAAGCACGTCCTGCTGCCCTGAACCGCCGGTCGAACCCCGGCGCCACTCCCCTGTTCGGAAGGAATCCGACATGCCCACCACGATGACCGAGAAGTCCGCCCAGGAACGCAACAAGGAGCTCGCCCTGTCTATGGTCGCGAGCTGGAACCGCTGGGAGCTCCAGGGCATCATCAAGCACTGGGCCCCGGACATCCAGCACTTCTCCGAGGACCGCCCGGTGTCCTCGCAGGCCATGGTCCGGGCGATGGAGGGCGGCCTCGCCGCCTTCCCCGATCTGCACCTGGACGTCAGGAGCATCGTCGCCGAGGGGGACCGCGTCTGCCTGCGGATCACCGTGACGGCCGGCCACGGGGGCGAGTTCCTCGGCAAGGCCCCCAGCGGCACCAAAGTGACCTGGTACATGCTGGAGGAGCTCCGCTTCAATGACGCGGGCCAGGTGATCGAGCACTACGACGTCTTCAACTACCTGCCCATGCTCAAGAAGCTGGGCCTGGTCGGGGCAGACGTACTGTGAGCCGGACCGTGCGGACCGCCGTACCGCACATGACCGAGGTCGGCGACGGGGTGCACGCCTATGTGCAGCCCGACGGCGGCTGGTGCGTCAACAACGCCGGACTCGTGGTCGGCGACGGCGGCGAGAGCCTGCTGGTGGACACCGCGGCGACCGAGCTGCGTGCCCGGCTGCTGCGCACCGAGGTGCTGCGGCGCTCGGGCGCCCCGCCGCGCACCGTGGTGAACACCCACTTCCACGGCGACCACACCTTCGGCAACTCGCACTTCCCCGAGGCGCTGATCATCGCCCACGAGCACACCCGCACCGAGATGGCCGCGGCCGGGCTGCACCTCACCGGACTGTGGCCCGATGTGCGCTGGGGCGAACTGAAACTGACTTTGCCCCAGCTCACCTACCGGGACGCGCTGACCGTGCACGTCGGCGGGGTGCGTGTCGACCTGATCCACCTGGGGCCGGCCCACACTGCGGCCGACACGGCCGTCTGGCTGCCCGACCGGCGCGTCCTGTTCACCGGCGACCTGGTGATGTCCGGCATCACACCGTTCTGTCTGATGGGGTCGGTGTCCGGGTCGCTGCGGGCCATGGAACGACTGCGTGCCCTGGGCGCCGAGACGGTCGTCCCGGGCCACGGCCCGGTCGGCGGCCCCGAGCTGATCGACGCGAATGAGGCGTACTTCCACTGGCTCCACGAGCAGGCCCGGCGGGGCGTCGCCGACGGCCTGCCCCCGCTCCAGCTCGCCCATGAGACCGGTCCCGGACCGTTCGACGGCCTGCTCGACTCCGAGCGGCTGGTGCCGAATCTGCACCGGGCCTATGCGGAGGTGCGCGGTGCGGCGCCCGGCAGCCCCCTCGACGTCGGCGCGCTCTTCAAGGAGATGTCCGTGTTCCACGGCGGGCTCCCCGACTGCCACGCGTGATCCGCCGGGAGCCCGTGCCGCCCGTGCGCCGGCGTCTCCGCACAACAACGTTGCCCCGGACAGGCGGTGAGCCCGTCCGGGGCAACGCCGTCGCTCCTCGCTAACCGATCTCGATGCCCTTGAGATACGACGCGAAGTCCGTCAGCCCCGGGTGCTCGGCGCGCAGCGCGGGAATGTCCGCCCGGTAGCCGTACCGCTGAAACCACTCGAACATCAGGGCGATCTCCGGGGCGTTGGGGATGTAGGGGCTGGCCGCGACGCTGTCCAGCGGGAGTTCCTCGAAGCGGGCCGGCCGACCCGTGCGCGCGGCGATCGCCTGCGCCACCTCCGTCGCCGTCAGCTCGTCCCCGGCCAGCTCCACGGAACGGCCCAGGTACCGCCGCGGCCGCTCGAACGCCTCCGCGGCGAAGTGCGCGATGTCCGCGACGGCGACGAACTGCACCGGGGTGCGGGGCTTCAGGGCGAGCCGCACCACCAGCGTGCCGTCCTCCCGCTGCACACCGTTGGCGGCGAAGTTGTCCATGAAGAACGCCGGGCGCAGCACGGTGTGCGGCACCCCGAGTTCGGCGAGGTACCGCTCGATGCCCCGCTTGGAGTCGAAGTGGGGTACGCCGCTGTGCCGTTCGGCGCCGCCGACCGAGCTGTAGACCAGGTGGGCGACGCCGGTGGCCAGAGCCGCCCTGGCCACGGCACGCCCTTGGCGGACCTCGCCGCCGAGCCCGGCCGGCGTCATGAAGGTCTGCACGGAGAAGACTCCGTGCACGCCGTTCATCGCGGCCCGCAGCGACGCCTCGTCGTCCAGGTCGCCGCGGGTCAGCGTCACGCCGAGCGCCGCGAGTCTCCTGGCCGCCGATGAGTCCGGGTCCCGCACCAGGGCCACCGTGTCCCAGCCGCGGCGCACGAGTTCACGGGCCACGGCGCCGCCCTGGAGACCGGTGGCCCCGGTGACCAGGACCGGCCCGGCCGCCCCCGTGTTCCCCTCCATGGCCACCGCGGCCTCGTGCGCTCCGGTGGCCCGCGCGTCCTCGTTCCTACGGCTCATTCGGCGCTCCCCTCCGCTCGGTCCGGCGCGAACAGCGCCGCGTTCTCCACCGCCCACCGCCGGTACGGGCGTGGCTCACGCCCCGTGAGGTCGCGCACCGCCGTCGTCGGCTTCGCCCAGGGCACCTCCGGGCTGCGCAGCGCGGCGACATTGGTCGCCGCGGCCGTGCGGTCGCCGGTGATCCCGGCGAAGACGTCCACCACCTCGTCGGCGGGCGCCACCGAGAAGTCCAACGTCCGGCCCAACACGTCGCCGAGGATCCGCGTCTGCTCGCGCGACGTGAGCGTCTGCGGGCCGGTGAGCAGGTACGACCGGCCTTCGTGCCCGTCCTGGGTGAGCGCCGCGACCGCGGTCGACGCGATGTCGTACTCGTCGACGGGCGCCCCCGGGTTGTTCCCGATCCAGCAGCGCACCGCGCCTCGCTCACGCACCGTCCGCGACCACCAGGATGTGTTGGCGTGGAAGGGTCCGGGGCGCAGGAAGGTCCAGGCCGCGCCGGAGCGCAGGACC
The DNA here is from genome assembly GCF_040684035.1 of Streptomyces sp. NPDC093018. Taxonomy (NCBI): domain Bacteria; kingdom Bacillati; phylum Actinomycetota; class Actinomycetes; order Kitasatosporales; family Streptomycetaceae; genus Streptomyces; species Streptomyces sp. NPDC093018. The sequence continues at coordinate 269,237 of NZ_JBFBFF010000011.1, forward strand.
GCCTCCTCTGCTGCCCGGTGTTCGTCCGCGATGCCGTGCGGGAGTGGATGCCGGACGCTCGCCGACGACAACAGCACGATCCGGCCCGTGCCCGCCCTCCGGGCGGCCCGCGCGATGTTGGCCGCCTCGGCCGGTACATCGCCGACGAGTACCGCCAGCACCGCCGAGACACCGGTGAACGCGTCGTCGAGCGAGACGGGGTCGGCCGGGCTGCCCGCGACCACGTCGGCTCCGCCGGGCAGTCCGGCCGTCTCGGGCCTGCGGCTCAACGCGCGGACACCGTGGCCGAGTCCGAGGAGCTGCCGGACCGCCTCGCGGCCGACCTTGCCGGTGGCTCCGGTGATCAGGATCATCGGTCAGGCCCTCCAACCGTCGGGCTCGGGCCACGGTGAACCGAGCTGCCGGTAGGTGCCCTGGTAGTCGGGCCAGTCGCGGTGGTCGCGGATCCGGCCGTCGACGAACCGGATCAGATGGATCTGCTCGCCCGAGAAGACCCGCCCGGTCGGGGCCATCCCCACGAGATCGCCGACATGCCGTCCGTAAAGCACCAGATGGGCGCGGACCCAGTCGCCGCGCTCCTCGAGCCGCACCTCTTCGAGGCGGGCTTCCTCGGAGAATGTCATCCGCAGCCATTTGACGGCCATCGCGAAGGACTCGGGTCCCCGCAGATCCATGTGTTCCAGCGTCGCCGGGTTCAGGTATTCCGGGTGTATGTATTCCGCGACATCCTCGACGAACCCCGTGTTGTACGCCTTTATCATTCGCCGTACGACATCTATCCGACCGCTCATCCCATCCCTTTCGCAGTGCTGCTCCTCTCCTTTAATCCTGGGCCAGCACACGGCCACGGGCAAGGCCCGAGGTTTCTCTGACGCACTTATTCCAGAGAACTTCGAGGGACTGTCAAGCAGCGCTCCACGAAAAATCCGGGGATTTTATCGTCCGAACCCCGACGATAAAACTCGGACCTTTTCGTCCGCAGGAGATCGGAGTGAACGAGTGACGATGGACACCGCCGCTTACAAAGCGAAAGTCACCGACGCCTTCAACGGCGCCGCGGCCATCTACGACCGGATGGGCGTGGAGTTCTTCACGCCCATGGGCCGTCGGCTCGTCGAACGGGCGGCGCCGCGGCCCGGCGAACGGGTGCTCGACATCGGGTGCGGTCTCGGCGCGACGCTGCTGCCCGCCGCCCGGCTGATCGGCCCGGCCGGCCACGCCCTCGGGATCGACATCGCCCCCGCGATGATCCAGGAGGCCCGGCGCGAGGCCGGGCGGCAGGGCATCGAAAACGTCGAGGTGCGGGTGATGGACGGCGAGCACCCCGACCTGCCGCCCGGTTCGTTCGACCTGATTCTCGGCAGCTACAGCGTGATCTTCCTGCCGGACGCGCGGACCGCGCTCGCCCGTTTCGCCCGGCTGCTGGCCCCCGGTGGCCGGATCGCCTTCACCAGTCCGGTGTTCACCCGGGACACCTTCCCCTTCCTGCCGCCGATGTTCACCGAGCTGATTCCGCTGGAGCTGCTCCGGCATCTGCCCGAGTCCTGGCACCCGGAACAGTTGCACCGGCAGTTGCACTCCTGGCTGGAGCACCCCGCCGACCTGACGGCGGCCCTGGGAGGAACCGGGTTCACCGACGTGGAGATCGTCGACGAGCCGGTGCAGATGACCGCGGTCTCCGGCGCGGCATGGGTCGACTGGTCACACACCCAGGGCATGCGGCTGCTGTGGCAGCACCTGCCCGAGAAGGAGGCCGCGGCGCTGCGGACCCGCCTCATCACCGCGTTGGACGCCCTGAGCGACAGCGACAGCGACAGCACGGTGCGGATCGAGGTGCCGGTGCGGTACGTCAGGGCGACGGTCGCCCACTGACCGAAGCACAGACGAGAGCGGAGGACCGGGCACACCCCGGTCCTCCGCTCTCCTCTCTGCCGGGCCGCCCCGGCTCCCCTCAGACCACCGAGAGCGCGCCGTCCACGGCCAGCACGGCGCCGTTGACGTACCCGGCCTCTGGACCGGTCAGCCGTACGATCCACCAGGCGATGTCCTCCGGGCGGCCCACCCGGCCCGCCGGAATACGCCCGGCCATCTGTGCCAGGAACGCCTCGTACGCCTCGGGAGGCATCCCCGCCCGCACACCGACACCGGTGTCGACCACGCCGGGAGCGACGCCCACGCAGCGGATGCCCCGTGGCGCGAGCTCCACCGCCCAGGTCCGGGTGAGGAAGTCGAGGCCCGCCTTGGCCACACCGTACACAGAGTTCTCCGGCCAGGCCCGGCGGCCGAGCGAGCCCGCCGAGCTGACGTTCACGACCGTGCCCCCGGTGGCCTCCAGCGCGTCCAGCGCCTGCTGGGTCAGGAACAGCGGGCCGATCAGATTTGTGCCCAACTGCGCCTCGACGCAGTCCCGGTCCAGGCCGTCCAGCGGCGCGAACCCGGTGACGGCCGCGTTGTTGACCAGGACGTCGATCCGGCCGAATTCCCGCAGAGCCGTCGCGACGATCTCCTCGGCCGCCTCGGGAGCCCGCACATCGGCGGTGAGGCAGCGGATCCCGTCGTACCCGTCGGCCGTCGCCCGGAGCGTCTCCGCCGAGCGGCCGACGATCAGCACGCGCGCCCCGTCCTCGTGGAACGCGCGCGCCGTGGCGCGGCCGATCCCGGTACCACCGCCGGTGACGACGACGGCCCGGCCCCCGCCGCCCGTCACACGGTCACTGTTCGCCATGGATGGAAGTCCTTTCCGGCGCCGGGCCGTCGGCCCGGGACAGGGAGATGACGCCGGGCCTCAGAAGCAGACCGCGGTGTTGACGCCGCGGATGACGGCCTGCTCCGCCTCCTTGCTGAAGTCCTCGCCGAGGGTGATCGACAGCTGGACCCGGATCCCCAGGTCCCGGGTGGTCGCCGCGAACGTGGCGTACCCGGGGATACCGGCGCCGTGCCCCCACAGATCGAGGTCGTCGTCGTTCTTGAGTTTCATCAGCCCGAGGCCGTACCCGATGCCCATGGGCAGATCCTTGATCATCTCGGCAGGCAGCGGAGTGGTCATCTCCGCGAACTCCGCGTCGGCGAGCAGTTCCCCGCCGAACAGAGCGACCAGGAACCGGTCCAGGTCTGCCGTGGTCGAGATGATCTCGCCCGCGCAGCCGGCCTCCGAGGGGTTCATCAGGGTGACGTCCTCGGTCCGGCCGGCGATCCGCATATAGCCGTGGGCATGCGGCCCGGGGATCTCCGGCGCATCGCCCGGCAGCGTCGTCTCCCGCAGCCCGAGCGGCTCCAGGACCCGTTCGCGGATCTCGTCACGGTACGAGCGGCCGGTCACCTTCTGGATGAGCAGACCGATGACGAAATAGTTCGTGTTGCAGTAGGCGAACTCCTTCCCCGGCTCGAACTCCAGCGGCTTGCCGGCCGCGACGGCGATCAGGTCCTCGGGCTCGTAGTGCTTGTAGCGGTCGCGCAGGAAGCGGTCGCCCGGCTTCTGGAACGAGTCGGCGTAGTTGTACAGGCCGCTGGTGTGTTGGAGCAGATTGCGGACGGTGATCCGCTCACCCTGCGGCAGCAGCCCGGGGAGGTAGCTCTCCACGGTGCGGTCGAGCTCGATCCGGCCCTCGGTGACCAGTTGCAGCACCACCACGGAGACGAACGGCTTGGTGATGCAGGAGATCCGGAACCGGCCGTCCTCCGGCACCGGCCGGCCGGTGCCCAGTTCGGCGACGCCGGAGGTGACGACGAATGTGTGTTCCCCCCTGGTGACACGGAACTGGACTCCTGCGGCGCCCAGTTCGACGAGACGGTCGGCCGCCTGCTGGACCGCCTTCTTGTGGGCCAAGACCTCCGGAGCAGCGATGGTCGTCTGCGGCATGTCGGCACACCCCAATGTCGGTTGGTTGCTTTCTGGGTGAAGCCTGGCCACCCACGCTGGAGGGCCGAACGCGAGCCGCTCGAGCCCCGCTCAGGCGAGGTCGTCACGGGTCACCAGGCGGGCGGCGACCTGGAGTCCACCGGCCACTCGGACCAGCACGTCGTCACAGACACACACCCGATGCACCTGGGACGCGCCGCCGACCGGGGACGCGTACACGATGGCGTACGAGCGCACATGGACCGTGCCGTCCGGCTGCTCCGCGACGTCGAACATGCCGATGACGTGACGGTGTCGGATGCCGCTCGCCGCCAGCTGCGCCGCGGTGCGTCCGGTGGCCGCGGCCAGGGCGGCCCGTCCGGCCACGGGCTCGGGCAGCGTGGGCACCTCGAAGGTGGCGTCCTCGGTGAAGGTGGCGGCCCACCGCTCGCACTCGCCGAGGTCCAGCAACTGCATCTGGTGGGCGTAGAACTGCTGCACCTGCGCGTAAAGGGCGCCGAACGCCTCCGCGTGCTGTGACCGGACGGCGGCTCGGGCGGTCGTCGGCTGCGTGGTCATGGACTTCTCCGTTCCCTCGTGGTCCCGCTTTTCCGCCACGGTCCGGGACCCGGATCGAGCGGGCTTCGAAGACGCCTGGAGTACCGGTTCTCAAGTGATCTTCTTGTCGGCTTCAAGCGGATCGGGACACGGTCGGAACCACGATCGCCGCTCGGAAGGTAGACGGATGACGACAGTGACAAAGCCGGTGGCCCTGGTCACCGGGGGCACCAGTGGCATCGGGCTCGCCGTGGCCCGGGACCTGGGGCGCCGGGGAAACCGTGTCTTCCTCTGCGCCCGCGACGGGGACAAGGTCGAGCAGACCGTCGAGGAACTGCGCGGGGAGGGCCTGGACGCGGCGGGCACGCGGGCCGACGTGCGCTCGGCCGACTCGGTGGCGACCCTGGTCCGCGCCGTGGTCGACACCTTCGGCCCGGTCAGCATCCTGGTCAACAACGCGGGACGCAGCGGGGGCGGACCGACCGCCGCCCTCACGGACGAACTCTGGTACGACGTCATCGACACCAATCTGAACAGCGTCTTCCTGGTGACCCGCGCCGTGCTGACCATCGGCGGTCTGGCGGACACCGGTCACGGCAGAATCGTCAACATCGCCTCGACCGCGGGGAAGCAGGGCGTGCTGCTCGGCGCCCCCTATTCCGCGTCGAAGCACGGGGTCGTCGGCTTCACCAAGGCGCTGGGCAAGGAGCTGGCCCCGGCCGGCATCACCGTCAACGCCGTCTGCCCCGGCTATGTGGAGACCCCCATGGCCGAGCGGGTGCGCCAGGGCTACGCGGCCGCCTGGGGCACGACGCAGGACGACGTACGGGAACGCTTCGAGGCGAAGATCCCGCTGGGACGCTACTCGACCACCGAGGAAGTGGCGGGCCTCGTCGGCTATCTGACCACCGAACACGCCGCCTCCATCACGGCGCAGGCGATCAACGTCTGCGGCGGCCTGGGCAATTTCTGAGCCGAAAGGGGCTGTCGAATGTCTGCCGAGCAAGTGCACCGCACGCGGCACGAGATCGAAGTGGCCGCGCCCGCGGACGTGGTCTACGGAATCATCTCCGACGCGGTCGCCTGGCCGCTGTACTTCCCGCCGAACGTACACGTGCAGCGGCTGGAGTCCGACGGGCGGCGGGAACGGCTGCGCATGTGGGCCACGGCCAACGACCGGATCACATCCTGGACCTCACGCCGGGAACTCGACCCGGAGGCACGGCGGATCGAGTTCCGGCAGGAGCGGTCCGCGGCGCCGGTGACCTCCATGGGCGGCACGTGGATCGTCGAGCCGTGCGACGCGCAGCGGTCAAGGCTGGCGCTGCTGCACGACTTCACCGTGCGGGACGACGCCGCGGACGATGTGACGTGGGTGGAGCGGGCTACGGACACCAACAGCCGTGCGGAGCTGGGGAGCCTGAAGGAGCTCGCCGAGCGCTGGACACGGCTGAGCGGCCAAGTCCTCTCCTTTGAGGACTCCGTCCGGGTCGACGGTCCCGCCGAGAAGGTCTACGAGTTCCTCTACCGGGTGCGGGACTGGCCCGACCTCGTCCCCCATGTGTCCCGGCTGGAGGTGACGGAGGACGAGCCGGGAGTCCAGACGATGTCGATGGACACCCGCACCGCGGACGGCTCCGCGCACACCACCACATCGGTGCGCGTCTGCTTCCCGGACGCCGGACGCATCGTCTACAAGCAGACGTCGACACCCGCGCTGATGTCGGCCCACACCGGCGAGTGGCGGGTCGTCGCCGACGCCTCGGGCGTGACGGTCACCTCCCGCCATGACGTGATCCTGCGAGAGGAGAACATCCGGCGGGTGCTCGGCGAGAACGCCGGCGTCGCCGATGCGCACCGGTATCTACGCGAGGCGCTCGGCCGCAACAGCACCGTGACGCTCAACCTCGCAAAGGCATATGCCGAGAAATAAGCCGAGGGTTCGACGAGGAGCGAGATTTCCGAAATAAAGACGGGCTAAGAGTTCCGGGCAGGCGGCATGGCCAGTTTTGACCAGAGCAAAGCCCGATCGGGGAAAAATCAAGTGTCGAGGGTGCGGGTGGACTACTGTGAAACAATGATGAGTTCTTGACTCATCTTTGACTCGGCGTGACAGCGCGGAGAGACGGGGAGCAGTTGTGGAGATCCAACTTCTAGGCCCCTTCGGGGCGACCATACGACGAGAGTCCATCGTTCCGACAGCGGGGAAGCCCAGGCAGGTTCTGGCCCTTCTGGCTCTGCATCCGGGCAGGGTTTTACCTGTGTCGACGCTCATGGAAGAGATCTGGGGTACAAAACCGCCTGCGAGCGCCCTGACCACGCTCCAGACCTACATACTCCAGCTCCGTCGGCGCCTGGCCACCGCCATGGATCCGGGTGCGTCGGGCACGGCGAAGGACGTGCTCGCGACCCGGCACGGCGGCTATGTCCTCCAGATCGAACCGGCATGCACCGATGTGCATCAGTACGAGCGGCTGACAGCCTCTGCCCAGAGCGCCTTCGAGCAGAACCGGGACGAACAGGCTTCCGCGACCTTCTCCAAGGCGCTGTCACTGTGGCAGGGCCCGGCGCTCGTCGACGTGCCGCTCGGGCCGGTCCTGGAGATCGAGGTCATGCGCCTGGAGGAGTCCCGGCTGGTCACGACGGAGCGCCGGATAGACGCCGATCTCCGGCTGGGCAAGCACGCCAGGCTGATCGCGGAGCTGTTCGAACTGATCTCCCGTCACCCGCAGCACGAGGGCCTGCACTCCCAGGCGATGGTCGCCCTCTACCGCTCCGGCCGCCAGGCGTCCGCCCTGGGCGTCTACCGCGATCTGCGCACCCGGCTGGTCGAGGAACTGGGTGTGGAGCCCTCACCCCAGCTGCAACGCCTCCACCAGGCCATCCTCACCGTCGACAGTCGCCTCGACGTCCTCACCGGCGAACGCCAGTGCTCCACCTTCGATTTGTACGCGGCCTGACCACCCCTCCGGTTCCGGCTCCGCCGCCCTCAACTGAACGGCGGAGCCGACCGGGACAAGGGGCCTGCCCGCATGGCCGTTGCCCTGGTGGCCACTGACGATCACCGCTTCGCCTGTACCTGACCTGGCAGGAGTTCGCGTAGGGCGTGGCGCGCTGTGACGGCTGACGTGGTGAAGTCGATATCCGCCGGGCTGGTGAGCGCCATGGTGACCAGTCTCGGCAGGCCCAGCTCGTCCTTCATCCCGGCCGGGGGCTCATGGCCCTGCCCTAAAGGGTGTTGCACAAGGCCGTGAGCTGGGCATCTCCTTGGTATGGCCGCGGTGTTACGTGCTGAACGAATGTGGGTGGAGACGTTCACGGGGCTGCGGATGACGCAGTTTTCGGGTCTGTTGAAGGTGGTGCGGGAGCGGGGCGGCAACGGCACGTTGCGGGGCCGGCCGTGGTCGTTGCCGCTCGCCGAGCGGGTGCTGATGGTCGCGGTGTACTACCGCACCAATCTGACCATGCGGCAGCTGGGCCCGCTGTTCGGCGTCTCCTCCTCCACCGTCTGCCGTGTGATCCGGCGGCTGGGACCGCTGCTCGCGCTCGAGCCGCTCTCCCGCTCCACTGACGCCCCGGACCGGATGTGGATCGTGGACGGCACCCTTATCCCGGTCCGCGACCGCGGCGTGGGTGCCTCCTCGCGGAACTACCGGTTCTCGGCGAACGTGCAGGTCATCGTCGATGCGGAGACCCGCCTCGTGGTGGCGGCCGCCCGGCC
>NZ_JBFBFF010000012.1:0-98691 GCF_040684035.1 Streptomyces sp. NPDC093018
AGCGCGTCGCGCCCGCACCACAGGGAGTAGGCGTTGTTCCACTCCTCGGCCTTGTCGTTGTCGATCAGGGTGAGCTTGAGGCCGTACTTCTCCTCAAGGGCGGCCTGGCGCGCGTAGACGGCCTCCTTGCGGTAGCCGACGATGATCGCGACCTCGGTCAGCCCGATCTCCGCGAAGTTGCCGAGGGTGAGGTCGAGAACCGTGGGCTCGCCCTCCATGCCCGCGGGCCCCACCGGCACCAGCGCCTTGGGCAGGGTGTCCGTGTAGGGGCGCAGACGCCGTCCGGCGCCGGCCGCCAGCACGAGGCCGATCATGCGGTTTCTCCTTCATCGTGTACGGCGGGTGCCCCTGCGGACACCCAGAACCGGATGCTCTCCGCGAGCACCACCAGGGCGACGATCACGGCGAGCACCGTGAGCGCGGCCGTGAACTGCGCGGCGGTGAGCGCCGCGGCCAGGACGGTGACGAGCAGGGTGCGCCCGTCGTGCCCCCCTATGGAGCGCACCAGCCAGGCCGGTGGCGCTCCGGCGTTGCCGCGGATGCGGTACACCGTGTCGTAGTGATGGTAGGCGACCGCCGCCACCAGCCCGAAAGCCGCGGGAAGCGCCCCGTTCACGCCCGCTTTACCGGCGAGCGCGAGGACGGTGCCGTACTCGGCGGCGCGGAAGAACGGCGGGACCAGCCAGTCGAGGGCGCCCTTGAGCGGGCGGGCGACGGCGAGGGCCGAGGTGAGGACGTAGACCAGCGCGCCGATCACCGGCACCACCGAGCCGTGGCCGGAGAAGGCCGAGCAGGCGACGACCGCGGCGCCGCCGAGCAGGGCGACGGCGGGAACGGCGAGGCCGGGCAGACCGCGCCGGGCGACCCGCCCGACCGCCTCGGCGAGCGGGCCGGAGTCGGCGAGGTCGGCCAGCGCCTGCGCGGCGCGGTCGGTGCGGTGCGCCTTACGGGTCAGCGAGCGCAGCACCCGGCCCGCGGTGGTGTACGTGGCGGCGAAGGCGCAGCCGACGAGCAGCGCGTAGAAGGTGATCCGGGGGGTGGTGACGGCGGTCAGGACCGCGATCATCGCCCAGCGCTCGCCGATCGGCAGCACTATCATCCGGCGCACCCAGACCGTCCAGCCGACGCTGTCCAGCTTGTCGGAGAGGGCGGCGGTGGGGCTGGTGTTGGCGGTGGCGTCGTGGTTGGCCTCGTTGAAGGAGAAGTCGACCACGTGCCGGCAGGTCTGGAGGACCATCGCGCCGAGCGCGAGCGCCCAGACGTCGTCATGGCCGCCGCGGGCCGCGCCCAGGGCGAGCCCCGCGTAGTAGGCGTACTCCTTGGCCCGGTCGAAGGTGGCGTCGAGCCAGGCGCCGAGGGTGGAGTACTTCAGGGCGTAGCGGGCGAGCTGACCGTCGGTGCAGTCCAGCACGAAGGAGGCGATCAGCAGCACGCCGGCGGCTATGAAACCGCCGCGGGTGCCGGTGGCCGCGCAGCCCGCCGCGATCAGCGCGGTGAGCAGCGAGGCGGTGGTGACCTGGTTCGGGGTCAGACCGCGGCGCGCGCACCAGCGGGCGATATAGCGCGAGTACGGGCTGATGCAGTACGTGGTGAAGAAGCCGTCGCGGGACTTCACGGCCGACTTCAGGCGTACGGCCTCGTCGTCCACGGCGGCGACGGCCTGGCGCGCCTCGTTGCGGGCCTGCGGGTCGGCGGGTACGACGGCGACGAGGCTGCCCAGTTCGGGGCGGTGGACCTCGCTGCCGTCGGCGTCCAGCTCGGTGACGATCCGGTCGGCCAGGCTGCCGACGGCGACCGCGGTGCCGCCGCCCGAGGAGGTCTCGCGGGCCACGGCGCGGGTCAGCGCCTGCCGGGCGGCCGGCTGCGCGGTGACGGCGCCGGGGACGGCGGCGAGCGGGAAGCGGGGGTCGGTCAGGCCGAGCCGCAGCGCGTGCGCATGGCCGACGAAACCGGCGTCGACCACGGCCACACGGTCACCGGCGGGAGCGGCCGCGAGCAGCGTCTCGGCCTCGGCGGTGCTCTCCGCCGTCCGGACGTCGAAGCCGAGGGACCGCAGATCGCTCTCTAGCGACGATCCGGGGACCGGCTGACCGGTGACGATGGCGGTCGGCAACCGAACTCACTCCCTGGGTGCCGGCGCGTCGGCGCCGGTCTTCTGCATGGTGGGACGCCCCTTGCCTGCGGCACCCGGGCGGCATGTCGGCAGAGGGTATCGGATGAACCGAAGCCCGTGTTCACCGGCCGTTCACGACCTGTCCCGCGTCCGGGGCCCCGCCCTTTGCCGCGATCATCATGAGCGATTTTGCCCCCACCCCACAAACCGCGGCCGCAGATGCGGGCATCCGGGACACGTGGGTCGACGAGGGGTGTGCGGTCGGTCGCCGAGGGCTACGGACCGCCTCACCGGCGCCGGTGCGCGATCCCCCGCGGAGCATAGGGTGAGGAAACATGACCTGGCTGATCACCGGCGGTGCCGGATACATCGGGGCGCATGTGGCACGCGCCATGGCCGGCGCCGGCGAGAAGGTCGTCGTCCTGGACGACCTCTCCGCCGCCGTGCCCGCACGGCTCCCCTCCGACGTCCCGCTCGTCACCGGCTCCACCCTGGACGGCACCCGGCTGCGCGAGGTCCTCGCGGAACACGGCGTCACCGGCGTCGTCCACCTCGCCGCCCGCAAGCAGGTCGCCGAGTCCGTCGCCGAACCCACCCGCTACTACCGGGAGAACGTCGGCGGCCTCGCCACCCTCCTGGACGCCATGGCGGCCTCGGACGTCCACCGGCTGCTGTTCTCCTCCTCCGCCGCGGTGTACGGCAACCCGGACGTGGACCTGATCACCGAGGACACCCCCTGCGCGCCGGTCAACCCCTACGGGGAGACCAAGCTGGCAGGCGAGTGGCTGGTCCGGGCGGCCGGGCGGGCGTACGGGATCTCCACCGTGTGCCTGCGCTACTTCAACGTGGCGGGCGCCGCCGCGCCGGAGCTCGCGGACACCGGTGTGTTCAACATCGTGCCGATGGTCTTCGACCGGCTCACCCGCGGCGAGGCCCCCCGGATCTTCGGCGACGACTACCCGACGCCGGACGGCACCTGTGTGCGGGACTACATCCATGTGGCCGACCTCGCCGAGGCCCACCTCGCCGCGGCGCGCCGCCTCGCCGGGGACGCCCCGGCCGGCGATCTCACGCTGAACATCGGCCGCGGCGAGGGCGTCTCGGTCCGGGAGCTGATCACGGTCATCGGGGAGGTCTCGGGCGACCTGAGGGAACCGGTCGTGGAGCCCCGCAGGCCCGGCGACGCGCCCCGCGCGGTCGCCTCCGCCGAACGCGCCGCCCGGGAGCTGGGCTGGCGCGCCCGCCGCGATGTCCACGAGATGGTCGCCTCGGCCTGGGAGGGCTGGCGGCTGCACCACGGGAAGTAGCCGTCGGCGCCCTGACCAGCGGATCGTTTCCGCAGGTCAGGGCACATGACAACGGTGTTCAGTACCGCGTTGCCCCATACCCCCCGCCCGTAGTTCACTGGGCCTCCGGACGACCACGGAAGGACGGTTCCGCCATGGGGGCTGGGCACGATCACGGGCATGCGCACACCCATGCGCCACCCACGGGCACGGCCGCGGCCGCCTACCGCGGCAGACTGCGGATCGCCCTCTGCATCACGCTGACGATCATGGTGGTGGAGATCGCCGGCGGGCTCCTCTCGGACTCCCTCGCGCTGATCGCGGACGCCGCGCACATGGCGACCGACGCGGTGGGCCTCGGCATGGCGCTGCTGGCGATCCACTTCGCCAACCGCCCGGCGAGCGCCAACCGCACCTTCGGCTACGCCCGCGCCGAGATCCTCGCCGCGCTGGCCAACTGCGTGCTGCTGCTCGGCGTCGGCGGCTACGTCCTGTACGAGGCGATCCAGCGGTTCGTCACCCCCGCGGACACCCATGGCGGTCTGATGATCGTGTTCGGCGCGATCGGTCTGGTGGCGAACTCCGTCTCGCTGACCCTGCTGATGCGCGGCCAGCAGGAGAGCCTGAACGTGCGCGGTGCCTTCCTGGAGGTCGCCGCCGACGCGCTGGGCTCGGTCGCGGTGATGATCTCGGCCGCCGTGATCCTGCTCACCGGCTTCCAGGCCGCCGACCCGATCGCCTCGCTCGTCATCGGGCTGATGATCGTGCCGCGCACCCTGAAGCTGCTGCGGGAGACGCTGGACGTGCTCCTGGAGGCGGCGCCCAAGGACGTCGACATGGCGGAGGTCAGGGCGCACATCCTGGCGCTGGACGGCGTGGAGGACGTACACGATCTGCATGCCTGGACGATCACCTCGGGCATGCCGGTGCTGTCCGCGCACGTGGTCGTCAGCTCGGAGGTGCTCAACGCCATCGGGCACGAGAAGATGCTGCACGAGCTCCAGGGCTGCATCGGCACGCACTTCGACGTCGAGCACTGCACCTTCCAGCTGGAGCCGGGCGGACACGCGGAGCACGAGGCGCGGCTCTGCCACTGACCCGCCCGCGGACCGCCGCCGTACCACCGGCGGTCCGCCGCCGTACCCGACACGGAAGCCATTCATCCGTTCGATAGCACCCGGGCGGTTCCCTCCCGTGGCCTGAGGGCACGATGATCTACCGGGTCCCCCTTCCGGCGCCGTCGCACGCTCTGACATGCGGGTGTGCCGGGAAGTGCCGGGAGTGCCGGATTCGTACGGCAGACTTGGGGGGCGAAGACCGAGGCGAAGGATGGGTATGCCGATCACACCTGCCACCGAGACGCACAGCTCGACGAACGGCGCCGCACAGGCGATCCTGCTGGAACTCGTCGACGAGAAGGGCGTGACCATCGGCACCGCGGAGAAGCTCGCGGCCCATCAGGCGCCGGGGCAGCTGCACCGCGCGTTCTCGGTGTTCCTCTTCGACGAGCAGGGCCGGCTGCTGCTCCAGCAGCGGGCGCTCGGCAAGTACCACTCCCCCGGCGTGTGGTCCAACACCTGCTGCGGCCACCCCTACCCCGGTGAGGCGCCGTTCGCGGCCGCCGCCCGGCGTACGTACGAGGAGCTGGGCGTGTCCCCCTCGCTGCTGGCCGAGGCGGGCACCGTGCGCTACAACCACCCGGACCCGGCCTCGGGCCTGGTGGAGCAGGAGTTCAACCACCTGTTCGTCGGCCTGGTGCAGACGCCGCTCGCGCCGGATCCGGAGGAGGTCGCCGAGACCGTCTTCGTGACCGCGGGGGAGCTGGCCGAGCGCCATGCCCGGGACACCTTCTCGGCCTGGTTCATGACGGTGCTGGACGCGGCCCGCCCCGCGGTCCGGGAGCTGACGGGCCCGGCCGCGGGCTGGTGACGCCCCGCGAGGCGTCCCGAATCCCAGGGATACGCGGGAGCCTCAGGGATACGCGGGCTTGAGCGGCAGGGCGGCCCAGATCACCTTGCCGCCGCTCGCGGTGTGCTCCACGTCGACCACTCCGCCCGCCTCCCGGGCCACCTCGCGCACCAGGAGCAGCCCCCGCCCGCCGGTCCGGCCGTGATCGGCCTCCAGGGCCGTCGGGCGGTAGGGGTGGTTGTCCTCCACGGACACCCGCACCCACTCGGCGCCGACCGCGACCTCCACGGCCACCGTGGGCGAGAGCAGCGCCGCGTGCTTCACGGCGTTCGTGACCAGCTCGGAGACGATCAGCAGCAGGCCCTGCACCAGTTCCTCGGAGACCGGCACGCCTTGGCGCAGCAGCAGGTCCCGCACCGCGTGCCGGGCCTGCGGGACCGAGGCGTCCACCGCGGCCGCGGTGAACCGCCAGACGCCCTCGTACGGCAGTGGGTGGGGCGCACGCTCGGCGCCCCCCGCTGGGCGCGGGCCGTCCCCGCGCCCGTGGTTGTCCATCGTCCGGTCGCCACCCTCGCGCTCGATTGTCACCACGCGTCGAGTGTTGGTAACGACCGCCTCCGCTCCGGACGTCTGACCAGAAGTCGCCGGGTATCGAGCGCTTTCTGACCGACTGCTTATGACAACGTCACGTGTCGGACTGTTTTCATCCCTCCCGCTGCTCGCTGACGAGTCCGACGATCCGGCGGCCGCCGTAGCCGGTGGCGATCAGGCCGAGGCCGTCGAAGAGCAGCGCGAGCGAGAAGAAGGCGCCGATGACGTACTGGCTGCTGCTGGGCCAGTGGGCGAGGACCAGGATGCCGAGCAGCAGGTCGAAGACGCCGAGCAGCAGGGTCCAGCCGAACTGGGGGCCGCGCACGACCATGCTGCCGACCATCCGGAAGAGGCCGGCGGACAGGAAGAGCAGCGCGGCGAACATGGTGAGCGCGGCGGCGGCCGCGTGCGGCACCCGGATGACGACGACGCCGGCCGCGATGTTCAGGGCGGCCACGATCACGCCGAGCCAGAAGTAGTTGGTGCCGCGGGCCTGGATCGCGTGCAGCAGTCCGACGATCCCGCCGATCAGCAGCAGCCAGCCGAACAGCAGCATCGAGGTGAGCGTGGCGACCCCGGTGTAGACGAGCCCGACGAGTCCGGCGAGGACGAGGATCACGCCGAGCACCGCGAGCAGGCCGAACCCCTGGCGCATCGATGTCGCCCTGTCCTTGGGCTTGCGCGCCCTGGCCATCGCCACCTCCTCGGGAATCAGCGCCGATTCCGCCAATTCCGCCGTTTCCCCTGGAATCCCGTGCATCTTGAATCCCATGAATCCTCTTTGTGAGCATTCTCCCTTTATGTCCCCCTCGGGGGCGGTCTCGTAACTCCGGAGGCGGGCGGATAGCATCCGGCGCATGGAGCCCCAGCTGTCCCACCAGGTCACCGACTCCGTCGCCACGGTCGTGATCGGCAATCCGGCCAAGCGCAACGCCATGACGGCCGAGATGTGGCGGGCGCTGCCGCCGCTGCTCGCGGACCTCGCGCGCGATCACGGGGTACGCGCGCTGGTGCTCACCGGCGAGGGCACCACCTTCTGCGCGGGCGCGGACATCTCCACGCTGCGGGGGTCGGCCCATCCGGCGCAGGGTCTCGCGGTGGCGGCGGAGGAGGCGCTGGCCGCGTTCCCGAAGCCGACGGTGGCCGCGGTGCGCGGGTACTGCGTGGGCGGCGGGGTGCAGCTCGCGGCGGCCTGCGACCTCCGACTGGCCGAGGAGGGCTCCCTGTTCGGGGTGACCCCGGCGCGGCTGGGCATCGTCTACGCCTCCTCCTCGACCCGTCGGCTGGTGTCGCTGGTGGGCCCGGCCACCGCCAAGTACCTGCTATTCACGGCCGAGTTGATCGACACCGGGCGCGCGCTGCGCACCGGCCTGGTGGACGAGGTGCTGCCCGAGGGCGAACTCGACAAGCGGGTCGCCGAGTTGACGCGGACGCTGGTCTCCCGCTCGGGACTCACCCAGGCCGCCGCCAAGGAGTTCGCGAACGGCCGCGAGGACCGGGACGCCCACTGGACGGAGCAGGCCCGCACCGCCGAGGACACCGCGGAGGGCGTGGCCGCCTTCCTGGAACGCCGCTCCCCGCACTTCACCTGGACCCCGCCCGCCTCTCGATAGCCGGCGGAGCGGCGCCGGGGCCGCCCGATCGGCGCACACTCTGTTACTCACTTTCGGGTGAGCGCGGGGGCGCACAGGGGCGTGAAACCGCAGGAAGAGGGCGCATTCAGGGCATAAATGGTTGCTACAGGCGACTGTTACAGAAGTCCCTTATATCCGTAATGGCGTCCGCGCGTCCCCCGTGGCGGCCGGGGTGCGGGTCGCAGGGTGTGGGCGTGCGGCCGACCGGTCGCCACCTGCGCACCACACCCTTGTGAAGGGGGACCTCGTGTCCGTTCTCGCCTCTGTCCGCAGACTGACCGCCGCCGGTGTCCTGGCCGCCGCCCTCGTGGGCGCGGCCGCCCTGCCGGCCGCCGCCGCGGGTCAGCCGACGGCTCGTCCGCACCACGCCGTCACCACCGACGCGCGGCACTTCCCGTACCCCGGCGGCCGCTGGGGCCATGACCACCGGCGCGGCGGGGACCACCGCGGCGACGGCCTTCGCAACGGCCACCGGCACGGCTGGGACGGCCGCTTCGGCGACCACGACCGCCGCGGGCACCGCTGGCACTGATCCGCTCCACGAGCCGCCGTCGGCATCGGGGCTCGCCGGGGCCGGGCAGGACATCTCCTGCCCGGCCCCGCCGCGTGCGCGCGGCCCCTTCGCGGTCACGACAGATCGAAACGGCCGCCCGCCCGCAGTTCCTCGACCAGGTGGGCGGGCGCCTTCTCCGGGGACCCGGCGTCGTAGGGCGGCTGCGGGTCGTACTCGGTCCACAGCTGGACGGCCTGGGCGTGTTCGTCGCCCGCGATCCGGCCGACCAGGGTGAGCGCCATGTCGATGCCGGAGGAGACCCCGGCCGCGGTGACGTACTTGCCCTCGGTCACCACCCGCTCGCCGGTGGGCCGGGCGCCGTACTTCTCCAGCATCGGCAGCACGGCCCAGTGGCTGGTGGCGCGGCGGCCCTCCAGCAGCCCGGCGGCGGCGAGCAGCAGCGAGCCCGAGCACACCGAGGTCGTCCAGGTGCTCGTCGCATCGGCGGCGCGCAGCCAGTCGAGCAGTACGGGGTTCTCCAGCTGGGCCAGGGTGCCGGGGCCGCCGGAGACGACGACGATGTCCGGGTCCGGCAGCTCGTGCAGGGCGCGGTCCGCGGTGAGGGCGAGGAAGCCGGTCTCGGTGCGGACGGCTCCGGCCCGCTCGGCGACGAAGGTGAGGCGGGCGTCCGGGAGGCGGCTGAGGATCTCGTAGGGCCCCACGACGTCGAGGGCGGTGAAGCGGTCGTAGACGACGACGGCGATCTGCACGGCGGTTCCTTTCGGTTCGGTTGACGGTGGTCCTCAGTCGACGGCGGCGGGGCGGAAGCGGCGCCGGTACTCCGCCGGGGCCGTGCCGAACGCCTTGAGGAAGGCGCGGCGCATGGCCTCGGGGGTGCCGTAGCCGCTGGCCCGGGAGATCTCCTCGACGCCGTCGGGGGTGTCCTCCAGCAGACGGCGGGCGTGTTCCAGCCGGACCCGGTCGACGTAGCGGCCGGGGGTCACGCCGGTCTCGTCGCGGAAGGCGCGGGCGAAGTGGCGGGGGGAGAGCGCGGCGCGGGCGGCCAGGGCGTCCACGCTCAGGTCGGTGTCCGGGTGCTCGGTGATCCACCGCTGCACGTCCCGCAGCGGCTCGCGCAGGGCGGTCTGGGCGGCCAGCTGGACGCTGAACTGTGCCTGGTTGCCGGGGCGGCGCAGGAAGACCACGAGATGCCGGGCGAGACAGAGCGCGACGTCCCGGCCCAGGTCCTCCTCCACCAGGGCGAGCGCGAGATCGATGCCCGAGGTCACGCCCGCCGAGGTGGCGATGCGGCCGTCGCGGACATAGATGGGCTCGGGGTCCACGCGCACCGCCGGACGGTCGTGCGCGAGTTGCTCGCAGTAGGCCCAGTGGGTGGTGGCCCGGCGGCCGTCGAGCAGTCCCGCGGCGGCGAGCAGGAAGGCGCCGGTGCACACCGAGACCAGCCGCTGGGCGCGCGGGCCGTGGGCGCGCAGCCAGTCGACCAGCCGCGGGTCGGGGGCGTGGGTGCCCTCGCCCCCGGGGACCAGCAGGGTGTGCGGGTCCGCCGCCCCGGTGCGCGCCCCGGTGAGCGCCTCGTCCGGGACGAGCGTCAGTCCGCTGGATGTGCGCACCGGGGCGCCGTCCAGGGACGCCGTGCGGATCCGGTACGTGCCGGGGGTGTGCGCCTCGGCACCGGCGAACACTTCGAGGGGCCCGGTGACGTCCAGGCTCTGGACCCCGTCGAAGACCAGGAAGAGAAGGGTGCGCTGCGGCATGTCCCCGATTCTTCGGGACCGGGCGGATGACCGCAATGACGAATTTCCCACCTTTTCTGCCATCGGGAACATGCGCGGGCGACAGGGCCCGGCGCCGGGTCCGGCGCCCCGCCGGGAGACGCCCTGATCCACGGTTGTCGGTGTCACCTGCCACAATTGCCGCGCAACCTCAGTGGAGAAGGCGGTACGGGATCGTGACGACACCCGGGTCCATCGAAGCAGGATCCATCGAAGGCAGGATCGCCGAGGAACTCGGCGTACGGGAGCGGCAGGTGAAGGCCGCGGTCGAACTGCTCGACGGCGGTTCGACCGTGCCCTTCATCGCCCGCTACCGCAAGGAAGCGACCGAGATGCTCGACGACGCGCAGCTGCGCACGCTCGAGGAGCGGCTGCGCTATCTGCGGGAGCTGGAGGAGCGGCGGACCGCGATCCTGGAGTCGGTGCGCGAGCAGGGCAAGCTCACCGAGGAGTTGGCGGCCCGGATCCGCGGCGCCGAGACCAAGGCGCGCCTGGAGGACATCTACCTCCCGTACAAGCCGAAGCGGCGCACCAAGGCGCAGATCGCGCGTGAGGCGGGCCTGGAGCCGCTGGCCGAGGGCCTGCTGGGCGATCCGTCGGTGGAACCGCTGTCGGCGGCCGCCGCGTTCGTGGACGCGGACAAGGGCGTCGCCGATCCGGGGGCGGCCCTGGAGGGCGCGCGGGCGATCCTCACCGAGCGGTTCTCCGAGGACGCCGACCTGATCGGCGAGCTGCGCGAACGCATGTGGGTGCGCGGGCGGCTGGCCGCGAAGGTGCGGGAGGGCAAGGAGGAGGCGGGCGCCAAGTTCGCCGACTACTTCGAGTTCGCCGAGCCGTTCACCGACCTGCCCTCGCACCGCATCCTGGCGATGCTGCGCGGCGAGAAGGAGGAGGTGCTCGACCTCGTCCTGGAGCCCGAGGAGGCGACCGAGGGGCCCTCTTCGTACGAAGGGATCGTCGCCCACCGCTTCGGCATCGCCGAGCGCGGCCGCCCTGGCGACAAGTGGCTGACGGACACCGTCCGCTGGGCCTGGCGCACCCGCATCCTGGTGCACCTCGGCATCGACCTGCGGCTGCGGCTGCGCACGGCCGCCGAGGACGAGGCGGTGAACGTGTTCGCGGCGAACCTGCGCGACCTGCTGCTCGCCGCCCCGGCCGGCACCCGCGCCACGCTGGGCCTGGACCCCGGTTTCCGCACCGGTGTGAAGGTCGCCGTGGTCGACGCCACCGGCAAGGTCGTCGCCACGGACGTGATCCACCCGCATGTCCCGGCCAACAAGTGGGACGAGGCGCTCGCCAAGCTGGCCCGGCTCGCGCAGGAGCACGCGGTCGATCTGATCGCGATCGGCAATGGCACCGCCTCCCGCGAGACCGACAAGCTCGCCGCCGAACTCATCGCCAGGCACCCCGAGTTGAACCTCACCAAGGTGATGGTCTCGGAGGCCGGCGCCTCGGTGTACTCGGCCTCCGCGTACGCCTCCCAGGAACTGCCCGGGATGGATGTGTCGCTGCGCGGCGCGGTCTCCATCGCCCGGCGCCTCCAGGACCCGCTGGCCGAGCTGGTGAAGATCGACCCGAAGTCCATCGGTGTCGGCCAGTACCAGCACGACCTGTCCGAGGTGAAGCTCTCCCGCTCGCTGGACGCGGTGGTCGAGGACTGTGTGAACGGCGTCGGCGTGGACGTCAACACCGCGTCCGTGCCGCTGCTCGCCCGGGTGTCGGGCGTCTCGGCGGGCCTCGCGGAGAACATCGTGGCGCACCGGGACGAGAACGGCCCCTTCACCTCCCGCTCGGAGCTGAAGAAGGTGGCGCGGCTCGGCCCGAAGGCGTACGAGCAGTGCGCGGGCTTCCTGCGCATCCGCGACGGCGCCGACCCGCTGGACGCCTCCAGCGTGCACCCGGAGTCGTACCCCGTGGTGCGGCGCATGGTGAAGACCTCGGGCCAGGAGGTGGCCTCCCTCATCGGCAACACGGGCGCGCTGCGCTCGCTGCGCCCTGCCGACTTCGTGGACGACACCTTCGGTCTGCCGACCGTCTCGGACATCCTCAAGGAGCTGGAGAAGCCGGGCCGCGACCCGCGTCCGGCGTTCAAGACGGCCACCTTCAAGGAGGGCGTGGAGAAGATCTCCGACCTGTCCGCCGGGATGGTCCTGGAGGGTGTGGTGACGAACGTGGCGGCCTTCGGCGCGTTCGTGGACATCGGCGTCCACCAGGACGGCCTGGTCCATGTGTCGGCGATGTCCAAGACGTTCGTCAAGGACCCGCGGGACGTGGTGAAGCCGGGCGACATCGTCAAGGTGAAGGTCCTGGAGGTGGACATCCCGCGCAAGCGGATCGGGCTGACCCTGCGTCTGGACGACGAGGCGGCTCCGGCGGACCGGTCCGGCGGCGGCAGGCGCCAGCGCGGCGCCCGCCCGCCCCAGCAGCGGCAGGGCGGCCAGGGTCAAAGCCAGGGCCAGGGCCAGGGTCAAAGCCAGGGCCAGCGACAGGGCGGTCAGGGGCAGCGGCAGGGCCGCGGTGGCGGTGACCGGGGCGGACGGCAGGCGCCGGCCCCCGCGAACAGCGCCATGGCGGACGCGCTGCGCCGCGCGGGTCTGCTGAACCCTAAGCAGCGCTGACCCGCCGGCGGGGCCGGAGCCGGGACGGCTCCGGCCCCGCCGCATGTCTTCCGCACCAGGGGATACCGGCCGAACCAGACTTTTCCCCGTATCGAGGGGTTTGAGGCAAGGAAACGCACGAAGCGGGCACAGCGCCCACCCGCCCCCTCCACACTCACTTCTGTGCACGTGACCGTGCACGCGAAGCAATGGGGAGGACTCTGTGTTCCGCACTACCAAGCAGCGCCTGGCGGCGTGCACGGCCGCCGCAGCCGTCGCCGCCGCGGCGGCCACGTTCGCCGCTCCGACGGCGGCCACCGGCGCCGCGGCCCGAGGTGAACTGACGTACGGCAGCGTCATCCTGCTCCAGAACCAGTACGGCGGCGACGGCGGCTACCTCGACACCAACGGTGTCTCCAGCCAGCCGGGTGCCACCTACAACGTGAGCACCAATGACCGGCCCAACAGCCGCGGTCCGGCCACCTCGGAGTGGCGGGTCGTCTCCGCCACCGGCAAGGCCACCGGTGCCCGGGTGGTCAGCGGTGACGTCGTCTACCTGATCAACCAGTACGGCAGCCACCACACGTACCTGGACACCAACGGCGTCTCCGACCAGGCGGGCGCGAAGTACAAGGTCTCCGCCACCACCACCAAGGACCGGGGTCCCGGCACCGGCAAGTGGCACATCTTCGGCGTGCGGTCCTCGCCGGCCGACGGTCACATCCGCACCGACGACATCGTGCATCTGCTCAACGACTACGGCTCCGCCAACGGTGGCTTCCTCGACACCAACGGCCGCTCCTCCCAGGGCGGGGGCGCCAAGTACGGCGTCTCCACCAGCCCCTACAGCGACCGCGGCACCGGCACCGGGTCCTGGAAGGTACTGCCTTCCTGACCTGACGCCATGACCCGCCGGGCCCCGGGGACGCCGTATCCCCGGGGCCCGGCGCCGTCAGTGCTCGGTCACCTTGCCCGCCGCGACCTCCCAGCGCCTGCTCAGCCGGACCGCGTCGAGCATGCGGCGGTCATGGGTGACCAGCAGCAGGGTGCCCGTGTAGGCGTCCAGGGCGGACTCCAACTGTTCGATGGCGGGCAGGTCGAGGTGGTTGGTGGGTTCGTCCAGGACGAGCAGGTTGACGCCCCGGCCCTGGAGCAGGGCGAGGGCGGCGCGGGTGCGTTCGCCCGGGGAGAGGGTCGCGGCCGGGCGCAGCACATGGTCCGCCTTGAGGCCGAACTTGGCGAGCAGGGTGCGGACCTCCCCCGGTTCGGTGTCGGGGACGGCCGCGCAGAAGGCGTCCAGCAGCGCCTCGGGGCCGTGGAACAGGCCCCGGGCCTGGTCGACCTCGCCGACCAGCACGCCCGAGCCGAGGGCCGCGTGCCCGGAGTCCAGCGGGACCCGGCCGAGCAGGGCGGCCAGCAGGGTCGACTTGCCCGCGCCGTTGGCCCCGGTGACCGCGACCCGGTCGGCCCAGTCGATCTGGAGGCTGACCGGCCCGAAGGCGAAGTCGCCGCGCCGGATCTCGGCGTCCCGCAGCGTCGCCACCACCGCGCCGGAGCGCGGGGCGGAGGCGATCTCCATCCGCAGCTCCCACTCCTTGCGCGGCTCCTCGACCACATCGAGGCGCTCGATCATGCGCTGGGTCTGCCGGGCCTTGGCGGCCTGCTTCTCGCTGGCCTCGCTGCGGAACTTGCGGCCGATCTTGTCGTTGTCGTTGCCCGCCTTGCGCCGGGCGTTCTTGACGCCCTTGTCCATCCAGGACCGCTGCATCTGGGCCCGGTCCAGGAGGGCGGCCTTCTTGTCGGCGAACTCCTCGTACTCCTCGCGGGCGTGCCGCCGGCCCGTCGCGCGCTCCTCCAGATAGGCCTCGTAGCCGCCGCCGTAGAGGTTGATCCGCCCCTGCGCCAGGTCGAGTTCGAGGACCTTGGTGACGGTGCGGGTGAGGAACTCGCGGTCGTGGCTGACGACGACGGTGCCCGCGCGCAGCCCGGTGACGAACCGCTCCAGGCGCTCCAGCCCGTCGAGGTCGAGGTCGTTGGTGGGCTCGTCCAGCAGGAAGACGTCGTAGCGGGAGAGCAGCAGGGAGGCGAGTCCGGCGCGGGCCGCCTGGCCGCCGGAGAGCGAGGTCATCGGCTGGTCCAGGCCGACGGCGAGGCCGAGGGAGTCGGCCACCTCCTCCGCGCGCTCGTCCAGGTCGGCGCCGCCGAGGTCGAGCCAGCGCTCCAGGCTCACCGCGTAGGCGTCGTCCGCGCCGGGCGCGCCGTCCACCAGCGCCTGGGTGGCTTCGTCCATGAGCCGCTGCGCCTCGGCCACGCCGGTGCGGCGGGCCAGGAACTCACCGACGCTCTCCCCCGGCCTGCGCTCGGGCTCCTGGGGCAGATGGCCGACGGTGGCGGTGGGCGGGGACAGGCGCAGTTCGCCCTGCTCGGGCGTGAGCAGTCCGGCGAGCATCCGCAGCAGCGTGGACTTGCCCGCGCCGTTGGCGCCGACCAGCCCGATCACCTCGCCGGGCGCCACGACGAGGTCGAGCCCGGAGAAGAGCGAGCGGTCGCCGTGCCCGGCGGCGAGATTCTTGGCGACGAGGGTGGCAGTCATCAGGACGCCGATCCTAGTGGGCCCGCCGCCCCGGCCGATTCCGGCCGCCCCGTCTCCTGTGAGTATCCCCACGTCAGCCGATGTGCGCCGGGCTCTGACGGGGACGGCGGGGCAGGGCCTATGGTCCACACGTGAACAGCGTGAGCAGCGTGGACCGTGAGACGGACGGCGAAGTGATCGTGGTCGGCGGCGGGGTCGTCGGCCTCACCACGGCCGTGGTGCTGGCCGAGGCCGGGCGCCGGGTGAGCGTATGGACGCGGGAGCCCGCCGAGGAGACCACCTCGGCGGTCGCCGGCGGCCTGTGGTGGCCGTACCGCATCGAACCGGAGCGGCTGGTCGGCGCCTGGGCGCTGGAGAGCCTCGCCGTCTACGAGGAACTGGCGGCGGATCCCGGGCGGACGGGTGTACGGCTGGTCGACGGCGTCCATCAGGGGGCGCGCCTGGCGGAGCTGGGCGACTGGGCGGCCCGGGTGCCGGGGCTGCGCGCGGTGCCGGACGGGCTGGCGGCGCGGCTGCCGGTGATCGACATGCCGACGCATCTGAGGTGGCTGCGGGAGCGGCTGGTGCGGGCCGGTGGCACGGTGGTGCTGCGCGAGGTGGCCGATCTCGCCGAGGTGCCCGCGGCCGTGGTGGTCAACTGCGCGGGGCTCGGGGCGCGTTCGCTGGCCGGGGACGACACGGTGCGTCCGGTGCGGGGGCAGTTGGTGCTGGTGGAGAATCCCGGGATCGACACGTACTACACGTCCGTCGACCATTCCTCGCCGGTCGCCGCGTACTTCATCCCGCAGCCGTACGGGCTGATCCTCGGCGGTACGGCGCAGGAGGACGACTGGTCGCTGGAGCCGGACCCGGGCACGGCGGCGGAGATCGTCGCCCGGTGCGCACGGGTGCGGCCGGAGATCGCGGGGGCGCGGGTGCTGGCCCACAAGGTGGGGTTGCGGCCGTACCGGGACGCGGTGCGGCTGGAGCGGGAAGTCCTGGACGGGGGCCGGGTGGTGGTGCATTCGTACGGCCATGGCGGTGCGGGCGTGACGGTGGCGTGGGGGTGTGCGCGGGAGGTTGCCGGACTGGTTCTGGACCCGGACGCGTAGGCGGTTTTCTCGGGGGCTCGCGGCGGTCGTATGTGCCGCGGGTCGTGTCCGGCTGGTCGCGCAGTTCCCCGTGCCCTGGGGGAACTGCGCGGCCGTCAGTTCTCAGTCACCCGGGATGCGGCTGGGCCTGCGCGGGGTGCTCAGGCCCTTCAGGCGCTTCGGTGCCGGGGTTTTCGCCGTCGTGCCGGATGTCGCGCGGGCGAAGGCCTGCGCGCCGCCCACCAGCGGCAACTGGGCGGATGTACCGCCGAGTTGGACCGTCACCGTCGGCTTCGTGGACGGCGGGTCGATGAGGTCGCGGTCGGTTCCCGCGACGATCAGGGCGAGGCGGTGGCCCTTGGGGACGACATGGTCGGTGGCGGCCAGGGTGAGGGTCATCGTGTAGGACCGGCCCGGGGTGAGGGGGACGCCCTTGGCGAGGGAGGCGTAGTGGCCGAGGTCGGCCCAGCCGCGGCTGAAGACCGTGTAGTCGACGTCGGCCGTCTTCGCGGCGGTCTCCAGGTAGCAGGCGCTGTCACCGGCCGTGCTCGCGCCCCAGCAGGTGCGGTTCTTCAGGGTGGTGATGCCCTCGGCGTCGTCGGAGTAGTCGCGGATGGTGTCCGGGCCGACGTCGACGAGCACGGCGGACAGATGGGCCGAGGCGGTGCTCGGGGTCGCGGTGACCGTCACCCGTGACATGCCGGACAGCCGCAGGTCCTGGGTGAGGGGCGCGGTGAGGAAGCCGGTCTTCCCGGGTGTGGACGTGGTGAGTTGGGCCGCCCAGTCGGTCTCGCCGAGCTTGGGGTCGTCGGTGAAGGTCTCGGTGCCGGTGGCGCGGTGCAGGCCGAGGGTGCCGACGCCGGGCGCGGTGCCGGGGGCGGGGTGCAGGGTGGTGGCGCGGGTACCGGCGGGCGGCCAGGTGGCGGAGGTGACCCACTGGTCGGGGTGGCGTTCGATGTCGGCCACCGGCTCGCGGTCGATGCCGTTGTCGTAGCCGAGGAGTTCATGGTCGAACCAGCGGTGCAGGGTGTCGACCCAGGCGCCGCGCCGGTAGTCGAAGGGGTCGACATGGCCGGTCTGGGACAGCCACAGCTTGCGCTCCACGCCGTTCTTTGCGAGGGCGTCCCACCACTGGCCGAAGTGCTTGGTGCGGACGTTGAGGTCCTGCATGCCCTGGGCCACGAACACGCTGGCGCGCACCTTGGCCGCGTCCTTGACGTAGTCCCGCTCGGTCCACAGCGGGGTCCAGTCGCCGCTGCGCGGGCTGCCGTCGGTGAGTTTCTTCTGCTCGGCCGCGCAGTGGGCCGCGGCCGCGTCGCTCTGGACGTATCCGGCGAGGTCGGCGGGGCCGCCGTCGTAGAGCGGGGCGCCCTGGGCGAAGTAGTAGTCGTACCAGGAGGAGATGGCGCTGATCGGCACGATGGTCTTCAGGCCCTTGACGCCGGTGGCGGCGACGCCATTGGCGATGGTGCCGTCCCAGCTCTTGCCGATCATGCCCGTTCTGCCGTTGGTCCAGGTGGCCTTGACGGTGCGGGTCCCGGTGCGGCTGGTGTAGGCGGTGGCGCGGCCGTTGAGCCAGTCGATCACGGCTTTGGCGGACTGCACGTCGGAGCGGCCGCCGACGTCGACACAGCCGTCGGAGCGGTCGGTGCCGGCGAGGTCGACGCCGACGAAGGCGTAGCCGCGGGGCACGAAGTAGTTGTCGTAGAACAGCGGCATCTGGACGACATGGCCGCTCGCGTCGTACGTCTTGACCTGGTTCTCGTTGCCCCGGCCGCAGCAGGAGTAGTACGGGCTCGCGTCCATGATGACCGGCACCTTGCGGCCCTCGCGGGCCGGTTCGGCGGGGCGGACGATGTCGGCCGCGACGCGGTCGTGCCTGCCGTCGCCGTCCTCGTCGAGGCCGGTGTCCACCCACACGGACTCGCGGACGGCGTGGGCGTAGGAGTAGACGGGGGCGCTCTCCCGGGGCGCTGCGGCCTGGGCGGCGGCCGGGGTGAGGAAGGTGGCCAGCAGGGCCGCGACGGCGGCCGTCGCGAGCGCTCTCCAGAGGGTGAGGCGCGTGCGCAGGGGCGCTCGGACAGATGTGCTCTTCGGCATGCGCGGACGATAGTCCTGTCAACTGCCGTACAGAAGAGTGCGTTACGGCACCCGGGTGGCTGATTGCGGCCGAATGGCGATCGTGTGACAGCAGGGGTCATGGACAGAGCAAGGGGCACAGGGGGTGAATAGGCTCCGGACAGTCCCGTGAAAGCACCCGCAGTCCCCACGACTTGGAGCTGACGTGCACCGCAGAATCATCGCGCCGGGCGCACTGGCGGCGGCCTCCCTCCTGCTGGCGATCCCGGCATCGGCCGCGAGCTACTCCCCCGGCGCGCCGGGCATCGGCGACCCCTACTACCCGTACTACGGCAACGGCGGCTACGACGTCTCGCACTACGGTCTGCGGCTGCGCTACCAGCCGAAGACGGACGAGTTGCAGGGCACCGCGACGATCAAGGCGCGGACCACCCAGGATCTGTCCAGTTTCGACCTGGACTTCCTGCTGGATGTGAGCCAGGTGCGGGTCAACGGCGTCAAGGCGTCCTTCACCCACGCCGAGCAGCATGAACTGGTGATCACGCCGAAGCGGCCGCTGGCGAAGGGCACACCGATCACGGTGGAGGTCCGCTACAGCGGGGTGCCGTCCACGAAGAGCGCCTACGGCTTCACCACCTGGCACCGCACCCCGGACGGCGCGGTCGCGGCGGACGAGCCCGAGTCGGCGTGGTGGTGGTTCCCGTCCAACGACCACCCGAGCGACAAGGCGACGTACGACGTCTCGGTCAGCGTGCCGCAGGGCACCCAGGCGATCTCCAACGGCGCGCTGCGCTCGGTCTCCTCGAAGCGGGGCTGGACCGACTACTCCTGGCGGCAGGACAGGCCACAGGCGACCTATCTGGCCACGCTCGCGATCGGCGCGTTCGACATCACCACGAGCCGGTCCGGGCGCGGGGTGCCGGTGATCAACGCGTACAGCAAGGACCTGGGCGCCGATGACGCGGCGGCGCGGGCGAGCGTGGAGCGCACCGGGGAGATCGTCGACTGGCTGAGCAACTATTTCGGGCCGTATCCGTTCGCCACGGCCGGTGGTTATGTCCCGAACACGACGACCGGGTACGCGCTGGAGACCCAGACCCGCGTCTACTACAGCCCCAAGCAGTTCGCGAAGGGCGCCAACCCCTCGGTGGTCGTGCACGAGCTGGCCCACCAGTGGTACGGCGACGACGTGTCACTGAAGGGCTGGAAGGACATCTGGCTCAACGAGGGCTTCGCGACGTACGCGCAGTGGCTGTGGTCGGAGCACGAGGGCCAGGGCACGACGCGGCAGCTCGCCGACCAGGTGTACTCCTCGCACCCGGCCGACGACCCGTTCTGGAAGGTCGCGCCCGGTGACCCCGGTCCGGACGACCAGTTCGACGACGCCGTCTACGACCGGGGCGCGGCCGCGATCCAGGCGCTGCGCGACACGGTGGGCGACCGTGTCTTCTTCCGCATCCTGAAGGGCTGGCCGAAGGCGCACGCCTACGGCAACGCGTCCGTGGCCGACTTCGAGAAGTACGCCGAGCAGATCTCCGGCAAACCCCTCGCGGGGCTCTTCGACGCGTGGCTGTACCAGCCGGTGAAGCCGGCGGCGTCGGCGGCCCGCGGGTTCGCGGCCGCCGGTACGACCCTCGCGCGGCCGAAGTCCTGGAAGGCCGTCGAGGCGGCGCACGGCGGCCTCGACCGCTGATCCTGCGCACCGGGGCGGCCCGGCCGTGTCGCCCTCCCGGCTCAGCGCGTGCGCGTGGTGGGGCGGGAGGGCGCGGCGGGCCGCGTCGAGGGCGCTCCCGGCCGGGCAGGTCGTCGCCGAAGCCCCTGTCCACCGGCGGGCGGGACGCGCGGTTTCAGGTCCCGGCCGGTCCCCCGTGGTCGTACACCCCGACCGCGAGGGCGCCGGTTCAGTCCCCGTGGTCGTACACCGTGACCGCTGTCCCCCGGCCGGTCAGCCGCTCGGTGACGAGTGGCTCGACGCGGGACCATGTGCCACCGGCCAGGCCGCAACCTATGCGGGGCATGTGCACGGAGGCGCCGAGGGCGAGGGCATGGGCGGCGAGGCCGGTGAGGGCGGTGTCGATCGCCTCGTAGCGCACCGGAACGCCCTTGCTGCCGGTCCTGATGCCGTGCTGGCCGACCATGTTGGCCACCCAGGTGCGCGGGTCGACCTGGACGAGCTGGACCGCGCCCAGCCCGAAATCGTTGTGCGCGCGGTCGCGGTGCCAGGCGCGGTAGGCCCGCTCCGGCTCCGGCCAGCGGCGGGAGAGGGCGAGGACGAAGCCCTTGCCCCAGCCGCCGATGTCATTGCAGACATGGGCGATGATCTTCGGGCCCTTGCCCGACGGAGTGGTGGCGTCACCCCGGACGAATGCGATCTCCGGCATGACGCCACCGTAGAGGCTGCCACTGACAGTGGCGCCGGACAGCTACTTCGCGAGCTGGGACGGGTTCTGCTCGGAGCCCGCGTTCACCCGGCGCCGGACGCCGAACCAGCCCGCGACGAGCATGACGGCGAGCACCGGGATGAGCAGCAGGGTCTTGCGGCCGACCTCGTGGTCGTCCCACATCATGCCGAGGCAGACCAGCAGGAAGGCGATCGTGGCGATCTCGGTGACCGGGGAGAACTTCAGCTGGAAGTGCGGCCGGGTCACCAGGCCCGCGCGGGCGCGGCGGACGAAGACCGCGTGGCAGATCATGATGATCACCCACGTGCTGATGATCCCGAGCGAGGCGACGTTCAGCACGATCTCGAAGGCCTGGCTGGGCACGAGGTAGTTCAGGCCGACGCCGAGGACGCAGATGCCGCAGGTCAGCAGGATGCCGCCGTAGGGCACCTGGCTGCGGCTCATCACCCGGGTGAACTTGGGCGCGGAACCCGACATCGCCATGGAGCGCAGGATGCGGCCGGTGGAGTAGAGGCCGGAGTTCAGCGAGGACATGGCGGCGGTGAGGACCACGAGGTTCATCACGTCGCCGGCCGCGGGGATGCCGATCTTGGACAGGACGGTCACGAACGGGCTCTGGTCGGCGGAGTACACCGAGCCGGGCAGCAGCAGCGCGAGCAGGACGACCGAGCCGACGTAGAAGAGGCCCACGCGCCACATGATCGAGTTCACCGCGCGCGGGACGACCTTCTCCGGCTCCTCGGTCTCACCGGCGGCGACGCCGACCAGCTCCAGGGCCGCGTACGCGAAGATCACGCCCTGCATCACGAGGACGACCGGCATCAGGCCGTGCGGAAAGATCCCGCCGTGGTCGCTGATCAGGCTCAGGCCCGGCGTGTAGCCGTCGACATGGTGCTGGGTGGCCAGCAGGAAGATGCCGATGAACATGAAGCCCACCAGGGTGGCGACCTTGATGATCGCGAACCAGAACTCCATCTCACCGAAGATCTTCACCGAGATCAGGTTCACGGTGAGGACCACGGCGAGCGCGATCAGCGCCAGCACCCACTGCGGGATGGGCGTGAAGAAGCTCCAGTAGTGCGTGTAGAGCGCGATCGCGGTGATGTCCGCGATGCCGGTGGTCGACCAGTTCAGGAAGTACATCCAGCCGGCGACATAGGCGCCCTTCTCGCCGAGGAACTCACGCGCGTACGACACGAAGGACCCGGAGGAGGGCCGGTACAGGACCAGCTCGCCCAGCGCGCGTACGACGAAGAAGGCGAAGATGCCGCAGACCAGGTAGGCCAGGGCGAGCGCGGGGCCCGCGTTGTGCAGGCGCCCTCCGGCGCCGAGGAACAGTCCGGTTCCGATGGCGCCGCCGATGGCGATCATGTTGACGTGGCGGGCCTTGAGGTCCTTGCTGTAGCCGGCGTCGCCCGCGTCGGCGGGCGTCTGCACCGCCGGTGTGGGGGCGGCCTGTGCCGATTCCACGGCGTCCTTGCTCACGGGTGGTACCACTTCCTGGTGCGCCCGGGCCTGAGCCCGGGGGTCGTGCAGGGCTTGGCCCGCACCACCCGATGAGTCGCGGCACAGACCAAGCCAGCAGCTTCCCAGACACGCCGGGCATTACGCGGTGGTCCACGTCACAGAGCGTTACTTCTCACATGATCTTCCCAGTGTCCACATGATGTTCACCACGGTGCGTACACGACGGGTGCGTGACGTCCCGACGGGTTTCACAGTAGTGGTGTGACAGCGATACTGCTGCACATGACGACCGATGCCGGGGAGCTGAGCCTCACCGTCGACGAGCTGGCCGCACGGGCAGGGGTGACGGTGCGGACCGTGCGCTTCTACGGGAGCAAGGGGCTGCTGCCGCCGCCGGTGATCGGGCCGCGGCGGGTGGGCCGGTACGGGGCGGGGCATCTGGCGCGGCTGGCGTTGATCGAGGAGCTGCAGCGGCAGGGGATGACGCTGGCGGCGATCGAGCGGTATCTCGGTCAGCTGCCGTCCGATCTGTCCGCCTACGACCTGGCCATCCACCGGGCCGTGGTCGCCTCCTGGGCGCCGGACTCCGTGGAGACCCTCTCGCGCGCCGAGCTGGACCGGCGGGCGGGACGGGTGCTGGCCGACGAGGAGTTGGAGCGGCTCGCGGCGGCCGGGGTCCTGATCCCCGGGGACGCGAGCGACACCGACGGAGCGGACGGCGGGGCGGACGACGGCTTCCGGGTCGACACCGGGCTGCTGCGGCTCGGCCTCGAACTGCTGGACGTGCCGCTGTCGCAGGGCACGATCCTCGCGGCGCGCGAGGTGCTCATGGAGCACTCGCGCGCCGCGGCCCGTGAGCTCGCCCGGCTCTTCCGCGGCGAGGTGGCCGAGCGGGACACCCGCGATGTGCGGGACCTGTCCGCGCACATCCACCCGCTGGTGGTGCAGGCGCTGCTGACCACGTTCCAGCGTTCGCTGCGCGAAGAGCTGAGCGAGCTGCTCAGCGGCGAGGGACCGTCAGGCGGCTGAGTCCGCGAAGGGCTCGCCCCGGTCCGCCTTCGCCACCAGCAGCGCCGGCGGCTCGAACCGCTCGCCGTAGGTCTCGGCGAGTTCCCGGGCGCGGGCCACGAAGCCGGGCAGGCCACCCTCGTAGCCGTTGATGTACTGGAGCACGCCGCCGGTCCAGGCCGGGAAGCCGATGCCGAGGATGGAGCCGATGTTGGCGTCGGCCACCGAGGTCAGCACGCCCTCCTCCACCAGGCGCACGGTGTCCAGCGCCTCGGAGAAGAGCATCCGCTCCTGCATGTCCTTGAACGGGATCTCGTACCCGGCCTTGGTGAAGTGCTCGCGCAGGCCCGGCCAGAGCCCGGCGCGCTTGCCGTCCTGCGCGTAGTCGTAGAAGCCGGCACCGCCGCTGCGGCCGGGGCGCTCGAACTCGTCGACCATGCGGTCGATGACGCCGTCGGCCGGGTGCGCGGTCCAGGTGCCGCCGGCCTCCTCGACGGCACGCTTCGTCTCGTTGCGGATCTTGCGCGGCAGGGTGAGGGTCAGCTCGTCCATCAGGGAGAGCACCTTGGCCGGGTAGCCGGCCTGGGCGGCGGCCTGCTCGATGGAGGCGGGCTCGATGCCCTCGCCGACCATGGCGACGCCCTCGTTGATGAACTGGCCGATCACCCGGGAGGTGAAGAAGCCGCGCGAGTCATTGACGACGATCGGCGTCTTGTTGATCTGCCGGACCAGGTCGAAGGCGCGGGCGAGGGCCTCGTCGCCGGTGCGCTCGCCCTTGATGATCTCGACCAGCGGCATCTTGTCGACCGGCGAGAAGAAGTGCAGCCCGATGAAGTCGCCCTGGCGCTCGACGCCCTCGGCGAGGGTGGTGATCGGCAGGGTGGAGGTGTTGGAGCACAGCAGCGCGTCGGGCGCGAGAACGGACTCGATCTCCTGGAACACCTTGTGCTTGAGCGCGGTGTCCTCGAAGACGGCCTCGATCACCGCGTCGCAGCCGGCGACATCGGCGGCGTCCCCGGTGGGCGTGATCCGGGCGAGCAGCGCGTCCGCCTTCTCCTGGGTGGTACGGCCCCGGGAGACGGCCTTGGCGCACAGCTTCTCGGAGTAGTTCTTGCCCTTGAGCGCGGCCTCCAGGGAGACGTCCTTGAGGACGACCTCGATGCCCGCGCGGGCGCACGAGTAGGCGATGCCCGCGCCCATCATGCCGGCGCCGAGCACGGCCACCTTGCGGACCTCGCGGGACTCGATGCCCTTGGGCCGGTTGGCGCCGGAGTTGACCGCCTGGAGGTCGAAGAAGAACGCCTGGATCATGTTCTTCGCGGTCTGCCCGGTGACCAGCTCGGTGAAGTAGCGGGTCTCGATGGTGCTCGCGTTCTCGAAGTCGACCTGGGAGCCCTCGACCGCCGCGGCCATGATGTTGCGCGGCGCCGGGTAGGGCGCGCCGTTCGTCTGCTTGCGCAGATTGGCCGGGAAGGCGGGCAGGTTGGCGGCGAACTTCGGGTGGGCGGGAGTGCCGCCCGGGATCCGGTAGCCCGGGACGTCCCAGGGCTGCTGGGACTCGGGGTGCTCGTCGATGAAGGCGCGGGCCTTGGCCAGCATCTCCTCCGGCGTCTGCGCCACCTCGTGGATCAGCCCGTTCTCCTGGGCGCGCCGCGGGGTGTACTGGGTGCCCTGGAGCAGCACCTTGAGCAGCGCGTCGGTGATGCCCATCAGGCGCACGGTACGGGTGACACCGCCGCCCGCGGGCAGCAGGCCGAGGGTGACCTCCGGGAGGCCGATCTTGGAGCCGGGGGCGTCCAGCGCGATGCGGTGGTGGGAGGCCAGCGCGATCTCGTAACCGCCGCCCAGGGCCGCGCCGTTGATGGCGGCGACGACCGGCTTGCCGAGGGTCTCGATGCGGCGCAGCGCGTTCTTGATCGCGGTCGCGGTGTCGAAGACGGCCTGGGCGTCCTCGGGGCCGGCCTGGATCATCTCCTTGAGGTCGCCGCCCGCGAAGAAGGTCTTCTTGGCGGAGGTGTAGATGATGCCCCGGATGGAGTCCTTCTCGGCCACGGCGCGGTCCGCGATCGCCTCGATGGAGGCCTTGAAGGCCTGGTTCATCGTGTTGGCGGACTGGTTCGGGTCGTCCAGGACCAGGGTCACGACACCGGTGTCGTCCTGCTCCCAGCGGATGGTGGTGCTCTCGGTCATGACAGTCGTCTCCGTTGAAGTCGCTTGGTTCCGCGGGGAGTTCAGATGCGCTCGATGATGGTGGCGATGCCCATGCCACCGCCCACGCACAGGGTGACGAGGCCGTAGCGCTTGTCCTGGCGCTCCAGTTCGTCCACGAGCATGCCGACGAGCATGGCGCCGGTCGCGCCGAGCGGGTGGCCGAGGGCGATGGCGCCGCCGTTGACGTTGACCTTCTCCAGCGGCAGGCCCATCTCCTCGACGAAGCGCAGCACGACGGCGGCGAACGCCTCGTTGATCTCGACCAGGTCGATGTCGTCGATGGTGAGGCCGGCCTTGGCGAGGGCCTTGCGGGTGGCGGGCGCGGGGCCGGTCAGCATGATGGTGGGCTCGGAGCCGGAGACCGCGGCCGAGACGATCCGCGCGCGCGGGGTGAGGCCGTAGCGCTCGCCGACCTCCTTGGAGCCGATCGCGACGAGCGAGGCGCCGTCCACGATGCCGGAGGAGTTGCCCGCGTGGTGGACGTGGTCGATCTTCTCCACCCAGTGGTACTTCTGCAGCGCCACGGCGTCGAAACCACCGAGTTCGCCGATGTCGGCGAAGGACGGCTTGAGCTTGGCCAGGGTGTCGGCGGTGGTGCCGGGGCGCGGGTGCTCGTCCCGGTCGAGGACCACCAGGCCCGCGCGGTCCTTGACCGGGACCACGGAGCGGCCGAAGCGGCCCTCCTTCCAGGCGTTGACGGCGCGCTCCTGGGACAGCGCCGCGAACTCGTCCACGTCCCGGCGGGTGAAGCCGCCGATGGTGGCGATCAGGTCGGCGCCGATGCCCTGCGGCACGAAGTTGACGTCCAGGTTGGTCATCGGGTCGTTGAACCAGGCGCCGCCGTCCGAGGCCATCGGGACCCGGGACATCGACTCCACGCCGCCCGCGAGGACCATGTCCTCCCAGCCGGAGCGGACCTTGGCCGCGGCCAGGTTGACGGCCTCGAGGCCCGAGGCGCAGAAGCGGTTCTCCTGCACGCCCGCGACGGTGTCCGGCAGCCCGGCGGCGATCGCGGCGATGCGGGCGATGTCGGAGCCCTGGTCGCCGACGGGGCCGACGACGCCGAGCACGATGTCGTCGATGGCGGCCGGGTCGAGGCTCGGGAAGCGGTCGCGGATCTCGTGGATGAGGCCGACGACCAGGTCGATGGGCTTGGTGGCGTGCAGGGCGCCGTTCGCCTTGCCGCGGCCGCGCGGGGTGCGGATCGCGTCGTACACGTACGCTTCGGTGCTCACTGGGATGCCTTTCGGGAGGGTCGGCCGAGCGGTTCGGTTGCGCAGCAGATGGGTCGGTGGGCTCAGTCGGCGGCCGGGGTGGGCCGGTCGGCGCCGGTGAGCGCGGGTATGTCCCAGTCCCGGGCCACGGCCTCGGTGTCGGCGCCGGGCAGCGCGGGTCCGGTGCGCAGCGCGGTGGGGGTGGCGGAGAAACGGGGCGCGGGGGCGGGCTGGGTGATGCCGCCGTGGTCGGTGAAGGTGCCGCGGGCGGCCAGGTGCGGGTGGTGCGGGGCCTCGCGCAGCGACAGTACGGGGGCCACGCAGGCGTCGGAGTCCGCGAACAGGGCGGTCCACTCGGCGCGGGTGCGGTCCCGGAAGCGGGCGGTGATCGCCGCGCGCAGTTCCGGCCACCGGGTGAGGTCGGTGCGGGCGCCTCGCAGGTCGTCCAGGCCGAGCAGGCGCAGGAACTCGGCCGAGAACTTCTCCTCCAGGGCGCCGACCGCCATATGGCCGCCGTCGGCGGTCTCGTAGGTGCCGTAATAGGGGCAGCCGCCGTCCAGGAGGTTGGCGCCGCGCCGGTCCTGCCAGGCGCCGGCGGACAGCATGGCGTGGATCATCGCGGACAGGTGGGCGGTGCCGTCCACGATGGCGGCGTCCACGACCTGGCCGGTGCCGGTGGCACGCGCGTGGTGCAGGGCGGCGAGGACGCCGACGACCAGGTAGAGCGAGCCGCCCGCGTAGTCCCCGAGGAGGTTGGCGGGCACGGCCGGGGGTTCGCCGGGGCGGCCGATCATGCCGAGGGCGCCGGTGACGGCGATGTACGACACGTCATGGCCCGCGCGCTCGGCGAGGGGGCCGTCCTGGCCCCAGCCGGTCATCCGGCCGTAGACCAGGCGGGGGTTGCGGGCGTGGCAGTCGGCGGGGCCGACGCCGAGGCGCTCGGCGACGCCCGGCCGGTAGCCCTCGACGAGGATGTCGGCGCGCTCGGCGAGGTCCAGTACACGGGCGGCGCCGTCCGGGGACTTGAGGTCGACCACGATCGAGCGCTTGTTGCGGTTGGTGATGTCGTGCGCGGGGTCGACGCCGAGGCCGGGGCCGCCGGGGCGGTCCACCCGGACCACGTCGGCGCCGAGGTCGGCGAGCAGCATGGCGGCGAACGGGCCGGGCCCGATGCCGGCCAGCTCCACCACGCGCACGCCGCCGAGCGGGCCCCGCTCTGCTGGTGCCGCCGTGCTCATGCCGTCCCCCAAGCGTGTGACACAACTGATGTAACACCGGTGATGCTATGAACGCGTTCCATCCGGCACAAGACCTGAACGAGCAAGCGCTTAGCCAAGTGCCCATCCGGCTGAAAATCACCCGGCGCCTGCGGGGCGCTCACCTCACGCTAGCCTCGGCCACCGACAGCGGCGCGGGCTGCGCGACCGAGGGGTGTCATGAGCAGGCGAGGTGGGTCATGAGCGGGCTGGACCGTCCCTACGACGTGGTGCTCTACGGGGCGACCGGCTTCGTCGGCACCCTGACAGCGGAGTATCTGGCGGCGCACGCGCCACAGGGCCTGCGCTGGGCGATCGCCGGGCGCGACGAGGTGAAGCTGCGGAGGCTGCGGGACCGGCTGCCCGGGGGCGCGGACATCGGTGTGCTGCGTGCCGACGCGTCCAGGCCGGCCGGGCTGCGCGATCTGGCCGAGCGGACCCGGGTGGTGGCCACGACCGTCGGGCCGTACCTGCGCCACGGCGAGGAACTGGTCGCCGCCTGCGCGGACGCCGGGACGGACTATCTGGACCTCACCGGCGAGCCGGAGTTCGTGGACCTGATGTACGTACGGCACGACGCCCGCGCCCGGGAGACCGGCGCGCGCCTGGTGCACGCGTGCGGGTTCGACTCCGTGCCGCACGATCTGGGCGTGCACTTCACGGTGAAACAGCTGCCGGAGGGTGTGCCGCTGCGGGTGGACGGCTATGTGACGGCGGACGCGGCGTTCTCCGGCGGCACGCTGGCCTCGGCGCTCGACCAGGTCGCGCGCGGGCGCACGATGCTGGCCGCCGCCCGCGACCGGGCGCGGCACGAGCCGCGGCTGTACGGGCGGCGGGTGAGCGCGCCGACCGGGGCGCCGCGGTTCGCCCCGGAGGTCGGCGCGTGGGCGCTGCCGCTGCCCACCATCGACCCGCGGATCGTGAGCCGTTCGGCGCGGGCCCTTGACCGGTACGGCCCCGACTTCCGCTACCGGCACTTCGCGGCGGTCCGCCGTCTGCCCGTCGCGCTCGGCGGGGCGGCCGCGGTCGGTGCCGCGGTGGCCGCCGCCCAGCTGCCGCCCGTGCGCCGGTGGCTGTCCGACCGGCTCGGGCCCGGCGAGGGGCCCGGCGCGGAGAAGCGGGCCAGGAGCTGGTTCCGGGTCCGCTTCGTCGGCGAGGGCGGCGGCAGGCGCGTCTACACGGAGGTCTCGGGCGGCGACCCCGGATACGACGAGACGGCCAAGATGTTCGCCGAGGCCGCGCTCTGCCTCGCCCTTGATGTTCTGCCGACGACATCCGGCCAGGTGACGACGGCCCAGGCGATGGGCGACGCGCTGACGGACCGGCTGCGGGCGGCCGGGATCACCTTCCGGGTGGCCGCCGAGCGGTGACCGGGATCGTCCGGTGCGCGCATCTCGTCCCGAGGCCCGGTGCGAGGATGGGCGTTCGCACCGGACGAAGCACAAGGAGGCGCGGCAACAGTGAAGTTCGTGCTCGAAGTGACCGTGGACGAGAACGCGCCGGCGCAGGAGCGGGCCGCCGAGCTGGGCCGGATCCTGCGCTACTGGGGCGGCAATCTGCACCACTACGCGCTGGAGCCGGGCGACGGCTCGCCCGTCTACGACTCCCAGTACAAGGAAGTCGGCGTTTGGCGGCTCGCCGACGACTGAGCGGACCCGGCCGCCGTCGCCTCCTTGAGCGCCCTGCGGCACAGGCCGTCCGCGCGCCGGGTGGTCTCCGGGAGGCGGTAGGCGGGGGTGAGGGCGAGCGTGTGGGCGAGGGCGCCCGCCAGGGAGACCCGGTGGCCGACGGAGACGAAGACGGGTTTGACGGCCTCGCGGGTGCGAAGGGCGCGGCCGACCTCCTCGTCCCCGGCGAGCAGCGGTGCAAAGCTGCCGCGGGCGGCGGCGGGCTCCTCGTACGTGAAGGTGAACGGGTTCTTGGCGACCCCGATGGTGGGCAGGCCTGTGAGGACACCCAGATGGCTCGCCAGACCGAAGCGGCGGGGGTGGGCGAGGCCGTAGCCGTCGCACACCACCAGGCCGGGCGCGACGGGCAGGGACTCCAGGGCGGCCAGGACCGTGGGAAGCTCACGGAAGGCGAGCAGACCGGGGACGTACGGGAAGGACACCCGGCCGACCGCGGTCGACTCGGCGAGGACCTCCAGGGTGGCGGCGTCCAGGACGACGGCCGCGGCGGCGACCAGGTCGCGCTCGTCGTCATAGGCCACGTCGACCCCGGTCACCCGGCCGGTGCCCGGCGGCGGTCCGGGCTCGTCGAGCACCACACGGGCGCGCAGTTCGTCCTGGACCGCGCGGGCCTGCGCCTCGGTGGCGGGCCAGCCCGCCGGTACGCCTACGGTCGTCATGTCGGCCGACTGTACGTGCCCGGCCCGGGGCACCCCGCCCCCGGGGTTAGGCTCGCGATCATGTTCGTACTGGAGCTGACCTACACCGCGCCCCTCGACGCCGTGAACGCCCTGCACGCCGACCACATGGCATGGCTGGGGGAACAGTTCGAGAAGGGCGTCTTCCTGGCGTCGGGGCGCAAGAACCCGCGCGACGGCGGGGTGATCCTGGCCGTCGCCGAGGACCGCGCCCGCATCGAGGAGATCGTGGCGGCCGATCCGTACACCGTCGGCGAGGTGTGCGCCTACCGGATCACGGAGTTCACCGCCACCACGACGGTCCCGGAGCTGGCCCGGTACCGGCAGACCCCGGCCTGAGGCGGCCGGCCGGTCAGCCCTTCTCGGCGTTCAGCGCGCGCTGAAGCTGGTCCTTGTTCATGTTCGAGCGGCCCTCGATGCCGCGCTGCTTCGCCTCGTTGTACAGCTGGTCGCGGGTCGGGCCCTGGGGTCCTGTCCGGTTGCCCGACCGCTGGCCGCCGCGCCTGCCCGACGACATGTCCTGGGTCGAGGTGCGGCTCGCCGTTTTGGACTCGCCGGACCGGGCGCGCTCCTTGTTGACGGTCCGCGCGGCGATCTCCTCGGCGCGTCCCTCGCTCTCGCCCCGTTCCCGCGCGCTCTCCTTGATGTGCTCGTACTGGCGTTCGCGTTTGGGGCTGGAACCGGCCGGCATGATCGCTCCTTTCGCCTCGAAGGCTCGTACGAGCGATCTCCAAGGGCCCGTACGACGCCTTCGGGGCGCGAGTACCCGGCTGCCGGCGTGCCTACCTCACCGTTCCAGCCGGGCCACCCTGCCCTGCTCGCCGGCCGCCCAGCAGCCGAGGTCGGGGGTGCAGGAGACGGTGTCGTAGGAACCGGTGTCGATCGTGCGCCAGGTGCGGCCGCCGTCCGTGGTCAGATCGGTGCCGGTGGGCCCGACGGCGAGCGCCGAGGTGCGGCTGTGCGGGAGCCAGGCGGCGCCGGAGCGGTAGGCGGGCGGGGGTGTGGCGGACGGCTGCCAGGTACGCCCGCCGTCCCGGGTGACGGCGGCGGCCTTCGGCGAGGGCTGTCCCGCGCCGTAGTCGCCGCCGACGGCGAGGCCGTGGTCGCGGTCGCGGTCGCGGAAGGCGAGCGCGAAGACCCCGCGGGCCGGGTCCCCGGCCGGAACCGGGGTGTCGGTGGCGGTCCAGGTCAGCCCGCGGTCGGCGGAGTGCAGCACGCGCGCGCGGGCGCCGCCGCCGGTGGCCAGCCAGGCGTCCCTGGCTCCCGAGGTGACCAGGCACTGCCCGCTCGCCGCGAAGCCCGCCTCGCCGTCCAGGGCGGGCGGCATCCCGGCCGGGGGCAGCACCCGCCAGGAGCGGCCGCCGTCGCTCGTGGACAGGATGCGGAACCTCCCGCCCACGGGGTCGCCCATGGCGAGGCCGTGGCGTCGGTCGAAGAAGGCCATGCAGTCGTAGAACGCGTTCGGATCGGTGTTGCGGAAGGACTCCGTCCAGCTCGTCCCGCCGTCGTCGGTGCGGTACACCCGGGACGCCTCGCCCTCGCCGATGGCCAGGACCACCGCGTGCCGCGCGTCGAACGCCTCGACGTCCCGGAACTCCAGGGCGGACGCGCCGGGCGGGGAGACGTTTCGCCAGGAGGTGCCGCCGTCCCGGGTGAGCAGGACGGTGCCGCCGGTGCCGGCCAGCCAGGCGGTGTGCCGGTCGACGGCGGCCAGGCCCCGGTAGCGGACCTGCGGGGTGCCGGGGTCCTTCGCGGCCCAGTGCACGCCCTGAGGCCGGCCGAGCGCGGCGGCCGGGGGGACGGTCAGCGCGGCCAGCGCCGCGCCGCACGCGACTCCCGCCGCCGTCAGCCTGCCCGTCCGCCGGGGGCCTCGCGTACCCCTCATGTCCCGCTTGTCCCTCGTGCTCCCCATGCGCCTCATGGCGGGCGAAGCTAGTCCACCGCCCGGTCGCCGTCCAGAGGGCCAACTGCCGTACGCGCCAAGGGCGGCCGCGCGTGCATGAACGCGGTGACCGAGGTCACTCGTTCCCCAGGTGCACGTCCCGGCCCGTTCCGTCGTCTCATCCAGTGCCGGGAGTCACCAGGCCGCAGTCCAGCCGTCACGAGGGAGCAAGGCGTTGTCCACCGTCATCGAGCAGCCCGTAGAAGCCCGCCTCGTCGCCGCCGCGCCGCGTATGCCGAGCATCCCCGCCACGCTGCGGTACGACCGCTGCGACCCGTTCGCCGTGCGGATGACCTTCCCCGCCCCGGCCACCCTGGAGGGCGTCGAGGTCTGCTGGACCTTCGCCCGTGAACTGCTCGCCGCCGGGCTGCTGGCACCCGAGGGCCAGGGCGACGTACGGGTGCGGCCGTACGGCTACGACCGCATCGTGCTGGAGTTCCACGCCCCCGAGGGCACCGCCGTCGTCCATGTGCGCGCCGGCGAGATACGCCGCTTCCTGGAGGCGGCCGGCGAGCTGGTGCCGGTCGGCCTCGAACACCTCCAGCTGGACCTGGACCACCACCTGGCCGAACTGATGCGGGACGCCTGACCGGCGCGATCCGCACGGTGGCCCGGACGCGCCCGAACAACGCGTTCAGCTCCCCGTAGTCGTACCCGTAGGTCTCCTCCCCCAGCAGCCGGCGCGGGAGCGGTCCGGAATTCGGTGGCCCGTGGGGACGGGTACCGCCGGCGTGCGCGCGTGAATCTCGAATCGGGCAAGACCGGGGCTGTTCCGTCGGACGCCGAGATCCAGGTGGAGTGGGACGCCTTTCTGGCCGAGGTGCCGGACCCGGCGCCGATGAGTCAGGAGCAGCTGGCGGAGATCCGGGAGTCGGTCGCGGCCGCGGTGGCGGCGATCGACGACCTCGGCCCAGGCGGCCGGTTCATCGTCTCCGAGCACTCGGTGCCCGGCCAGAACGGCGCCCCGGAGGTCCCGTTGCCGGTCTGCACTCCTGCCGGGGTGCCCGCCTCGCGGCCCGCGCCGTACTACGCGCACGGCGGCGGCTTCTTCTGCAACGACCACCGCCTCGATCTGAACCAACTGCTGGAGACCGCCGAGCGCTTCGGGGCCACACTGGTCTCGGTCGGCTACCGGCTCGCGCCCGAGCACCGCTACCCGGCGCAGATCGAGGACGCCTACGCGGGCCTGCTGTGGGTCGCCGACCACGCGGACGACCTCGGCATCGACCCGGAGGGCATCGTCGTCACGGGCAACAGCGCCGGTGGCGGCCTCGGCGCCGCACTCGCCCTGACCGTGCGCGACAAGGGCGGT
The DNA here is from genome assembly GCF_040684035.1 of Streptomyces sp. NPDC093018. NCBI lineage: Bacteria > Bacillati > Actinomycetota > Actinomycetes > Kitasatosporales > Streptomycetaceae > Streptomyces > Streptomyces sp. NPDC093018. Next base: position 33,335 of record NZ_JBFBFF010000012.1, read on the forward strand.
CCCCGCCTGCTGGGCCAACTGCTGATGTACCCCATGCCGGACGACCGCAACAACAGCCCCTCCGCCCTGCAGATGGACGGCGTCGACTTCCGGGACCGCGGCTTCAACGGGTTCGGCTGGAGGGCGCTGCTCGGTGCCGCCCAGGGTGGGCCCGACGTGCCCGCGTACGCCGCGCCCGCCCGCGCCACCGACCTGAGCGGGCTGCCGCCCGCCTTCCTCGACGCCGGCTCCGCCGAGTGTCTGCGCGACGAGGTCCTCGCCCACGCCGACCGCATCTGGCACGCCGGCGGCCGCGCCGGGCTGCACGTCCGGGCCGGTGGGATCCACGCCTTCGACCGTGAGGTCCCTGAGGCCCGGATCAGCCAGGACGCGATCGAGGCCCGCCACCGCCGGCTGGAGCGGCTGCCGGCCGACGCGTCGGGGAGCCAGGGCCCGGACTGATCCACAAGACCGGCCCTGAAACAACACGAGGGCCTCGCGTCGATAAATGTTTTGACTCCCGTCGGCGGTGCTCCTACCGTTTGTCTCGGATCTGTTGCCGTCGATCGGAGTAGGACGTTGCTCGTCTGAGGTTCGGAGACACCGCGTCGCACCGGTGAGGTGTGCGTGGCGTACGACCCTCGGCGTTCGAGCCGTCCTCCGGCACAGGCCTTTTTCTTTTGTACGGCCTCCGGGTGACCCTTCGGTTCCCGCCCCGCGGTGTCTCAAGACGCGTCCGCGAAACCGCACCCACTCCCCCGCGAGGCCCTCATGTCATCCGCGTCATCCTCTTCCTCTTCCGTCAACCTTTCGTCCCTGTCCTTCGCCTGGCCCGACGGCACCACCGTGTTCGACGGGCTCGACGTCTCCTTCGGCCCCGGCAGGACCGGGCTCGTCGGCGTCAACGGATCGGGAAAATCAACCCTGTTGAAGCTCATCGCGGGTGAACTCGCCCCGGCCGACGGCACCGTCAAGGTCATGGGCGACGTCGGCTACCTCCCGCAGAACGTCACCCTGGACACCGCGCTCCGCGTGGACCGGGCCCTCGGCATCGCCGAGCAGCGGGCCGCGCTGCACGCCATCGAGGCGGGCGACGTGTCCGAGAAGCACTTCGAGACGGTCGGCGACGACTGGGACGTCGAGGAGCGCGCCCTGGTCACCCTCGGCGAACTCGGCCTGGGCCACATCGGCCTCGACCGCACCGTCGGCGAGGTCTCCGGCGGCGAGTCGGTACTGCTGCGCCTCGCGGCGCTGCTGCTGCGCCGCCCGGACGTGCTGCTCCTGGACGAGCCCACCAACAACCTCGACCTGTACGCGCGCCGCCGCCTCCACCAGGCCGTCGCCGCCTGGCCCGGGGTGCTCGTCGTCGTCAGCCACGACCGCGAACTCCTCGACCTGGTCGACCAGATCGCGGAACTGCGCACCGGCGAGGTCGCCTGGTACGGCGGCAACTTCTCGGCCTACGAGGAGGCGCTGTCCGTCGAACAGGAGGCCGCCGAGAGGATGGTCCGGGTCGCCGAGGCCGATGTCCGCAGACAGAAGCGCGAACTGTCCGACGCCCATATGAAGCTGGCCCGCCGCAAGCGGTACGGGCAGAAGATGTTCGAGTCCAAGCGCGAGCCGAAGATCGTGATGGGCGCCCGTAAACGCGCCGCCCAGGAGTCGGCGGGCAAGCACCGCATCATGCACGAGGAACGCCTCGCCGAGGCCAAGGAGCGCCTGGACGACGCGGTGGACGCGGTGCGCGACGAGGACGAGATCCGCGTCGACCTGCCGTACACCGCCGTACCGCCGGGCCGCCAGGTGCTCACCCTGGAGAACCTGGCGATGGCCTACGGGGCGCGTATCGAGGGGATCCTCGATCTGCGCGGCCCCGAACGGATCGCGCTGGTGGGGCGCAACGGCGCGGGCAAGACGACGCTGCTGCGCACGGTCGCCGGGGAACTGGCGCCGACGGCGGGCACCGCCACCGCGCATGTCCCGCTGCGGTTCCTGCCCCAGCGCCTGGACGTGCTGGACGACGAGCTGACGGTCGCCCAGAACGTGGCCCGGTTCGCGCCGGGCGCCACCAACAACCGGGTCCGGGCGCGCCTGGCCCGCTTCCTGTTCCGGGGCGCCCGCGCCGACCAGCGGGCGGCCACCCTGTCCGGCGGCGAGCGCTTCCGGGCCGCGCTGGCCGCGCTGATGCTGGCCGAACCGGCACCCCAGCTGCTCCTGCTCGACGAGCCGACCAACAACCTCGACCTGGCGAGCGTCCGGCAGCTCACCTCGGCCCTGGAGTCGTACGAGGGGGCACTGCTGGTGGCCAGCCACGACCTGCCGTTCCTGGAGTCGATCGGCATCACCCGCTGGCTGCTGATGGCCGACGGCGAGCTGAAGGAGATCGCCCCGGAGGAGGTGGGCTAGGGCCTCTCGTTTGGATCATGCCGGGCTCGCGGGCCCTGGCACCGCGCCTCGCGGCGTTGTCGTCGGTTGCCATGGCTCCGCCATGGCGCCCTCCTCCGCCTTGCGATGCACGGCACCAGACCCCGCTCCCCGATCCGATCTGATCCAAACGAAAGACCCCAGGCCACTCGGAAGCGGCGTGGGCGCGGCGGGGTGTCCGGTGCGGGCGCGGCGGAGCGTCTCGGGAGGGCCACAGCCTGATGACGAGGGTTTTGTTCCGGCCACGTCGGGCTGCATGATGGCGGACCGGCGTCGCACCTGCGGCGCAGGCACCGCGTCCCCGACCGGAAAGGCCCGTCGTGCCCAGCAAGAAGGCCCTCGTCCGCCGTCCGAGCCCCCGTCTCGCCGAGGGCCTGGTGACCCATGTCGAGCGGCAGAAGGTCGACGTCGGGCTCGCCACCGAGCAGTGGGAGGCGTACGTCGAGGCGCTGCGGGCGCACGACTGGGAGATCTGCGAGGTCGAAGGGGCCGACGACTGCCCGGACTCGGTGTTCGTGGAGGACACCGTCGTCCTGTTCCGCAATGTCGCGCTGATCACCCGGCCGGGCAGCGCGTCCCGCCGCCCGGAGACCGCCGGTGTGGAGGAGGCGGTGGCCGGCCTCGGCTGCTCGGTGAACTGGATCTGGGATCCGGGGAGCCTGGACGGCGGCGATGTCCTGAAGGTCGGCGACACCGTCTACGTCGGCCGCAGCGGGCGCACCGACGCGGCCGGTGTGCAGCAGCTGCGGGCCGCGTTCGAGCCGCTGGGCGCACGAGTGGTGGCCGTACCGGTGAGCAAGGTGCTGCATCTGAAGTCGGCCGTGACCGCACTGCCGGACGGCACCGTCATCGGGCACATCCCGAAGATGGACCGGCCCTCGCTGTTCCCCGGCTTCCTCGCGGTGCCCGAGGAGTCCGGCGCGCAGGTGCTGCTGCTCGGCGGGCACAAGCTGCTGATGGCGGCGAGCGCCCCGAAGACCGCCGAGCTGCTGACCGACCTCGGCTACGAGGTGGTCACGGTGGACATCGGCGAGTTCGAGAAACTGGAGGGCTCGGTCACGTGCCTCTCCGTACGACTGCGGGAGCTGTACGCCTGACCGGGTGAACCCCTCCCTCCGACGGCCCTGGGACCGGCGTGTCCCGGGGCCGCTCCGTACCCGCGGACGACCCCGGCGCACCACCTGATCTGGGAGTCTCTTACGACGGCCTTAACCTACGGTTTCGTAACCTACGGATTCGTAGCTTACGATCACGTAGGTTTCTCGGCACCGCTCGCCGGTACCCCTCGTTTGTGCTCTCCCCCGTTCGGCGTCCCCTGGAGTTCCCGTGACGATCACTTCTCCCCATCTCGGCAGCCCGTCCGTCTGGACCGACGCCCGGCTCCTGTACGCGCTGGAGGAAGTGGTGGAGGGGGAGTTGAACCGGCATCTGAAGGTCGCCAAGGACTGGATGCCGCACGAGTACGTGCCCTGGGGCGACGGGCGCAACTTCCCGGCCCTGTTCGAGGACGGCGAGGCCTGGGCGAAGGACCAGTCCAAGGTGACCGAGATCGGTCGCACCGCCCTGGTCGTCAACCTGCTGACCGAGGACAACCTGCCCAGCTACCACCACGAGATCGCCAGCCTGTTCGGCCGCGACGGCGCCTGGGGCACCTGGGTGCACCGCTGGACGGCCGAGGAGGGCCGGCACGGCATCGTGATGCGGGACTATCTGCTCGCCTCGCGCGCGGTGGACCCGGACAAGCTGGAGCAGTTCCGCATGGCCCACATGAGCGAGGGCTTCGAGTCCGACAACCGGCACTCGATGCTGCACTCGGTCGCCTATGTCGCCTTCCAGGAACTGGCCACCCGGATCTCGCACCGCAACGCCGGTCATCAGTCCGGTGACCCGGTGTGCGACCGGATGCTCGCCCGGATCGCGACCGACGAGAACCTGCACATGGTGTTCTACCGCAACCTGCTCAAGGCGGCGTTCGAGCTCGCGCCCGATCTGACGATGCAGGCGGTCCGGGACGTCGTCGTCGGCTTCCGGATGCCCGGACACGGCATTCCCGGTTTCGAGCGGGCCGCCGCGCAGATGGCGATCGGCGAGGTCTACAACCTGCGCATCCACCATGACGACGTGCTCCAGCCGGTGCTCCGCTTCCTGAAGGTCATGGAGCTCGACGGCCTCGGCCCGAAGGGGCGGCAGGCGCAGGAGGAACTCGGCCTGTTCATGGGCGGCCTGGACACGGAGGCCGGCCGGTTCGACGAGAAGCTGGCCGCGCGCAAGGCGCGGATGGCGGCGCGGGCCGCCGGCCACTGAGCGAGGCGGTCCCCGACCCCGGCGGTCGCCGGTTGGCCGGTCCCCGATCGCGGGCGGCCGGTCAGCCGGAGGTGCGGCGCAGGGCGAGACGTTCCTTCTCGGACAGGCCGCCCCAGACGCCGAAGCGCTCGTCATTGGCGAGGGCGTACTCGAGGCAGGCCGGGCGCAGCTCGCACATCCCGCAGATGCGCTTCGCCTCGCGGACCGAGCTGCCCGGCTCGGGGAAGAAGAAGTCCGGCCCCGTCTGCGCGCACAGGGCCTGCGCCTGCCAGGTCGGGTCGGCCGGGGTGATGGTGTCGAGGTGCATGGCCAGGATCATGCCGATCGGCGAAAAACGTTCGATCAACGCGCGCTCAACGCCGTCGTCGGGGCCCCCGGCCGCATCGATGATGCTCCCCGGGGCCGGCCGGTTGCACGGCGGCGCGCGGAATTCTCGAAAACCCAGCGGACATGCCAGGTCACCGAAGGTGAGGGCGCGCCCCGGCCGAGCTCCGGCGGCGCCTGTCAGTGGGCGGTGCCAGACTCGGCAGTGCACGGGACGGGACCCCTTCGAGGAGGGCGGCAATGCTCACCACCGATTTCGTCGACGGCGCGCCGAACTGGCTCGATATCGGCGCCCCGGACATCGACGGCGCGCGCTCCTTCTACGGCTCCCTGTTCGGCTGGCACTTCGAGTCGGCGGGTCCGGACGCGGGCGGCTACGGCTTCTTCCAGCTGGACGGGAGGACCGTCGCGGGTGGCATGCGGTGCGGACCCGAGCAGGGGCCGCCGGCCTGGACGCTGTACTTCAGGACCGCGGACGCCGCGGCGACCGCCCACGCGGTCGAACAGGCCCAGGGGCAGGTGCTGTTCGGGCCGGTCGATGTGATGGGCCAGGGGCACATGGCGGTCCTCGGCGACCGGGCCGGGGTGAAGTTCGGACTCTGGCAGCCCGGCCGCACCAAGGGCGTGGACGTGGCGAACGCGCCGGGCGCCCTGTGCTGGGCCGAGCTGCACACCCCGGACATCGCGGCGGCGGCCGCCTTCTACCACCGGGTGCTCGGACTTGAGACCTCCGGTGTGACCCTCCCCGGCGGTGTGTATACGTGCGTCAATCCGGCGGGCGCCGGGGAGGACGCGATGTTCGGCGGGATGGTGCCGCTGGCCCGGACGGAGGACGAGCCGTACTGGCTGCCGTACTTCGCGGTCGAGGACACCGACGCGATCGTGGCCGAGGCACGACGGCTCGGCGGCTCGGTGACCGCTCCGGCCGTGACGGTCGAGGGCGTGGGCCGCATCGCCGGGCTGGCCGATCCGTACGGGGCCCGGTTCGCGGTGATCAGGGGCGAGCGGGCGCGGGAGTGAGGCGGTGACCGGGGGCCCCGCGGGGGCTGGGGCCGGCCGGGGCGAGTCGGGCTCGCGGCGGACGGCTGACGGCTGACGGCTGACGGCTGACGGCTGACGGCTGACGGCTGACGGCTGACGGCTGACGGCTGCTGCGTACCGGCTCAGGTGCGTACGGGCTCAGGTGCGTACCGGCTCAGGCGGACGTCCGGCGGATCAGGGTGGTCGGAAGGATCACGCCGGGTCCGGGAGTCCGAGCCGCCGGGTCGAGGCCGCCCGGACCGGAGGTGTCACCCGGCCCGGCCCCGGCTGAGCCGTCCCGCAGGGCGGACGCTCCCCGCAGCAGCAGACGGGCCATCAGGCGGCCCATCTGTTCGATGTCCTGACGGACCGTGGTCAGCGGCGGGTCGGACTGCTCGGCCAGCGGCAGCATGTCGTCGAAGCCGACCACGGCCACGTCCTCGGGCACCCGCAGCCCCCGCTCCCGCAGCACCCGCAGCGCGCCCAGCGCGGTGAGGTCGTTCGCGGCGAACACGGCGTCCACATCGGGGCGGCGGTCGAGGAGTTCCCGCATGGCCCGCTCCCCGCCGGCCGGGGTGAAGTCGCTCTCCACGACCAGCGAGGGATCGCCGCCGCCCTCGGCCGTCTCCGCCATGACATCCCGGTAGCCGTCGAGCCGGTCCACGGCCGAGGTCTGGTCCAGGGCGCCGGTGATGTGCGCGATCCTGCTCCGGCCGAGCCCGGCCAGATGGCGTACGGCGATGCGCGCGCCGCCCCGGTTGTCGGTGTCCACGTACAGCGGTGTGCCGGTGCGGTCCCGCCAGCCCGGCCGGCCGCCGAACACGGTGGGCACCCCGGCGTCATGGATGAGTCCGGGCAGCGGGTCGTCCAGGTGCAGGGAGAAGACCAGCGCCCCGTCGACATGGCCTCCGGCGAGATAACGGGCCACCCGGGTGTGATCGTCCCGGCCCTCGGTGAGCAGCAGCACCAACTGGTTGTCGTGGGCGGTCAGTTCCTTGCTGATGCCGCGCAACTGGAGGGCGAAGAAAGGGTCGGTGAAGACCCGGGCCTCCGGTTCGGCGATGACGACGGCGACGGCGTCGTGCCGCTTCGTGACGAGGCTGCGCGCCGCCTGGTTGGGGACGTAGCCCAGTTCGGCCACGGCCCGCCGTACCCGCTCGGCCAGTGATTCCCGTACGCCGTATCCGCCGTTGACCACCCGTGACACGGTGGCTCTGGAGACCCCGGCGCGCGTCGCCACGGCCTCCAGGGTGGGACGTGACACTGCCTCGGGCACCACGGGACTCCTCATCGGCCGGTTACCGCCCAGGATAACGAGGGTTCGGTGCCCGGCGGGGCGCCGTCGGCCCTCAGGGCGCGGGGTCCTTGCGGGCCCGGCTCGGCTGGACGCGTTTGGGTTCACCGGGCATCTTCGGGTACTCCGGTGGGTACGGCAGATCGCCGAGCCCGTGGTCGTGCTCGTCGCGGCGGGCCAGCTCCAGCAGGGCGTCCAGGGAGTGGGCGTGGTCGTCCATGTCGGCGTGCACGTCGCCGAGTTCGGCGAACCGGGCCGGCATGGTGGCCAGGTCGAAGTCGCGGGGGCGGGCGGAGTCGACCTCGCTCCAGCGCAGCGGCGCGGAGACGGTGGCCTCCGGGCGGGGCCGTACCGAGTAGGCGGAGGCGATGGTGCGGTCGCGGGCCGTCTGGTTGTAGTCGACGAAGATCCGGGCGCCGCGCTCCTCCTTCCACCACTTGATGGTGACCTGTTCGGGCATCCGGCGTTCCAGCTCCCGGCCGACGGCGATGGCGGCGCGCCGTACCTGGGTGAAGGTCCAGCGGGGTTCGATGGGCACGAAGACATGCAGTCCCCGGCCGCCGGAGGTCTTCGGCCAGCCGCGCAGTCCCCCGAACTCGTCGAGTACGGCGCGCAGTTCATGGGCGGCACGGACGGCGTCCGTGTAGTCGGTGCCGGGCTGCGGGTCGAGGTCGATGCGGAGTTCGTCGGGGTGGTCGACATCGCCGGCGCGCACCGGCCAGGGGTGGAAGGTGAGGGTGCCGTACTGGGCGGCCCACACCACGGCGGCCTCCTCGGTCGGGCACATCTCGTCGGCGCTGCGGCCGCTGGGGAAGGTGATGTGGGCGGTCGGGATCCAGTCGGGCATGCCCTTGGGGGCGCGTTTCTGGAAGAACCACTCCCCCTCGATGCCGTCCGGGTAGCGCTCCAGGGTGGTGGGCCGCTCGCGCAGCGCGCGCAGGATGCCGGGGCCGACCGCGATGTAGTAGCGCGCGAGGTCCAGCTTGGTGAAGCCGCGCTCCGGGAAGAACACCTTGTCCGGGCTGGACAGCCGTACGGTCCGCCCGGCGACCTCCAGTTCCAGCGCTTCGGCCATGCGGCCACCGTAGGCGCCCCCCGCGCGGCTCGCACACCGGGCGCGGGCGGTGCGCATGCGGGTGCGTACACGGGTACGCGCATGGGCGCGCACGCCGGGCGGGCAAGGGCGCGCACGAGCAGAATTTGAGCCATGGAGCTGCCCGTGATGCCGCCCGTGAAGCCGATGCTCGCCAAGTCGGTGGCGAGGATCCCGCCGGGCATGCACTACGAGGCGAAGTGGGACGGGTTCCGGGCGATCGTGTTCCGCGACGGCGCCGAGATCGAGCTGGGCAGCCGCACCGGCAAGCCGTTGACCAGGTATTTCCCCGAGCTGGTCGAGGCGCTGCGGGAGCGGCTGCCGAAGCGGTGCGTGCTCGACGGGGAGATCGTGATCGCGCGGGCCGGGCATCTGGACTTCGACGCGCTGACCGAGCGGATCCATCCGGCCGCCTCCCGGGTGCGGACGCTGGCGGAGCGGACCCCCGCGTCCTTCGTCGCCTTCGATCTGCTGGCGCTGGACGACCACGCCCTGCTGGACGTGCCGCTCACCGATCGCCGGGCGCTGCTGGACCGGGCCCTCGCCGATGCCGGGCCGCCGGTGCATCTGGCGCCCGCGACGACGGATCTCGCGGTGGCCGAGCAGTGGTTCGAGCGGTTCGAGGGCGCCGGGCTCGACGGGATCGTCGCCAAGCCGCTCGATCTGCGCTACCGGCAGGACGAACGGGCCATGTTCAAGATCAAGCACGAGCGCACGGCCGATGTCGTCGTGGCCGGGTACCGGCTGCACAAGAGCGGCCCGGTGGTGGGCTCGCTGCTGCTGGGCCTGTACGACGGGCAGGGCAGGCTCCAGCACGTGGGCGTGTCGGCCGCGTTCCCCATGAAGCGGCGCGCCGAACTGATCGAGGAACTGGCGCCGCTGCGGATGGACGACGTCACCGGGCACCCCTGGGCGGCCTGGTCCGAGGAGGCCGCGCACGAGAACGCGCGGCTGCCGGGCGCGCCGAGCCGCTGGTCGGGCAAGAAGGACCTGTCCTGGGTACCGCTGCGGCCCGAGCGGGTGGCCGAGGTCGCCTACGACCACATGGAGAACGGGCAGCGCTTCCGGCACACCGCGCGTTTCCGCCGCTGGCGCCCCGACCGGACGCCCGAGAGCTGTACGTACGCCCAGTTGGCGGAGCCGGTGCGGTACGACCTCGCGGAGATCCTCGGAGAGAAGGACTGAGACCGCCGCCGCCGAAACGCTCGGCCCCCTGCCGCCACGGCTTCATGAGGACCTTGGCCGCCACGGCTTCATGAGGATCTTGATCGCTACGGCTTCATGAGGATCTTGATCGCGCCGTCCTCCTTGCGCTGGAACATCTCGTAGGCGTGCGGCGCCTCGGACAGCGGCACCCGGTGCGTCGCGAAGTCCTCGACGCCGAGCGGGTCGTCGTCGGTGAGGTACGGCATGATCTGGTCGCTCCAGCGGCGGACGTTGGCCTGCCCCATCCGCAGCTGGGTCTGCTTGTCGAACAGGGTGAGCAGCGGGATCGGGTCGGCCGTGCCGCCGTAGACACCGCTGAGCGAGATGGTGCCGCCCCGTCGTACCAGGTCGATCGCCATGTACAGGGCGCCGAGCCGGTCGATGCTGAAGCGTTCCGCGAGGGGGGCCGCGACCGCGCGCGGCATCAGGGCGGTGGCCTGCTGGGCGAGCCGTGCGGCCGCGCTGCCGTGGGCCTCGGTGCCGACGGCGTCGATCACCGCGTCCGGGCCCCGGCCGCCGGTCTCGTCGCGGATCGCGTGGATCAGCGCCTTCTCGTCGTCGAAGGTCCGCAGGTCGTACGTCTTCACTCCGCGCCGGTTCGCCCGCGCGAGCCGCTCGGGCACCAGGTCGATGCCGAATACTTGTTCGGCGCCGCGTGCCTTGGCGATCCGGCAGGACATGTCGCCGATCGGGCCGAGGCCGAGGACCGCGACGCTGCCGCCGGGCGGGATCGCCGCGTACTCGACGGCCTGCCAGGCGGTGGGCAGCACATCGGAGAGATAGACGAAGCGGTCGTCCGGCGGGCCCTCGGGCACCTTCATCGGGCCGAACTGGGCCTGCGGCACCCGCAGATACTCGGCCTGGGCGCCCGGTACGGCGCCGTAGAGCCGGGTGTAGCCGAACAGGGCCGCGCCCATGCCCTCGCCGGTGACCTGGGTGGTCTCGCACTGGGTGGTGAGCCCGGAGTCGCACATGAAGCAGTGCCCGCAGGAGATCTGGAACGGCACCACGACCCGGTCGCCGGGCTTCAGGTCCGTCACCTCCGAGCCGACCTCCTCCACGATGCCCATGGGCTCGTGGCCGAGGATGTCGCCCGGGGTCATGAACGGGGTGAGCACCTCGTACAGATGCAGGTCGGAGCCGCACAGCCCGCTGGAGGTGATGCGGATGACGGCGTCGGTGGGCTTCTCGATCCTCGGGTCGGGCACGTCCTCCACCCGCACGTCCCGCCTGCCCTGCCAGGTGACTGCCTTCATGAGGTCGCGCTCCTCTTCGGTCGCGTACGTCCGTTCTGCGGTGGCGGCCGGGTACCCGTGCGTCCGGACGCCGAATCCCCTGGTGGGCACGGCGGGGGTGCCGGGCGGGTGCCGGAGGCGGGCACAGCGGGTATGACTCGCGTGCGCGCACGATCGCACGGCGGACGGCGGATGACGCATGACGGACGGGGTGGCGAGGGTGGGTGGAAGACGCGGTCGGCGACGAGGTGCCGGGAGACCTGGTCGGCGAAGGGCCGCGGTGACGGCGGTCGTGCTGGTCGCCGCCCTGGCGTCGGGGTGCGGCGGGTACGGCGACCGGCATGACCGGGGGCCGGTTCCGACCCGGCCCCCGTCCCCCACCGCGCCGGGCGGCTCGCCGCTCGCCGTGAAGATCGACAATGTGCCGGCGGCCCGCCCGGCGACCGGGCTCGACGCCGCCGACGTGGTGTACGCGGAGCAGGTCGAGGGCGGGCTGAGCCGGCTGATGGCGGTGTACGCGAGCCGGCTGCCGAGCGCCGTCGGACCGGTGCGCAGCGCCCGCGAGTCCGATCTGGAGCTGCTCGGCCAGTTCGACCGGCCGTATCTGGCCTTCTCCGGTGCCCAGCGCACGCTGCTGCCGCTGATCGAGCGGGCGCCGGTGCGACCCGAGTCGCCCGAGGAGGCAGCCGCCGCCTACTACCGGGACAGCGCGCGGGCCGCACCACACAACCTCTGTCTGCGCCCCGCGCGCCTGCTGCGCTCCGCACCGGGCGAGGGCGCGCTGACCACGGGCTTCCGCTACGGCCCCGACCCCTCCGGCGGCACCCCGGTGGCCTCGCGCACCGTGCGCTATCCGGCGGCCCGGTTCACCTTCACCTGGTCGGCGGCCCGGCACGGCTGGCTGATCGCGATGGACGGCACCCCCACGCTCGCCACGGACGGCCCCCGCCCGGCGCCGCCGACGGTCGTCGTCCAGTACGTCCAAATCCGCGACTCGCAGTACCACGACGTGCTCGGCAACCCCACCCCCTACACCGAGACGGTCGGCTCCGGGCGGGCGGAGGTGCTGCGCGACGGCCGTTCCTTCGCCGCCACCTGGTCGCGGCCCGCGGCGAACGGCGGTACGACGTTCACCGGGGCGGACGGCGCGCCGCTGGACTTCGCCGCCGGTCAGGTGTGGGTGGTGTTCGCGCGGGCGGCCTGAACCGCCCTGCGGCGCGGGAGGGTTACCGTGCTCCTCCCTCGTCGAGCGCCGCCCTCGCCTGTGCGACCAGGCCGTCCGCCCCGCAGGAGCGGGCCAGGTCCAGACCCCGGTCGAGGTCGGCGGCGGAGCGGGCGAGGATGCCGTACTCGATGCGGGCGGCCGCGTGTTCGTACTGGGAGGGCGAGGCCTCCAGATAGGTGACGGCGCGGCCCGCGAGCTGGAGTGCGCGGGCGCCGGTCTCGAGCGCGGCGGCACAGCGCAGGGCCTCGCCGATGGCGGTGTCCGTGCCGAAGCGCTCGGCGTGCCGCCGGGCGTCGGCGGCGAGCCGCTTGCTGCGGGCCGGGTCCTGGACCGCGAGGGCCCGGGCGAGGTCGACCGACCAGGGTGCGAGGACCGGGTTGTGGCCGCCCCGGGAGACGGCGGTCTTCTCGGCGGCCTCCAGCTCGTTGACACCCTCTTCCGTACGGCCGACGGCGAGCAGCAGCCGGCCGCGCACCGAGCGGACATCGGGCAGCACGATGGTGGACGGGTACGGCGGGGCGAAGCCGTACTGCTCGGCGACCGACCAGGCTTCGTCGACGCGGCCGCGGGCGAGCAGGGTGTCGACCAGACCGCAGGTGGCGGACCAGTGCAACGGCAGGCGTCGGCCCACCCGTTCGGCGAGGACGAGGGCTTCGCGCAGATTGGTCTCCGCGTCCCGCAGGCGGCCCTGCCGACGGTAGGCCAGGCCCAGGTAGGCGTTGGCCAGGGAGAGATGGCCGCCGTGCCACCCGGCGCCGGTGTACACGCGCAGGGCCTCGGCGAACAGGCTCTCGGCGCGGTCGAGCCGGTCGGTGTAGACGTAGGCGCTGCCGAGCATCATCAGCAGTTCGATGCCCCACTCGCGGTCGGTCCAGCCGAGGCCGGGCGCGAGCCGCCCGTTGACGAGGGCCCGGTCGCAGAGTTCGACGATCTCGGCGGCGCTCTCGCCGTGCGTCATGGCGTCGAAGCCGCGCAGGATCAGCAGCGCGCGTTCGGTGTTGTCGCGACCGGTGCAGGTGGCGGCGAGTTCGGCGAGGCGGTGGGAGCGGGCCGGGGCGACGGTCTCGCCGTGGATGCCCTCCCACATGTACTGGAACGCCTGCAACCGCATCCGCACGGGCCCCGGTTCGTGCCGGGCGGCCTCGGCCTCGATGGTGCGGACGGCCTCCTCCAGCTGGTCGTTGTGGAGCAGGGCCTGGGAGAGGCGGACCACGGCGTCGACGCGTTCGCCGCCGTCGAGGCCGCGCATGCCGAGGGCGCTGCGCAGCTGGCTGATGGTGACGGCGGGCGCGGTCAGCAGCGTGGCGCAGCCCAGTTCGTACAGGACATGGGCGTGGATGTCGGGGCGGGGCGGCTCCTCCAGGGCGCGTTCGAGGCAGACGCGGGCCGCGTCGGGCGCGCCGACGGCGAGGTGTTCGCGGGCGGCCTCGCGCAGCCGCTCGACCAGTCGCTCGTCGGCCTCCGGATGGACTTCGAGGAGGTGCCGGGCCGCTTCGGCGGCGCCCCGGCCCAGCTCGGTGACGATCTCGGCGGCCACGCCGTGCATGGCGGTGCACACGCCCGGCGGGATGGAGTTGTAGACGGCGGAGGCGATCAGCGGGTGCACGAACTCCAGCTCGCCGCCCCGGTGTTCACTGGCCGCGGGCTCGGGTGTGGTGAGGATGCGGGCGGTGCGCAGCAGACCGGCGCAGTGCCGGGCGGTGTCCTCGTCCATGGTGGCGAGGCGGGCGACCGACTCCAGGGTGATGCCGGTGCCGAGGACGGCGGCGGCCCAGGCGAACTGGGTGGCCTGGAGGCCGAGTTCCTTGATCCGGTCGACGAGTCCGCCGCCGCGGGCCGCGCGGTTGAGGGCGCGCAGTTCCCCGGCGCGGGCCTCCACCGGCGACAGTTCGCTCTCCTGCACCTTGGCGAGGAGCTCGACGGCGTCGTACGGATTGCCCGCGGTGACGGCCCAGACCTCGCGGCAGAACGCGTCGTCGGCGTGCCGGCCGAGGGTGGCGCGGGTGAGTCCGGCCGCCGCGCCGGGGGTCAGCTCGCGCAGGTTGTTGACGGGGCGGCCCGCGGCCTCGGCGACCGCGTCGAGGTGCCGGGCGCTCTCCCCGCTGACGTCGCCCGGCCTGCGGGCGACCACGACCAGGACGGACAGGTCGTGCAGGCGTTCGGCGAAGGCGGCGAGCCAGCGCAGGGTCTCCTGGTCGGCCCAGTGCGCGTCGTCGATCAGCAGCACCAGCGGCCATTCGCGGCGGGCGAGCCGGCGGACGGCGGCCACGAGGCCGTCGCACACGTACTGCGGGTCGGCGCTCTCCTCCTGCGGTTCGGCTATGCCGAGGGCGGGACCGGCGATGTCGTACCAGTCGCCGAGGTACTCGCGGGCCTCCTCGGGCAGCAGCGACAGCAGCGCGGGCTGGAGCAGCTGCCGTACCACGTTGAAGGGCACGGACCGCAGGGTCTCGGCGCCGCGTGTGTACCACACGGTGCAGCCCCGGCGTTCGGCCATCCGGCGGGTCTCGGTCAGCAGCGCGGTCTTGCCGAGGCCCGCCTCGCCGCGGAAGACCAGCAGGCCGCCCGCGGAGGACTCGTCGGCGCGCAGTTCCTCGATGGCCCGCGCGACGGTGTCGATCTCCGCGTCCCGCTCCCACAGGGGAGCCGAAGCGGCCGCCGCCGGCCGTCCCTCCGTCATCCCGTTACCTCCCCAAGGTCGCCCGAATGACGTACAGACCCCGAGCGTAGCCGTCCGGTGGGATATGTGGTGGCCGGTCGGGGCAGCTCTTGCACAGCCGGGTGAAAGTTCGGGCGGCCGGGCGACGCGGGGCCGCCCCGATCAGCGGTGTCGTCGGCGGACGGAGCGTCAGCGGTGAGCGGGACGAGGCGGGTTGCGCGGGCGCGTACGGCGGGCCGGGGCCCCGGGGTGCGGGCGGTGGCGGCGGGGTCGGTCGGGAACTTCGTGGAGTGGTATGAGTTCGCGGTCTACGGCTTCCTCGCGACCGTGCTCGCCGAGCGCTTCTTCACCCCGGCGGGCGGCGGCGCGGTGGAGGGGCTGGTGCGGACGTACGCCTCCTTCGCGCTCGCGTTCTTCTTCCGGCCGCTGGGCGCGGTGCTGTTCGGCAGGCTGGGCGACCGGTACGGGCGGCGGCCGGTGCTGATCGGGGTGGTGGCGCTGATGTCGGGCGCGACGGCGCTGATCGGGACGCTGCCGACGTACGGCGCGGTCGGGGCCCTCGCGCCCTGGCTGCTCACGCTGCTGCGGATCGTCCAAGGCCTCGCGGCGGGCGGGGAGTTCGGCGGCGCGGTGGCGGTGCTGACGGAGTTCGCCCCGCCCGGGCGGCGGGGGCTGTACGGGGCCTGGCAGTCCTTCACGGTGGCGCTGGGGCTGCTGGGCGGCGCCGGGGTCACGGCGCTGACGGCGGCGGTGCTGGGCGCGGAGCGGCTGTCCGCGTGGGGATGGCGGCTGCCGTTCCTGCTGGCCGTGCCGCTGGGCCTGCTGGCGCTGTGGCTGCGCAGCGGCCTCACGGAGACTCCGGAGTTCCTGGAGCGGGCCAACGCCCCCGAGGCAAAGCTCGGTTGGGGGGCGCTCGTGCTCGCGGCGGCGCGGGTGACGGGCTGGGCGGCGGCCGGTTACACCTTCCTGGTGGTGCTCCCCTCGTACCTCCAGGCCGCGCTGCACACGGGTTTCGCGCAGGCGCTGCTGGCCGCGGCGGTGGCCAACGCCGGGTTCGCCGCGGCGATCCTGCCCGCCGGGGTGCTCAGCGACCGGGTGGGGCGGCGGCCGGTGCTGCTCGCGGGCGCGGTGCTGGTGGTGGCGACCGCGCTGCCGGTGCTCGATCTGCTCCGGGATCCCGGCGCTTCGACACTTGCGAAGGCCCTCGCGCTGGCCGGCGCCGGCGCGGTGGTGGGTCTGATGGCGGGCCCGGGGCCTGCCCTGCTCGCCGAGATGTTCCCCTCCCACATCCGCTGGACCGGCCTCGGCCTCGCCTACGCCCTGTCCAACGCGGTCTTCTCCGGCTGCGCGGGCCTGATCATCACGGAGGCGGTGCGCAGGACCGGGAATCCGGACGTACCCGGGTACTACGCGGCGGCCGCGTGCGCGGTGAGCGCGGCGGCCCTGCTGAAGAGGGCGCCACAGGAGGGGAGTTGGCGTTGTAGGCCAACGGAAGAAGCGGCACCGGAAGCGAGTTGGAGGAAGCGGTGCGAGTGATCGGGCTGATGTCCGGGACGTCGTACGACGCCGTGGACGCGGCGGCCGGCGATCTGCGGCTGGACGGCGACACCTTGGTGCTGCGGCCCCTCGGGATGGTCGGTGCGCCGTACGAGGAACCGTTGCGCGCGGCGCTCGCGAAGGCGATGCCGCCCGCGGAGAGCGGCTTCGAGACGGTGTGCCGCCTGGACACCGGGATCGGGCGGGCGTTCGCGGCGGCGGCGGTGCGGGCGGACCGGGAACTGTGCGGCGGGCGGGCGGAGTTGGTGGCCTCGCACGGGCAGACGGTCTACCACTGGGTGGCCGACGGGCGGGTGCGCGGCACCTTGCAGCTCGGGCAGCCCGCGTGGATCGCGGAGGCGACCGGGCTGCCCGTGGTCGCCGACTTCCGGGCCCGGGACGTCGCGGCGGGCGGCCAGGGCGCGCCTCTGGTCAGCCTGTTCGACCTGCTGTGGCTGCGGGGCAGGCCGGGCCGCCCGGTGGCGCTGAACATCGGCGGCATCGCCAATCTGACCGCACCGGACGGCACCGCCTTCGACACCGGTCCTGGCTGTGCGCTGCTGGACGCGGCGGCGCGGGAGTTCAGCGGCGGGCGGCTGGCCTACGACGCGGACGGGGCGCTCGCCGCCCGCGGCCGCCCCGACCCGCGGCTGCTGGAACGGCTGCTGGCGGAGCCGTACTACGCTCTGCCCGCGCCGCGCACCACCGGCAAGGAGCTGTTCCACGCCGGATATCTGCGGTCCGCCGGTGCCTTCGACGGGGGCCGCCCGGAGGATGTGCTGGCCACGCTCGCCCTGCTGACCGCGCGGACGGTCGCGGACGCGGTGCGGTCCGTCGGCGCGAGCGAGGTGATCGCGTCCGGCGGGGGCGTGCGCAATCCGGTGCTGGTGCGTCTGCTCCGGGAACTGCTCGACGGGATTGCGCTGCGTTCCTCGGACGAACTCGGGCTGCCCGCCGCAGCGAAGGAGGCGTACGCCTTCGCCGTGCTCGGCTTCCTCACCGTGCACGGCCTCGCGGGCACCGATCCGCGCAGCACGGGGGCGCGGCGGCCGAGCGTACTGGGGTCGGTGACGCCGGGGCGGGACGGATTCCGGATGCCGGTGGCCGCGAGGCGCGCGCCGGTGCGGCTGGTGATCGAGGGCGGGGCGGGGAGCCGGACGGCGCCGGCCGAAGAAGCCGAAGAAATCGAGAGGTGATTTGTCCCGGGTCGGCGGGATTGGCGGCAGATCCTCTCATCGCACTTTCACGGTTGCCTCTTACGGTGGGGCCATGACGCAGGTGACTCCTCCCGGGTGGTACCCCGACCCCGGGCAGACGCATGACGGCCCACCCACCGAGCGCTGGTGGGACGGCACGGCCTGGACCGACCGGGTCCGCCCCGCCGGGACGGCCGCGCCGTGGGGTCCCCCGGCACAGGTGGCTCCGGCGGATCAGCCGGAGACGGGGCGGCCGGAGACGAGTGGCGCGGAGACGGGCCGGGCGTCGGACGACGGCCGGACACCGGAGAACGACCCGGCGGCGCAGGCCGACCCGTCGGCAGCCACCGGCATCGGGGCGCAAGCCGACTCGGCGGCAGCCACCGGCACCGGAGCGCAGGCCGGCCCGGAGGCGCAGGCGTCTTCCGTGCCGCCCGTCGGCCAGACCCCCCTCGCCGGTCCCGCGGCGGGGACCACTCCCCTGCCGTCCATCGGCCAGGCGCCGCCCGCCGGTCAGGTGCCGCCCGGCTACGGCGCCCACCCCGGCCACCAGCCCCCGCCCGGGCAGCCCGGCTACCCGGCGTACACCGGCTACCCCTCCTATCCCGCGTCGCCCCCGCCGCCCTCGCGCAGCGGGCTGCGGACCGGCATAGCCGTCGCCGCGGCGGTCGCGGTGCTGGCCTGCATCGGGATCGGCGTCTACGCGCTCACCGACGACAACGGCGGGAGCAACGACCGCGCCGGGGTGCGGCAGGGCGCGAGCGGCGGGCAGGACGGCGGCGGGTTCGGCGGCCCGGGCGGCGCCGGTGGGTCCGACGGCTCCGGTGGTGCCTCCGGCGGGCAGGGCGGTCCGGGCGGCTCCGGCGGCCTGGGCGGCTCCGGCGGTCCGGGTGGTTCGGACGGCTCGGGCGGCTCGGACGGCTCCGGCGGCTCCGGCGGTCAGTCGCCTTCGCCCTCGCCCAAGATCAAGGGCGGCGGGACCGTGCCGGACTCGATCGACGGTGTCAGCCTGCCCGTGCCGAAGGGCTGGACCGGGCAGGCGATCAGCGTCGGCGCGCAGGTCACCTCGGACAACTCCTACAAGTGCCCCGGCAACAGCTCCCAGACCTGCACCGCGGGCGGCGCCTACACCGCGCCCGCCGTGGCACTGGGCACCGACGGCGACACCGCGGAGCAGGTCGCGAAGGCGGACATCGCGGCGAACGCGAAGGAGTCGTACGGCGGCAGCACCTACGGCAGCATCACCTCGCACCAGCAGCTGGCCGCGGAGGCGGTGACGGTGGCCGGGCAGAAGGGCTATCTGGTGCGCTGGAAGGCGGTCACCAGCAAGGGCGCCGACGGCCTGGTCGAGTCGGTCGCCTTCCCCTCCCCGAACGACGCCCGGCAGATGGTGGTCGTGCGCTTCGGCATCGACGTCGGGCAGGACACGTCGGTCATCGACGAGATCCTGAAGGGGATCAAGGTCTCCTCCGGCGGCGGGGACGGCCAGAACGTCTGACCGGGGCCGAAGAGTCCGGCCGGGTGGGGTTCCCCTCCGCTCAAGGGGAACCCCGCCCGGCCGGGGGTGCGCGCCGCCCCCGTCCCCACGGTGCGGCGCGGGCAGACCGCCGTTCAGTCATCCCGTGAACGGCGGTCTGGGTCCTAGGTCAGTGCGAGCGCGGGCAGCACGGTGGCCTCCACGAACCGGAGCAGATAGTCGGCGTCGGCGTACTGGCCGCTGAGCACGGGCCGTACGCGCAGCACGCCGAACATCATGGCGGGGATGAACTCCAGCGCGGGATGGCCCGCGGGGATCTCGCCGCGCGCCACACCCCGGTCGAGGATCTCCTGGAGCGCGGCGATCTCGGGGTGCACCAGCGCCTCGCGCAGCGCCTGGGCCAGCTCCTCGTCCTGGGTCACCGCGGATCCGAGCGCCTGGAGCAGCTTGGTGTCCTTGCCGGACCAGTCGCCCGCGGCCCGCGCGGCCCGGCGCAGGTCCTCGGCGAGCGATCCGGTGTCGATGCCGGCGAAGCGCACCCGCCCCCGGGCCCGCAGCGCGGCGGCCACGAACTGGGGTTTGTTCTTCCACTGCCGGTAGAGCGTGGACTTGCTGCACCGGGTGGTGGAGGCGACGCCCTCCATGGTCACGGACTCGTAGCCGCACTCGCGGATCTGTTCCAGCACGGCGTCGAAGAACTCCCGCTCACGCTCCGGCGTGATCTTGGAGCGGCGCGAGGCGACGACCGTCTCCGGTCCCTCCGCGGCCTGCGACGTCATGTGGTGTTTCCCCTCGCTCATGGGCTCGGGCGCCCCCGGGCCCAGTTTCCAGTGTGTCGCACTTCAATCGATACACGAGTGTACCGGTACTCCATCGTATCGGTACACTGCCGTATCGGTACACCAACGTATCGGTACGGACACGTACCAAAGCGTTGCCGCACCGTACCGAAGCACCGCCACACACGATCGTCAGCGAAGGGGCCGGGGGATGACTGCGCTCACCGAGCCTGCCGAGGCAGAAACGGACCCGGACGCCGCCGCGCGTCCGGGGCTCATACGCGAGTTGCTGCTCGTCGCGGGGCTCTTCCTCGTCTACAAGCTCGGCCGGCAGCTGGCCACCGGCCACACCCTGCGCGCCTTCCACAACGCCCATCGCGTCTGGGACCTCGAACGGTCCCTGCACCTGCCGCACGAGACCGCCGTCCAGTCGGCGCTGCTGCACAGCGACACCCTCGTCCATGTGGCCAACACCTACTACGCCACGGTGCACTTCCCGGCCACGCTCGCCTTCCTGGTCTGGCTCTACCTCCGGCGCCCCGCACACTACGTCTGGGCCCGCCGGGTCCTCGCCGTGGTCACCGCGGCCGCCCTGGTGCTGCCCTTCACCTTCCCGCTGGCCCCACCGCGGATGCTGGCCGGAACCGGTCTGGTGGACACCGCCCGGATCTACGGCCCCTCCGTGTACGGCCCACCGGCCCACGACCATCTCTCCAACCAGTTCGCCGCGATGCCCTCGCTGCACTTCGGCTGGGCGCTGATGGTGGCGATCGGCCTGATCACGGCCACCCGCTCCCGCTGGCGCTGGCTGTGGCTGCTGCACCCGCTGCTCACCCTGCTGGTGATCGTGGGCACCGCCAACCACTACTGGCTGGACGCGCTCGCCGCGACCGCCATGCTGGGCGTCGCCCTCGCGCTGCTCCGGCCCCCGCACCGCACCACCACCGCGGCGGGCCGCGGCACCGGCCGGATCGTCCCGCGCCAGCGGGTCCTGGCGGGAGCGGCCCGGTGAACGCCGCCGAACTGGTCGCCGTCGCGCTGTCCCTGGTCTCGGCCGTGGCCTACGCGCTCGCCGCCGTCGCCCAGGAGCGCCTCGCCGCCCGCGACGACGGGGCCGGGCTGCTGCGGCTGCTGGGCACGGGCGCCTGGTGGTCGGCGGTCGGCCTGAACGCGGCGGCCGCGCTGCTGCATGTCGCGGCCCTCAAGTACGGTCCGCTGACCGTCGTACAGCCGCTCGGCGCGCTGACCCTGGTGGCGGCCGTGCCGCTGGGCGCGCGGGCGGCCGGGCGGCGGGTCAGCGCGGTGGAGTGGCGCGGTACGGCGCTCACCCTGCTCGGCCTCGGCGCGGTGCTGGTCACCGCGTCGGGCCCGGCGCCCTCCCGGGTGCTCAGCCTGCCGGAGGCGGTCGCGGTGGCCGGTACGACGGCCGCGCTGGTCGGCGCCCTGTCCTGGCCCGGCACCCGGCCGGGGCTGCGGCACGCGACCGCGTCCGGGTTCGCCTCGGGCGTCGCCTCCGCGCTCACCCAGACCGTGACCGTGGCCGCCACCGACCGCTCGGGCCCGGTGCTGAGCACCAAGGTGATCGTGGTCGCGACGCTGGTCGCGGGGTTCGCCGTCGGCGGGCTGCTGCTCTCGCAGACGGCCTATCGCGGCGGCCTCGGCGCCCCGCTGGCGGTCGTCACCCTGGCCAACCCGATGGCCGCCGCGCTGATCGGGCTCACCCTGCTCGGGCAGGGGCTCACCGGTGGCGCGGGCGGGGTGCTGCTGGCGCTCGCCGGGGCGGCGCTGGCCGCCCGGGGTGTGGTGCTGCTCACCCGGGTCACCAGGCAGACGGCGGACGGCGTGGAGCCGCACGACCATCCGGTGGCCGCGGTGCTCGCCCTGCGCGCGGAGACGGCGGCGGCCGAACCCGCCCTGCGGTCCCAGCTGCCGGAGCAGCCCGGACGACCCGAACAGCCGGGGCATCTCACGGCGCTGTGACCGCGCTGCCCGCAGACGTCGGCGGTCGGTGCGCGCGTTCCCGCGTGCGCCGACCGCCGTTGCCGTACTCGGTGTTCTGCCGTGCTGTCTGCTCTGTGGTGCGTGCCCCCGTACGGGAGGCGGTCAGTTCCAGCCCCGCGAGTCCTGCTTGAGCGCGGTGTCGACGGTCAGGGCCGTCGCGACCACCAGGCTCAGCAGCGGCTCGGGCAGCTGGTAGTGGATCTGGAGGACGTAGTTGTCCGCCGAGGTGAACAGCGTCTTGGCGAGGCCTTCCCAGGTCTTGGTGATCCGGGCCACCTCGTTGTCCGCGTGGTCGACGATCGCGAAGTTCCACGCCCGCCAGTTCTCCGCCTTGATCGCGCCGACCTGCTGGCCGTTCACGTTCATCGCGAAGTTGATCTTGCCGATCATGTTCTGCTGGACGATCTCACCGACCGGCGAGCCGTCCGGGCGGGACACGATCACCCGGGACTTGAAGATCTTCGCGGGCCGGGTCAGCAGCAGCTGCGGCTGGCCGTAGGCGTCGCGGATCTCCAGCTTGTGGGTGAGGAACTGGTCCCAGCTGGAGACGAAGCGCAGGATCTTGCGCAGCGCGCCCTGCCCGACCTCGGTGACCGAGCCGAGCTCGCGGCCGTTCTGATCCATGACCTTGTACTCGTTGGTCAGCTCGATCAGCTTGGCCTTCTGGTTCACCACCAGCACCGGCTCGGTGAACAGGGTGCCGCCGCCGGGGCCGCCGGCCACCACACCGGCCTGCTGCTGCACCTGGCGCTGCACCCGGGCGTCGGGAGCCTGCTGCTGCGGGAACTGCTGCTGCGGCGCGGCCTGGTGGGGCTGCTGGGCCTGCTGCTGCGGTATGGCCTGCTGGGCCGCCGGGGCCTGCTGGGCCTGGTTGTTCGTGTGCTCGGTCCACTGGCTGCCGTCCCAGTAACGGAGCGTCTGAGGCGCGCCGTGCGGGTCCGGGTACCAGCCTGCCGGGGTGTTTGATTGCGTGGTCACCGGGGCACACTACCCTGCTCCGACCCGTACCTGACCAGCCCGGCGGAAGCGGTGTTCATCGCCCGTTCACTCCGTCGCGAGCGCCGGGTCGCTGACGCCGGGCCGCCCGTTCTCCACGTGCCCGGCGAAGCCGCGCAGGAAGGCCGGGTCGTCCGCCGAGGTCACGGTCAGGTCGTACCAGAGGTGGCTGTGCGTCAGGTCCACGGTGTGCCGGACGCGCGCGCCGGGGCGTACGGACACGGTGACCGGGGCGCCGCCGTAGCCGCCGGCTATCTTCAGCCGGGCCGTGCCGGAGCCCTTGTTGGTGAGGGTGAGTTCGACGTGGTCGCCGGTGTGCCGGGCGGTCACCTCGGGGCCCGCCGTCTTGTTGCCGCCCTTGAAGACGCGCAGGAAGCCGTTGGGGCCGTGCACGGCGAGGTCGTAGGAGCCGCCGGAGTAGGCCGAGTTCCAGGTGTCGGACAGGGTCTTGCCGGCCTCGGTGGTGTAGGTCCAGGGGCCGTCGCCGCGGTTGCCGGAGGTGACGAGGAAGACGGCGCCCGCCTTCGCGCCCGAGGCGAAGGTGAGGGTGAAGGTGCCGGCCGAGGTGTCCGCGGAGCCGTCCACGGCGGGCGCGTACTTCAGCGGGCGGGTGGGGCGGCTGCCGCGCTCCTGCCGGGGCAGCGAGGGGTTCGCGGGCGGCTTGGGCACATAGTCGGGGTGCCGGTCGTGGTCCGGCGGCGCGTAGCCGGCCGTCGAGGGCAGCGAGACGGGCTTGGTGTCCTTGCGGGAGAAGTCGAAGGCGCTGGTGAGGTCGCCGCACACGGCCCGGCGCCAGGGCGAGATGTTCGGCTCGCGCACCCCGAAGCGCTGCTCGATGAAGCGGATGATCGAGGTGTGGTCGAAGGTCTCGGAGCAGACGTAGCCGCCCTTGCTCCAGGGCGAGACGACCAGCATCGGCACCCGCTGGCCGAGACCGTACGGTCCCGCCGTGTATCCGGCGCCGCCCGGGTACAGGTCGGCCGAGGCGTCGACCGTGGACTTGCCCTGGGCCCCGGAGGCGGCCGGGAAGGGCGGCACCACGTGGTCGAAGAAGCCGTCGTTCTCGTCGTAGGTCAGGAACAGGGCCGTCTTCGCCCACACCTCGGGGTTGGAGGTGAGCGCGTCGAGGACCTGGGAGACGTACCAGGCGCCATAGTTGGCGGGCCAGTTCGGGTGCTCGGTGAACGCCTCGGGGGCGGCGATCCAGGAGACCTGCGGGAGCGTCCCGGCCTTGACGTCGGCCCTCAAGCGGTCGAAGAAGCCCTCGCCGGCCTTCGCGTCCGTGCCGGTGCGGGCCTTGTCGTACAGCGGGTCGCCGGGCTTCGCGTCGCGGTACTGGTTGAAGTAGAGCAGCGAGTTGTCGCCGTAGTTGCCCCGGTAGGCGTCGTCGATCCAGCCCCAGCCGCCGTTCGCGTCCAGGCCGTCGCCGATGTCCTGGTAGATCTTCCAGGAGACGCCCGCCTGCTCCAGGCGCTCGGGGTACGTCGTCCAGCCGTAGCCCTTCTCGTCGTTGCCGAGGACCGGGCCGCCGCCTTTGCCGTCGTTGCCGACGTAACCCGACCACATGTAGTAGCGGTTGGGGTCGGTGGAGCCGATGAACGAGCAGTGGTAGGCGTCGCAGATGGTGAAGGCGTCCGCGAGGGCGTAGTGGAAGGGGATGTCCCGGCGGGTCAGGTGCGCCATCGTGGTGGCGGACTTGGCGGGTACCCACTTGTCGTACTTGCCGCCGTTGAACGCGGTGTGCCCGTCGTTCCAGCCGTGCGGCAGGTCCTGGAGGAAGGCGAGGCCGAGGTCGTCGGCGTCCGGGTGGAAGGGCAGGATGTCCCGGGTGCCGTCCGACTGCTGCCAGACGGAGCGGCCGTTCTGGCTCACCGGGCGCGGGTCGCCGAAACCGCGCACGCCCCTGAGCGAGCCGAAGTAGTGATCGAAAGAACGGTTCTCCTGCATCAGTACGACGATGTGCTCGACGTCCTGGACCGAGCCGGTGCGATGGTTCGCTGGCAGGGCGGCGGCGCGCTGGATGCTGCTCGACAGCGCCGTGAACGCCGTCGTGGCGCCCGCGATCTGGAGAAAGCGCCGACGGTTGACTTCGGTCATGGGGGGTGGGTCCTCTCGTCCTGACGTCCGTGCTGTGCCGCGCCGAGTGTTCCAAGCCCGGCGAACGTCAGGGAAGGGTGAGATGACGCCGATGTGAAAGTACGGGACTCGCGGGGTGTCAGCCCTCGGGCGGCGGGACGACCGTCAGATGCGCCGGCATGGCGCGCTGCCTGCGCGGACGGCGGACCGGCGCGGCGGGCCCCCGGGAGTCGCGCGGGACCAACGTCAGGCGCCGGCAGCCCAGTTCGCGCAGCGCCTGGGGCGTCTCGTCCACGATCCGGCACTCGGTGGGGCCCCGGCGCGGATCGGGGTGCAGCAGCAGCCGTACGGCCCCGTCGAGCCGGGTGCCGCGCTCGCCGACGGCCCGGATCCAGTGCGGCAGGCCCTGCCGGTAGGCGGCGTCCATGAGCGGGTCCTGCATGATCTCCCGGCGGATGGCCTGGAGTTCGGGATCGTGGCCGTAGGCGTCCATGGCGCCCTTGAACTGGGCCAGCATCGGCAGGCACCAGCCCGCCTCGTGGTCGCCGAGGACGAGCCCGGCGTCCGGGTGGAACAGCACGAACCGCAGGAAGTTGTCCCCGGGCATGGCCGTGGGGTGCGGGCGCGCCCCGCCGAAGAGCGTGGCGTAGGCGTCATTGGCCAGCACCACGTCCCAGCGGTGGTCCACCACCAGGGACGGGAAGGGCACGGCGTCCAGCAGCACGCCGTAGTCCTGTAGGTACGACTGGGTCTCGGAGGTCTCGGGGACGGGCCGCGGCGCCGGCCGCTGCCCTCCTGCCTGATGTGCCATCGGGAGGTCACCCCTCTTGCCTCTGCGGCCTTCACGCGGCGATGCGATCCTGCTTCCCCGCGAGGAGTGATGTCAACTATCGTGGCATTCCACGCCGGTTGACGGCTGAAATTCGCCACAGTTGTGGCGACACCTGGATGTGGGTTCACGGCACGGGCTAATCTCCGGGAAGTTCACGGCGACCGCCGGTCCTGGTACCGAGCATGCGGGATGCACGGACGCACCTGTTGCCCTTGCTTGAGAGACGTAGGAGTTCTGTCGGTGACGGATGGCTACGAGGATCCGGGCGCCGCGGCGACCGCCCAGCTGCCGGCCGTCGTCGCCCGCGTCACCGCGCTCGCGGAGCGCCTCGGGGTGACCCAGGCCGAGGTCTTCGACATGGCGCGGCTCTCGGTCGCCTGCGGGGTGCCCGAGCCGGTGGTCAAGGCGCTGCTGAGCGGGCGTCCGGCGGGCGAACCCGATGTCCAGGCGCGGTTTCTGCAGCGCCTCGGGCTGCTGCGGCGCACCCGGCTGAAGCCGAACGGCCGCAAGTACACCCAGCAGGAGATCGCCGACGGCGCGGGCATGTCCCGGCAGCAGGCCGGTGCCCTGATCAACGGCGACCGGCGGCCCACCATGGAGCACTGCGACGCGTTGCAGCGCTTCTTCCGGGTGCACGCCGGGTTTCTGACAGCGGAGGACCCGGAGGCGCTGGCGGGCGCGCTCCAGCGCACCGAGCAGGAGCTGCTCCAGAAGCTGGCCGACCGGGAGCGGGCCGCGGCCGGGCCCGCCGAAGACCCGCTGGAACGGCTGCTCCAGGACCACGGGGTGCGCGGAATCGCCTGGCGGGCCGCGCAGTTGCCGACCGACCAGCACCGGGACAAGGTCGCGGAATGGCTGGACATGCTCCTGGAGAGCGTGAAGCGGCCGGAGGCCTGACGGCACCCGGGACACAGGCCGAGGTGCGGTTTCGCCCGATTGTCAGTGGTGGGCGGCAAGCTGGTGTGCGTGCGCCGCAGCGCGCGTGACCGTGCCGCCTACTCGGGGAGAGCCGACCGATGCCCACCGCCGTACTGACCGACCATGAGCGCACCGCCGTCCAGGCCTACTTGCGGCTGCTGCACACGGTGCGCGCCGCCTTCGACGGTCCACCGGAGGGGGCGCCGCCCGCCCTGGTGCCGCCGTCCGTGCTCGCCGAGGCGGAGACGGCCCTGATGCGGGCGGGCCTCGCGGGCAATGAGGAGGAGTTCTTCCGGATGCTGGGCGAGTGGTGCCCGTCGGCCGGCTGAAGGGGCGGCGGGCCGGTCCGGGGGACGCGGGACCGCCGTAGCGGTGCTCGCCGTAGCGCTGATCGTCGGGCGCCCGTGCTCGTCAGCCGGGCGCCCGGCCGTCAGATGACGCCCGGGCCCGCCGGGTGGCGTGCGGGCCCCGTCAGGTGGCGTGTGTGCCTCGTCAGGTGGCGTGCGGGATGACGACCGTGGTGGTCACCAGGGCGTCCCGGGCGGCCCAGCGGCCGTCGAGGACCTGGAGGCGGCGGCCGCCGACGAGGGGGCCGGGGACCAGGAGTTCGGCGTGCAGGGTGCCGTGCGGTGCGCCGTCGGGGGACGGGCACAGGGTGATGTCGGCCTCGGAGAAGTCCAGCCACTTGCGGGTGAGCGGGAACCACGCCTTGTACACCGATTCCTTGGCGCTGAACAGGATCCGGTCCCAGTGCACGGCGGGCCGCTGCTCGGCGAGGCGCGCGAGGCGTGCCGTCTCGGCGGGCAGGAAGACGGAGGGGCCGACGCCGTCGGGCAGCGGGCCGTGCGGTTCGGCGTCGATGCCCAGCGAGACGAGGTCGGTGGCGCGGACCAGCGCGGCGGCGCAGTAGCCGTCGCAGTGGGTCATGCTGCCGACGATGCCCGCCGGCCACTGCGGGGCGCCCCGCTCACCGCTGACCACGGGCCTGGGCGGGATGCCGAGCTTCTCCATGGCCCGCCGGGCGCAGCCGCGCACGGCGGCGAACTCGCGGCGCCGCTTGGCCACGGCACGCGCGACGAGCACCTCTTCCTCCGGGTGGAGGGGGGTGTCCCACAGCGGGTCGTCACGAAGTGCCTCCACGGCCACGACCGACTCCGGGAGCAGCTCCTCGATCACCGGCTTCCACCTCCTCCCTCTCCTCCATCGGCAGGATGCGGCGCGCCGTGCCCGGCTTCTGCGAACGCTTGCGCCACTCACGGGGGTAGCCGACGGAGACCTCGGTGAAGCGGACTCCGTCGTGCCAGGTGGTGCGGGGGATGTGCAGATGGCCGTAGACCATGGTGGCGACGCGGAACCGGCGGTGCCAGTCGGCGGTCAGCTCGGTGCCGCACCACATGGCGAACTCGGGGTGCCACAGCACCTCGGTGGGGTGCCGGTGCAGGGGGTAGTGGTTGGCCAGCACGGTCGGCAGGTCCGCGGGCAGCGCCGCGAGCCGCTCCTCGGTCCGTGCCACCCGCTCGCGGCACCATGCCTCGCGGCTCGGGTACGGGTCGGGGTGCAGCAGGTACTCGTCGTTGCAGACGATGCCGGTGCTCTCGGCGTAGGCGAGGCCCTCGGCCTTGGTGGTGCAGCCGGCGGGCAGGAAGCTGTAGTCGTAGCCGAGGAACAGCGGGGCGACGGCGACCGGGCCGCCGGGGCCCTGCCACACCGGGTAGGGGTCCTCGGGGGTGAGGACGCCGAGTTCGCGGCAGACCTGGACCAGATGCTCGTAGCGGGCGACGCCGCGCAGCTGTACGGGGTCCTTCGGGTGGGTCCACAGGTCGTGGTTGCCCGGTGTCCACAGGACCTTGCGGAAGCGGGCCGCGAGGGTGGCGAGGGTCCAGCGGATGTCCTCCACCGTCTCCGCGATGTCGCCCGCGACGATCAGCCAGTCCTCCTCGCCCGTCGGGTGCAGCTGCTCCACGAGCGCCCGGTTCTCCGGGTAGGAGATGTGCAGATCGCTGATGGCCAGCAACTGGCCGGGACCGGTCGTCGGCTCCACCCCGTGTCCCCCTTCCCATCAGCGGTTTGTCTGGTCCACAAGAACATACTTGGGTGCGGCGTTCAAGAGCCTCTTGAGCCGGTCTACTTGAGGTAGGCGAGACCCGGATGGACCGCGAGGTAGCCGTCCGTCAGCCGGCGCGCCACGTTCACCGAGTCGACCAGGGGATGCAGGGCGAACGCCTTGAGGGCGGTGGCCCGGGAGCCGGACTCGGCGGCGGCGAGGACCTCGCGTTCCACCGCCTTGACCGAGGAGACCAGGCCGGTGGCGTGGTCGGGCAGCGGGGCGGTGGCCAGCGGGTGGGCGCCGTTGGCGTCCACCAGGCAGGGGACCTCGATGACCGCGTCGGCGTCCAGGTCCGGCAGGGTGCCCTGGTTGCGGACGTTGAGGATGAGGGTCGTACGGGCGTCGCGGGCGATGGCGCGCATCAGGGCGAGGGCCACCTTCTCGTAGCCGCCGGAGAGGTCCTCCTCCTCGCGTTCGCCGGCGCCCGCGGTCTCCCGGTTCTCCGCCATGTACGTCGCCTCGCGCTCGGCGCGGGTGCGGTCCCAGGTGCCCAGCGCGGAGACGTCCGGGCGCCCGGCCTCGGCGTAGAAGCGGGCCTGCTGGTCGCGCAGGAAGGCGCCGCGGGTCGCCTCGGCCTCCTGGTAGGCGCGGACGGTCTCGCGGTTGAAGTAGTAGTAGTGCAGGTACTCGTTGGGGATCGCGCCGAGCGAGCTCAGCCAGTCGGGGCCGAACAGCCTGCCCTCCTCGAAGGAGCCGAGCAGCGCGGGATCGGCGAGCAGCCGGGGCAGTTCGTCGCGTCCGGCGACACGCAGGCCGCGGACCCAGCCGAGGTGGTTGAGGCCGACGTAGTCCACGAAGGCGTCCTTCGGGTCGGCGCCGAGGACCCGGGCGAGGCGCCGGCCGAGGCCGACCGGGGAGTCGCAGATGCCGATGACCCGGTCGCCGAGGTGCCGGGACATCGCCTCGGTGACCAGACCGGCCGGGTTGGTGAAGTTGATCACCCAGGCATCGGGGGCGAGGCGGGCCACCCGGCGGGCGATGTCGGTGGCGACGGGCACGGTGCGCAGCCCGTAGGCGATGCCGCCCGCGCCGACCGTCTCCTGCCCGAGCACGCCCTCGGCCAGCGCGACCCGCTCGTCGTCCGCCCGGCCGTCGAGGCCGCCGACACGGATCGCGGAGAAGACGAAGTCGGCGCCGCGCAGAGCCTCGTCGAGGTCCGTGGTGGTGCTCACCCGGGGCGCGTCGGGGCTCTCGGCGGCCTGCTCGGCCAGGACCCGGGAGACCGCGTGCAGCCGGCCGGCGTCCAGGTCGTGCAGGACGACCTCGGTGACCCGGCCCGGGGCGCGGTCGGTCAGCAGCGCGCCGTACACGAGCGGCACGCGGAAGCCGCCACCGCCCAGAATCGTGAGCCTCACGTCACCACGCACCTTTCCCGAGTCCCGAGACCCCTGCCACGGCACATCATCCCCGCGCGCCGCCTCCCGGCGCACCTTCCGGGCCCGCTCGCTTCCCTTCCGGTCCCTCGGAGGCAGCGGGTCCGTCCCCGGGGATCCCCGGGCCCGTCTCCGAGGATCGCCGGGACGTCGGCCGGAACCGGCGCACCCGACGCGTCGCCGTCACCCGGTGGCCGCCGATCCGTGGTTGCATGCGAACCCCGACTCCACAGCTGTGACAGGAGCCTGATGAAGCGTCAACTCGCCGCGCTCACCGCACTGGTGGGCGCCCTCGTGTGTGCCGCCCCGAGCGCGTCGGCGGCCGAGCCGGCCCGGTGGACGGCGGCCGGGACGTCGTACACCGACACCCTGGGCGGCGGCCAGGGCCTCGCCAGCCGGGCCGACGGCTCGCTGCTGCACCGCGGACTGCTGGACATCCCGCTGGATCTGCGGATCAAGGGCTGGAACCACGTGGGCGACCCGGACATCGCGCGCGGCTATGTCTTCGACGCCTACCAGGGCGCGGACTCGGCCACGTCGAAGATGTACGCGGTGACCACACCGGACGGCAAGCGGTACGACTATGTGCATCCGCTGGATCCGGGCGAGAAGGTGAACAACTCCTTCGCCGCGGTCTCGCCCGACGGGCAGTGGCTGGTCTCCGGCGAGTGGGAGGACCAGGACCGGCTCCAGGTGTTCCCAGCGCCGCTGCTCAACCCGGCCACTCCGCGCACCGGCGGGACGCTGGCCCAGGCCGGGCAGATCACCCTGGACAAGCCGGTGCGCGACATCCAGGGCTGCGACTTCGTGACCGGCACCCGGCTGGTGTGCGCCTCCGACGACGGCTCGGGCACGCTGTTCCCGCAGAGCCGGCCGCTCCTCCAGGTCGATCTGCCGCACCCGCTGGACGGCAAGCCGGTCACCGGCCGGGTGAGCAGCCTCTTCGGGCTCCCCCAGCAGAGCCTGTGCAAGGGCACGTTCGAGGCCGAGGGCGTCGACTACGACCCCGGCACCGGCACCCTGCGCACCGAGGTGATCGCACCGGGCGTGTGCGCGGTGGCGACGACGGTGTACGCGTACCACCTGGACTAGTTCCGACGGCCGGGTGGCGAGCGGCGCGGGCGGCGGGGCCGGCAGTCCTGGCGGACGGTTCCGGCCGGCTTCGTGAACGTCAACCGGTCCGGCTTCGGGCACTGATCCGCCGCGGGGGCCGGGGTAGCGTTCCGGCATGACGTCACGGCCCCCCCGGTTCCCGCCGTATCCGGTCCGCGGTGTGCGCGTGCTGCACCAAAGGCAGAACTGCGCGCCGCAGTTCGCGCTGATCGTGGTGGACTTCGAGCCCGCCGCGGCGGAGGGTGTCGTCTTCGAGGTGGCCGAGGGGCTGACGGTGGAGTACGAACCCGCCGCGGAGCTGCCGCGTTTCTTCGCCGCGGCCGCCGCGGGCATCGAGGAGCATCTGAGCCTGCCGGAGCACGGGGTCGTCGCGGCGGCCAGGGTGGTGCTGCGGCAGGCCCGCGCGGACACCTTCGGCTCCAGCGAACTGGCGTTCAAGATCGCCGGGTATCTCGCGGCCCGGGAGGCGCTGGAGCGCACGGCGCGGGCCGGCTCCGCCGAGGCTCAGCTGTAGTAGGCGATCTTCTCGTCGAGCACCGCCATGGCCCGGCGCAGCGCCGCCGCCCGCTGCTCCAGGGCCGCGCGGCGCTCGCGCAGGAAGGACACCCGGTCCTGCGGGGGCTGTCCGGCGCGCAGGAGGGCGACGAAGCCGCGCAGGTCCCCGATGCCGAGACCGGCTTCCCGGAAGCAGGTGACCAGGCCGATCCAGAAGACGTCGTCCTCGGTGTACTCCCGGCGGCCGCCCGCGGAGCGCCGGATCGGGCCGATGAGCCCTTCGCGTTCGTAGTAGCGCAGGGTGTCGAGGGAGACACCGGTGCGGTCGGCCGCCTGCGCGGGCGAGAGGACCGCGGTCGGGCTGCTCGGGGTCATGGGGGCTCCTTGGGAGCGGAGTTCGTGGGAGCGGGGGTCGTGGAAGCGGGGTTCATGGAAGCGGGGTTCGTGGAAGCCGGGTTCGTGGAGGCGGGATTCGTGGGAGCGGCCGCTAGCGTGCCGCCGCGAGGCGCGCCATGTGCTCGTCGTCGAGCCGCACATGGCGTGCGGCGAGCGCCTCCTCGACGTGGTCCGTGCGGCTCGCGCCGACGATGGGCCCGATCCCCTGCCGCATCAGCCAGGCGAGGACGATCTGGTTCCGGGTGGCCGAGAGTTCGCCCGCGACGGCGTCCAGGACGGCGAGGACCCGTTCGGTGCCGGGGTGATCATAGGCCGGCGGCAGCGGCTTGTCCGGGCGGGTGTACGAGCCCCACAGCAGCGAGCTGTACGACCACACCGTGAGCCCTTCCGCCGCCGCGAGGTCCAGGTCCTCGGCGGTGAGCATGCGGTGGCCGGCCTCCGCGACGGGGGTGAGCGGGCGCGGCTGGAGGAGCGAGTGCCGCAGTTGCAGGGCCGTCCAGGGTTCCAGGTGCCGCTCCCGCGCGAGGGACCGGGCGCGCTCGACGCGCCAGGCGGCGTGGTTGGCCGCCCCGATCCGCAGGGCCACTCCCCTGCCGACCAGTTCACCGAAGGCGCCGACCGTCTCCTGAAGCGGCACGGCGCGGTCCTCGGCGTGCGCCCAGAGCAGATCGATGTGCTCGACGCCCAGGCGGCGCAGACTCCCCTCGGCGCCCTTGCGGACGGCGGGGGCGGAAAGGCCTTCCGCGCTCTGTGGCCAGGAGCCCGGCACCAGTGGGTTCTGCCGGACCTTCGTCGCGATCCGTACCGCGTCGCGCGCTCCCGGGCGGGCCCGTAGCCAGGCGCCGATGACCCGTTCGCTGGCGCCGCCGACGCCCTCGGGATCGGCCCAGAAGGAGTAGCAGTCGGCGGTGTCGAGCCAGCGGCCGCCGCCGGCGACGAAGGAGTCGAGGACCGCGAAGGCCCGCTCGCGGTCGACGCGGGTTCCGAAGTCCATGGTGCCGAGGACGATCTGGGGAGGGGTGCTGCGCACCCGGCCGGTGTTCATGCGGCCCATGCTCGGATCTGGAGCGCGCTCCAGGTCAAGAGCCGTGCTGGTTACCGCAGTTCGGCGCGGAAGGCCACCGGTGTTCGCCCGGTGTGCAGTTGGAAGAACTTGGAGAAGTTCGCCGCGTCCGGGAAGCCGACGGCGGCGCCGACCCGGCCGATGGGCAGCTCGGTGTGGGCGAGGAGGCGTTTGGCCTCCAGGACGACGCGTTTGTCGATGAAGCCCTTGGGGGTCTCGCCGGTGGCGGCGCGGACGGCGCGCACCAGGGTGCGGCGGGAGTAACCGAGCGCGTCGGCGTAGGCGCTGACGCTGTGATTGGTGGCGAAGCCCTGCTCGACGGCGTCCCGGAACAGGGTGAAGGTGTTGTCCGACTGCTGCCGTGAACCGGGCGCCGAGCTGGCGGCGAGGTGCGCGAGGCGCAGCAGGAACGCCGTCAGCTCGTGCCGCAGGACGGCGGCGTGCAGGCTCGGCGGGAGCGTCGTGGTGTCCTCGTACTCGCGGCGCAGCTGCTCCAGGGCCGCCCCGAGCGCTTCGAGCTGGGCCGCCCCGGGGTGCAGCAGCGGCGGCAGGTCGTAGCGGTACAGGCCGGTGGCCTCCACGGTGGCACGCGGCAGGAAGCCGGGCTGCATGGTCAGCACGGTTCCGCGGTACACGCACTCACGGGAGAAGCGGTGGACCTGTCCGGGGCGTATCCACAGCAGGTCGCCGGCCGCGGCCTCGTACTCGGTGAAGTCGACCATATGGCGTACGGGGCCCTCGGTGAACAGCAGGACCACATGGAAGTCGATGCGGTGGACGCGGTCCAGCGGGATGTCGGCCCGCCAGCCGCGGTCGGCCCCCATCCGGCCGATCCGCATGCCGACGCCGCCGACGGCCAGCTCGGTCGGGAAGGGGAGGGTTCGGATGCCGTCACCGACCGCCGCGCCGCCCTCTTGGGGCGTTGTGTCAGCCATGTCCTTTTCGTGCCGTCCCTGCTCCGCGATCACTGTCCCAGATTCACCACAGGGTGACACATCCCGCCCTTCCGTTGAAAAAGTCAGACTTTTAAGTTTGAACGCGTCCGGCCAGCCCTTCCGTACTGAACGAGGACTTCTTGAAGATGAGCACGCAGACTTCCGGTGGCTTCGAGTGGACCGATCTCGACCGGCGGGCCGTGGACACCGCCCGCCTGCTGGCGGCCGACGCGGTACAGAAGGTGGGCAACGGCCACCCGGGCACCGCGATGAGCCTGGCGCCTGCCGCGTACACGATCTTTCAGAAGGTGATGCGTCACGACCCGGCGGACCCGGAGTGGACCGGCCGTGACCGGTTCGTCCTCTCCCCCGGCCACACCTCGCTCACCCTGTACATCCAGCTGTTCCTGGCCGGGTACGAGCTGGAGCTGGACGATCTGAAGGCGTTCCGCACCCAGGGCTCCCGGACCCCGGGCCACCCCGAGTACGGGCACACCGCGGGCGTGGAGACCACCACCGGACCGCTCGGCCAGGGCGCCGCCAACGCGGTGGGCATGGCGATGGCCGCCCGCTACGAGCGCGGCCTGTTCGACCCTCAGGCCCCCGCGGGCACTTCCCCCTTCGATCACACCGTCTGGGCGATCGTCTCCGACGGCGACCTGGAGGAGGGTGTCTGTGCCGAGGCGTCCTCGCTCGCCGGTCACCAGAAGCTCGGCAACCTGGTCTTCCTCTACGACGACAACCACATCTCCATCGAGGGCGACACCGCGACCGCCTTCTCCGAGGACGTCCTGAAGCGGTACGAGGCCTATGGCTGGCACACCCAGCGCATCGCGCCCACCGCCGACGGCGATGTGGACGTACCCGCCCTGTACGCGGCCCTCCAGGCGGCGCGGAACGAGACCGGGCGGCCCTCGATCATCGCGATGCGCACGATCATCGCCTGGCCCGCACCGAACGCCCGCGACACCGAGGCCTCCCACGGCTCGGCGCTCGGCGCGGCGGAGATCGCGGCCACCAAGCGGCTCCTCGGCTTCGATGCGGAGCAGTCCTTCCAGGTCGAGGACGCGGTCCTGAAGCACGCCCGGCGGGCCCTGGACCGGGGCGCCGAGGCGCACGCGGCCTGGGACAAGCGGATCGCCGAGTGGCGGGGCGCCGAGCCGGAGCGCGCCGCCCTGTTCGACCGGATCAGCCGGGGCGAGCTGCCCGCGGGCTGGGAGGACACCCTGCCGGTGTTCGAGGAGGGCGGGTCGGTCGCCACCCGCGCCGCCTCCGGCAAGGTGCTCCAGTCGCTGGGCCCGGTGCTGCCGGAGCTGTGGGGCGGCTCCGCCGACCTCGCCGGCTCGAACAACACCGACATCGACAAGTCCAGCTCATTTCTCCCCGAGGGCAACCCGCTGCCGACGGCCCACCCCTATGGTCGTACCGTGCACTTCGGCATCCGCGAGTTCTCCATGGCGGCGGAGATGAACGGCATCGCCCTGCACGGCAACACCCGCATCTACGGCGGCACCTTCCTGGTGTTCTCCGACTACATGCGCAACGCGGTGCGGATGTCCGCGCTGATGCAGCTGCCGGTGACGTACATCTGGACGCACGACTCCATCGGCCTCGGCGAGGACGGCCCGACCCATCAGCCGGTCGAGCACCTGGCCTCGCTGCGGGCCGTCCCGGGTCTGAACGTCGTCCGCCCGGCGGACGCCAACGAGACCGTGATCGCCTGGGCCGAGATCCTGAAGAGGCACGCCACCAGCCCTGCCCCGCACGGGCTCGCGCTCACCCGCCAGGGCGTGCCGGTGTACGCGCCGAACGAGGACGCGGCCAAGGGCGGCTATGTGCTGCGCGAGTCCTCGACGGAGGTCCCGGAGGTGATCATCATCGCGACGGGCTCCGAGGTGCAGCTCGCCGTGGCCGCGCGGGAGCTGCTGGAGGCCGAGGGCACCGGCACCCGGGTGGTCTCGATGCCGTCCGTGGAGTGGTTCGAGGAGCAGCCGCGCGCATGGCGCGAGCGGGTGCTGCCGCCGGCCGTGCGGGCCCGGGTGGCGGTGGAGGCCGGCATCGGGCTGACCTGGTACCGCTATGTGGGCGACGCGGGCCGGATCGTCTCCCTGGAGCACTTCGGTGCCTCCGCCGCCGCGGGAACCCTGTTCACCGAGTTCGGCTTCACCCCCGAGAACGTCGCCGCGACGGCCCGCGAGTCGCTCGCCGCCGCGCGCGCCTGACACCGACACACAAAGAAAGATGATCACTGTGACCGAAGCAATCGCTACCCCGGGAGCCCTCAAGCGCCTTGCCGACGAGGGTGTGTCCATCTGGCTGGACGACCTGTCGCGGGGGCGGATCACCTCGGGCAGCCTCGCCGACCTGGTGGCGAGCGGCAGCGCCGTCGGTGTCACCACCAACCCGTCGATCTTCCAGGCGGCCATAGGCTCCGGCGAGGGTTACGAGGAGCAGCTCACCGATCTGGCCGTACGCGGGGTGACGGTCGACGAGGCCGTGCGGATGATGACCACCGCCGACGTCCGCGACGCCGCCGACGTCCTGGACTCCGTGTACCGGGCGACGAACGGCCGCGACGGCCGGGTCTCCATCGAGGTCGACCCCCGTCTGGCGCATCGCACCGCGGCCACCGTCGCCGAGGCCAAGCAGCTGTTCTGGCTGGTCGACCGCCCCAACGTGATGATCAAGATCCCGGCGACCAAGGCGGGCCTGCCGGCCATCACCGAGGTCGTGGGGCTCGGCATCAGCGTCAATGTGACCCTGATCTTCTCCCTGGAGCGCTACCGCGAGGTCATGGCCGCCTACCTGGCCGGTCTGGAGAAGGCCCGCGAGCGCGGCATCGACCTCTCCACCATCCACTCGGTGGCGTCGTTCTTCGTCTCCCGCGTCGACTCCGAGATCGACAAGCGGCTGACCGCGCTGGGCACCGACGACGCCCTCGCGCTCAAGGGCCGCGCGGCCCTCGCCAACGCGCGACTGGCCTACGAGGCGTACGAGGAGGTCTTCGCGTCGGACCGCTGGCTGGCGCTCGCCGGTGACAAGGCGAACAAGCAGCGTCCGCTGTGGGCGTCCACCGGTGTGAAGGATCCCGCGTACAAGGACACCCTGTATGTGGACGACCTCGTCGCGCCGGGCACGGTCAACACCATGCCGGAGGCCACCTTGAACGCCGTCGCCGACCACGGCGAGATCACCGGCGACACGGTGACCGGCGGCTATGCGCAGGCCCGTGCCGACCTCGGCGCGATCGAGCGGCTCGGCATCTCCTACGACGAGGTCGTCCAGCAGCTGGAGGACGAGGGCGTCGCCAAGTTCGAGACGGCCTGGCAGGACCTGCTGGACGCGGTGGCGAAGTCCCTGGAGAGCAAGGGAGTTGACGCGCGATGACCGAAAAAGCGAGCCCTGCCCCGGCGCCTGAGGAGGTGCGGGTGCCCCTCGTGCCGGCCGCCGACTGGGTGAACCCGCTGCGGGACACCCGGGACCGCCGCCTCCCGCGCATCGCGGGCCCCTCCGGCCTGGTCATCTTCGGGGTGACCGGTGACCTGTCCCGCAAGAAGCTGATGCCGGCCGTGTACGACCTGGCCAACCGCGGTCTGCTGCCGCCGGGCTTCTCCCTGGTGGGCTTCGCCCGCCGCGAGTGGGAGGACCAGGACTTCGCGCAGGTCGTCCACGACTCGGTGCGCGAGCACTCGCGCACCCCGTTCCGCGAGGAGGTGTGGCAGCAGCTCGCCGAGGGCATGCGCTTCATCCCCGGCGACTTCGACGACGACACCGCGTTCAAGCAGCTCAAGGACGCCGTGGAGGAGCTGGACGCCTCCCGCGGCACCGGCGGCAACTTCGCGTTCTATCTCTCGGTGCCGCCGAAGTTCTTCCCCAAGGTCGTGCAGCAGCTGAAGAAGCACGGCCTGGCGAGCCCGCCCGAGGGCTCCTGGCGGCGCGCGGTCATCGAGAAGCCGTTCGGCCACGACCTGACCAGCGCCCGTGAGCTGAACGCGCTGGTGCACGACGTGTTCGAGCCGGACCAGGTGTTCCGCATCGACCACTACCTGGGCAAGGAGACGGTCCAGAACATCCTGGCGCTGCGCTTCGCCAACCAGATGTACGAGCCGATCTGGAACCGCAGTTACGTCGACCACGTCCAGATCACGATGGCCGAGGACATCGGCATCGGCGGCCGGGCCGGCTACTACGACGGCATCGGCGCCGCTCGTGACGTCATCCAGAACCATCTGCTCCAGCTGATGGCGCTCACCGCCATGGAGGAGCCCATCGCGTTCGACGCGGAGGCGCTGCTCACCGAGAAGCTGAAGGTGCTCAAGTCGGTGCGGCTCCCGGACGACCTGGGCGAGCACACCGTGCGGGCGCAGTACGCGGGCGGCTGGCAGGGCGGCGAGAAGGTCGTCGGCTACCTCGAAGAGGACGGCATCGACGCGACGTCGAAGACCGACACCTTCGCCGCGATCAAGATCGGCATCGACAACCGCCGCTGGGCGGGCGTCCCGTTCTATCTGCGCACCGGCAAGCGGCTCGGGCGCCGGGTGACGGAGATCGCGGTGGTCTTCAAGCGGGCCCCGCACTCCCCGTTCGACTCCACCGCCACCGAGGAGCTGGGCCAGAACGCCATCGTGATCCGCGTCCAGCCGGACGAGGGCATGACGGTCCGCTTCGGTTCCAAGGTGCCGGGTACCTCGATGGAGATCCGGGACGTCTCCATGGACTTCGCCTACGGCGAGTCGTTCACGGAGTCCAGCCCGGAGGCGTACGAGCGGCTCATCCTGGACGTGCTCCTGGGCGACGCCAACCTGTTCCCGCGTCACCAGGAAGTGGAAGAGTCCTGGAAGATCCTCGACCCGATCGAGCAGTACTGGGCGGCGCACGGCCGTCCGGCACAGTACGCGTCGGGCAGCTGGGGACCGCGGGAAGCCGACGAGATGCTCGCACGAGACGGACGGAGCTGGCGCAGGCCATGAAGATCGACCTGACCGACACCACGGCAAGCAAGATCAACAAGGCGCTGGTGCAGGGCCGCCGAGCGATCGGCACCCCGGCCGTGGGCATGGTCCTGACGATGGTCATCGTCACGGACGAGGAGAACGCCTACGACTCGATGCGGGCCGCCGAGGAGGCCTCGCACGAACACCCCTCGCGCACCCTGGTCGTCATCAAGCGGCACGCCCGCACCCTGCGCGACCGCACCCACTCGCGCCTCGACGCCGAGGTCCGGGTCGGCTCGGAGGCCGGGACCGGCGAGACGGTGGTGCTGCGCACCTACGGCGAGGTCTCCGACCACGCCGACTCGGTGGTGCTGCCGCTGCTGCTGCCGGACGCCCCGGTCGTGGTGTGGTGGCCGGTGGACGCGCCCGACACGCCGTCCAAGGACCCGCTCGGCGCGCTCGCGCAGCGCCGGATCACCGATCTGTACGCGGTGGAGCGGCCGATGGAGGTCCTGCAGGCCCGCGCCCGCACCTACGCGCCCGGCGACACCGACCTGGCCTGGACCCGGCTGACGCTGTGGCGCTCGATGCTGGCCGCCGCGCTCGACCAGGCGCGGGCGAAGGTGACGTCGGCGGCCGTGGAGGCCGAGGCGGACAACCCCAGCGCCGAGCTGCTGGCCCGCTGGCTGGAGGCACGGCTGGGGGTGAGCGTGGACCGCGTGGTCACCGAGGGTCCGGTGGTCACCGCCGTACGGCTGGGCACCCGCGACGGCGAGATCGTCGTGGACCGCCCCGAGGGCCCGCTCGCGACGCTCACCCTGCCGGGTCAGCCGCCGCGCACCCTCGCCCTGAAGGTCCGCCCCACCTCCGAACTCATCGCCGAGGAGCTGCGCCGCCTCGACGCCGACGAGATGTACGCCATCGCCCTGACCGGCGAGGCCGCCAAGGAGAACGCCTGAGATGGCCGACGCCCACTATCCCAACCTCATCCACCGGCCCGAGTGGACGGCGCTCGCCGACCACCGCGCCGAGGGGCCGCTGCATCTGCGCGAGCTGTTCGCGTCGGACCCGGGCCGCGCCGAGCGGTACGTGGTCCGGGTCGGTGATCTGCACATCGACTACAGCAAGCAGCTGATCACGGACGAGACCCTGGCCCTGCTCCAGGAACTCGCCACCGCCACCGATGTGTTCGGGCTGCGGGACGCCATGTTCCGCGGTGAGAAGATCAACATCACCGAGGACCGCGCGGTGCTGCACACGGCGCTGCGCGCGCCCCGGGACGCGGTGATCGAGGTCGACGGCGAGAACGTGGTGCCCCAGGTGCACGCCGTCCTCGACAAGATGAGCGACTTCGCGGAGCGGGTGCGCTCCGGCGCCTGGACCGGGCACACCGGCCGGCGGATCCGCAATGTCGTCAACATCGGCATCGGCGGCTCCGACCTCGGTCCCGCGATGGCGTACGAGGCGCTGCGCAGCTTCGCCGACCGCGATCTGACCGTTCGCTTCGTGTCGAACGTGGACGGCGCGGATCTGCACGAGGCCACCCGCGATCTGGACCCGGCCGAAACCCTGTTCATCGTCGCGTCCAAGACGTTCACGACGATCGAGACGATCACCAACGCGACGTCCGCGCGATCGTGGCTGCTCGAAGCGTTCGAGGGCGACGACAAGGCCGTGGCGAAGCACTTTGTGGCGCTTTCGACCAACTCGGCCAAGGTGACCGAGTTCGGTATCGACCCGGACAACATGTTCGAGTTCTGGGACTGGGTCGGCGGCCGCTACTCGTACGACTCCGCGATCGGCCTCTCCCTGATGATCGCCATCGGCCCGGACCGGTTCCGCGAGATGCTGGACGGCTTCCACCTGGTCGACGAGCACTTCCGCACCGCGCCCGCCGAGGCCAACGCCCCGCTGCTGCTGGGCCTGCTGGGCATCTGGTACGGCAACTTCCACGACGCCCAGTCGCACGCCGTACTGCCGTACAGCCACTATCTGTCCAAGTTCACCGCCTACCTCCAGCAGCTCGACATGGAGTCCAACGGCAAGTCGGTGGACCGGCACGGGCGCCGGGTGGAGTGGCAGACGGGTCCCGTGGTGTGGGGCACGCCCGGCACCAACGGGCAGCACGCCTACTACCAGTTGATCCACCAGGGCACCGAGCTGATCCCCGCCGACTTCATCGGCTTCGCCCGCCCGGTCGGCGAGCTGAGCGGTGAACTCGCGGCGCAGCACGATCTGTTGATGGCCAACTTCTTCGCCCAGACCCAGGCGCTCGCCTTCGGCAAGAGCGCCGAGGAGGTCCGCGCGGAGGGCGTGCCCGAGGAGCAGGTGGCGCACCGCACCTTCCACGGCGACCACCCGACCACGACGATCCTGGCCGCCGAGCTGACCCCGTCCGTACTGGGCCAGCTGATCGCGCTGTACGAGCACAAGGTGTTCGTCCAGGGCGCGGTGTGGGACATCGACTCCTTCGACCAGTGGGGCGTGGAGCTCGGCAAGGTCCTCGCCAAGCGCGTCGAAGCCGCCCTCACGAAGGGCGCGGACGTCCCCGGCCTCGACCCCTCCACCACGGCCCTCGTCGCCGCCTACCGCACTCTCAAGAACGCATCGGAGAACTGATCATGCAGCTCGGTCTCATCGGCCTCGGCAAGATGGGCGGCAATATGCGCGAGCGCATCCGCCGCGCCGGCCACACCGTCATCGGCTACGACCGCAACCCTGAGGTCTCCGACGTCAAGAGCCTCGCCGAACTGGTCGAGAAGCTGGACGCGCCCCGCCAGGTGTGGGTGATGGTCCCGGCCGGCACGGCCACCCAGACCGTCGTGGACGAGCTGGGCGACCTGCTGGAGCCCGGCGACACGGTGATCGACGGCGGCAACTCCCGCTGGACGGACGACGAGAAGCACGCCGCGGCGCTCGCCATCAAGGGCATCGGCTTCGTGGACGCGGGCGTCTCCGGCGGGGTGTGGGGCCTGCAGAACGGCTACGCACTCATGGTCGGCGGCGAGAAGGAGAACGTGGAGCGGCTCCAGCCGATCTTCGACGCGCTCAAGCCGGAGGGCCCGTACGGCTATGTGCACGCGGGCCGGGTCGGCGCCGGGCACTTCTCCAAGATGGTCCACAACGGCATCGAGTACGCCATGATGCAGGCGTACGCCGAGGGCTGGGAGCTGCTGGAGAAGGTGCACTCCGTGGAGAACGTCCGCGAGGTGTTCCGCTCCTGGCAGGAGGGCACGGTCATCCGCTCCTGGCTGCTCGACCTCGCGGTCAACGCGCTGGACGACGACGAGCACCTGGAGAAGCTGCGCGGCTTCGCGGAGGACTCCGGTGAGGGCCGCTGGACCGTCGAGGCGGCCATCGACAACGCGGTGCCGCTCCCGGCGATCACCGCCTCGCTGTTCGCCCGGTTCGCCTCCCGGCAGGACGACTCGCCGCAGATGAAGATGATCGCGGCGCTGCGCAACCAGTTCGGCGGCCACGCGGTCGAGAAGAAGGGCTGACCGTGGCGGACCTTCTGCTGGTCCGCCACGGGGAGACGGAGTGGAGCAGGTCGGGGCAGCACACCAGCTACACCGACCTGCCCCTGACCGACCGCGGCGAGGAACAGGCCAAGTCCCTCGCCCCGCTCCTGTCCGGCCGGACCCACGCCCTCGTGCTCAGCAGCCCGCTCGGCCGCGCCCTGCGCACCGCCGCGCTCGCGGGCCTGACCGGGGTCGAGCCCGAACCCGCGCTGCACGAATGGGACTACGGCGGCTACGAGGGCATCACCACCGCCGAGATCCATCGCACCCGCCCCGACTGGGACCTGTGGTCCGACGGGGTGGCGCCGGGGCCCGAGGGGCATCCGGGCGAGACACCGGCCGAGGTCGGCGCCCGCGCCGACCGGGTGCTGGACCGGGTGGCCGGGGCGCTCGCCGCGGACGGCCCCGATGTGGTGCTCGTCGCCCACGGCCACTTCCTGCGGGTCCTGACGGCCCGTCGGCTGGGCCTCGGGCCCGCGCAGGGCCGGCTGTTCCAGCTGGCCACCGGCACCGTCAGCCGGCTGTCCACCGAGCACGGGTACCCGGTGATCGCCGAGTGGAACCGGCGGCCGTAGCGGTCGGCGACCGCGGCTTTTCCGGTCCGTGGCCCGGGGCACCTCGTGTGCTCCGGGCCACGGCGACCCCCGTACTGTCATGTTCGCGTCCTAGAATCGACGGCACCGAGCGCGCCACCGAGGCGGCCCGAGGCCCGAAGGAACCACCCGATGACCAGCGTCGATGAGCCGATACGACCCGACGGGCGGGTGCGCGACGCCGCCCGCACCAAGGCCGAGATCCTCGACATGGCCACCCGGGAGTTCGCGCGGGCCGGCTACGAGGGCGCCCGCGTCGAGGAGATAGCCGCCC
Source organism: Streptomyces sp. NPDC093018 (assembly GCF_040684035.1). Classification (NCBI taxonomy): domain Bacteria; kingdom Bacillati; phylum Actinomycetota; class Actinomycetes; order Kitasatosporales; family Streptomycetaceae; genus Streptomyces; species Streptomyces sp. NPDC093018. The sequence goes on from NZ_JBFBFF010000012.1 coordinate 76,713, forward strand.
GCACCCGCACCACCAAGCGGATGATCTACTACTACTTCGGCGGCAAGGAGCAGTTGTTCACGGCCGTCCTCGAACGGGCCTACGGCGCGCTGCGCGAGGCCGAGCGGCGCCTGGACGTCGCCCACCTGGACCCGGTCGCGGCGATGCGGCGGCTGGCCGGGCTGATCTTCGACCATCATGAGCGACACCCCGACTACATCCGCCTGCTGAGCATCGAGAACCTCCAGTGCGCCGAGGACTCCGCGCCCTCGGGGCGGCTCGACGCGATCGGTTCCCCGGCGCTGGACGTGCTGCGCGAGATCCTCGCCGCCGGGCGGGAGTCGGGGGTGTTCAGGGCGGACGTGGACGCGGTCGACCTGCACGCGGTGATCAGCTCGTTCTGCTTCTTTCGCGCCGTCAACCGGCGGGCGTTCGGCGCCCTGTTCGGCCGCGACCTGGTGGACCCGGACCGGCGGGAGCACTACCGGATGATGCTCGGGGACATGGTGATCGCGTACCTGACGACGGAGGGTGCGGGCGCGCCCGTTCACTGACGCGCGCCCGCTCACCGACGCGCGGCCGGGAACTCACGCGGGCCGGGTCACCGCCGCGTCGAGCAGCGGGCCCAGTTCGCGCACCACCGTCGTCAGGGGCCGTACGTCCCGCTCGGCCCGTGCCAGCAGGATCGCGCCCTCCAGGGCGCTGATCATCAGCGTGGCCAGGTCCGCGGACCGGGCGGTGGGCACGCCCATGGCGGTGAGGGCCTCGGCGAGCGGGGTCCGCCAGGCGGTGAAGGCGGCGGCCACGGCGGCACGGGTGATGTCGTCGGAGGCGGCGCGGTCGACAGCGGCGGCGGCGACCGGGCAGCCCGCGCCGAAGCCGTCCCGGTCGTACTCCTCGGTCCACTGCGCGGCCATCGCCGCGAACAGCGCGCTCGGCGTCGGCTCGGCCACCTGCTCGACGAAGCGCCCGATGCGCTTGCCCGCGTACCGTCCGGCCCAGGCGACGGCCTCGCCGACCAGCTGTTCCTTGCCGCCCGGGAAGTAGTGCTGGAGGGAGCCGCGCGGGGCGCCGGCGTGTGCGGCGACCTCGCGCATGCCGGTCGCGTTCACCCCGTCGCGCCGGATGAGCTGGGCCGCGCTGAACACCATCCGCTCGCGCGGGCCGCGCTGCCGCTCGCGCATGTCCTCGCCTCCGTCTCTCACTCCGGAACAAACCCGGGGACACCCCAGGGGACAACCCAGGGGCAAGCCTATGACCGCCGTCATAACGTTCGCTACTATGACCGCTGTCATAATCGGCCCGTGGAGCGAAGGGCGGCCCCCGTGCGCGTCGGATTCATCGGTCTCGGAGTGATGGGCGGGCCCATGGCCCTGCGCCTGGCGGCGGCCGGCACCCCATTGGTGGTCTGGAATCGCACCCCGCACCGCGCCGAGCCGCTGCGCGCGGCCGGTGCCGAGGTCGCGGGGGACGCCGCCGAGGTGTTCGCGCGGGCCGAGGTGGTGCTGCTGATGCTCGCCGACGAGCCGGCCGTCGACACGGTCCTCGGCCGCGGCACCCCGGAGCTGGCCGCGCGGGTCGCGGGACGGACCGTCGTCCACATGGGCACGACCTCGCCCGAGTACTCCGCCGCGCTGGAGACGGACGTCCGCGCCGCCGGCGGCCGCTATGTCGAGGCGCCGGTGTCCGGGTCCCGAGTGCCCGCGGAACAGGGGCGGTTGGTGGCCATGCTCGCGGGTGAGACGGCCGCGGTGGAGACGGTACGGCCGCTGCTCGCGCCGATGTGCCGGGAGACCTTCGGGTGCGGTGCGGCGCCGGGCGCGCTGCTGATGAAGCTCTCGGTCAACCTGTTCCTGATCACCCTGGTGACCGGGCTGACCGAGGCCTTCCACTTCGCCGAACGGCAGGGCCTGGACCCCCGGCTGTTCCTGGACGTCCTCGACGCGGGCCCGATGGCCAGCCCGGTCTCCCGGATGAAGGCGCCCAAGCTGCGCGACCGGGACTTCGCGGTGCAGGCCGCCGCGCTGGACGTCCTGAAGAACAACCGCCTCGTCGCCGAGGCCGCCCGCAAGGCCGGTCTGGCGTCCCCGCTGCTCGACGCCTGCCACGCCCTCTTCGAGGAGACGGTGAGCCAGGGGCACGGCGCCGAGGACATGGTCGCCGTACTGCGGGCGATCGAGGCGCGGACGCAGAGCGCGGCCTAGGAGGGCTGTTTGGGTCAGCGCTTGGGGATGCCGTACACCCGTGCGACATGCAGCCGGACGACCAGTCGGCGGTCGCGGACCATCGCGGCGCGGTACTCGTCCCAGTCCGGATGCTCGCCGATGACCGCCCGGTAGAGCCGGATCAGCTCCGCCACGGTCTCGTCATGGGGGTCCTCGGCGACCGGGGACAGCTCGGCCATGCCCTCGGCGACGGTGTACGCCCACCGGTCGTCGCTGGTGACGTGGTACGAGGCGCGGGGGTCGCGGCGCAGATTGCGGGTCTTGGCGCGGTCGTCGGTGACGGAGATCCGGATGATCCGCTCGTCCGGGTCGTAGGCGTGGCTGACATTGGACAGCTGGGGGCGGCCGTCGCGGCGGAGGGTGACCAGCACGCCGCCGTGTCCTTCGGAGAGCAGCGGGAGGAGCGCGTCCTGCGTGGAGTCCTGAGTCATGAAGAGATCAACCGCGGGTGGTGGGGGCCGCATTCCCGGCGCGGGGGGGGGCGCCGGTCGGGGGCGCTCAGGGAGATATGCCCGAGCGGTGCTGGAGCGGATCAACATCCTCGACGCTTCGCGCTCCCGCGCGCCGGTGGGCCGCGCACGAGGTGCGGGCCCACCGGTGTCCCTCGCTACGACCGTGCCGAGGACCGGCCGCGCAGCAGGGCGAACGCGGCCGTGGCGAGGCCCAGGACGCCGATCACCAGACCGGCGACGCCGAGTTCGCGGGCGGTGGAGTCGCTCGCCTTGGCGGTGGTCGCGGCGGCCGTCTTGGCAGGGGCGGCGGCGGGTGAGGCGTCGTCCGCGGTGAGCTTCAGGGACGGGGCCGGGTTCTCCGGCTCGTCGTCGCCCGAGGCCGGCTGCTCGATCCAGCGGACGACCTTGCCGTCCGAGTAGGTCTGCAGCGTCTTGAACACCAACTGGTCGGTGTCCTCGGGGAGTTCACCGAAGGCGACGTTGAAGTCCTCGTACTGCCCCGGTTCGATCTTCCCCCCGGTGAAGGTGATCTCGGAGGCGGCCTCGGTGATGGTGCCGTCGTCGGTCTTGACCGGCGTCTTCAGCTTGGTGGTGGTCACCTTGGCGCTCCAGCCGTCCCCCGGGTGGACCAGGACGCCGAGGACGGGGTGGTCGGTGGGCAGGAAGACCTGGACCTTGCTGGTGTAGGCGTGGTCCTCCTCGTTGGGCACTCGGAAGGTCAGCACGCCGTCGGTGGCGCCCTTGGCGTAGCTCTCCGGGTGGACGGTGACATGCGCGGCGGCGGCACCGGCGGCCAGCAGGACCGAGGCGGCTGTGAGGGCGGTGACGGCGCCGGCGCGGCGCAGGGTGGTGCGTGATGCGGACATGGTGAGTCGATCTCCGTACGGTGACGAGTGACAAAGGCTCGGGGGTCAGAGCGGGTACGGGATCGGGGCGGGCGGTCCGCGCCGGGTGACCGCGTGCCGCAGCGGGGCCCGGCGGGGCGGGACGTCGGCGGACCGCTCGCGCGGGACCGGCTCGGCGGTGGCGGGCAGCGGGGCGGGCCGCCACCGGGTGCGGAGGGCGGGAACCAGCGCGGCGGTGCGCCGCAGCAGCGACCACAGCGCGGCCTCGCCCCGCCGCAGCCACCAGGAGGCGGCCAGGGCGGCGAGGAGGTGGGCGGCCGTGGCATGGGCCGTGGCGTGCGCGGCCGTGGCATGCGCGGCAGGTCCGACCATACCGGGCATGCCGGGCATAGGGGCGCCGGTGCGGGTCGTACCGGAGTCGCTGTGGGCCGCGTCGAAGCCCAGGTGCAGCCCCGCCTGGGTGAGCAGCATCGCCGCGCCGATGCCCGGCCCCGACCGCTCCCGCGCGCCCAGCGTCCAGCCGAGCGCGAAGACCGCGAGGAAACCGACCCCGTCGCAGCGGAGCGAGGGCGGCTGCCCCATGGCCAGCCCATGGCCCGCGGCGGCCAGCAGCACGCACACCGCGGCGAACACCGCGGCCCGCAGGCCCCTCACCGCCCAGGATGCGCTCACAGTCAGGGATCCTGCCACGGCCGGGTGATCCTCGCGCCACCGATGCCCGGTCCGGCTCCCGGCCGTCGAGCGGTGCTCGCCCGCCTGGGTCCGCCCGGCCGTCGCGGTGCGCCGGGGCGACGCGGCCGACGCTTCCCGTCGCGGGCGCCGCCCGCTGTTCGCTCGTCCAGGTGAACGCTCGCCCGTTCGGGCGTCGCGGTGGACGCTCCTGGAGAGCATCACGGCGTGGAGAGCCACCGGACCGAGGGGAGCGGCGTGGTGAACGGGGAACGTGGTGGGAGGACCCGAGGCGGCAGCGCCGGGGGAACGGCTCACGGCTCGACCGGCGGTGCGGGGCAGGGCAGGAGGATGCCGAGGGGCCCGGTCGCCGCGGCCGCGGTCGTGCTCGCCGCGGCCGTGCTCGTCGCCCCGGCCGCCCAGGCGGCTCCGGAGCGGTCCGGCGCCGGGGCGGCGGTGAGTGCCGCGGCTGTCGCGGACGCTGCAGGCCGGAGCTACACGGCGGCGACGGTCACCGGGAACGTACGCACGACGTTGCGCTTCACGTTCAAGGGTGGCCCGAAACTCTCCCGCACGGATCTGGACCGCATCGGCGCGCGGCTCGGACTCGGCAAGGGCAGCCTGCGTGCGGCGCCGGGCCGGACGGCCCGGACCGGCGCGGCCAAACGCCCTTCAGCGACGTTGCGTTGTGACAAGAACCCGAGCTGGAGCAACGCCAACGGTACCCTCGCGGCCCGGTTCAACTGTCACCACTCCACCATCAACTGGGGATTCAAGATCTCCGCCCGCGTGCAGTCCGTCATCACCGGCAACGTCCGTGAGTCCGGTGTCTCCTGGTGGCGGAACGGACGGCGGATGCCGAAGAACGCGGGTCATGTCGTGGGCAGGAGCTACCACTTCCACGGCACACTGAAGCCGGTCGAGCATGCCGATCACGTCCAGTTCCAGGACTACATGACCTTCCGTGTCGACATCGGCGGTCGCCCGGGCACGGGCTCGCTGACCTGGGCGGCGGACGTGACGGCGAAGAAGTAGGACCGACGGACGGGCGGTGGCTCATGGCACTCGACGTACGGACGGTACGCGGCTGGGCGGAGTCCCTTCTGCGCAGTCTGGAAGCGCCGGAAGGAGCCGTGCTCAAGGTCGGCACGGAAGGCACGGCCCCCGGTACCGGGGCCGGTGTGCACGTCACCCTCACCTACCCGGACGGCACCTCGGTCACGGTGGACCTGGACGACGCGCTGCCCGAACCCGAGGCGCTGCTCCTCTTGGCGGAGCAACTCCAGGACAGCGTCATCGAATCCACCGGCGGCCAACCGGTCCCCCGGTGCCCGGCCCCCGGCCACACCCACCCCGCGACGCCTCATGTCTCCAACGGGACCCTTGACTGGCACTGCCCGGTGAACGACGGCCGAGAGGTCCACCTGTGAACAGGGCCGGCGGCTGATCCGTCCCTGCGCCCCCCGAGCGGGTGGTGGCACGCCGCAAAAAGCACGGGCACGGCATCGCGGCGCTCTCCGACCTGCGGCGCTCTCGGGGGCGGGAGCGGGGCTGGTGGTCGCCGACGGACAGTTCGTCATCGCCGCCTCCGCCGGCGCCGCGGCAGCGCCTTCGGGAGGAGCGATCACCGGTGCCTTCGTCGCCGATACCGGGAGCCGGGCCGCGGCACGCCGGTTCGAGATGGCGGACCTGCCGGGGTCCTGTGCCACGGCCGCAGGACCCCCGGCCGGGCTCAGGCGGCGCTGCGGCCCCGTTCCCGGTGTGCGCGCACGATCTCCGCATACCGGTGCCCGCTGCCCTTGATGGTGCGGGCCTGGGTCCGGTAGTCGACGTGGACCAGGCCGAAGCGCTTGTCGTAGCCGTACGCCCATTCGAAGTTGTCCAGCAGGGACCAGGCGAAGTAGCCGGCCAGCGGGGCGCCCCGGCGGGCGGCGGAGGCGCAGGCGGCGAGGTGGGCCTCCAGATAGTCCTGGCGTTCGGGGTCGTGGACGGTGCCGTCGGGGCGGACCGTGTCGGGGAAGGCGGAGCCGTTCTCGGTGAGGTAGAGGGTGCGGGCGCCGTACTCCTCGGTGAGCCGGAGCAGCAGGGTCTCGATGCCGCCGGCGTCGATCTCCCAGTCCATGCCGGTGCGCGGGACGCCCTCGCGGCGGACGGTGCGGGCGTACGGCGCGGGGCCCTCGGGGTCGTCGACGACATGGGCCGGGAAGTAGTAGTTCAGGCCCAGCCAGTCCAGGGGTGCGGCGATTGTCTTCAAGTCGCCGTCCCGCAGCGGGAGTTCGACGCCGTATGTCTCGATCATGTCGGCCGGGAAGCCGCGGCCGTGCACGGGGTCGAGCCACCAGCGGTTGACATGGCCGTCGTGCCGGCGGGCGGCCGCGATGTCCTCGGGGCGGTCGGTGGCCGGGTGCACGGTGGAGAGGTTGTTGACGATGCCGATCCGGGCGTCCGGGACGGCGGCGCGGACGGCCTCGGTGGCGAGGCCGTGGCCGAGGAGCAGATGGCAGGAGGCGCGGACCGCGGCGGTCAGATCGGTTTGGCCGGGGGCCATCGTGCCCTCCAGGTGGCCGATCCAGGCCGAGCAGGACGGCTCGTTGAGCGTCGCCCAGAGCTTGACGCGGTCGCCGAGGCGCCGGGCCACGGCGTCGGCGTACGCGGCGAACGCGTGGGCGGTGTCCCGCTCCGGCCAGCCGCCGCGGTCCTGGAGCGTCTGCGGCAGGTCCCAGTGGTAGAGGGTGACGGACGGGGTGATGCCCGCCGCCAGCAGGTCGTCCACCAACGCGTCGTAGAAGGCGAGGCCCTTGGGGTTCACGGGGCCGGTGCCGCCGGGGACGACGCGCGGCCAGGCGGTGGAGAGCCGGTAGGCGTTGAGGCCGAGGCGGCGCATCAGGGCGATGTCCTCGCCCCTGCGGTGGTAGTGGTCGCAGGCGACGTCGCCGTGGTCGTCGCCCGCGATCTTCCCCGGGGTGTGCGCGAAGGTGTCCCAGATGGAGGGGGTCCGGCCGTCCTCGGCGACGGCTCCCTCGATCTGGTAGGCCGAGGTGGCCGTGCCCCACAGGAAGCCGTCCGGGAGTGCGGCGAGGTCGATGCGTTCGGACACGGAAGTCCCTTCGGAATACGGGGTGTTGCCGGTCATTTGACGGCCCCCGCCGTCAGTCCGGCCACGAGATAGCGCTGGAGCAGCAGGAATCCGGCCACCACGGGGACGCTGACGACCAGCGAGGCGGCCATGATCTGGTTCCAGTAGACGTCATTGAGGGTGGAGTAGCCCTGGAGGCCGACGGCGAGGGTGCGGGTGGTGTCGTTCGTCATCACCGACGCGAACAGCACCTCGCCCCACGCGGTCATGAACGCGTAGACGGCGACGGCGACGATGCCGGGGACAGCGGCCGGTACGACGATCCGGAACAGCGCGCCGAGCGGCCCGCAGCCGTCGACCAGCGCGGCCTCGTCCAGGTCGCGCGGCACCGAGTCGAGGTACCCGGTCAGCATCCAGATGGAGAACGGCAGGGAGAAGGTGAGGTAGGTGAGGATCAGACCGCCGCGGGAGCCGAACAGGGCGATGCCGGTGGCGTTGCCGATGTTGACGTAGAGGAGGAAGAGCGGGAGCAGGAAGAGGATGCCGGGGAACATCTGGGTGGACAGCACGGTGACCGTGAAGACGCGTTTGCCCCGGAAGTCGTAGCGGCTGACCGCGTAGGCGGCGAACACCGCGACGACGACGGACAGTACGGTCGCCGAGCCCGCCACGATCAGCGAGTTCACGAAGTAGCGGGCGAGCGGCACCGTGGACCACATGTCGATGTACGGGCGGATCGTCAGTCCGCTGGGCACCCAGCGGAACTTCCCGGAGACGTCCGCGAGCGGCTTCAGCGAGCTGGAGAGCATCACGTACACCGGGAGCAGCACGAAGCCGGTGAGCAGGGTGAGGAAGACCCGCCGGGCCCAGCGGAACGAACGCGGCGGTGCCAGCGGCGAGTCAGACATCGGTGGTCCTCCGCTCCCGCGTGGTCGCCAGCAGATAGCCGCCCGTCACCACGAGCAGGAAGAGCAGCAGCAGGACGGACATGGCGGAGCCGGTGCCGAAGTTCCAGGTGACGAAGGAGGCTTGGTAGATGTGCACGGAGACGAGGTCGGCGGCCTCGGGCGCGGACCTGCCGAACAGCACATAGGGCGTGTTGAAGTCGTTGAACGTCCAGAGGAACAGCACCAGGACCAGGACCTGGTTGACCGGTCGCAGGGACGGCAGGGTGATGCGGCGGATCCGCTGCCACATGCCGGCGCCGTCCAGCGCGGCCGCCTCGTACAACTCGCCCGGGATGTTCTGGAGTCCGGCCGTCACCACGAGGAAGGCGAACGGCCAGCCCTTCCACACCGAGACGGTCAGCAGGGCGTAGAAGCTGTTGTCGCCGATGAGCCAGAAGGCGGGCTCGGCGCCGAGGTGCAGCTGGTCGTGCAGGACGTGGTTCACCAGCCCGTTGTCGTGCTGGAACATGAACACCCAGGTGATGACGGCCGCGTAGACGGGCAGCGCGTACGGCACCAGGAACAGGGCGCGCAGCAGGCCGCGGCCGCGGAAGGTGTCCTGGAGGAAGAGGGCGGCGGCGGTGCCGATCAGCCAGCACAGGGCGACGGACAGCAGCGTGAAGCCGACGGTGACCAGGAAGGAGTGCAGCAGGGCCGCGCCGACGGGGGCGTGGAAGTCCACCGACAGGCGGTAGTTGCCGAGCCCTGACCAGGGGGCGGTGCCCCAGTCGCGGATGTAGAACTGGGTGAGTTCCTTGAAGCTCATCACGATGCCGATGACCATCGGCACCAGGTGGACGAGGAGTTCGAGGACGAGGGCGGGCAGGAGCAGCAGATACGGCAGCCCGGCGCGGCGGATCCTCCCGGGACGGCGGCGGGCCGAGGACGCCGCTGTCCCGGGAGGAGACTTCGCCACCGACTCCTCAAGGGTGTTGGTGGTCATGGCCGTTACGCCGCCGGCATCTGCTGCTGGGCCTTCTGGAGCGCGGCCCTGACCGAGTCGGTGGTCACCGCGCGCCCGGCGGCGGCGTCGGCGAACAGGTCCTTGACGGCGGTGCCGACCGTCGTCTCGAACTGCGATTCGGCGGGCACCTGCGGCAGGGCGGCGGCGCTGGTGGCGAGGGTGTTCTTCAGGACGGTGTTGGCGGGGGTGTTGAACGCGGGGTCGTTCTGCGCCGAGGTGACCGCCGGGATGGAGCTGTAGGCCTTGTTGAGGATCTTCTGCTCCTCGTCGGAGGTCATGAACTTCACGAACTTCGTCGCCCCGTCGAGGTTGTGGGTGTTGCGGAAGACCGCGATGTTGATGCCGGCGGCCATCGAGTTGATCCCGGTGCCGGGCCCGGGTGTGCCGGAGCGCACCGGCACGGGCGCGACGCCGTACTCGCTGTCCTTCATCCCCTGGGAGGCGAGGTTGGCGGAGGCCGACTGCCACAGCAGCATGGCCTGGCGGCCCTTGGCGAAGTCGCTGACGGACTGGTTCTGCGCGTACTCGGCGTCCCCGGTCGGGATGACCTGGTCCTTGGCCATCAGATCGACATAGCTCTTGACCGCGTCGACGACCTTGGGGTCGGTGAAGTTCGGCTTGCCGTCGGCGGTGAAGAAGTCGGTGCCGCGCTGCTTGGCGAAGACGAAGATGTGGTGGATGTTCTCCGAGACGTTGGAGCCCTCGGCGCCGAGCGGGGAGCTGCCCTTGGCCTTGATCTTCTTGCCGTCGGCTATCAACTCGTCCCAGGTGGCGGGCGGTTGGGAGATACCGGCGTCGGCGAAGATCTTCTTGTTGTAGTAGAGCGCGTACGCCAGCGCGTACAGCGGCACGGCGGCCGGGTCCTTGCCCTGGACGCCGGTGGAGGCGAGCGCGGACGGCACGAACCGGCTCTTGCCGCCGATCTTGTCGAAGTTCTTGGTGTCCCAGGGCAGCAGCGCGCCGCTCGCCTGGAGGGAGGCGCTCCAGGAGTTGCCGATGTTCAGCACGTCGGGGCCCTGACCGGAGGTGGTCGCGGTCAGGATCCGGTTGAGCAGGTCGGGCCAGGGCACGACCTCCAGCTTCACCTTGATGCCCGTCTGCTTCTGGAACTTGTCGAGTTCGGGCTGGAGTACCTGCTTGTCGACGGCGACGCTGGCGCCCTGGTTGGAGGCCCAGTAGGTCAGCGTCTTCGGCGCGTCGTCGGACCCGCCCCCCGTGGACGAACCGCCTCCGCAGGCCGTCGCCGTGAGGGCGAGAGAGAGGGTGACGGCGCCGACGGCCGCGGCTCGGATGCTGCGCATGTCTCCAGGTGTCCCTTCCGGGCGTCGAGAGCCTTCGGGATCGCGCACCGGGAGCGGTCGGTACGACCGCTGCCCTCCAAAGGCCCTCACGTCTTAATTTAGGACGTGAGTTAATCGGCGCGGGCGCGTGCCGTCAAGGGATCCGACAGAGGTTCCTCGCGTTCCGGCGCCCTCAGCGCGCGTCGGCGAGAAGTGCGCGCGCCGTCCGGTCGAGCAGGGGCGCGCGGCTCTCCGGGCGCGGCCGGTCGTTGATCACGGCCAGGAGGCCGAGGTACAGCTCGCGGCGCGGGTCGGCGGCGAGGCGGAGCCGGTCGAGGAGGCGGGCGCGCACGGCGTCGTCGTCGGACCGGCCGAGGAGGCGGGCGTAGTGGGCGGTCACGGAGGCGAGGACCCGGGCGGCTTCGGCCGATTCCGGGCCGGTGCCCGCCGCCACGGCCGGGCCGACCTGGTCGTGAAGGACGCCCCACAGTCCCCGGCCGGGACCACCGACACCCCGCCCTTCACCCGCCTCGGCCTCCGCCAACCGCCGTAGGACGTCCCGGAATTCCGGGTCCTGGGTCAGCTGCGCGAGTTCGGCCCAGGCCCGCAGCTGTTCCGTGCGCGGGTCGTCGGGCAGTTCGGGCGTCATCGTACGACCGGCCGCCGCGAGGCACGGGTCGGCGGCGGCGCCGAACACCGCGTCGAGGAACTCCTCGACGAGACGGCGGCGTTGCCGCTCGGTGAGCCTGGCCAGCCGGTGCATGAGGTCCAACTCCCTTGGGTCCGGGTCGCGTTCGGCCACCGCCGTCAGCACCGCGCGCCCCAGCCACAGGGTGCGGATCTGCATCGCCAGGGCTTCGGCATGCGCCCAGGCCGCCTCGGGGAGGGCGGCCTCGCGGTCCACGACCCTGCGGACCGTGACCTGATCGATGCCCAACTCGCGCAGGGTCCGCACCAGTTCCGGACGCGCGACGGCGTCGGCGCCGTACCGCCGGTGGCCCGCGGGGCTGCGCCCACCTTGGCGCCTCCCCCTGGGGGATGCGCAAGCGCCCCAGCGCCCCCTGGTCCGGGTCAGGGGCCGGCCGGGGGGCGCGGGAGGGTGCCCGTGAGGGTCAGGGTGACGAGGCGGGTGGCGAGGTGCTCGTCGAGGGGGGCGCCGCTGATCAGGGCGCGGGTGAACAAGGCGCCGCTGATGGCCTCGATGACGAGGCCGGGGTCCGTGTCCGGGGCGAGTTCGCCGCGCTCGACACCCCGGCGGACCATGACGGCACCGCGTTCGAGGCGCTCGGTCCAGTAGGGGAGGCGGCGGTCCGGCAGGGTGTCGTCGCGTTCGACGCTCAGCCGCAGCAGCGCCTCGCCCTGCGCGGTGGCGAGCAGCCGGGCGAGCGCGCCGAAGTACGTGGCGAGGTCGTCGCGGACGTGTCCGGTGTCCGGCACGGGCATGGCCGCGTCGAGCTGTTCGGTCAGCGCTTCCAGGATCAGGTTCTCGCGGGTCCCCCACCGCCGGTAGACGGAGGTCTCATGGACGCCGGCGGCGCGGGCGACGGCACCGACGGTCGTACCGGCGAGCCCCTGTGCGGTCAGGACGTCCACGGTGGCGGCGAGCACGGCGGAGCGCATCCGGGCCCCGCGGCGGCGCAGGGGCGGTGCGTTCTGGTCGGACGAGGGCATGGTCAACCATAACGCAGGGTTACTTGCTTTAGCCCGAGGGCGGGCGTAGGTTTCATCGCAAGGCGACTTGCGTTAAGGGGCTCGCGGCCCCAGGGGTCGCCGCCGCGCCAAGGAGGCCATGTCATGGAGCAGATGCTCGCCGCCCGGCTGCACATCCCGAGCCGCACCCTGCGGATCGAGGAAGTGGCGAAGCCCGAACCCGGCCCCGGCCAGGTCCTGGTGAAGGTGGAGGCCGCGGGCGTCTGTCTGTCGGACGTCCATCTGATCGACGGCACCCTCACCCCGCTGCTGCTGCGCGGCGACACGGTCACCCTGGGCCATGAGGTGTCCGGCACCATCGCCGGGACCGGCCCCGGCGTCACCCGCTGGACCCCGGGCCAGCGGGTCGTGCTGTACGCCGGTGAGATCCGCGAGGGCGTCACGTACACCCGGGGCGTGGACTACGACGGCGGCTGGGCCGAGTACGCGCTCTCCTCCGAGCACGCCCTGACCGAGCTGCCCGCGGCCATCCCCTTCGACCAGGGCGCGATCATCCCGGACGCGGTCTCCACGCCCTGGGGCGCGATCACCGTCACGGGTGCCGTGAAGCCCGCCGAGGCGGTCGGCGTCTGGGGCGTCGGCGGGCTCGGCGTCCACGCGGTCCAGCTGCTGCGGACCGTCGGCGCGTACCCGGTCGTCGCGATCGACCCCAACCCCACCGCCCGCGAGCGCGCCCTCGCCCAGGGCGCGGACCTGGCGCTCGACTCCGCCGACCCGGCGCTGCGCGAGCGGATCCGCGAGGCGACCGGCGGGGCGGGTCTCGCCGCCGCGTTCGACTTCGCCGGTGTCCCCGCGGTCCGCGCGCAGGCGCTGTCGGTGCTCGCGGCCAAGGGCCGGCTGGTTCTCGTGGGCCTCACCGACCAGCCGCTGACCGTCGCCGACGGCACCCGCTTCAGCTATCTCCAGCAGCAGATCCTCGGGCACTACGGCTCCGACATGCCGGTCGCGCTGCCGCAGCTGCTGGCCCTGCTCCAGGGCGGCCGGCTGGACTTCTCCGCCTCGATCAGCGGCGAACTCCCGCTGGCGCAGGCGGCCGAGGCGGTCGAGCGCCTGGAGAACAAGACCGGCGACCCGATCCGGCTGATCCTGCGCCCCTGACCGGGCGGCTCCGGGAGGGCAGCTCGGACAGGGCGGGCGGTGGCGGGAACACCGGCAGGTGATCCCGCCACCGCCTTCGCACATCTCACCGCTTCTTCACATCCGGCCACTCCCCCGCCCCGGCCATCTCCGCGCCGCAGCAGGGAAGTTCACGACTCCGGACCCGGCCGGGCCGCCGCCCACACCGTGTCGAACGCCAGCCGCAGGCAGGCCGCGAGAGCCGGATGTTCGATGAACAGGGTCGTCGTGGTGTCCGCCCCCGCCACCGGGTCCGGCATGTCGCACAGGACGAGGGACGCGTCGGCGATGACGAGCTTGAGCGGGAGGTCGGCGGCGAAGCGCGCCTCCTCCCCCGCGGCGGCGAACCGCCGTACGTGGTCGGCGGTCTCGGGGTCGGCCAGGGTGTCGGAGAGGTAGATCGCACGGACCGTGCCGCCGCCCTGATGAAGGCGCCGCACGGCGGTGATGCCCGCCGTGTTCTCGGGCGGCGCGACGAAGGGGGGTTTGCAAAAGGTGAGGAGTTCGTGACGAGCCTGAAACTGGATATCGGCAAAACGTTCACCGATCGCCTTCGGGTCGCGCAGCACCTCGATGTAGTCCAGGGGGTCGGTGTGCTGCCGGCCCTGGGTCCACAACGGACCCAGCAGAGCGGCCAGTTCCTGAGAGGACCGCTCCAGTCGGTCGACGGTCTCCCGCTGGGCGGACATCAGCCGGGCCAGGGCCGGCTCAGGAGGCACCGCGGAGTACGTCGTCACACGTCCGGGGCGTGCGGTGGCCAACTGCCGCCGCACCAGGGCGTCCAGGACGTCGTACACGCGCTGGCGCGGCACATCGGCCTCGCGGGCCACCTCGGCGGCCGTGTAGGAGCCGCGCCTGATGAGTGACAGATAGACCCGGGCCTCGTAGCGGGCGAGCCCGAGGGACATCAGACGGTTGACGGTGGTGTCGTCCAGCTCCATGGCCGCACAACATATCGGCCGTTCAAAGAGCTTGGGCCAAGGTTTTACCAACTGCCCTTGTTCTCAACGGCAAACAGTCAATAACCTCGACCCCAGCCACCACTGACCGGGGTGGCAGATCCATCGACATGCCCAGAACCAGACTCCGGCCGGCCACCCCCAACGGTGGGTTGTCATGCCTTTGACATGCCCATCAGGCCGTCGCTCCGGAGTCGACCATCCCCCCACGGAGGGCAGTTCTTTGCATTCCCACCGCAGAAGGAACCGCATACGCCGCAGCGCTCCTGCGCTGCTGTCCGCGGCGGCGCTGATCACCGGCGGCGTGGCCGTCGCCACGCAGACGTCGGCCTTCGCCACCACTCCTGCCGCCGCGCACGCGGCGACCACCTCCGCGGCCGCGTCGGTGCACACGCACCGGCTGTGTTCGCAGCCGAGCAAGCCCGGTTACATGGCCTGCCAGTCGGTCGAGCGCACCGACATCGCCCAGCACAAGTCCCTCGGCCGCAACGACACCCCGCAGGGTTTCGGGCCGTCCGACCTGGCCGCCGCCTACAACCTCCCGAAGGACGGCGGCAAGGGGCAGACGGTCGCGATCGTCGACGCCAACGACGACCCGAACGCCGAGAAGGACCTGGCGGCCTACCGCTCCCAGTACAACCTTCCCGAGTGCAGCACGGACAACGGCTGCTTCAAGAAGATCGACCAGGACGGCGGCAGCAACTACCCGACGCCGGACGCGGGTTGGGCCGGGGAGATCTCCCTCGACGTCGACATGGTCAGCGCGGCCTGCCCGCAGTGCAACATCCTGCTGGTCGAGGCCAAGTCGGCGAACATGGACGACCTGGGCGCGGCCGTGAACCAGGCCGTCAAGCAGGGCGCCAAGTTCGTGTCCAACAGCTACGGCGGCAGCGAGGGGTCCGACGACACCACCGCGGACGACCAGTACTTCAAGCACCCCGGCGTCGCCATCACCGTCAGCTCCGGTGACAGCGGCTACGGCGTCGAGTACCCGGCGGCCTCGCAGTACGTGACGGCGGTCGGCGGCACCTCGCTGAAGAAGGACAGCAGCACCCGCGGCTACTCCGAGACCGTCTGGGGTACCTCGGCCGGCGGCGACGGCGCGGGTTCGGGCTGCTCGCAGTACGACGCCAAGCCGTCCTGGCAGAAGGACACCGACTGCGCCAAGCGCGCGGTCGCCGACGTCGCGTCCGTGGCCGACCCGGCCACCGGTCTCGCCGTCTACGACACCTACCAGGCCAGCGGCTGGAACGTGTACGGCGGCACCAGCGCCGCCGCGCCCTTCATCGCCGGTGTCTACGCCCTCGCGGGCGCCCCGGGCTCGGGTGACACCCCGGCGTCGTACCCGTACTCCCACCCGGACCAGCTGAACGACGTGACCAGCGGCTCGAACGGGTCCTGCGACGTCGCCTACCTGTGCCAGGCGGGCAAGGGCTACGACGGCCCGACGGGTCTCGGCACCCCGAACGGGACCGGCGCCTTCACCAAGTAGTCCGGGAACCCTCCGGACCGGGTGAGCGCCTCGACGCCGGTCCGTCCGACCCCCGCCGCGGGTCGGACGGGCCGGCGTTCCGCGTTCCGCTTTCCGGTGCAACTCCGTTGTGATCTACACGAGTTCGGGTACGCCGTCGGGTACGCTCGGCCGCATGAGTGCTGACGATCTCCCCAAGCTCGCCCTCGCCTTCCCCGGCCCGGAGCGGGACAGCGGGGTCGAGGCCATCATCAGCGGCCGCAAGACGGCCATGACGGCGCTGGTCGAGATCCTGGAGCGGATAGGGCAGCCCGTCCCAGAGGCCGGCCAGCGGTACGCGGTGCTCGACTCGGACGACCGTACGGCCGTCGTGATCGAACTGACCGAGGCCCGGGTGATCCCGTTCCGCGAGGTGGACGACCGGTTCGCGCTGGACGAGGGCCGCGGCTACGCGAACGTCCAGGAATGGGCCGCCGCGCACCGGGACTTCTTCCGCGGTGAGCAGGTGACCGAACTGCTCGGCTACACACCCGTCGTGGACGACGACGCGCTGGTCGTGGCCGAACGGTTCCGGGTGGTCGACGCGGAGGGCTAGTACCGGGTGGTCGACATGGAGGACCGGAACTCCTCGGCGTCGCGATGCGCGCGCACGCTCAGCCTGTGTGGGCCACCAGTGCGTCGATGAGCGTGGGCCAGAGTTCGCGGGGGCGGTCGTGGCCCATGTCGGGGAGCAGCAGGAGTTCGGCACCGGGCACCAGTTCCGCGGTGCGCCGGCCGCCGCTGGGGTCGATCAGTGTGTCGTCCAGGCCGTGGATCACCAGTGTCGGTACCCGCAGTTCACGGAGCGCGTCCGCGCGGGAGCCGCTGAGGATCATGGCGCCGAGCTGTCGTCCGATCCCCGCGGGGTGGTAGGCGCGGTCGTAGCTCGCGGCGGCCAGTTCGCGCAGCGCCGCGGCGTCGCCGTACCGCTTGGAGGCCCACACCAGTTCCTTCTCCGCCGCCGCTACGTACCCCTCCCGGTCCGCGGGCCTCGGTCCGAACAGCACGGCCTGCGCCTGGGGGCTCGGCCTGCCGTACTCGCTCTCGCCGGTCGAGGACATCATCGAGGTCAGGGTCAGTACCCGCTCCGGGGCGGCGACGGCCATCGTCTGGGCGATCATTCCTCCCATCGAGGCGCCGACCACATGGGCGCGTTCGACACCGAGCGCGGTGAGCAGGCCGAGGCCGTCGGCGGCCATGTCGGAGAGCCGGTAGGGGACCATCGCGAGCGCGGCGGGAAGGTCACCGGAGCTGACGGCGGCGATGAACTCGCCCATGTCGACGGGGTGGTCGTCGAACCCGGTGGACAGCCCGCAGTCGCGGTTGTCGTACCGGATCACATAGCGGCCGCGGGCCGCGAGCGCCCGGCAGAAGTCCTCGTGCCAGGCGAGCAGCTGCGCGCCGAATCCCATCACGAGCAGGACCGGGGGGTCGCCGGGGTCGCCGAAGGTCTCGTACGCGAGGGACACCCCGGGAGACACACCGATGATCGACATGCGGAGAGACTGTCACGGCCGGCCGTGGCACGCACCTGGGATTCCGGCGCGACCGTTCCCGGCGGGCGTGGCGGACGCGGCGGACGCGGCGGACGTGCGGAAGGCCCCGCCGGACGTATGACCGGGCCCCGCCGGGCGTATGACCGGGCCCCGCCGGGCGTATGACCGGCGGGGCCTTCGTCGTCACGACCGCTTCTTCGGCGTGTTCCCCTCGACCGCTCCCGCCCCTACGCGCCCCGCGCCTTCGCCAGGTGCCGTATCGACTCCTCCAGCGCCCCTTCCAGTTCCATCAGTCGGGGCAGCGGGATCTCGCCCATGGTGGCGATGCGGAAGTGGGTCCGCGACAGGCGGCCCTGGCCCGCGTAGATGACGTAGCCGCGCTGTTTCAGCTCGTCGTGCAGCGCGGGGTAGGTGACGCCGGTGGGCAGTTCGAGCGCGGTGACCGAGTTCGCGCGGTACGGCTCCTCGATCAGGACCGGCAGGCCCAGCCGGGCGAACCCGGCGCGCACCACGGCCGCCCGCTCCCGGTACAGCCGGACGCGTGCCGCGTACCCGCCGGCGGTCTCGTACTCGGTGATCGCCTCGTCCAGCGCGTAGCACGTCTGGACGGCCGGGGTGAACGGGATGTCCCCGGCGCGCTGGGCCGCCAGCTGGGCCGCGGGGTCGAGGTAGACGCTGCGCCGGGGCACCGCGGCGACCCGGTCGACGCCCTTGGCGGTGGACAGCAGCAGGAAGGAGACGCCGGGGATGCCGTGCAGGCCCTTGTTCGCGGTCCCGCAGATGATGTCGGCGCCGACCTCGGCGAGATCGGGTGACTCGATGGCCGTCGAGCTGATCGTGTCGACCAGGAAGACCGCTTCGTGATCACGGACGATCGCGCCGATCTCGGCGATCGGGTTGAGCATTCCGGTGGTCGTCTCGTGATGCACGCACGCGACGGCATCGATATGCCCGTCCGAGCGCAGCCGATCGGCGATGGCGACCGGATCGACCGGAGTGGTCCAGGGTGCCTCCACCACGACCGTCTCGATCCCATGGGCCTCGGCCATGGCCAGCAGCCGGGCGCCGTACACGCCGTTGTCGACGACCAGCAGCTTGCGTCCGGCGCGGACCGAGCCGATCACGGCCGTCTCCATGGCCGCCGTGCCGGAGCCGGTGATCAGCACCGTCTCATGGGTGTCCGGCACGCCGAGGCAGCGGGGGATCGAGGTGCGCAGCCGGGCGAGGAGTTCGGCGAACTCCGGTTCGCGGTGGCACAGATCGCCCCGCAGCAGGGCCGCGCGCACCCCCGGGGAGGTGCCCGCGGGGCCGGGGTTGAGGAGGACGAGGTCGTCCGGGGCCGCGAGGTCACTCATCGTCGCCCCAGTAGACCGGTGCCGGGATGGCGCCCTGGAGGCCGTTGATCATCAGGTGGCCGTCGCCCTTGATGCCGTAGCGGCGGATGGCGCCGACGAACTCGCCGTCCAGGACGTAGGAGCCATAGACCACGGGGACGGTGATCTCGTGCAGGTCACCGGAGTCGTCCTGGTAGGAGAGGGGCTTCGGGGTCGCCGTCATCAGCTCCTGTACGACCCAGGGGCGCTCGGCGCCGGCCGCCTGCTCGATCAGGGCGGACCAGTCGGCGGCGGTGAGTTCGCGGCCGATGAGGACGTCCCGGCCCTTCTCCCCCAGCGCGGGCTTGATCACCAGGCGGTGCTGGTTGCGCAGCGACCAGTCGAGCAGGTCGACGCGCTCGCCCCGCCAGAAGGTGTGGCGCTCGGTGAGCCGCCGGGTCCAGGGCACCGCCTCGGTGAGGTCGGCGGCGAGGGAGGGCGGCAGTTCGCCGGTGAACTCCTCGTCGGAGAGCATGGCGAGGGTGGCCTTCGTGGCGAGGATCTCGCCCCACAGGCCGGTGACGGACCGCAGTGCGCCGTCGCGGGCGGCGGCGGAGATCCGGCCCAACTCGGCCATGTGGTGGGGGTTCTCGGCGTCCGGCAGGAAGTAGCGGTGGACCAGCCCGATGCGTGCACCCCGGTGCCAGGCGGCGCCGTCGCGGATCTCGATGTCCTCCATGTGCACGGAGCGCGCGGTCAGTCCGTGCCGGGCCAGTTCCAGCACCAGGGAGCGGTAGTGCCAGTTGTCGAAGTGGTCGTCGCCGGCCGCCTCGTCGGCGTAGTAGGTGAGGGCGATCAGGCCGTCCTCGTGCGTCAGATGCCGGCGCAGAACGTCCGCGAAACGGCCCATCAGGTACCGGGGTTCGCCGCAGGCACCGAACTCCGGCCTGAGCACGTCCGCCCGGTGGGCGCGCAGCAGCATGTCGTTGAGCGGGAACAGGCCCGCGAGGGAGCCCGCGTTGACGTCGACGATGACGCAGCGCTCGGGTCCGGTGCCGTCGGTGGTGCCGAGGATCATGTCGGGGCGGCCGATGAGATGCCAGTCCCGCGCGGGCAACGACTCCCACATCGGGATCAGTTGCTCGGGCAGGCCGAGGGCCTTGGCCATCCGGCCGGCGTCGCCGTCGTGGCGGTCGATGAACGCCTCGACGCCGCGCCGGAAGGTCGTCCAGGTGCGGGACATCTGTCCGAAGGTGGCCGTGGGCAGCCGGGCGGCCGACAGGGCGAACCGGAAGGGTACGGGTACGGCGTCCAACTCGGCGGTGACGGAGGCCAGTTCCGCCGGGGTGAGCGCGCGGGGTGCGAGGAGTCCGGTCATCGGGCCGCCTCCGCGAGGAAGGCGCGGGCCTTCTGGAGGAACTCCTCGGGCCGCTCCATGGTGATCATGTGGCCGAGGTCGTCGATGTACTCGGCGCGCGCCCCGGGGATGTCGCGCGCGAGCCGCTCGCCGATCTCGATGGCGTCCGGCTGGTCCATGCCGCCGATCAGCACGAGCGTGGGCACCTGGAGGGAGCCGAGCCGTTCGGCGGCGTTGGGCACGAGTTCGAGTTCGTCGGGCTCGTTGCCCGTCTCGGCGACCGTCCTGCGCCTGCGGTCGTAACCCGCGGTGGCGGTGATCCGCAGCCGTGCGATCAGCGTCGGGTCCATGTCCGCGAGGGTCCGCTTGGGTCCGGCGACCCAGCTGCCGAGGCTGATGTCGAGGGCTTTGTCGTCGTCACCGGCCCAGATGAGGTCCTCCTCGGCCATCCGGTTGGTGTTCACCTCGTCGGTCCACACATGCTCCCGGCTGACCGGGGCGGCCAGCAGCAGGGAGCGGACCCTGGCGGGGTGCAGCACCGCGAACTCCACGGCGATGCGGCCGCCGAAGGACGGGCCGATCACATGGGCGCGCTCGATGCCGAGGTGGTCGAGGAGGGCGGCGAGGTCGTCGGCGGACTGGTACGGCGCGTCCGGGTATCCGGAGCGGCCGAAGCCCCGGCAGTCGTAGCGGACCACGGTGTAGTCCTCGGCCAGGTCCTCGAACTGGCCGTCCCAGATGGTGGTGTTGCCGTTGCCGGTGTGCAGCAGGACCACGGCGTCGCCGGAGCCCGCGCGTTCGTAGTAGAGCTCCGTGCCGTTGACGGGTGCGAAGCCGGTCTCGTGGTTCGTCATGTCTCTCTCCTCGTGCTGGCTCAGCCGCGGGCGGCGGTCAGCGCGCCGGTCAGCGGGGTGGAAGGCAGGGCCAGTGACTCGCTGTAGCCGGCGGCGCGGATCTCCACCAGGAGGTCCTCCTGGGTCAGGGAGCTGCCGCCGTTGACCGCGGTGACCAGGTCGGACATCGCGTTGACGATGGGGAGTTCGGAGTCGGCGGCGAAGGTGGTGGCGATCACCCAGCCG
Source organism: Streptomyces sp. NPDC093018 (assembly GCF_040684035.1). Taxonomy (NCBI): domain Bacteria; kingdom Bacillati; phylum Actinomycetota; class Actinomycetes; order Kitasatosporales; family Streptomycetaceae; genus Streptomyces; species Streptomyces sp. NPDC093018. The sequence continues at coordinate 97,690 of NZ_JBFBFF010000012.1, forward strand.
CCGGGGCGCAGCACCCGGCGCACCGCTTCGAGGGCCTTGGGGATCGCGTCCGGTGACATGAAGCTCAGCGGCAGCCAGGCCAGGTCGTAGACCGCGTCGTCGGCGAGGTCGGTGACATCGCCGTGGCGCAGCTCGACCCGGTCGGCGCAGCCCGCCTTGTCGATGACGGTGCGGGCGAGGCCGAGGACCCGGGCCATGCGGTCCACGCCGACGACCCGGGCGCGCGGCCAGCGTTCGGCGATCCGGGCGGCGAGCTGGCCGGTGCCCACGCCGACGTCGAGGAAGGCGGCATCCGTCCGCTCGGCGATGCCGGTGAGACCGAGGACGGGTGCGGCCTCGTCCACGATCCAGTCGGCGACCTGGCGTGAGCCGCGGCCCTGGGCGAGCAGGACCTCGTCGGGCATGTCGCCCCAGCCCTTGGTGGGGCCCTCGGCGAAGGCCGCGGCCTGGGCGAGCTGGCTGGTCAGGGCGGCGGCGAACTCCGGATCGTGGTGGCCGACCGGCAGTCCGGACAGGGTGAGCGCCCGTTCCACCGCGGCGCGCTGCTGCGGGCTGAGGTCGTCGCGGCCCTGTGCGGCGTAGGCGGCGACGGCCCAGGCCGCGTCGACCAGTCTGCTGAGTTCGAACTGCATCTGTGCGCCGAGCATGATGCTGCCTCCTTGGGCGTCAAACCGAGTCGGGGCGAGGGGGCCGGGCCGGACGGGGCGACCGGGGGCGGCCTGGCGGGGCAGTGCCCGCGGGGTCCGGGCCGGGGCGGGGCTGCGGGGGTCCGGGCCGGGGGGCTGCGGGGGTCCGGGCCGGGGCGGGCCGGGCACGGTCGGCCAGGGCAGGCCTGGCAGGGCCAGCCGGGGCCAGCAGGGCACGGTCGGGTGGGGCGGGCAGGGCGGTCGGCCGGGGCGAGCAGAGCATGGTCGGCTGGGGCGGGCAGGGTGCGGTCGGCTGGATCGAGCCGGGCCCGGCTCGGTTCAGCCGGGTCCAGCTCGGTTCAGCCGGGTCCAGCTC
>NZ_JBFBFF010000012.1:98790-271698 GCF_040684035.1 Streptomyces sp. NPDC093018
CGGCTCGGCCGGGTCCAGCTCGGCTCGGCCGGGTCCAGCTCGGCTCGGCCGGGTCCAGCTCGGCTCGGCCGGGTCCAGCTCGGCTCGGCCGGGTCCAGCTCGGCTCGGCCGGGTCCGGCTCGGGCCGTGTCAGACCGTGGTTCCGGCCGGCTCGTTCTCCGCGGCCGCGGGCCGGGAGGAGAAGGTCGTGCCGCCGCGCACCAGCAGCGGCAGCGGGGCCGCGACCAGCACGATGAAGGCGCTGACGATGAGCATGTCGCGGGTTCCGATGCTGGCGGCGACAAGGCCGGCCGCCGCATAGCCGAGCGGCATCAGTCCCTGGCTGCCCAGCCAGTCCAGGGCCATCACCCGGCCGAGGACCCGGTCGGGGACGTCCTGCTGGAGGGCGGTCATCCACAGGATGGAGAAGATGGTGACGCCGACGCCGGCGATCGCCCAGCAGATGAGGACGCCGACCAGCGGCAGCACGGCGAGCGAGCCGACCGAGCCGAAGATGGTGAAGAGGCCGCAGCAGGCGACGGTGCCCGGCCGACTGGTGCGGATCTTGCCGCCGACGATCGAGCCGATGATCGAGCCGACGCCGAGGGCGGCGAACGCACCGCCGTAGGCGGCGGATCCGCCGAGGCTCTTCTCGGCGACGATCGGGGCGGCGAGGAAGGCGGGGGCCACACAGAAGGTCATGACGACGGTCGCCATGCCGATGGAGGCGCCCACCCAGGGGCGGGAGCGGATCTCCCGGATGCCCTCGTTGAAGTCGCGCAGGCCGCGCCGGACGATGCCGCCGGGCTCCTCCTCGCCGGACGACTCGTCGCGCGCGTTGGCCGCGTCGGTCTCCTTGATGAACACGAGGGTGGCGAGGCTGGCGGCGAAGGTGCCGACGTCGATCCACAGCGCGGGCCCGGGGCCCACCCCGGCGATCACGAGGCCGGCCAGGGTCGGTCCGGCCACCATGGAGACGTACTGGGACAGGGCGCTGAGCGCGTTGCCGCCCTGGAGTGCCTCCTCCGGCAGCAGCCGCGGGGGCACGGCGCTGTAGGCGGGCAGGAACAGGCCCTCGGCGATGCCGATGGCGATCACGAGGACCATGAAGACGGCCGTGTTCAGGTGCACCGGGGCGATCGCGATGGCGGCGACACCGACGGCGCGTACGACATCCGCGCCGATCATCACCCGGGTGCGCCGCCAGCGGTCGCCGATGGAGGCCGCGAGCACGGTGCCCGCGGCCAGCGCGATGCCCTGCACCGCGAGGACCACGCCGAGCCCGGTGGCGCCGGAGTGTCTGTCCAGGACGACCATCGCGAGGATGATCGGGAACATGGCGTTGCCGATGGAACTCAGGGACTGCCCGGTCCACAGGAAGGCGAAGTCCCGGTGTTTGAGCGGCAGGAACATGCTGGGCTTGGGATCCGTCATGTACTCGATCTCTCAGGGGGGTCGGTTCGTCGCGGCGGTGGGTGCGTCAGAGGGGTCGTACGGCGGTGAGGCAGGTGAAGTGCGGTGGGGCGCTGGGAAGTTCGACCGTCCGCATACCCGTGAGGCCGGCCTCGGTGAGCCAGTCCGTCACCTCCGCCCGGGAGTACATGGCGCCGCTGCTGGTGCGGGCGGCCAGGAACAGCGCGTACTGGGCGCGCACGGGGTTCGTCTCGTACGGCCCGGAGCCGAGGATGTCGATGACGGCGAGGGTTCCGCCGGGCTTGACGGCGGCGGCCGCCCGGTGCACCAGGCGCTCGGCGTCCCCTGCGGTCTCCAGGTGCAGGATGTTGCCGAGGATCACCAGGTCGTGGGCGGCGGCGGGCAGTTCGACGTCGAAGTAGCTGCCCTCCAAGGTGGTGACGCGGGCGTCGAGGCCGGCCTCGGCCGCGTTGTGCCGCAGTCCTTCGAGGACCGGCGGCAGGTCCACGGCGGTGACCCGGGCGTCCGGCATCCGGGTGGCCACGGCGAGGCTCCACACACCGGAGCCGGCGCCGAGGTCGAGGACCGAGCGGGCGCCGTCGCCCATGCCGTACGGCTCCCCCTCCAGCGCCTCGGCCAGTTCGGCGGCCGCGGCCGGGTACATGTGTCCGAGGCCCTGCGCGACCTGGGCGTAGTGGCGGCCGCGTTCCTCCAGAGTGCCGTCCATGGACAGCAACGGCTTGCCGGACAGGAGCAGTTCGGGCAGGTGGTCGAAGAGGTTCAGATGGAGTTCGACACCGCCGGGGGCGTTGCGGGCGCGCTCGGCCAGTTCGGGGGATGCCTGGTAGCGGCCGTCGGTGTGGACGGCGGCGCCGCTGTGCACGAGGACGTTGAGGGTGAGGCGGGTGGCGAGCGGGTCGAGCGTGAGGTCGGTGGCGAACTCCTCGGCAGTGGCGGCCCGTTCGAGCAGGGCCGCAAGGAGACCGGCGCGTTGGGCGCCGAGGACCGCGAGCACGGGTATGCCCTGGTCGAAGACCTCGGCGAGCGCGGTGGCCGGCTTGGTCATGAGAATTCCCTTCGATCTTCCGAGTCGCACATCCAGGAGACGAGCTCGACGGGTTCGGCCCCCAGGCGCTGCTTCCACGCCGGGTTGGTCCGGCCCAGCTCGATGACCTCGCAGCCCTGGGACACCGCGTAGTCGACGGAGAGGTCCAGCAGCACGAGGTACGGACTGAAGTTGCTGCGCACCTCGCTCTCCACGCCGATGGCCCAGTTGTGCAGGGTCCGGCCGTCCAGGAAGGACACCGAGGCGGCGACCACGTGCCCGGCCTCCTCCAGGGTGAAGACGCAGGCGGGCGCGCCCACGTTGGTCAACAGGCCGGCCAGTGGCCCCTGTTCGTAGTAGCCGGGGTTGTAGCGGTCGGCGGTCAGCTTGAGGAGCCGGCACGCGTCCCGGACGATCCGCTCGGGCAGCGGGTCGCGGTAGACGTGTCCGGTGATCCCGGCCCTGGCCGCCAGGCGCAGCTGTCGGCGCGCGTCCTGCCGTACCCGGCCGGGCAGGCGTTCGAGGTGTTCGGCGAAGCTGGCGACGGCCGTCAGGGGCATCCGGAAGCGGTGGTTGCGCGGCACCCGGCGGGCCCTGCTCTCCAGGAGCGGGGTGAGCGGGGAGTCCAGTGCCATGTTGATGAATCCGAACTCGGCCGCGCCCCACGCGCGGGCCTGTGCCCGCATCGCTTCCCACAGGGGCTCGACCAGTTCCTTCTCCGCGTGCCGCAGGGGCAGCCGGGTGTCGTAGCAGTGCCAGAAGTGGCTGACCGCCCAGGGTGGGCCCGCCACGTTCCGCGTCCCGAACGGGTCCCGCGCGGGCACCAGGTACAGCGGCATGACCGCGGCCGGGTCGTCGCCGGAGCCTACGGTCAAGTACCGGTGGTCCAGGGTGGGTTGCAGGGGGCTGGCGGCGTACGAGGTGAGCAGTGCGGACCGGTAGAAGACCGGTGCGCCCGCGGCGGCGACCACGGCGTCCCAGCCGCGGGGGTCCGGGATCCGGGTGTGGGAGGAGATCCGTATGCCTGTGGCCGGCATCGGAGGCTAGCCCACTCGCTCGTCGGTCATGCGCAGCACCTGCTCCACCGGGGCGATGTCCTGCTCCACGGCGGAGAGCAGACACTCGCTGCGCAGGGTGCCGAGCATGGGCGGGAGTGTCGCCAGCATGCGGCGCACGACGACGTTGGCGAAGAGCACGGTGGTGGCGCCGTACTCGGCGAACGTCTCCAGCGGCACCTCGGGCAGCGAGGTGGGCGCGAGGGTGATCGGCAGCAGTCCGCGGACCTGTTCGAGGACGGGGAAGAGCTGGTCCTTGCACTTTCTGTTGACCTGGACGAACAGCCCGTCCACGCCGGTCTCGGCGTAGCGGCGCATCCGGCGGACCGCCTCGTCGACGCCGAGGCCGGCCACGAGCGCCTCGCAGCGGGCGACGATGCGCAGGTCCTTGCGCTCGGCGGTCACCCGCTCCAGGCGGTGGGCGAACTCCTCGGTGTCCATGAGGTCGCGGGACTCGTCGGCGGCGAGCGAGTTGCGCTTGGGGAAGACGTTGTCCTCGATGACGACGGTGTGGGCGCCGGCGTCCTCGAAGGCGCGGATCGCGCGGGCGGCGGTCAGGTCGCTGCCGTAGCCGTTGTCGGCGTCGACGAAGATCGGCAGGGTGGTGGCCGCGCGGACCTCGCGGATGACGGAGGTCATCTCGGTGGGGGTGAGCAGGTTCCGGTCGGGTATCGCGAAGCGCGAACAGACCTCCAGGCTGCCGAGCCACAGCAGGTCGAAGCCGGCGCTCTGCACCATCCGCGCGGTCAGCGCGTCGTGGACGCCGACGCCGATGGCGGTGGCGGGGGTCGGCCTCAGGGCGGTGTCGTGCACGGTCATGGTCTCAAGTCCTTCGGGTGGGGTGTCCGGTGGTGCCGTAGTGGGGTGGGGTACGGCGCTCAGCCGGCGGCTTCGGTCATGAAGCGGGCGCGGATCGCGTCGGGTTCCAGGCTGGCCGTCGCCCGTGGGGGCGCGGCGCCCGCGCCGGCGGTCGTCTCGATGACGAGCAGGGCGGGTCCGGGCTGTGAACCGACGTGTTCCAGCACGGGTTTGAGGTCGCTGAGGGAGGTGACGCGGCCGCCCCAGCGGTAGCCGCTGGCGCGGGCGACGTCCTCGAAGCGGGTGCGGGCTCCGGCGGTGGGCTGGCCGCCGGTCGATTCGTACTGCTGGTTGTCCAGGACGACATGGACGAGGTTGCCGGGCTGCTGGGCGCCGACGGTGCCGAGGGCGCCCATGTGCATCAGGCAGGCGCCGTCGCCGTCGAGGACGAAGACCCGGCGGTCGGTGCGGGACAGTGCGAGGCCCAGGCCGAGGGAGAGCGCGTGGCCCATGGAGCCCTGCATGTAGAAGTTGCCGGGGCGGTCGGCGCCGGCGAACAGCCAGCGGGAGGTGAACCCCGTGGTGGAGACGACCAGTTCGTCGCGGAGCAGTGCGGCGAGCGCGGCCACCACGTCCTCGGTGCCCGGCCGCCGGGAGGTCTCGGGGATCTCCTCGGTAGGGGCCGGTTTCGCCATCACGCCGCGCGGGACGACGAGGGCGGCGGTGCGTCCGGCCCGGACCGCGTCGAGGGCGGCGTCCAGGGTCGCGCCCAACTCCTCCGGGTCCGGCGAGAGTTGCCAGTTGGGCACCTGGAGCGCGTCGAGGAGCGGGACGGTGGCGGCGCCCATGAGCCGGTGCTGGGGCTCGTCGGACGGCCCGTCCGGGTCGCCGCGGTGGCTGACGAACATCAGGACACCGATGTCGTACGGCGCGGACAGCGAGGTGAGGGGGTTGACCAGGTTGCCGAGGCCGGAGTTCTGGAGCAGTACGGCGCCGGGGGTCCCGGCGAGGGAGAAGCCGCAGGCGGTGGCGAAGGCGGCGCCCTCGTTGGCGCAGGCCACATAGCGGCCGTCCTGCTGGAGCAGGGGGATCAGACCGGCGAAGTAGGAGCAGGGGACGCCCGCGAACCGGTCGACGCCCCGGTCGCGCAGCGCCCGGTCGAGGAGGTCCGCGGGCAGTGCCGGAGTGGTGTTGGTCATGTGTGTCCCTGACATCGGAGCCGGAGTGCGGTGCGGGGCGAGCGGGCCACCGCGTCGGCGAAGCGTATGGCCTCGGCGGCGCCGACCCCGAGGAACGTGGCGCGCAGGGCGGGCCGTTCGGCGTCGAAGTGGCGGGCGGCCACGGTCTTGAACCCCTCCTCCTGGAGCGCGGCGAGCGCGGACTCCTCCAGCTGCTCAGCGGTCGGGGCGGGGGCCTCTCCGGCGCGCGGGTCCAGCGGGATCAGCGCGTTGGGTCCGTCGAAGGCGGGGAAGTCGATGCCGTGCGCCGAGGCCAGCCGGTCTCTGAACGCGGCCTTGGCGGCGTCCACTTCGGCCAGCAGTCCGTCCCGGAGCAGGTCGAGTCCGCCGTCCCGGAGGAACAGTCCCCAGGCCCGCTGCCAGACCGGTGAGGGCGGGGTGCCCAGCAGTTCGGGGAACGCCTCCTCGAAGCAGCCGGGTCCGGCCATCCAGCCGAGGCGGGCGCCGACGCCCCGCAGCTTGTGCAGGGTGCCGACGCTGTCGGCCCCGGCGGGGGTGCCGGCCTGCCCGCAGAACCAGGCGTACGTCTCGTTGACCACGACGCGGTGGCCCTCGGCGGCCAACTCGGCGATGCGGGAACGCTCCTGGCCGTTCAGGGTGCGGCCGTCCGGGTTGCGGCCGGGCGAGGTGAACCACAGCAGGGTGTCCCAGGGTTCGCCGCCGAAGGCGCCCTTGAGCAGCTCGTCCCAGGAGGCCCGGGTCACCTGGGCGCCGGCGCCCGCGAGGACGGGGACGACTCCCGGGTAGGTGGGCCGTTCCAGCACCATGTGCCCGAAGCGCCGGGCGTAGGTGAGGGCGGCCGCCCGCAGGCTGGCGGTGATCGTCAACTGCTCCACCGGCAAGCCGAGTTGGGTGGCCAGCTCCTCTCGCAGGACCTCGTCGCCCTGCGGGGCGGGTACGGTCCACAGGTCGGTCTGCCGGGCCGCCCGGCCGACCCGGTCGGCCCACAGCCGGGTGGCCTCGTCCGGCCAGGGGGCGGGGGATCCGCTGAGGTCGATCACGCCGGCCCTGCCGTGAGACGGCGGGCGAGCGCGAGGCTGTCCCGGCTGATCTCACCCCAGACGGTGGGGACGAGAACGTCCCTGCCGTACCGGACGGCCCAGGCGTTCGCGTCGCCGAACAGGGTCATGCCCGCGGCGAGTTCGATGCTCGTGACCTCCGCGGGCGTGCCGTCGGCCGCCGTCTCGGCCAGCGTCTCCCACACCTCGCGCGGCACCAGCCGCCAGCAGCGGTCCCGTCCCGGATCGCCGGGGGCGGCGGCGCCGTCCGGGTCCGCGACGCGCGGGCTCAGGTCGGCGGAGAAGTAGTGGCGCGCGGAGTCGGCGAGGGCGGTGGCGGCCGTCTCGTCGGCGCCGCGGGCGCGCTCGTCCTCATGGGCCAGCTGGGCGAACGCCTCGGCGCGCGCCCCGGATTCCGGCGGGGTCAGCTCCAGTGGGGTCTCCTCCCCGAGGTCCGGGGGCAGTACGGCGGTGCTCTCCGGGTAGGCCTGGCGGACCGCGTTGACGACGCGGGCGAGGGCGCCCTGGGCGCGCACCGAGCGGCACAGCTCGCTCACCGACACCCAGTCCGGGGTGGTGTCGCTGACCAGGGCGTGCAGGTCGTTGACGTCCTTGACGGACAGCATCTGGTCGCACAGGGCGTGCGCGGCGGTGATCGCGATGGAGGTCTCGACGCCGGGCACGGTGGCCGGCCGCCCGAGCGCGGTCCCGGAGCGCCAGCCGACCAGCGGCAGCAGGCCCGCGTGGCCCACCGAGAAAGCGCCGATGTGCAGGTCGACGCGGGCGTACGGGTTCTTGTTGTCGGGGTAGACAAGGGAGACCTGGCCGTACACGGCACCGTTGTCATGCCACTTGAGCCAGGGCATCTCGTCGGTGTCGTACACCCAGTCGCGCTCGCGCAGCCAGTCGACCAGCGGCCGGGCGGCGGCCCACTGCGGGAACTGGACGTCCACGTCGCCGAGATGGCGCAGTTCGGGCCTGGGGTAGACGGACTGGGCGCACAGGCCCTTGATGATGCGGCCGCCGAACTCCTGGACGGCGTCGATGACTTCGCGCATCTTCGGGGCGGCCTCGGCCTGCCAGGCGTCGTCCTGGCGGACCTCCTCGGCGAGGAGTTCGTACAGCCGGTCGGCCCAGGGGGAGCCGGTGTGGCCGTCGAGGGCGGCGTGTGCGAGGCGGGTGACCTTGGAGCGGGAGAGGATCGCGTACAGATCCTCGGGGGTGATCTCGCCGTCCAGCGTGTTCAGCGCGGCGGCGACGGTCGAGGACGGCGGCTCAGTGCGTCCCAAGGTCATGATCGCGGTCTGCGTGTCCATGCGCGCCTTTCGTGGTGAGGACGGGCTCGAAGTACTGCGAGGTGGTCAGGACCGCGGTCTCCCAGGAGTCGCACGCGCAGCCGTGCCGCCGGAGCACGAGGTCCACCTCGGACAGGTCCCAGGGGGCCGCGCTCGGGTCGAAGGGGTGCGCGAGGACGGCGAGCAGCGGATGCCCGGCGGCCTCGGGGCGGACCAGGTCGGCGAGGCGGCGGCCGGCGTCCGGGCGGGCGAGTTCCCCGTGGGCGGTCAACTGCTCGGCGAGGGCCCGGCCTTCGTCGCCGAGTTCGGTCCACAGCGCGGAGACGATACGGCCGCGCAGCGCGCCGAGGACGGCGACATGGTCGCGGGACTCCTTCGGCTGGGTACGGGCGAGCACCGAGAGGTATCCGTCGAAGGTCCCGCCGTCGTGGAATGCCGCGAGCGGTTCGGGGCCGAGTATCGCGGCCGATTCCCGGGCGGCGTTCGCGGGGCTGTCCGACAGATGGAGCAGGCTCAGAATGGCGTTCACCGAGCCGACCTCGTGCCGGATCGAGCCGGGGCGCGTTCTCGGCGGCGTGCCGCCTTTGATTTCGTGCAGAACGGCGTACCGTTCCGCCGCGCTGCGGGACACTTCGTCGCGCAGCCGCAGGGCGACCGATGGTCCGAGCGAGAAGAGGGCGTCGAGGGCCCGATAGCGGAAAGTGCTTCCGGCGCCGACGTTCTGAATCTCGGCAATGGCGTCGATCTGCTGGGCGGTCACTCGCACTTCCCGCCATCCGACAGGCTTGAAACCCGCGACCGCGAGATGGTCGAGTATGGCGCCGACTCGCTGTTCGCGCAGACTGTCCGGACTGATCAGGCAGAACGCATGAGTTTGCCAGACCGATTCATCGAAAGACTGTCCCTCTCGAATGGCCCGTTCGTCTTCGATTGTCATGGGGCCTTTCCCTGTATTTGCGAGTCAAGGATCCCTAAATGTGCCCGTCAAGGCGCAGGGCGGCGCCGTACAGCGGAGCGGCGACGCATCCTCGGAGTTGCTTCGCCTCCCAGGAGCCGAGGCCGTAGGGAATGATCCGGACGCCCCGCTCGGGTGCCAGCTCGATGGGCTTGTAGAACAGCGTGGCGAAATAGGTGAGCCGGGAGTTCGGGTCGGTGTAGTCCGCGCCGGCGAGGGTGGGCATCCAGGTTTCGCCGTCCTGGACGAAGACGCCGAAGCCCAGGGTCTTTCCCTCGCGTTCGGCCGTGACGACGGTGATCTCGTCGTCGTCGAAGCAGGACCGCAGCCGGCGGATCATCGACGCCTCTTTGGCGGGGTCGGCGCTCCCCCCGTACTTGACGACCAGCTGGCAGCGCAGGTCCACCAGCTCCGGCTCGTCGTCCCGCAGCGGGCGGGTGGTGACCCGCACCGCGGCCTCCTTAAGGGCGCGCAGCTCACGGCGTACGCGGACCCGGCGGCGCGAGGACAGGGTGCCCAGGTAGCCGTCGAAGTCGGACCAGGTGACCTGGAGATCGCAGCGGGCCGCGAACTCCACGACCGGCCAGCCCGCCGTGCGCAGGGCGTTCGTGAGCGGCGCCGCCTCCGGGGCGAGGTACTCGAAGGCGATGCCGCGCAGCCCCTGTTCGCCGGCCCACCGCCGCAGCCGCTCCAGCAGGACGGCGCAGGCCGTCTCGTCCTTGGCGAGCCTGCCCACCGGCAGCGCCTCGTAGTGCGGCATCAGCACCAGCAGGCAGGGATAGACGTCCTCGGGCGCGAGGTCCCGCCAGGGGTGCGGACCCTCGGTCGCCAGGCCCTGATAGGCCGAGGCTCCCGAGAATATCGAATACGGATCGATGCGGGTATTCGGTGAGGGACCCGTCATGACCGAGCCATGGAGCGCTAATTCAGGCTCACCCGACATCCCGCGCAGAAAGATGGTGACGCGTTCTCCGGGCAGCCGCTTCGGTGCGAGGCGCAGCCAACGGTCCGTCGTGGTGGCGGGGATGGGTGCGGGAGTAGCGGCGACAATGTCGTCCCAGGAGCCAGGAACGCCTGGCTCCACTTCAATCGCTAACGCGGCTTTCGTCGTTTCTGGCTCGCCAAGATGCCGAACATGAGGCATGGGTAGATCCCCCGTCGCGCACAGATCCGTCACAGACACCGGCCCGAATGATCGATGCAGTCAAACACACCACCGAGAGCGAGGCAAGAGGATCATCAGCAAACCACGAACCCAGGAAGATGTCCCGATTTCCCGTTATGTCGACTTCGCCTTGGGCGGAAGTCGCCTCGGGCTATTGACTCGGCGGCTGTTGACTCCCCGCGACGGTCCGTGATTAGCTCCCGAACCATCTGCCACTAATCTCCTCTTACCGCTGCCGGTACGGCCTGCCCTCATGCGTGCGGCCACTCGGGATTTGTCAAAACATTTATTCCTGCCCACCTGAGCATCTGAACGCCCTAAGGAGTAGCAGGATGGCTCATCTCCTTGAGGAACTCGCGCTTTCGGTACTCCCCGGGGAGGCGGACACGGCCGCACTCGCCGAACTGAGCTTTGTGCGACTGGGTGGTGACTCTCTGCGGGCGATGCACTTGGTCTCGCTCGCCGAGGAAAGGCTCGGTGTCGCCGTTCCACTGGGACGGCTGCTGACGGACGAGCCGTTGCGCGCCGTCCTCACGAAGGCGGAGGCGGAGACGGAGACGGAGGCCGATCAGGTACCGGCGCCGAGACCCGCGGCGCGCGGCCCCCTCACCGAACCCGCCCGCCCCGAGGGGCAGTTGTCGCACGCACAGCAGGGCATGTGGCTCACCGAGCGGGCGGTCGGCGGCTCGCCGTACAACCTGGTCTTCGCCGCCTTCGCCGAGGGGCCGCTGCGACGGGACCTGCTCGCCGGGGCGGTGGTCTCGGTGGGGCGCCGGCACGAGAATCTGCGCACCCGCTTCGTGGACGCGGACGGGCGGGTCGACCGGCAGGTGGCCGACGAATTCACCGTGCCGCTCGAAGAGTTGGCCTACGACGCGGAACGCGACGGCGACTTCGAGTCCTTCGTGCGCGCGGCGGCGACCCGGGAGGGGCGGGTGGTCTTCGCTCTCGCCGACGCTCCCCCGCTGCGCTTCCTGCACACGTCCGCCGGGGACGGCCGGCACGCCCTGGTCCTGATCGCCCACCATCTGCTGCTGGACGGCTGGTCGGTCGGCCTGCTGCTGCGGGAACTCTTCGACGCCTACGACCACCCGGACCGCCCGCTCACACCCGCACCTCGCTTCCAGTGCCTGCTGGACCACCAGGAAGGGCTGTCCGGCAGCGGGATCTGGGACCGGCAGGGCGCGTTCTGGGAAGGTCATCTCGCGGGCGTCCCGGCCGTGTTGGAGCTGCCGAGCGACCTCCAGCGTCCCGCGCTCCAGGACCCCTCGGGCACCCGCACCCCCTTCGACCTCGGCACCGAGACCTCGGCCGGGATCACCGCACGCGCCCGGGAGTGCGGTGTCACCCCCTTCGCCCTCCTCCTCGGCGCCTACGCCCTCGCCCTCGGCCGCCACACCGGCGCCCGCCGACTGCTGATCGGCGTGCCCCTGGCGGGACGCACCACCCCCGAGCTGCGCGAACTGGTCGCGGTGACGGGCAATCTGGTGCCGGTCAGGATCGATCTCGACGACGACCACGGCATCGGCGAGTATCTGCGCGCGGTGCAGCGCTCCCTGGCACTGAGTCTGGAGCACGGCTCGCTGCCCGTCGACACGCTGGTCACCCGGCTGGGCATGGGCGGCAGCACCAGCCGCCATCCGCTGGTGCAGTTCTGCTTCGGCATGCACGACCAGCTGGTGCCCCGGCGCCTCGCCACCCGGGAACTGGCCGTCCGGATCGAGGAACTGCACGGCGGGGGCTCGCAGTTCGACGCGACCCTGTTCGTCAGCGACAGCGATCCGTCCTTCGCCGGCAGCCTGGAGTACGCGACCGGGGCCCTGCTCCCGGCGGAGGCCGAGGCGTTCCTCGCCGACTTCGCGGAGGCCGTCGTACGGCTGGCGCGGGATCCGGCGCACCAGATCCTCGAAGACGTACGGGCCCTGTCCGCGCCCCAACGGGCCCGGCTCGACCGGCTGAACCGGACCGAGCAGCCGTGTCCGGCGCTCACGGTCGAGGAGTTGTTCCTGGCCCAGGTCGAACGCCGGCCCTCGGCGACGGCCGTACGCGAGGGCGAACAGGCCCTCACCTACACCGAGTTGGCCGAGGCGGCGGCACGGCAGGCGGCGCGGCTGCATGCGGTCGGGGTGCGGCCGGGGGACACCGTGGTGATCGCCGTGGAACGGTCGGTCGCCGAGATCGTGGCGGTCCTGGGCGCCCTGTGGGCCGGGGCCTGCTATCTGGGGATGGACCCCGCCCTGCCCGCGAGCCGCGTCGACCAGATGTTTGAGCGGGTGAAGCCCGCGGCCGTGGTGGCCCGAGCGGGCGCAGAGCTGGGGCGGCTGGGCGAGATCGGACTGCCGCAGGTGGAGCCCTGGCCGGCCGGCGCCGACGCGAGTGCCGTAGGGCCGAGCGGTGACGGGGATCCCGGGCGGGTCGCGTATCTCGCCTTCACCTCGGGCTCCACCGGAACGCCCAAGGGGGTGCGCCTGCCGCATCGGGCGGTCGCCCGGCTGGTGCACGAGGCCGCCTATCTGCGGCTCGGCCCCGGTGAGCGGATGCTCCGCCTCGCGCCGCTGGGCTTCGACGCGTCGACCCTGGAGATCTGGGGCCCGCTGCTGTCCGGCGCGGCGATCGAGATCCTCCCGGCCGGGCTGCCCGCACCGGCCGAGATCGGCGGCTTCCTGCGGCGGCGCGGGGTGACGGTGTGCTGGCTGACCTCGGGCCTGTTCCGGCTGGTGGCGGACTTCGCCCCGGACGGGTTCACCGGCGTACGGCACGTGCTGACCGGCGGGGACGTGGTGCCCGCCCGCCAGGTGGCCGCGCTGCTCGAACGCCATCCGCATCTGCTCGTCACCAACGGGTACGGCCCGACGGAGAACACCACCTTCTCCACCGTGCACACCGTCGGCCGCGCCGAGGACGTCGAGGACCCGCTGCCGATCGGCGTCCCGGTGCCCCGCTCCCGTGCGTACGTCCTGGACGAGCGCGGCCGGCTGCTGCCGCCCGGGGCCGCGGGCGAACTGTATGTCGCCGGGGACGGACTGGCCCTGGACTACGCGGGCGACCCGGACGGCACCGCCGAGCGCTTCGGGCACTTCTCGGCGGACATATCCGAACGGCTTTATCGGACAGGGGACTTGGTCCGTCTCGACGCGCGGGACCGGCTGCGATTCCTCGGCCGGATGGACGACCAGGTCAAGATCCGCGGCTTCCGGATCGAACCCGGCGAGATCGCTGCGGCGCTGCGCGAGCACCCCGGGGTACGGGACGCCGCCGTGGTGGTCGCCGACGACGGGGGCGTGAGCAGGCAACTCCTCGCCGTCTGCGTCCCCTTGGACACCGGCGCGGCCCCCTCGACCGCCGAACTCGGCGCGTTCCTCGAAGAGCGGCTCCCCGCGTACATGGTGCCGGGGCTGTGGGCGATCGTGGACGAGATCCCCGTGACCGCCAACGGGAAGACGGACCGCGCCCGGCTCGCCGGACTCGGCCGGCCGGCCACCGGAGTCCCCGCCGCCCCGGCCGAACAGGACGGGCGGCGGCCCGAGGTGGCGCGCTTCCTGTGCCGGGTCCTGGAGCGGGACGAGGTCGGGGACGACGACAACTTCTTCGACGTGGGCGGCAATTCGACCCGCGCGGTCCGGCTGGTCGGGCTGCTCAGAAGGGAGTTGGGCATCGAGGTGGGGCTGCGGGACTTCCTGCGCGCACCGACCCTGTCCGGCCTGCTGCGCACCCTCGCCCGCGACTCCGGGCCGACGAAGGGCCCGGCGACCGGTCCGGCACCTGGTACGGCCGCCGTGTGAACCGCCGTGTTCACCGCCGCGCGATCCGCGAGAGCGACCACCGCACACCCGCGTGCCGTGCCACACCGCCCCCCCCACCGCCAGCCCCAGGGAGTTCGCCGCCGTGCCACTCGCCAGGATCAACGGAACGGATCTCTCGTACGCCGTCGACGGCGACCGGGGCGATCCGGTGCTCCATGTCGCCGGGTCCGGTCAGTCCTCGGTCGTCTGGGAGATGCAGACCGTGCCCACGCTGCTGGCGGCCGGCTACCGCACCGTCGTCTTCGACAACCGGGGCATGCCGCCCTCGGCGGTGCCGCCCGCCCCGTACACGGTGGAGGACCTGATCGCGGACACCGTCGGCCTGATGGAACACCTGGACCTGGGCCCCTTTCATATGATCGGGTCGTCGCTCGGCGGTCTCGTCACCCAGGCGGTGGCCCTGCGCCGACCCGATCTGGTCCGCTCCGCCACCTTCCTCCAGGGCTGCGGCGACCTCTCCCCCGCCGCCGTACCGGTCCTCGAAGCCACGGCCGAGCTGTACGCACTGGACGCCCCGCCCCCGGCCGCGCTGCGCTGGCTGGCGGCGGACGGGCTGGTCCCGCCCACGCGCTGGCACGACGCGCGCGCGGTGGCCGAGGCGCGGGAGCTGACCGCCGAGATCATCGCGGGTCCGGCCGGTGCCGGGGTGGCCGGGCAGACCGCGGCGACCCTGGAGTGGGCCGGTGCGGACCATCTGTCCGAACTCGCCGGACTGTCCGTACCGGCCCTGGTGGTCGCCTCCGAGTGGGACCGCATGTTCCCGCCGGCGCTGCTCCGGCGCGCGGTCGAGGCCATGCCGGACGCGCGCTACCTGGAGATCGACGGCGCGGCGCATGTGCCGACCGGCCACTCCGCCACGATCGCCGCCGCGATCCTCACCTTCCTGAAGGAGATCGGTGAACCCTCAGCAGACTGAGCCCGCGGCCGCCCCGGGGACCGGCGCGCTCGCCCTCGCCTTCCACAAGTTCGCCCTGTACGCCTCGATGTCCGCGCGGGCCAACCCGGGTATCGCCCCCGGTGTGCTCGCGGTCGGCGCGGTGGCGGAGGCGCTCGGCGCGGCGCTCGAACGGCGCGGGATCGCCGTGCTCGGGGTGCGCGCGCAGGACGTGCTCGGCGCGGATCCGGCGGGGCTCGGCGGCCATCGGCGCTTCCCCGGCGCCTACGTCGAACCGGCCTGCCCCCAGCTGGACTCGGTGCCCGCCGCCCGGCTGATCGGCGCGCTGGCCGACCTGATCGTCCCGCACGGCGCCGTCCTCCTCGCGGGTCCGGAGCGGTGCGGGGAGGTCCGGGAGCTGCTCGCGTCCTGCGGTCTGCACGACAGCGACGACCCCCGGGCGGGCACCCATCTGCTGGCGCGGAAGAAGGACGTCTGCTGCCACGACCGCGACCAGGAATTCCATGACCGCAGCGCCATCTGGTGCGAAGGCTGACTTCGCGACCGCCGACGAAGGGTTCACCATGATCCGCCCCCCGCACCCGGCCCCCTACGGGACCTGGTCCTCCCCCGTCACCGAGGAGGCGGCCGCCTCGCACCCCGGCCGGGCCGAATGGCTCAGTTGCGTGGGGGACGAGGTGTGGTGGACCGAGCTGCGGCCGAGCGAGGGCGGCCGGCAGGCCCTGCTGCGCCTGCGCGACGGACGGCAGCACGATGTGCTGCCCGCGCCCTGGAACGTCCGCAACAGTGTGCACGAGTACGGCGGCCGCCCCTGGACCGGCCAGGAGCGGGCGGCCGGAGGGCCGCTCGTCGTGTTCACGCACCACCCCGACCAGCGGCTGTACGCGTACGCCCCGGACGAGGGCGGGGCGCCTCGCGCGCTCACCCCCCTGGCGGCGTCCGGTGCGGGCCGTCAACTGCGCTGGTGCGCGCCGCGGTTCGGGCCCGCTGGCGACGAGGTCTGGTGCGTCCTGGAGGAGCACACCGGCCCGCGGCCGGGGGACGTCCGGCGCGTGCTGGCCGCCGTACCGCTGGACGGTTCGGCCGCCGGGGATCGCGGCAGGATCAGGGAACTGACCGACGACGGACCGCGGTTCCTCACCGGGGCGGTGCTCTCCCCGGACGGCGCGCGGGCCGCGTGGCTGTCCTGGGACCACCCCGACATGCCGTGGGACGCGACGCGGTTGCACCTCGCACGGATCGACGCCGACGGGAGCCTGCGCGAGCGGCGGACACTGACGCTCACCTCGGACGGCGACGAGGACGGCGGCACGGAAGGGGACGTGGAAGGAGGCGGGGGCGGCGATGGGGCAAGGAGCGGGGGCGCGTCCCGTGAGTCGATCGCCCAGGTCGAGTGGTACTCCCCCGACGAGTTGGTCGTCTCCACCGACCGCAGCGGCTGGTGGAACCTGCACCGCGTGGACGCCGCCACCGGGCGCGCGACCGTACTGCACCCGGCGCGCGAGGAGTTCGCCGGGGCGCTGTGGCAGGTGGGCATGGAATGGTTCCGGGTGCTCCCCGACGGCCGGATCGCCTGTCTGCATGGGCACGGCCGGCTCGCGCTCGGCATCCTCGACCCGGCGACGGGCACACTGACGGATGTCGAGGGCCCCTGGACCGAATGGGCGCCGACGCTGGCGGTGTCCGGGGACCGCGTCGTCGGTGTGGCGGCGGGTCCGGCGTCCGGCTACGAGATCGTGGAGACCTCGGCCCGCACCCTGGCCGCGCAGGCGATCACCGGCCCCCCTGACGAGGCGCTCGACCCGGACTACTGCCCGCTGCCCGAGCCGCGCACCTTCGAGGGCGCCGACGGACGCGACATCCAGGCCTGTCTCTACCGCCCCCGCAATCCCCGATTCAGGGGCCCCGAGGGCGAGAAGACACCGTTCGTGGTGTGGGTGCACGGCGGTCCGACCGCGCGGACACCGAAGGCCCTCGACCTCCAGATCGCCTACTTCGCCTCACGGGGCATCGGCGTCGTGGTCGTCGACCACAGCGGCTCCACCGGATACGGCCGCGCCTATCGCGAACGGCTGCGCGATCAATGGGGAGTCGGCGATGTCCAGGACTGCGCGGACGTCGTCGCGGCGCTCGTCGCGGAGGGCCTCGCCGATCCCGCCCGGGTGGCGATCCGCGGCGGCAGCGCCGGGGGCTGGACCGCCGCCGCGTCCCTCACCTCCCCGCTCGCCGGGGGCCGCTACGCCTGTGCGGCGATCTACTATCCGCTGCTCGATGCGGCGGCCACGGTCACGGGTGAGACGCACGACTTTGAATCGCGGTACGTGGAGGGGCTGATCGGCCGCCCGGACGAGGTGCCGGAGCGCTTCGCCGAACGCTCCCCCATCCATCACGCCGAGCGCGTCACCACGCCGTTCGCGCTCTTTCACGGAGCCGAGGACCCGGTCTGCCCGGCGGCCCAGTGCGAGCGTTTCCTCGCCCGTATCAAGAACCCGGACCTGGTGCACACCCATCTCCTGTTCGCGGGCGAAGGACATGGATTCCGCCGCGAGGAGAACATCATCGCCGCGCTGAAAGCCGAATTGCGGCTCTACCTCGACACGTTCAGCCCTTCGGAAGGTTGATCACGCATGGACGGATCCCGTTCGGACATCCTGCTCTGCTTTCCGGCGGCCGGTGGCGGCCCCAGTCTCTTCGCCCCCTGGATCGGTGCGTCGTCCGTCTTCGACGTGGTGCCGGTCGATCTCCCGGGAAAGGAGAAGCTGCTGTTCGAAGAACCCGTCGACAGTATTCCGGGGCTCGCCCGTGCCGTGCTGCCCGCCGTGCGCGCGGCGGTGGCCGGGCGGCGCCGGATCACCCTCTTCGGCCACTGCTTCGGCGCGATCGTCGCCCACGAGCTGGCTCGCCTCCTGGAACTCGAACACCCGGAGGCAGAGTTGGTCCTGTTCGCCAGCGGCTCCGCCGCGCCCGGGGAGATCCCCTGGACCCGCGCGGCGGGCCTGCCCGACGCGGGCCTTCTGCACCAGGTCGCGCTGAACTCCGGGGAGTCGGGGGCCATCCCCGAGGACCCCGAACTGCGTGAGCTGATCCTGCCCGCCCTGCGCGCGGACGTGACCGCGCACGAGTCGTACGAGCCCCCCGCGGGACCTCTCCTCTCGTGCTCCGTCGTCACCGTGCGCGGCGAGCACGACGCGCTCGTGAGCGCCGAATCGGCGGCCCGCTGGCGGGACTTCACGACGGGTCGGGTCGACGGCTTCGAGCTGCCCGGCGGCCATATGTATCTCACCGAGCGGTGGGGCCCGTTGATGGCCCATCTGGAGAAGGAAGTCGGCGACCGCGCCTGATCCACGCGTCGGCGGCCCCGCCGCGCCGATGACATCTGCCGGTAGGATATTGGGAGTTGAAGCGGATGCGTGCACAGCAGTCGTCGGACGCCGAGGCCGGCACCCCTGTCGATCCACCGCAGGAGGTACTGGCGGCCGCCGTGCTCGCGGTCTCCCGCTTCGCCGGGCAGCGGGACGTCGAGGCCCGGGTGAGCCTGGGTGACTACCAGGCGGTGGACGTACGGGCGGCGGAGGTGACCACCGTCGCCGGATACCGGGAAGCGCTGTTTCGGCACTACGAGAAGGTCATGGCACCGGCGGGCGCGGACGTTGCCGCCCGGCTGCTGGTGGAAGCCGTGGGGGACGACGCGGCGGGCCCGTCCCTCGCGGTGACTCGGGCCCCAGACGGCGGCCGGACGGCGGTGAGCGCGGGGTCGGGTGCCGTACCGGAGTGGCTGGTGGAGCGGCTGGGCAGCAGCGTGAACCATCTGCGGCAGCTGCTCACGGACCCGGCGTGGCAGCACCGGACGATCGCGGACCTCCCGCTCCAAGGCCCCGACACAGAGCTGGAGTTCGTCTCGCTGGGCCAGGGCGCGGAGCTTTCCGCGGACCTCCCGGCGGGCATCCACGCCGCGTTCGGCGCGCAGGCGCGGCGCACCCCCGACGCCGTGGCGGTGACGGACGCGGACACGGAGGTCCGCTACCGGGAACTGGCCGCGTGGGCCGAAGAGATCGGCGGCCGGCTGCGGGCGGCGGGGGTGGGGCGGGGCAGCCGGGTGGGGGTGCTGCTCGACCGTTCGGCGGCGACGATCGCCGCGCTGCTGGCCGTGCTCAAGTCCGGCGGGGCGTATGCCCCGATCGACCCGCATGTGCCCGATGAGCGGCTCGCGTTCATGGCGAAGGACTGCGGCCTCGCGCTGGTCGTCACCGAGGACATCGAGCGGGTACGACGCCTCGGCCTGACCTCGGTCACCGCGCGACGGCTCGGGGACGCCGCCCCGGCGACCGTGCCGGACTCGGTGATCGGCGGCGCGGAGGATCCGGCGTACATCATCTTCACCTCCGGCTCGACCGGTAGGCCCAAGGGCGTCGAGGTGGCGCACCGGAGCGTGCTCGGTCTGGTGGCGGCGACGGCCCCGTCCTTCGGGTTCGGCGCCGGGGACGTGTGGACGTGGTTCCACTCCGTGGCGTTCGACTTCTCCGTGTGGGAGATCTGGGGCTGTCTGCTCACGGGCGGACGGCTGGTCGTCGTACCCGAGTCCGTACGGCGCGCACCCGACGAGTTCCGCGCGCTGCTGGCCGAGCAGCGGGTGACGGTGCTGAACCAGACGCCGTCCAGCTTCATGCAGCTGCTGGAGCTGGAGTGCCGGGAGCGCACCGAACTCGCGCTCCGGCTGGTGGTGTTCGGCGGGGAGACCCTGGACACGGCGGCCCTGGGCCGCTGGCTGGCGGTGCGTCCGGTCTCCGGGTGCCGACTGGTGAACATGTACGGCATCACGGAGACGACCGTGCATGTGACGGCGCAGGAGATCACCGGGGAGCTGGTGGCCGCCGCGTCCCGGTCGGTGGGGCCGGCGCTGCCCGGCTGGTCGGTACGGGTGGTCGACGCCCGTCAACGGCCCCTCCCGCCCGGGGCGTCGGGGGAGATCGCGGTGGGCGGGGCGGGGGTCGCCCTCGGGTACGTCAACCGGGCGGAGCTGACCGCGCGGCGCTTCGTCGCCGATCCGGTGAGCGGGGAGCGGCTCTATCTCAGCGGGGACCGGGGGCGGATGCTGCCGGACGGGTCCCTGGAGCATCTCGGCCGTCTCGACCAGCAGGTCAAACTCCGGGGACACCGGATCGAGTTGGGCGAGATCAGGGCCGTACTGCTGGCGCGGCCGGAAGTGCTCGCCGCGGCGGTGGTGGTCGGCCGGCCGGTACCGGAGGACCGTGCCTTCGACCGGCTGGACGCGTATGTCGTGCCCGCTCCGGACGCGGAACCCTGGGACGCCGAGGAGGTCCGGCGGGGGCTGGCCGCGACCCTGCCCGACTACATGCTCCCGGCCACGCTCACCCCGTTACCCGCGCTGCCGCTCACCGCCAACGGAAAGCTCGACGCGGCCGCCCTCCCCGTCCCCCGGCCCGGCCGGACCGAGGAACCGGCGGACGCCACCCAGGCCCTGGTGCTGGCCTGCTGGGACAGGGCGACGGGCCTAGCTGCGGGCCTGGACGACAACTTCTTCGACCTCGGCGGCAACTCCCTCCTCGCCACCCGCCTGGTCACCGCCCTCCGCGACCGCGGCCTCCCCTCGGCCCGCCTGGCCGACATCTACCGCCACCAGACGCCCCGCCTGCTGGCGGCCCACTATGCCCGATCCAACTGACGCCGAGCGGGCGCGCCCACCGGGGCGACCGGTGAGCCGCACTGACCGGAGGGCTACAGGCTCGACCCTTGACGCGAGACGGCCACAGGGTGGGGGTCCGGGCAAGCGGCCGGGGCCGGGTACGGGCTGCGGCGACCGAGCGGCCCAGGGCGTGCGCCTCGGCGCGCGGCCGACCCAGGGTGGGCGGCCGGGCAGGCGGCTGGCGCGCGGGACGGGCTCTGGCGAGCGGCCGGGACGGAGTGTGGGCGGCGGGGATCGAGCGGCCCAGGGCGTGGGCCTCGGCGCGCGGCCGACATACGGCAGAGGTCGTGGCGAGCGGCTGGCGCGCGGCACGCACTCCGGCGCACAACCCGGGCAAGGCAGGGGCGACGGCCACCGAGCGGCCCAAGGCAGGCGCCTCGGCGGGTGGTCGGCATATGGCCGGGGTCCCGGCGAGCGACTGCCCAGCAATCCGCACACTGGCGCACAACCCGGGCAAGGCAGGGGCGACGGAAATCGGGTGGCCCAGGGCAGGCGCCTCGGCGCGTGGCCGACGTACGGCAAGGGGCCCGGCGAGCGACTGCCCAGCAATCCGCACTCCGGCGCACAACCCGGGCAAGGCAGGGGCGACGGAAATCGGGTGGCCCAGGGCAGGCGCCTCGGCGCGTGGCCGACGTACGGCCAGGGTCCCGGCGAGCGGCTGCCCAGCAATCCGCACTCCGGCGCACGACCCGGGCAAGGCAGGGGCGGCGGAGATCGGGTGGCCCGGCGCAGACGCCTCGGCGCGCGGCCGACGTACGGCAGGGGTCCCGGCGCGCGGTTGGCGCGGGGCGCGCGCGCTGGTGAGCAACCGGCATGGGGCGGGGGGTCTGGTGACCGAGCGGCCCGGGGCGTGGGGCTCGGCGCGCGGACTGCCCGCGGCAGGGGTGCTGGTGAGCTGCCGGTGGGCCGTACGGGCTCCGGCGATCGGGCGGTGGGTGGTGCGCGGCACGGTCGTACGGGCTTCGGCGATCGGGCGGTGGGTGGTGTGCGGCACGGTCGTAGGGGTTCCGGGGCGCCCTCGGGGGGTGGCGCGCCGGGGACGTCCGCTCGTCCCCGCCGACCGCCGGCCCCCCGCACCCGTGCTCAACGCCGCGCGGGGAGGGCGGCCCGCGACCGCCTTCTCACCTCCGAGCCCGGCGAGTCCTCCGGGTCAGGCCCCGAGTCCCGCCATCCAGGCCTCGACCTCCTCCGAGCGGCGAGGAAGGGAGAGGGAGAGGTTCTCGTTGCCGGATTCGGTGACGAGGATGTCGTCCTCGATGCGTACGCCGATGCCCCGGTACTCCTCGGGCACGGTCAGGTCGTCGGCCTGGAAGTAGAGGCCGGGTTCGACGGTGAGGACCATGCCGGGCTCCAGCGTGCCCTCGACGTACATCTCGGTGCGGGCCGCGGCGCAGTCGTGGACGTCGATGCCGAGCATGTGGCCCGTGCCGTGCATCGTCCAGCGGCGCTGGAGGCCGAGTTCGAGGACCTTGTCCACCGAGAGGTCGCCCAACAGGCCCCAGGAGACGAGGTGTTCGGCGAGCACCCGCTGCGCCTCCAGGTGGTACTCCCGGTACCCGGCACCGGGCCTGACCACCGCGATACCGGCCTCCTGGGCCTCGTACACCGCGTCGTAGATCTTGCGCTGGAGCGGGGTGAAGCGGCCGCTGACCGGCAGGGTGCGGGTGATGTCGGCCGTGTAGAGGTTCCGCGTCTCCACACCGGCGTCGAGCAGCAGCAGGTCGCCGGCGCGTACCGGGCCGTCGTTGCGCACCCAGTGGATGGTGGTGGCGTGCGGGCCGGAGGCGCAGATCGAGGCGTAGCCGACGTCGTTGCCCTCGACGCGGGCGCGCAGGAAGAACGTGCCCTCGATATAGCGCTCCGAGGTGGCCTGCGCCTTGTCGAGGACCCGTACGACGTCCTCGAAGCCGCGCGCGGTCGCCTCGCAGGCGAAGCGCAGGTCGGCGATCTCGAAGTCGTCCTTGATCCGGCGCATCTCGGAGAGGAACACCCGCAGTTCCTCGTCGCGTTCGGCGGTCACCTTGTCGGTGAGGGCGTCCTCGATCACCGCATCGTGACCGCGCAGCACCCGCACCGCCCCGGTGGTCTCGCGCAGCGCGTCCGGCAGCGGGCGGACGTCCGCGCAGGGCAGGCCGAGGAGCCGGGCGTTCTCGCCGAGGCTGTGGCGGCGGCCGTCCCACAGTTCGCCGCGGGCGGAGAGCCAGAACTCCCCGTTCTCCCGGTCGGATCGGGGCAGCACATACGCGGTCGCGGTGTGGCCGCCGTCCTCGCGGGGCTCCAGGACCAGCACGCCGTTCTCGGTCTGGTCGCCGGTGAGGTACGCGTAGTCGGAGGAGGGCCGGAAGCGGTAGTAGGTGTCGTTGGCCCGGACCTTGAGCCGGCCGGCCGGGATCACCAGGCGCTCACCGGGGAAGCGGGCGGAGAGCTCGGCGCGCCGGCGGGCGGTGTGGGCGGCCTGCGCTATCGGCTTCAGGTCGTCGCGCTCGGTGTCGTCCCAGCCCTCGTTCATGTTCGTGGCGAGTTCATCGCTGATCTTGCGGTCGAGGCCGTTCTTCC
This sequence comes from Streptomyces sp. NPDC093018, assembly GCF_040684035.1. Lineage (NCBI taxonomy): Bacteria > Bacillati > Actinomycetota > Actinomycetes > Kitasatosporales > Streptomycetaceae > Streptomyces > Streptomyces sp. NPDC093018. The sequence goes on from NZ_JBFBFF010000012.1 coordinate 121,690, forward strand.
GCTGTTCGACTGGTGCGCCGGACGTCCGCTCGGTCACGTTTTCCTCCTGCGTCGATTCGGTCGGGACCGCCCGTTCACCTGCGGTCGACCGTCATCGTATGGGGAAATAAATCACCGTCGCACAGGAAGTCCGGAACAGCCGGATCCGCGTCCCGGCACCGGAGTCACATTTCCCAACTCATGCCACAAATATAAGCCGTTGACACCCTGCGGTGATCACCCTACTATCACCACGGCACGGCAGCGGGCGGGGGCGCACCAGATCGGCACGGTCGGCGGGGAAGCGTTTAGTTTCCCGACTTGTGGCGGAACCGAGTTTCCGACCCGAATTTGCCTGAGCTTTCTACATGGCCTATTTCATGCCGACAGGAGTGCTGTGTCCGCAGCGGTTTCGGGGTCGCATTCGGGGTTCGGTTCCTATCTGAGACTGCTCCGGTTACCCGGCGCCGCGCCCCTGGCCCTGTGGGGCGTGGTCGGCCGGGCCCCGATCGCGATGCGGTCCATCAGCATCCTGATGCTGGTCTCCGCGATGACCGGCTCCATGGCCGAGGCAGGCACGGTGGCGGCCGCCATGCTGCTCGCCCAGGGTGTGGTCAGCCCGCTGCTCGGGCGCACCGCCGACCGGATCAGCCAGCGCCGGGTGCTGCTGACCGCGGGCGTCATCCACCTCGCGGGCATGACGCTGCTGCTCCTGGCGATCACGCTGAAGGCCCCGCTGGTGCTGATGATCCTGGCGGCGGTGGCCACCGGCTGCACCTCGGTGTCGTTCACCTCGTTCATGCGGGCGCGCTGGGCGGCGATGGTCGAGGCGGACGCGCTGCGCACGGCGTACGCCATGGAGTCCATCCTGGACGACACGATCTTCCTGCTCGGCCCGCTCGTGGTCACCGTGCTGGCGTCGGCCGTGCACCCGGCGGCCGGTCTTGTCGCCTGCGGGCTGCTGACGCTGGCCGGGTCCGTGGCCGTCTCACTGCACCGGCGCTCCGAGCCGGCCCCGCAGGGCGCGACGGGCCGGAGCACCGAGCGCGCCATCAAGGTGCCCGGCGTATGGATCCTGATGCTCTGCTACGCCGGGATGGGCTTCCAGTTCGGCGCGGTCGACGTCACGATGATCGCGTTCGCCAAGGAGCAGCACGCACCGGGGCTCGGCGGTGTGTTCCTCGCCCTGATCTCGGTGGGCAGCCTCATCGCGGGCGCCGTCTACGGAGCCGTCAACTGGCGTCTGTCCCAGGCCCGTTTGCTGACGGTCACCTGCACCGTGCTCACGCTGGGCGTGCTCCCCCTGGCCTTCGCCCCCTCCTCCCTCGTGATGGGGTTCCTCGCCGTCCTCGCGGGGGTGGCGATCTCGCCGGGTCTGATCGCGGGCAGCACGCTTCTCGAATCGGTCTGTCCCAAGGGCGCGTTGTCCGAGGGATTCTCGTGGCTCACCAGTGCCGGTGCCCTCAGCATCGCCACGGGTACGGCGGCGGGCGGCCGGCTGGCCGACTTCTTCGGGTCCGCGGCGGGGGCCTGGGCGGGCGTCGGTGGCGGGCTCTTCGCCCTGACGCTGGCGGTGCTGGGGCAGCCGGCGCTGCGTGGTGAGCGGCCCGCGGCGGAGCCCGCCGCGAAATGGGCGGTGCAGGAACAATGAGCGGAGAGGGAAGAGTTGTGGACGCAAGCCAGCCTGTCCCGGCGAAGAGCGGCCTCGGCGGTCTGCCCGTGCCCCGGCTGTCGTTCGACGAGTTCATGGCCTTTGGACGGGACGCCCTGATCCGTGCGGACGTCCCCGTGGTGATCACCCTGCCGGGCGGCACCGAGGGCATGGGCAAAGAGGGGGTGGCCGAGCTGCTCGGGGAGCTGCCGGTGACCCTGTTCACCGAGCCCAGCGACAAGAAGAACCCCGAGCGCTGGACCACCAGGGAGATCCGGCTCGCCGAGTTCTTCGCCGACGACACCTACCAGAACGACGCGAGCACCTGGAACCGCGTCGTGTCCAACATCCGCGACCGGCCCGGTGACGTCAACCGCATTCTCGGCTTCGACGCGGGGAAGCTGTTCGACTACCGGCGCGCCCTCAACGCGGCCAATCTGTGGATCAGCCACCGCGGGGTCTTCACCCAGAGCCACTTCGACGAGCTGGAGAACTTCAACATCGCCCTGGAGGGCCGCAAAAGGTTCGTCATGGCGCCGCCGGGCTCGCGCGCGTACTACCCGCGCTCGCTGAAGCAGGGGTTCGGCGACAAGTCGCAGGTCTTCGACTTCGACGACGTGGACCCGGCGCGCTTCCCGAGGATCGCGGCCAAGCTCGCCCGGCGCCGCGAAGTCGTCCTGGAACCGGGGCAGATGCTCTATCTGCCGCTGGGCTGGTGGCACCAGGCGGAATCGCTGGACGCGATGAACATCAACGTGAACTTCTGGCTGCGCGACCCCAAGATCCTGCGCCGTCCGTACGTGCTCGGGGTGGCGGTCTACACCGCGGTCTTCCGCAAGCTCAAGGGCGTCTACAACTACGAACCGGCACAGGCGGCGTCATGACCGAGCGCATCAGCATCACCCCCACCCACCGGTACCGCAACAACGACAAGCTCATCGGCATCGGCAACGAGTTCTGGGACATGTCGGAGCGCAACGGTCTGGCCGGTCTCGTGGCCGACCTGGACTCCGGGGTGCTGCGGACCACCGCCGGACATGAATTCGTCGCGGACGGCCATGAGTTCATCAACTTCAGCTGCTGCTCCTACCTCGATCTCGACTCCCACCCGAGGGTGATCGAGGGCGGCCTCGACGCGATGCGCCGCTACGGCGTCCTGGACCACTGCATCGCCCGCAGCCGGGTGCAGATCCCCGCGATGCTGGAGCTGGAGGACTCCCTCGGCGAGCTGTTCGGCGCGCATGTGGTGTGCTCCATCGCGGCCAGCACGGCCACGTTCGGGCTGCTGCCGCTGATCGCCTCCGGTCATCTGGGCAATGGCATCCGGCCGTTGATGGTCTTCGACAAGAACGCCCACATCTCGATGTCGAACCTCAAGCCGGTCTGCGCCGACGAGACCGAGGTCGTCACCTCCCCCCACCACGACCTCGACTTCATCGAGGACGCGTGCCGGAAGTACGCGCGGGTGGCCTACGTCTGCGACGGCAGCGACAGCCTGGGCGGCTATGCGCCGGTCAAGGAGCTGGCCGAACTCCAGGACAAGTACGGCCTGTTGGTCTACTACGACGACTCCCACTCGCTGTCGGCCTACGGCGAGCGCGGTGTCGGGTACGTCCGCACGCACAGCCCGGTCCTGGACGAGCGCACCATCGTGGTGGTCACCCTGAACAAGGCGTTCGGCACCAGCGGCGCGGCCATTGTGCTCGACGGGTACGAGAAGGAGACGCTGCGGGTCATCGAGCGCTTCGGCGGCGCCCTGAACTACTCGCAGCTGCTGAACACGGCCGCGGTCGGCGCGGGCCTCGCCTCCGCCGAGATCCACCGCACGCCCGAACTGACCACGCTCCAGGACCGGTTGTACCGCAACATCGAGCTGTTCGACTCCCTGGTGCACACCGAGCAGACCGGCAGCACCTACCCGATCCGGCTGGTGCCGCTGAGCGACGAGACGGTGATCGAGGCCGGGCGGCGCGTCTTCGAGGCCGGGTTCTACGTCTCCCCGGTGTTCTTCCCGATCGTCGCGCGCGGCACGGCGGGGCTGCGGGTGATGATGCGCGCGGGCCAGACCGAGGAGCAGATCCGGCGGCTGTGCGCGGTCCTCACCGAGGTCGGTGCCTGCCCCGCGATACCCGCGCCCGGGGAGGCGGCACGATGACCGACGCCACCCGGGCGCTGCCGCGCAGCATCCTGTACACGCCCGCGCTCTCCCTCGACCTGGTCGTCAAGGCGTGGTCGTACGACGCCGACGTGCATCTGATCGACCTGGAGGACGCCGTGCCACCGCCCGGCAAGGCGGCGGCGCGCGAGGTGTGCCGGGCGGCGCTGGAGAAGGCGCCGGCCCCGGCCAACACCGCGGTGCGGATCAATCCGCTGGGCACCCTGGACGCCGTACGCGATCTGCTGATGCTGGCCGAGTCGCCGGTCCGCCCCGGCATCGTCGTGATGACCATGGTGGACTCGCCCGTCGAGGTACGGCTGCTGCGGGACACCCTCGCCACGGCCGGGGCGCACCCGGAGATCTATGTGACGCTGGAGACCCCGGCCGGTGCCCGCGCCGTGGACGGCATCGCCGAGGCCGCCGACGGGCTGATCCTCGGCTCCGCCGATCTGGCCGCCACCCTGGGCGTCGAGATCACCTGGGCCGGTCTGCTCGCCACCCGCCAGGCCATGGCGCTCGCCTGCGCGCGGTACGGCACGGCCTGTGTCGACACCGCCAACTTCCGGCTCGACGCGCCCGAGGTGCTGGCCGAGGAGATCGAGCGGGTGCGCGAGCTGGGTTTCCACGGCAAGGTGGCGGTCCATCCCGGCGAACTCGCCACGATCAACCGGGCGTTGCGCCCCGACGCGGCGGAACTGCGCCACGCCCGCCGGGTCACCGAGGCGGTCCGGGCGGCGGACGGCGGAGTGGCCCTGCTGGACGGCGCCATGGTCGGACCGCCGTTCGCCCGCCGGGCACGGATGACGGTGGAGCGCGGGGACGCGTGGAACGCGCGGTTCGCGCCGACCGGTGCGAGGACCTCCGGTGCCGGAACCGCGGACGCGAAGGCCACGGAACGGCGCGCGGCGGAGCCGGTCGCGGCGGATGCGAGATCCGCCGATCCGCTGCCCTCGGACCCGGAGGCGGCGCGATGAGCGTCACCGACGACAGAGCGGTGCACACCGTCCCGGGGATCTCCGTCGCCGTGATCGGCACCGGTGCCATCGGGCAGGACCTGGTCGCCAAGATCCGTCGTTCGGCCGTGCTGGACTGCGCGCTGGTGGCCGGGCGCGACCCGCAGTCGGCGGGGTTGCGCCGCGCCGCCGGGCTCGGCTGTCCGACCAGCGCGGACGGTATCGCCGCGATCCTCGCCGCGCCCCGGCCCTTCGACGTGGTGTTCGACGCCACCAGCGCGCGGGCGCACGCCGAACACCGGCGGCTGCTGCGGTCGTTCGACACGCTGCTGATCGATCTGACGCCGAGCAAGATCGGGCAGATGGTGGTGCCGACCGTGACCGGGGTGCACGCGCCGCCCGAGGGCGACGTCAGCCTGATCAGCTGCGGCGGCCAGGCGTCGGTCCCGGTCGCGCACGCCCTCGCCGAACGGTTCGACGTGCGGTACTTCGAGGTCGTCTCGACCGTCGCCTCCAGCGTCGCGGGCCGGGCCACCCGGCTCAACCTGGACGAGTACGTCGCGACGACCCAGCAGGCGCTGACCGCGTTCACCGGCGTGGGCGACACCAAGGCGATCCTCAACATCAGCCCGGCCGTGCCGCCCGCGGCCTTCCGTACCACGGTGCACGCGCTGGTGCCCGGGGCCGACCCCGCGACGGTACGGGCCGTGGTGGACGAAGCGGCCGCGCGGGTCCGGGAGTTCGCGCCCGGCTACCGGGTACGCGGCTGCGAGGTGCGCGGCGAACTGATCGCCGTCACCCTCGAAGTGACCGCCGACAGCGAGGTGTTGCCCGCCTACGCGGGAAACCTGGACCTCATCGACGCGGCCGCGGTCCTGGTCGCCGAACAGCACGCGGTCCGGCTCGCCCCGGCCGCCGGGCAGGGGGTGAGCCGGTGACCGCGGTGGTGATCCACGACCCCACCTTGCGCGACGGCCAGCACGCGGTGCGCCATCAGCTCGGCATGGAGGCGCTGCGCGGCTACGCGGCCGCCGCCGACGCCGCGGGGATCCCGGTGGTGGAGGTGGGGCACGGCAACGGGCTCGGCGCCTCCTCGCTCCAGGTCGGCCGTGCCGCCGTGCCCGACGATCTGATGCTGGCGACCGTACGCGAGGCCCTCCAGCACAGCCGGATGGCGGTGTTCCTGCTGCCCGGCTGGGGCACCTCCGACGATCTGCGCAGGGCCCTGAAGCAGGGCGCCGACGTGGTGCGGATCGGCGTGCACTGCACCGAAAGCTCTCTAGCCGAGCGCCACTTGGGCTTTCTCGCCGAGCAGGGCGCGGAGGCGCACTGCGTGCTGATGATGAGCCATATGGCCGCGCCCGCCGAACTCGCCGAGCACGCGGCCCGTGCCGTCGGCCACGGGGCGCGCGCGGTCGGCATCATGGACTCCGCCGGGCACTTCCTGCCGGACGACGTCAGCGAGCGGATCGGCGCCATCCGGGCCGCCGTCGACGTGCCGGTGATCTTCCACGGGCACGACAACCTCGGCCTGGCCGTGGCGAACTCGGTCGCGGCCGCGCGGGCGGGCGCGGGAATCATCGACGGCTGTGCGCGCGGCTTCGGCGCGGGCGCGGGCAACACCCAACTGGAAGTACTGGTACCGGTGTTGGAGCGCACCGGGTTCAGCACCGGCATCGATCTGTACGCGCTGCTGGACGCCGCCGAGTTCGCCGAGCGCGCCCTGATGCCGGCGCCCCCGGTGACCGATTCACTGAGCATCGTCAGCGGACTGGCCGGAGTCTTCTCCGGGTTCAAGCACCAGGTCCTCGAACAGGCCCGGCGGGCGGGTGTCGACCCCCGGGACGTGTTCTTCGAACTCGGCAGACGGCAGGCCATCGCCGGACAGGAGGACCTGATCGGGGACGTGGTCGCGGAACTGAGCGCGCGGGGACCGGTCGCATGAGCGGGCCGGTGTTCATCGGGCCCGCGGACATGGGGGGCACCGAGCGGCTGCTGCGGGTGGTCGACGCGCTCGCCGAGGCCTTCGCCGACCTGTCCGCAGGCCGTACGTCCTCTCCCCCGCGCACCATCGTCGCGCACGGGCGCGGCGGGGAACTGCTCGCGGCGACCTCCGTGTGGGAGCGGCACGGCGTGGGCAGCGTCAAGATCACCACGCTGACGCCGGGCAACCCGGAGCGCGGCCTGCCGCTGATCCACGGGGTCGTCGCGGTCACCGAGCTGGCGACCGGCCGTATCACCGCGCTGCTGGACGGCGCCGAGCTGACCGCCGTCCGTACCGGCGCGGTCGCCGCGCTGGCCACCCGGCTGTGCGCGCCCGCGGACGCCGCCGACCTGGCCGTACTGGGCGCCGGAGTGCAGGCGCGGGCCCTGGTGCGGGCCGTGTCCGCGGTCCGCCCGCTGCGTACGGTCCGGGTGTTCTCCCGTACCCGCGAGCGCACCGAGGAGTTCGCTCGCCGGGTCCGGGACAGCTCGGGCGGCGCGCTCCGGGTGACCGTGTGCGACACGGTGCGGGAGGCCGTCACCGATGCCGCCGTCATCTGTACGACGACGTCGACCAGCGCGCGTGAACCGCTGGTCGAGGCCGGCTGGGTGGCCCCGGGCGCGCATCTCAATGTGATCGGCGGCACCCACGAGGACGCGCTGGAGGTCGATCCGGCGCTGCTCGCACACGCGCTGGTCGTGGTGGAGGAACGACGGGCGGCGTGCGCGGAGGCCGGTGAGGTGCGGGCCGCGCTGGCCCGCGGGCTGATCGGTCCGGGGGCGCTGCGCGAACTGGGCGAACTGGTCGGCGCGGGGGCCGCGGCGGACGGCCGTACCTCGGTGTTCCGGGGGGTGGGCCTGGCCATCGAGGACACGGCCGCCGCGGCCGCCCTGTGCGCGGGCACCGCGCCATGACGGGTGGGGCGGTGGTGTCAGGCCGTCTCGCGGCAGCGGACCATGAAGGACCGCTCGAAGACGATGACGGTCTCCCCGGTGGACTTGTGTCCGGTCGTCTCGACCGTGACGATCCCCTGTCCCGGCCGGGACTTGGAGCGCCGCTTGTCCAGGATGCGGCTCGTCGCGTACAGGGTGTCGCCGACGAACACCGGGTCCTTCAGCCGGACCCGGTCCCAGCCGAGGTTGGCCACCGCCCGCGCGGACAGCGCCTGTACGGTCATGCCGCTGATCAGGCAGATCGTGATCCCGCTGTTCACCAACACCCGTCCGTACTCGGCGCCTTCGCCGTACGCCTTGTCGAAGTGCAGCGGGTGCTGGTTCATCGTCAGCAGTGTCAGCCAGGTGTTGTCCGACTCGGTGATGGTCCGCCCGGGCCAGTGCTTGATCACCATCCCCGGCTCGAAGTCCTCGTAGTCGCCGCCGTGTTCCTCGACGTACTCGTTCTCGCTCACCTGACGCAGTGTCATATGACCTTCTCCCGTGCGCGTGTACGGCCTGCGGGGCGCCGGACTCGCGGCGGCGCCGCGCACACCCTAGCGGTGCGCCGCGCCTCGTGATCGGTGGCTCGTGATCGATGACCCGTGATCGGTGGCTCGTGATCAGCGGAAGTGAAAGAGAGGAAGACGGATGACCGTGCTCCTGGAGGCGGACCCTTCGCCGATGACGGGCCACCCGTGGTTCGGCCGGTACCGGCTGGCGCCCGCGGCCGGTGCGGCGACGCTCCGCGACCTGCTGCGGCACGAGATACGGGACACCGGCTACTGGTACCAGACGCATCTGCCGGCCGCGCCGATCGCGCTGCCCGCCGCGTCGTACGCCGAGTTGTTCCGCGTCTCGCGGGCCCTGCTCGACCTGGTGCGGCGCACCGCCCTGGAGAGCGCGGCCACCACCGAGGGGCGCCTGGCCGCGTACCGTATGCCACTCAGTGAGCGACAGCTGTTCCTCGCCGACCAGTTCACCGAGGAGCGGTACGCGGACTGCGTGGCCCGGCCCGACATCGTGATCGGGCCGGACGGGCCCCGGTTCCTGGAGTTCAACGTCAGCGGCGCGCTCGGCGGCCCGGTGGAGTTCCACTGCCGGATGGCGGTCTGGCGGCGCCTGTACACCGACGCCCGGGGGCGGTTGCCGTTCGACCACCAGCACCCGTTCGCCGTACGCGCGCGGATGTTCCGGCAGCTGTGTGCCGAGTGGGGGCTGCCGCCCCGGGTGGCGATGGTGGGCAGCGCCCGCGACCAGGGCGGCTTCACCCGCTACTTCGACCTCCAGGTCGACCACTTCAACAGCCATGGCCTGCTCGCGCGGTTCTTCGAGCCCGAGGATCTGCACGAGGCCTGGGACTGCCCGCCGCGGCTGCGGTACGGGCTGGGGCTGCGGGACTTCACCATCCCGGACTGGGCCGAACTCGGCATCGACACCGCGCCGGTGCAGACCGCGCTGGACCACGGCTGCCTCCTGGTCGGCACCCAGACCTCCACCTTCCTGTCCAGCAAGCTGACCATGGGCCTGCTCTCGGAGGGCCGCCCGTGGATGAGCGCGGCCGAACGCGCCCTCGTCGACCGGTATCTGCCCTGGACCCGGGTCCTGTCCCACCGGTGGACGACCCGGGGCGAACGCAAGGTCGACCTGGTGGAGTTCACCGTCGCGCACCGGGAGTCGCTGGTGCTCAAGGAGAGCATCGGCATGAGCGGCCGACAGGTCCTCATCGGCCGGGAGACGGACCACGCCGAGTGGGCGGCGGCGGTGACGGCGGCCGCCGAGACCGGCACCAGCGTGGTGCAGGAGTTCGTGGCGCCGCGCACCTGCCGGCTCGCGATGGTGGCCGACGGGGTGGACGAGCCGTACGACACCGAGGTGGCCCCGGTGTTCGGGCCGCTGCTGTTCGGCGGCCGCCCCGCGGGGCTGTTCGCGCGGTTCTTCGGCGACGGAAGGGAGGGAATCGTCAGCGTCGCGGGCGCGGGCTGCTCCGACGACTGTGTGGTCTCGATCTAGGCACCACCGAGAGAGCAGAAGGGACACCCGTGGATTCCGCACGCGTGCGCACGCACCCGGAAGGGGGGAGGAGCCGTGTCTCTCGAAGCCGCTGAGGTCGCCCATCTCCTCCTCGCGCTCATCGTCCTGCTCACCGCCGCCCATCTCGGCGGCCATCTGTTCGCACGCCTGCGCCAGCCCCAGGTCATCGGCGAGATCGCGGGCGGTCTGGTGCTCGGCCCGACGGTCCTCGGCGAGTTCGCACCCGGGGCCCGGCACTGGCTGTTCCCGGCCGGGGGTGCCACCGCGTCCGTGCTGGGCGCCTTCTACCAGCTCGGCATGCTGCTGCTGGTGTACCTGACCGGCGCCGAGCTGCGCGCCCGCCGCGAGACCGGGGGCCGGCGCACCATCACCTACGCCGCGATCTCAGGTCTCGTCCTGCCGTTCTCCTTCGGGCTGGCCGTCGCCTCCGCCGTGCACACCGGCGGCCTGGCCGGTCCCAACGGTTCGCCCGCCGCCCTCGCGCTCGTCTTCGGCATGGCCGTCGCGGTCACCAGCGTGCCCGTCATCTCCCGCATCATGCTGGACCTCGGCATCCTGCGGACCCTGTTCGCGCGGATCGTGCTGGCCGTGGCCGTGATCGAGGACATCCTGCTCTACGTCGTCCTCGCCATCGTCCTCGGCATGGCGGGGGCCCGCGGCGCCGACGCCTACGGGCTGTGGGCGTCGTACGGCTCGGGCGAATTGGCGCCCACCGTCGCCTACTTCACCGTCGTACCGCTGCTGTTCCTCGTGCTGTGCCTGCGGCTCGGGCCGGGGCTCTTCGCACGATTGTCACGCTCGCGGGCCAATGTGCTGGAGCGGCGCAGCCCCCTCGCGTTCCGGCTGGTCGTCGTCTTCCTGCTGTGCGCGGCGTGCGGCGGGCTCGGCATCGACCCGATCTTCGGCGCGCTGGTGGCGGGCATGTGCGTGGCGGGCGCCTCGGGGGCGGAGGCGGAGCGGTCCCAGGAGACGCTGCGCCAGGTCTCGCTGGGCTTCTTCGTGCCGGTCTACTTCGCGATCGTCGGCCTCAAGCTGGATCTGGTGCGCCATTTCGACCCGGTGTTCTTCTGCTGGTTCCTGGCGCTGGCCTGCCTGGTGAAGTCGGCCGGCGTGTGGCTCGGGGCCCGGCTGGCGGGAGAGTCCCCGGCGGCGGCCAGGAATCTCGCGGTCGCGATGAACGCGCGCGGCGGTCCGGGCATCGTGCTCGCCTCCGTGACGTTCGGCGCGCACCTCATCAACGAGAACTTCTTCACCTCGCTGGTGCTGCTGTCCATCGTGACCAGCCAGTTCGCCGGATTCTGGCTCGGCCGGACCGTGGCCCGGGGCAAGCCCCTCATGCCTGGCTCCGCCGGGGAGAGGGCAGGCTCCGGGGCCGGCCGGGAACCGCTCGTGGAGGACGTCCGGTGAAGATCTATCTGGTACGGCACGGTCAGGCGCAGCCGATTCCGGGGCGCCGCCGGGACGCCTCGCTCAGCCCGCTCGGGCACACCCAGGCCGGGCAGCTGGCGAAGTGGCTCGCGGGCGACGCGCGGCTCGACGGCGACACCTCGCTGACCGTGGGCAGCGTGCTGACCAGCCCGCTGGCAGAGGCCCGCGAGACGGCCGAGTACGTGTGCCAACCGCTCGGGATCCCGGCCCGGGTCCAGCACACGCTCGCGGAGGCCGACTTCCCCGTCGCCACCGAACTCCCCTCGGCCACCGCGCCGTTCGCCCGGCGCCGAGGCAGACTCCTGTCCGAGCGCTATCTGGACTTCCGCGCCCAGGCGCGCACCGCCCTGGCCGAACTCGGCCGGTGTGCCGAGGAGTCGGGGCGACCGGTGCTGGCGGTGAGCCACGGCGGGCTGATCGGCACGGTCGTCCGGGCGGTCGCGGAGTCCGACACGTTCCGCCTCAAGCTCTACCACTGCGGGATCACCGCACTCGACTGGTCCGACGGCCGCTGGCGGCTGTCCCACGTCAACCTCTGGGACCATCTGCCGGTCCCGCTGCGCACCACCTGACCACCGTGTCACCGGTGACCGGCCGGGCAGTGGCGCTGCCCGGACATTGCCCGTTTCGCCCTGTTCGAGGGAAGCGTCCGTGTCGTACACCGAAAGAGTGGGGCAGGACTCGGCGTGGTGAGGAGAGCTGTGCACGGGCACCGGAAACAACACGAGGATCCCACGGCGGCCGGCTCGCGGCCCCGGCCCACCACGGCCCGTACGGCGGACACTCGGCGGACCGGGCAGACGGACGCACCACGGCCGGACGCGGTGGCTGCGCTGCAACGGCTGATCGGCAACGCGGCGGTCAGCGAGCTGCTGGGCCGCGCCGGGACGGAGCGCTCCGCGGCGGCCGAACAGCAGTCCGCCGCGGTCCGCGGGGTGCTGCGCTCCCCCGGCCGGCCCCTGGACGACCCGGTGCGCGGCGACATGGAGGCCCGGCTGGGCGCGGACTTCTCCGATGTGCGGGTGCACACCGACCGGGCGGCGCACGAGTCCGCGGCTTCCGTCTCCGCCGAGGCGTACACCTCCGGCTCGCACATCGTCTTCCGCGAGGGCCGCTACGACCCCTCGTCCGACGCGGGCCGCACGGTGCTCGCCCATGAGCTGACGCATGTCGTGCAGCAGCGGCGCGGCGCGGTCGCCGGTACGGACACCGGGGGCGGGCTCGCCGTCAGCGATCCCTCGGACCGGTTCGAGCGGGAGGCGGAGCGGGTCGCCCAGCGGGCGGTGGCCGATGGGACGCCCGACGCGGTCGCCGACGGGACGCCCGAGGCGGTGGCCGATGGCCCGGTCCGGGCGCCGGGCGCGGTGGCGCACTCCGGCGCGGGGCTGACCGTCGCCCGGCTGATGTCGGTCGGCGAGTTCCAGCAGCGCACCACCGTCGGCGCCTTCCAGAAGCGCGGCTCGTCCATCGACCAGGTCGAGCAGGCCCTCGCCGAGTGCCATGGGGAGGCGGCACCGTCGAACGACTTCGCGGTCAGGGCCGATCGGCTGGAGGACCTCGTCCAGGCCGCGGAGACCTACCTGACCAAGTCGAAATCGGCCCGGCACACGCAGGTCGTCCAGGCCCTGCTCGCCGAATGCCGGCCCGAGGCGGCGGTCTTCCGGCAGCTCGCGAACGCCGAGGGCCTGGCGAACCCGCTGGCGAAGGCGCGCGCGTTGCTCACCGCGCAGGAGGCGGTCCTCCAGCGCGTCCGGGACGCGAACCTGGGCGCCGACAGCGAAGTGTTCAAGGCCAACGCCCATCTCGGGACACCGCTGCTCCAGGCCGTCAACACGCTGTCGGACGCCGAGAAGCGCACCCTCGTCGGGGACGATCTCGATCTGCTGGCCGAGATCCAGGCGGACCCCGGCGCTCCGCAGGTCACCCGGGACATCCTCGGGGATCTGCTGGCGAACCGCGGCATCGTCAACTTCACGATCGGCATGCCGGGAACGAAGCTGTCCGAGCCGGGAGTCGCCGAGAAGTACACCCTCAAGCACACGATGGCGCAGGCAGGCGGTGCGACCGAGCGGCTCGGCTCACTGGCCCATGAACTCACCCACGTGGACGCCGGAGAGAGCTTCGACAACACGCAGATCCTGCTGTTGCTGCGGCAGAACCTCGCCGACGCCGACATCACGGCGCTGGCCAAGGAGCGCAAGGCCCGGGTCGATGCCCTGCTGGGGCTCCTGGCCGGCAACGAGACGCTCACCGACGCCCAGAAGGACCTCTTCACCTTCAAGTTGAACTACGCCACGGACCCGAACAAGGGCGTCGGCCGCTACGCGGCGGCCTTCAAGAACAAACTCGACGCCGCCACCTACCAACGCCTTCTGGAGATCGAGGCGTTGAGCGCCCCGAACAGTTCCGCCCTCGTGGAGTACGACACCGTCGTCAACCAGCTCCTCGTCTATCTGCACCGCTGGGGCGTCCCCCAGACGGATCCGCTCCACGCGGCGGTCGCCCAGTTGGCCACGGAGCTGCGCAACGACCGAAGGGCCGCGGCGGCGGGCCACTAGAGCGCGGATCACCCGGGCACCGGATCACCGGTCCGCTCACCACCGGGCCGCTCGCTGCCGGCCCTCGGCCCGCGGAGCATCGGGCGGTGCTCCGCCTGCTCAGCCCCACGCGCGTCAGCGAAACGAGCCGGTCCCCCCGAATCCGCGCTCCTCGCCTCCGCGCCCTGGAATTTGACCGGAAACCGCCGCCGCTCCCCATGTCGTACTGCGGTTTTGTGAACGCAATGTAAAAACGTGGCCGGGAAGTTGGCCGAAACGAGCACAGGGTGAACGGGGGCGAACACGGAGCGCGAGTGATCGGCCGCTCGTACAAATCCTCGGGCGGGACCTGGGGACATGGACCGAAGTCCGGGTCGGAGCAGGTCACAGCGGTGAATTCGACTCAGCGCGACACCTGTTGACATTCGGCGAGGGCGCTTGCGATCGTCATGCTCGCCGCGCCGCTTCGAACGAGCGGTCGGCAAGGGGACGGGGGAGGAAAAGTGGACGCAGTGGGGGCGGGCGGCGGCCCGGAGGGGGACTGTCCGGGTACGGACGGTGCGCCCACGCTGGTGATCGTCGGAGCCAATCCGACCGTGGCACGGGCCGCGGAGACGCTGCCCGGCACGCTCATCCACGTCCAGCGGCCCGGCGCACCCGAACTCGACCCCGGCACCCGGGTCCTGACCGCCGACTTCCAGGACCTGCCCGCCTTCCTGGCCTTCACCGACGAGGTGCTGCGGCCGCTGCGGCCCACCGCCGTCGTGTCCCTCACCGAGTTCGGTCTGGAGCCGGCCGCGCTGGCCGCCCGCCGGCTCGGCGTCACCGGCGTCGACCCGGCCGTCGTCCGCGTCACCCGTGACAAGCTGGAGATGCGGCGCGTCCTCGAAGGCAAGGCCCCGCATCTGAACCCGGCCTTCGCGGCGGGCGACGACGCGGCGGCGGTGGCCCGGCTGTTCGCCGCCCATGGCCGGGCGGTGGCCAAGCCGGTCGACGGTGTCGGCAGCACCGCCATCGCCCTGGTGGACGACCTCGACGCCCTCCCCGCGGACCGCCGTACGGCCGCGACCTTGGTCGAACAGTTCGCCGAGGGGCGGGAGTTCAGCGTCGAGGCCCTCTCGGCCGGCGGCCGGCACACCGTGATCGGCATCGCCGAGAAGGGCACCACCGACGGCTTCGTCGAGGTGAGCCACATGATGCCGCCGCCCTCCCTTGACCAGGGCCGCCAGGAGCTGGTCGCCCGCGCGGTCGGCGAGCTGCTCGACGCCCTCGGCGTCACCGACGGCCCCAGCCACACCGAGGTCAAGGTCGACGGCGACAAGATCATCGTGATCGAGACGCACACCCGGCTCGGCGGCGACGGCATCGCGGACCTGGTCCGCCTCACCACCGGCGTCGACTGGCGTCACGCCGCCCTCGGCTGGGCGATCGACGCGGGGATCCGCCGGACCCCCGCCACGGCCGCCGCTGCCGCCACCGTCTTCCTCACCGCCCCTGCCGGACGGGTGACGGCCGTCGCGCCGCGCCCCGTCCTCACCCGGGGCGAGGTCCGGACCTGGGACCTCGCCGTCCGGCCCGGAGCCGCGGTCCGGCCGCTGCGCTCCTCCACCGACCGGCTCGGCATGGCGGTCGTGACCGCCGCCGACACCGACTCCTGCGCGGCAGCCGTCGCGGAACTGACCGCCCTCCCGGTGGTCGTCACCACGCCCGAGCCGCACCTCTGACGAGAACACCGCTCCATCTCTCGTCCACTTCACCGACGAACCCGTCACTTCCCTGACGACGACACGATGCCGGGGGGCACATGTCCGCCCAGAACCACCCCATTTCCTATGATTTCCACGGCGATGTTCCGTTCTCCACGCCGTTCAAGGACATCAAGCCCGAGGACATCCACCTCTATCTCGACCTCGACACCAAGGTCGGCCGCAACACCTGCGGCCAGAAGTGCGCGCACTGCTGGTTCGTGAACTACGAGAAGGTGTACGACAAGTCGTTCGCGATGGAGGAGGGCCCCCGCATCCTGGCGGGCCTGCGCGCGCACGGCTACCAGGTCTACCCCCGCTACGTGGACAGCTTCGCCTACGACGGCGCGTTCATGAGCCTGTACGGCACCGCCAACAACCGTGAGTTCCGGCAGGAGTCGGACCACACGCCGACCGCCACCATGGAGAAGGGCGACGCCTGGACCAGCGGCCGCCCGCTGCTCGCCGACAACTGGCGCGACCTCCTCGACCTGGCCGTCGAGAACGGCTACGGCACCGTCTCCATCACCTACCACGGTGTGATCGACGAGAACCTTGAGGTCACCGACCACAAGACGTACCCGATCAAGGGCGTCTTCTCCGGCGCGGACACCGAGGAGGTGCTGCGCCGCATCGCCGAGTACAACCAGGACGTCGCTCCCGAGGACGCCTTCCGCGTCAACATCGGTGTCACCGTCGGCCGTCACAACCACGGCCGCACCTCGCTGGAGCGCTACGCCCACTACTTCAACAAGCTGGGCGTGGCCACCGTACGGTTCAACAACTTCACCGACCACGGCAACCGGCACCCCGAACTGCGCCTGTCCCGCGAGGAGATCGAGCAGGCGTACCGCGACTTCAAGTGGGTGCACGAGACGATCCCGCTGGGCTTCCAGCTCGGCGTCAGCGAGGACTTCGGCACCTTCGGCATCAAGGCCATGGGCTTCCCCGGCCATGTCGGCTGGTGCCGGGCCGGCCGCCAGCTGTTCGCCGCGATCCCGGCAGCGGAGGAAATCCTCTCCGACGGACCCGAGGGCCGCCGCGAGAAGATCGGCGATGTCGTCGGCTGCGTCAACACCTTCGAGCCGCACCTGGGCATCCTGACCCGAACCGTCACCCACGGCGAGACGGGCGAACAGGTCGCGTACGACGTGGAGTTCGACCAGGACGAGATCGAGGCCTTCACCGCCAAGCGGCTCTCCGGCACGTACAAGGACGGCTGCTTCGCCACCGAGCTGTCCGAGGAACTCGGTCTGATCTCCCGGGTTCCGGAGCGGCGCCGGCTGCCGCTCCTGACCGATTGAGCGCCTGACCGACCGAGCGCCCTGACCGGTTCCGTGCCCTGATCGGTTCCGTGCCCTGATCGCAGAGAAAGTACCGCCCCGATGCGTCACATCCTCGTCTTCGCCAAGACGCCCTACACCAAGACCCCGTACGACCAGTGGCTGGCAGGCACCGGGATCGTCCCGGTCCTCGTGACCCCGCGCGAGTACGCGCAGGGGTACTCCCATCTGCCGCATGTGCACGCCTTCGACGCCTACGACACCAACCAGCTGGTCGAGAAGACCGCGCTGCGCCTGGCCCGCGCGTTCGATGTCGAGGCGGTCTTCGCCCGCGCCGAGGCGGACATCGTACGGGCCGCCCGGCTGCGGGAGTTGCTCGGTCTGAAGGGGCAGCACACCGCGAGCGCGCTCGCGTTCCGCGACAAGGTGGTCATGAAGGACCACCTCGCCCACGGACCCGTCGAGATACCCGCCTACCGGCAGGTCGAATCGGCGTACACGATCCTCGGCTTCGTCGCGGAGCACGGCTTCCCGGTCGTGATCAAGCCGGTCTCCGAGTCGGGCTCGCTGGGCGCGGCGATCATCCGCGACGAGCCGGAACTGGACGCGTATCTGGCCGACCCATGGCGCGGGACCAGCGAGATCGAGGTGTTCGTACCCGGGCAGATGTACCACGTGGACGGGCTGGTGGCCGATGGCGAGGTGGTCTTCGTGCACCCCTTCCGCTATCTCCACGACTGCCTGTCCTTCCGGGACGACGACTGGGTGGCCAACCTTCCGCTCACCCGGTCGGATCCGCTGTACGACCGGCTGGTCGAGGCGGCGCGGGCGGTCATCGCCGAGCTGCCGACGCCGCCCGCGACCGCGTTCCACGCCGAGTTCTGGATCACGCCCGACGACCGGCTGGTGTTCTGCGAGATCGCCAGTCGCACCGGCGGCGGCATGATCAGCGGGATGGTCCGGCACGCGTTCGGCATCGACCTGGACAAGGAGTGGCTGTACGCCGAGTGCGGCCTGCCCGCCACGATCGGCGTCCCCGTGTACCGCCCCGCCGGAGCGCTGTGCATCCCGCCGCGGCACGGGCTGCTGGAGCGGCTGCCGTCGGCCGCCGACGGACAGCCGGAGTGCGTCCGTGAGGAGATGCTGACCGGGGCGGTGGGCCAGGAGTTCCACGGCGGGGTCAAGTCCGGCCTGTTCCTGGCCGGTTATGTCGTCGACGGGGACACCGAGGAGGAGGTGGCCGCGCATCTCGAACGCGTGGCCACCTGGTTCTCCGACAACTCCCGGTGGCGGCCCGCCCTTTCCGGTGGAGGTGCCGCGTGAGCGCGCCGACGCCCCCGGAGAGTTCCCTTTCCGGCGTCCCCGGTCCGGTCGTCGGGGCCGACTGGGTGGCCGGGCGGCTCGGGGCGGGCCTGGTCCTCTTCGACGCCTCGGTCGGTTCGAAGCGGGGCGGCGCCGCGCGCCTCCCCGGGGCCCGCCCCTTCGACCTCGACGGCGAACTGTCCGATCACTCCTCCCCCGTGCCGCACACCATGCCCGGCGCCGAGCGGTTCACCGAGGCACTGCGGGCGCTCGGCGTCAGCGACACGGACACGGTCGTGGTCTACGACGCGCAGGGCGTCTACTCCAGCGCCCGCGCCTGGTGGATGCTGCGCGCGATGGGCTTCGACCGGGTCGCCGTCCTCGACGGGGGCCTGCCCGCCTGGGCCGCCGCGGGCCATCCGGTGGAGGCCGTGCCCGCCGCCTACGACGGTCCGCGCGGCACCTTCACCGCACGACCCAGGCCCGGTCTGATCGTGGACGCCGACACCGTCGCCGAGGCGCTCGCCGATCCGGGTGCCGCCGTGCTCGACGCGCGGACACGGGAGCGGTACGCCGGTATCGCGCCCGAGCCGCGGCCGGGGCTGCGCGGTGGCCATATGCCGGGCTCGGTCAACCTCCCGTTCGGTGAACTCCTGGGTGATGAGGGCCACTTGGCACCGCCGGACGCGCTGCGCAAGGCGCTGAAGGCGGTGGCCGGGGACCGGGAGCGGCTGTACTTCAGCTGCGGCTCCGGGGTCACCGCCTGCGTCCTCGCGCTCGGCGCCACCGTGGCCGGCTACCGCGAACTCGCGGTGTACGACGGCTCGTGGAGCGAGTGGGGGCTGCCCTCGGAGCGCCCCGTGGCCACCGGCGGGAGCGGTTCGCCGTGAGCCGCGGACCTCGCGCGCGACTCGGCGCGAAATACCGGACGTTCACCGGGCTGCCGGCCGCGCTCAAGTCCCTGATCATCCTGTCGTTCGTGGTCGCGCTGGGCAGTTACAT
Organism: Streptomyces sp. NPDC093018; assembly: GCF_040684035.1. Taxonomy (NCBI): domain Bacteria; kingdom Bacillati; phylum Actinomycetota; class Actinomycetes; order Kitasatosporales; family Streptomycetaceae; genus Streptomyces; species Streptomyces sp. NPDC093018. The sequence goes on from NZ_JBFBFF010000012.1 coordinate 140,678, forward strand.
GGTCACCCCGTTCATCGGGGTGCTCATGGTCGAGGCGGTCCACCTGGACGTCCGGGTCGCCGGGGTCCTGGTGGCCGTCGCCACCTTCATCCAGTTCGGCGGCAGCATCCTGGGCGGCGCGGTCGTGGACCGGCTCGGGCTCAAGCGGACCATGGTCCTCGCGCTCACCGTGCGTACGGCCGGTCTGGTGCTGCTCGGGCTGGCGGTGCGGGTGCCGTGGGTGGCGTACCCGGCCGTCGTGCTGGTGGCGGGCGGCCCCGCACTGTATCTCCCGGCGAACAAGGCGTACATCGTCACCAGCGTCTCCGACGAACTGCGCCCGCTGTTCCTCGGGGTGAGCAGCGCGGCCCTCAACGCGGGCATGGGCCTTGGGCCGTTGCTCGCCGCGCTGCTGGTCGACGCCGATCCGATGCTGCTGCTGATCGGCCTCGCCGGGCTGTTCGCCCTGATCACCGTGGCCCACCAGATCACATTGAAGCAGGTCGAACGCCGTTCGGCGGCCGGGCCGTCGACGGCCGGGGAGAAGGCGTCCACCCGCAAGTGGGCGGCACTTCGGGGCGCGTTGCGCCCGGTCCTGTTCACCGCCGTCGCCTACTACCTCTACTTCTTCTTCCAGAGCTTCATGGGCCTGTACGCGGCCGAGGTGTCGAACATCCAGGCGCTCGGCTGGGTGATGCTGCTCAACTGCGCCATGGTGGTGGTGCTCCAGCCGCCGCTCGCCGACCGCATCGCACGGGCCGACTACCGGCTGCTGGTCGCCGGTTCGTTCGCCCTGATGGCGCTCGGCACGGCGGCCATGTCCCTCGGCCACACCCCGGCGCTGCTCGCGGGCACCGCGCTGTTCACGATGGGTGAGATCTTCCTCTTCCTGCGCTGCGATCTGGAACTCGTGGAACTGCTGCCGCGCAACGCCGCGTTCGCCTTCGGTGTCCAGCGGCTGACGGGCGGGGTCGGCGGGCTGCTCGCCGGTGTCGTCGGCGGCTTCGTGTTCGCGCACTACAAGGCGAGCGGTGCACCGGGCACGTTCTGGCTGGTGGTCGGCGCCCAGTGCGCGATCGCCGCGCTGCTCGCCCTGGCGCTGAGCGGCCGCAGGCAGTCCGCGGTGCCCGAACAGGCCCTGTCCGAAGCGGCGGTGGGCCGGTGAAGGAACCCCTCGCCTCCCCCGAGACCCGGTACGTGCACGCGGGTGCGGACCCGCGCCGCCAGAGCGGCTATGTGAACCCGCCCGTCCACCACGCCTCCACGGTCCTCTACCGGGACACGGCCGAGATGGCGGCCTCCCAGGCCGACCCGCTCAAGCGGGGCGGCCCGGTCTACGGCCGTTTCGGCACACCGACCAGCCGCGCCTTCGAGGAGGCACTGACCGAACTGGAGGGCGGGCACGCGGCGGTGGCGACCTGCTCCGGCCTCGCGGCGATCACCACGGCGATCCTCGCGTACGTCCGGGCCGGCGACCACATCCTCGTCAGCGACTCCGTGTACCTGCCGACCCGCAGGTTCTGCGACTCGCTCGCCGCGCTCGGCGTGGAGACGGAGTACTACCGCCCGGACGCCCCGGCCGCCGCGATCGAGTCCCTGATCCGCCCCGGCACCCGTCTGCTCTACCTCGAATCCCCGGGCTCCACCACGTTCGAGGTGCAGGACATACCGGGGATCACCGCCGTCTGCCGGGCCCGCGGGGTGGTCACCCTCGCGGACAACACCTGGGCCACACCCGCGTTCTGCCGTCCGCTGCGGCTGGGCGCCGGGGTGGACGCGGTGGTGCACTCCGCGACCAAGTATCTGACGGGGCACGCGGACAGCATTCTCGGCGCGATCGTGTGCACCGAGGACAGCTACCCCCTCGTCCGGGGCGCGGCCATCCGTCTCGGCCAGTGCGCCGGCGCCGACGACGTCTACCTGGGGCTGCGCGGTCTGCGCACCCTCGGCGTACGGCTGGACCGGCATCACGAGCAGGGCCTGGAGCTGGCCCGCTGGCTCGCCGGGCGGGAGGAGGTGGCCGCCGTACTCCACCCGGGGCTGCCCGGGGACCCCGGACACCGGCTGTGGCGCCGGGACTTCACGGGCGCCGCCGCACTGTTCGGCGTGGAGCTGGCGCGGGGCTTCACCAAGCCGGCCGTCGACGCTTTGCTCGACCGGCTGCGCCTCTTCGGTCTCGGGCACAGCTACGGCGGCTACGAGAGTCTGGTCGTCCCCGCGGACCCCGTCTCCCATCGTCTGCCGGGCACTTGGGCCGGGCGGGGGCCACTGATCCGGGTGCATGTCGGGTTCGAGGGCCTGGCGGATCTCCGGCGGGATCTGGCGGCGGGCTTCGAGGCGTTGCGCTCCGGAGGCGCCCCCGTCGAATCCTGATCCGCGCAATGCCGTGTCACGTGAATCCGGGACCGGCAGATCGGGACTTATCTCCATCCCGTCCCGCGCCTAGCGTTGATCTCGCCAACCAGTGGGATCAGTGCCGCACGTCCGGAAAGGCGTGGCGGTCGAGGGAGTCGACTTGGCCACTCACGTCACGGCCGAAGCATTCACCGAGCCGGCGATCAGCGTGTTCCGCGCCTCGCGGGCCCAGCAACGGATGTATTTCCTCCAGGAGATGGAGGAGGGCAGGCCGACGTATCACATGCCGGTCTTCTGCGCGCTCGACGGCGCCGTGGATGCCGAGGTGCTCCGCTCGTGCGCCCAGGGCCTGCTGGACCGGCACGAGGCGCTGCGGACCCGGTTCGTGCTGGACGAAGGGGAGTTGACACAGCACATCGACGCCTCCGCGCGGCTCGACTGGTCGGTCGCGGAGGAGCACGGCGGCGGCGACGCCGAGCGCTGGATGGACGCCCAGCACCACAGGCCCTTCGATCTGGCGGCCGGTCCGCTCTTCCGGGCCGCGCTGCTGCGGCGGGAAAAGGGTGCCGTACTCGCCCTGGGAATGCACCACATCGTCGGTGACGGGTGGTCGGCGGGGCTGCTGCTCAAGGAGCTGCTCACCGATTACGCGGCCCGCACCGGCGCGGCCGATGCACCCGGGGGCGGCGCGTTCGAGCCGGCGGAGCCCGAGTTCCAGTACGCCGATTTCTCCGAATGGCAGGAGGAATGGCTGAGCGGTCCGGCCGCCGAACGCCAGCTCGCCTACTGGGCCGATCAGTTGGGCGGCGAACTGCCCTCCGCGGGACTGCCGACGGACCGCAGGCCGGGCGGGGAGCTGCTGCCCCGTGCCGCGGCCCTCCATGAGGCGGCGGTCCCCGGGGACGTCCTGGAGCGGCTGAACCGGCTCTGCCGGGAGACCGACAGCACCCTCTACACGACCATGCTGGCGGCCTTCCAGATCGTCCTTTGCCGCTACACGGGCGGCGAGGACATCCTGGTCGGCACGCCCGTGGCCAACCGCAACCGCAGGGAGTTCGAGGACACCGTCGGGCTGTTCGTCAACACCCTCGTGATCCGCTCCGACCTCTCCGACGACCCCCGCTTCCGCGATCACCTCAAGCGGCTGCGGGACACCGTCGCGGACGCCCAGGACCACCAGGACCTGCCCTTCGAGCGGATCGTCGAGCACCTCAACCCCGAGCGCACCACCGACCGCGCCCCCCTCTTCGACGTCGTGTTCGGCTTCCAGGACGAGGCGGAGACCACCGCGGCGCTGCCCGGCCCGCGCGCCCGGCTGCTCGAAGGCCCCGCCGGAAGCGCCAAGTTCGACCTCACCTTCGATGTCGTACGGGGCGAGGACGGAGTGCGCTGCCGACTGGAGTACCGCGCCGATCTGTTCGAGGCCGCCACCGTCGAGCGGTTCACCCGGCACTATCTGCGCCTGCTGGCCGCGGCCGTCGCGGACCCCGAGCTGCCCGTCAGCCGGCTCCCCATGCTCAGCGACGAGGAGCGTCACCCGCTCGTCTCCGCCCTGCCCGAAGGGGCCGCGGAGGTCGCCGGGCGCTGCGCCCACGAGGTGTTCGCCGAGCACGCCGCCCGCACCCCCGACGCCATCGCCGTAACCGACGGCTCACGAGCGCTCAGCTACGGCGAACTCGACCGCAGGGCCAATCAGTTGGCGCACCGGCTGCGCGCCCTCGGGGTCGGACCCGACACCCTGGTGGGCCTGTGCGCGCCGCGCTCCGCCGAGCTGATGGTCGGCCTGCTGGGCATCCTCAAGGCGGGCGGCGCCTACCTTCCGCTCGACCCGGACAACCCGCCGGAGCGGCTGCGGCACATCATCGGCGACGCCGGGCTGCGCCATGTCGTCGGCACCACCGCCACCCGTCCGCTGTGGGAGGCCGCGGCCGCGCACGCGGTCGATCTGACGGCCGACGCGGACCGGCTCGCCGAACTGCCGGGCACCGCACCGGACAGCGGGGTGACGCCCGAGCATCTCGCCTATGTCATCTACACCTCCGGCTCCACCGGACGGCCCAAGGGCACCCTGGTGCCGCACCGCAACATCACCCGGCTGTTCTCCGCCACCCACCACTGGTTCGGCTTCGGCCCCGAGGACGTGTGGACGCTGTTCCACTCCATCGCCTTCGACTTCTCCGTCTGGGAGTTGTGGGGCGCGCTGCTGCACGGCGGACGGCTCGTCGTGGTGCCGTACGAGACCAGCCGGTCCCCGGAGGAGTTCCACCGCCTGCTGTGCGACCAGGCGGTCACCGTGCTCAACCAGACCCCGTCCGCCTTCCACCAGCTCGACCGCGTGGACGCCCAGCGTGCGGCTGAGCCGTCCGGTGAACTCGCGCTGCGGTATGTGGTGTTCGGCGGCGAGGCCCTCGATGTCGGGGCGCTCACCGGCTGGTTCGAGCGGCACGGCGACAGCACGCCCCGGCTGGTCAACATGTACGGCATCACCGAGACCACGGTGCATGTCACCTACCGCCCGCTGACCGCCCGGGACGCGGCACAGGGGCGGGGCAGCGTCATCGGGGTGCCCATCCCCGACCTGCGGCTGCATCTGCTGGACCGGCACGGGGACCCGGTCCCGCGCGGCGCCGCCGGTGAGCTGTACGTCGCCGGGGCAGGTCTCGCCCGGGGCTATCTCAACCGCCCGGAACTGACCGCGGAGCGCTTTCCCACCGCGCCCTGCGGGGAGCGCCTGTACCGGACCGGCGACCTGGCACGGCTGCGGGCCGACGGCGAGCTGGAATACCTCGGCCGCATCGACGACCAGGTCAAGCTGCGGGGCTTTCGCATCGAGCTCGGCGAGATCGAGGCGGCGCTCACCGCGCACCCCGCCATCGGCGCCGCCGTCGCCCGTGTCGTCCCGGACGCCACCGGGACCCCCGTACTGGCCGGCTATGTCGTACCGGCCGCCGAGAACCCCGCCGAGAACCCCACGACGGACGGCACCGGAACGGATGGCTCCGGCACGGACGGCACCCGCACGGAAGGCTCCGCCCCGGTCGGCCTGACGGTGGACGGCCTCCGCGCCCATCTGGCGGCCCGGCTGCCCGCGTACATGATCCCCGGCGCCCTTGTCACCCTCCCCGCGCTTCCCCTCACCGCCAACGGCAAGGTCGACCGGCGCGCGCTGCCGGTGCCGGGCACGGCGACGGGCGCGCTGGCGCCCGGATCGGCGTACGAACCGCCGAGCGGGCCCGTCGAGAGCGCCCTCGCGGAGATCTGGCAGGAGGTGCTCGGGCATGAGCGGGTCGGCGCCCTCGACAACTACTTCGCGCTGGGCGGCGACTCCATCCGCTCCCTCCAGGTGCTGGCGCGCGCCCGGGACCGCGGGCTGCGCTTCGGCGTCGTGGACCTCATGCGACACCAGACCGTGCGCGGCCTGGCCGAGGCCGTCGCCCAGGAGCCGGGCGCGGCGGAGGAGACGCCGTCGTACGAGCCGTTCTCGCTGCTCACCGAGGCGGACCGGGCCGCGCTCCCGGACGGGCTCGACGACGCCTACCCGATGACCCGGCTCCAGGCCGGGATGCTCTTCCACAGCGATCTCCCGGCCGCCGCGGGGCGCGTCTACCACAACGTCTCCGCCTACCATGTGCAGGCGCCCTGGTCCGAGGCCGCCTGGCGGCAGACCGTCGCCGAGGCCGCCGTCCGGCACGAGATGCTGCGCACCTCCTTCGATCTGCACGGCTTCGGCGAACCCCTCCAGTTCGTGCACCGCGACGCCCGCCCCGAGATCACCTTCGAGGATCTGCGCGGGCTCGACGACGCGGCACGGGAGGCGGCCGTCGCCCGGCATTACGAGGCCGAGCGCACCCGCCCGTTCGTCTGGGACCGGGCGCCGCTGATCCGCTTCCATGTGCAGCGCCGCTCCGACACCGCCTTCCAGCTCTTCATCGCGGAACACCACGCGATCGTGGACGGCTGGAGCGAACGCTCACTGTTCACCGAACTCAGTGCGCGGTACGTCCGCCTGTGCGCCGGAGCGGACGCCCCGGCGCCCGCCCCCGCGCCGCGCTCCCGCTTCGCCACCTTCGTCGCGCTCGAACGCGCCGCCCTCGCCGATCCGGCGCACCGCTCCTTCTGGGCCGGGCAGACGGCCGGCGCCACCGTGACCCGGCTGCCCCGCACCGGCCCCGCGGGCGCCGCGCCGCGGATGTCCTGGCACCATGAGCCGCTCCCCGCCGACCTGCACGAACGCCTCACCGCGCGCGCCGCCGAGCTGGGTGTGCCGCTGCGCACCGTCCTGCTCGCCACGCATGTCCGGGTCATGGCGCTGATGGGCGGCAGCGACGAGATCACCACCGGTGTGGTCCACAACGGGCGCGCGGAGGAGCCGGACGGCGACAAGGTCGTCGGCGTGTTCCTCAACACGCTGCCCTTCCGCGTCGCCCTCGCCGCCGGGAGCTGGCGGGAGTTCGTGCGGCGCGTCGCGGACCTGGAGGTCCCCGTCCACGAGCACCGGCGCTTCCCGCTCGCGGAGATCGTGCGCACCGGCGGTGGCAGCGCGCCCTTCGAGACGTTCTTCAACTACACCCACTTCCACGTCGAGCAGGCGGGCCCCGCCGACGGCGCGTTCACCGTGCTGGACGAGATCGGTGAGGCCGACACGGACTTCGCGTTCGGCGCGGAGTTCTCCCGCAGCCCCGACGGGCGGCTGCTCGAACTCGGGCTGCGCTACGACGCCGCCCGCTTCCCCGCCGAACGGATGGCCGCGGTCCACGCCTCGTACACGGCGGCACTGCGGGCCCTCGCCGACACCCCGGACCGGGACTGCCTGGCGGCCGACCTGCTTCCGGTGGCGGACCGGCAACGGTACGCGGAGTGGAACAGCACGGAGAAGCGGTACGAAGAGCCGCATGTGCTCACCGAATTGATCGAGCGTCAGGTCCGGGCGACTCCGGATGCCGTCGCCGTCCGTTTCGAGGGCGGCGAGCTGAGTTACCGGGCGCTCGACGCGGCGGCGGAGCGGCTGGCCGTACGGCTGCGGGAGCGGGGCGCCGGTCCTGGCGCGTTCGTCGGGTTGCTCCTTGAGCGGTCCCGCACGCTGCCGGTCGTCCTGCTCGCCGTGCTCAAGTGCGGTGCCGCGTATGTGCCGTTGGACCCGGAGCATCCCGAGCAGCGGGTGCGGTCCCTGCTGGCCGAGGCGGGGATCGGGCTGGTCGTCGCCGACGAAGGCCGGGGCGCCCGGCTGCGGGACGCCGGGGTGAGTGTCGTCGTACCGGGTGAACCGAGCACCGTGCCGGGCAAGTCGGACGTCGTACCGGAGCGGCCGGCGGACGGTCCGGGCACCGCCGTAGCGGTCGCAACCCCCGACGACCCCGCGTACATGATCTTCACCTCGGGTTCCACCGGTACCCCCAAGGGTGTCGTGGTGTCCCATCGGGCCATCGCCAACCGGCTGTTGTGGATGCAGGACGCGTACGGGCTGGTCCCCGGCGAACGGGTGCTCCAGAAGACGCCGTACACGTTCGACGTGTCGGTGTGGGAGCTGTTCTGGCCGCTGCTCACCGGGGCGACGCTCGTCCTCGCCCGGCCCGGCGGGCAGCGCGACCCCGGCTATCTGGCCGGGCTCGTGCGGAGCGAGCGGATCAGCACCGTGCACTTCGTGCCGTCGATGCTGGCCGTGTTCCTGGACGACCCGGGCGCGGTCGCCGGAGCCGCCGGGCTCACCCGGGTCGTGTGCAGCGGCGAGGCCCTGCCCGCCGACGTGCGCAACCGGTTCTTCGAGCTGCTGCCCGGGGTGGAGCTGCACAACCTCTACGGTCCGACCGAGGCGGCCGTCGATGTGACGGCCTGGCGGTGCGCGCCCGGCGACGGAGACACGGTGCCCATCGGGCGGCCCATCGCCAATATGCGCACCCATGTCCTGGACGCCCGTCTGGCCGAGGTCCCGCTGGGCGTCACCGGCGAGCTGTACCTGGAGGGCGTCGGGCTGGCGCTCGGGTACCACGGCCGACCGGAGCTGACCGCCGAGCGGTTCGTGCGGCACACCGGCGCCGACGGGGTCACCCGCCGCCTCTACCGCACGGGTGACCTGGCCCGGCACCGGCCGGACGGCGCCCTGGAGTACGCCGGCCGCACCGACCACCAGATGAAGATCCGCGGCTTCCGGGTGGAGCCCGGAGAGATCGAGGCGGTGCTCGGCGAGCACCCGGCGGTGCGCGGCTGTGCCGTGCTGCTGCGCGGGGAGCGGCTGGTCGCGTATGTGGTGACGGCCGACGACGGCGCCGACGCGACCGGCACAGACACCCGCACGGCCACGGACACCGGTACCGAGGAGTTGGTCCGGCATGCCCGGGCCCTGCTTCCCGACCACATGGTCCCCTCGGCGTGGGTCCTGCTGGACGCCCTGCCGCTCACCCCCAACGGCAAGCTCGACCGCGCTGCGCTGCCCGCGCCGGATCCGGCGGGCACGCTGCGCCAGAGCCCGCCCGAGCCGCCCCGCGACGCGACGGAGGCCCGGATCGCCGGGATCTGGGAACAGCTCCTCGGCACCGGACCGGTCGGCGTCCACGACGACTTCTTCGCCTGTGGCGGCCACTCCATCGACGCCCTGCGCCTCATCGGCCGCCTCAACGACGCGTTCGACGAACGGCTTTCGGTCTCCACCGTGCTGGAACGTCCGACCGTCGCGGGCCAGGCGGAGGTGCTGCGCGCCCACCGGCCGCCGACCGGCCCGGACACGGTCGTCCGCATCCGCCCGGACGGCGATCTGGACCCGCTCTTCCTCGTCCACCCCATCGGCGGCCAGGTCCTGTGCTACCGCGACCTCGCGGCCGAACTGGACGCCGGACGCCCGGTGTTCGGACTCACCGCACCGGGCTTGACGGGCCCGGTACCCGACGGGGACGACCGCACCCCGGCGACCGTCGAGGAACTCGCCGCCGCACACCTCGCCGCGCTGCGCCAGGTAAGGCCCGAGGGCCCGTACCACCTGGCCGGCTGGTCCTTCGGCGGGCTGCTCGCCTATGAGATGGCCCACCAGCTGCGCGCCGCCGGGGAACACGTCGGCACGCTCACGCTGCTGGACACGGCCTACCCCGGGACGGTCGACGTCCCCGACGACGACGTGTCCCTGCTGGAGTGGTTCCACGACGACCTCGCGCGCTCCTCGGGCACGGACCCCGGTCCGGACGCCCGTGCCGCGCTGCGCGCCGAACTGCTCGCGGCGGCCGGCACCCCGGCCCGGCTGCGGGTCGTGGCGGCCCATCTCCCGGACACGGGACCGGACTTCGAGGACCTGGTCCGGCACTACACCGTCTTCCGCACCGGGCTGCTCGCCACCGTCCGCTACCGGCCGCCCGTCGCGCCGGGCCCCGTGCACTTCCACCAGAGCCTGACCGGCGCCGAGATCGGCTCGGCGCAGCGATGGGCCGACCGGGTCCCGGACGGTCTGATCCGGTACGACGCGGACGCCGACCACTACCAACTGGTGCGGCCTCCGCGGGTGTTCGCCGTGGCCACCGCCCTCGGCGCCGCCCTGGCCGCGGCCGACCACCGCTGACCCCTCCCTGCCCCGCCCGCGGAAGGCGCCCACCGGCCCTCCCGCACCATGCCCGCTCACACCACAGAACGGACACCGTCACGTGACGAGCCAGTCCCCGGCACCCGCCGCCGAACTCACCGGCCGCATCAGCGGCGGACCGAGCGAACTGCTGCACGAGGAGGTGCTCGCCCCGCAGTTCCGGTTCGAGTCCCGCCATCTGCTGCACCACTACGTCGCCATCGAGAAGACCCTCGCCGCCGAGTACGCCCGCATGGGACTGCTCGACACGGACGAGGCGCACGCCGTCGCCACCCTCCTCGACGGGGTGGGCCCGGACACCCTCAGCGCCCGGCCCGACGCCAACATGTCGGACATCGCGTTCGCGATCGAGCGCCATGTCGAGGCGGGGCTCGCGCGGCCGGCCGTGCGCTGGCACGTCGACCGCAGCCGCAACGACCTGCAGGCCTGCGCCCAGTTGATGTTCGGCCGGGAGCGGCTCAGCGCGTTCGCCGGGGCCCTGGCGGAGCTCGGCGAGGTCGTCGTACAGCTCGCGGAGGAGACCCGCGAGCTGCCCATGCCCGGGTACACGCACTTCCAGGCCGCCCAGATCATCACCCCCGGCTTCCACCTCACCGCGCTCTCCGAGCACCTGCTGCACACCCAGCGCCGGCTGCTGGCCGCCTACGACGGCATCGACGCCTGCCCGCTCGGCGCCGGTGCGATGGCCGGGCAGGAACTGCCGTGGGACCGCGTCCGGATGGCCCGGCTGCTCGGCTTCGACCGCCCGCAGTCCAACGCGCTCACCGCGGTCGCCTCCCGCCGCTGGAGCGCCGAGGCCACCGCCGAACTCAGCCTGCTCGGCGCCGCGTTGAGCCGCTTCACCACCGATCTGCTCAGCTGGGGCGGCAGCGAGTACGGCTTCATCGAGCTGCCCGACGAACTGTCCGGCATCTCCTCGGCGATGCCGCAGAAGAAGAACTACCCGGTGCTGGAACGCATCCGGGGCCGCACCGCCCATCTGACCGCCTTCCACACGGACGTCCTGCTCGGCCAGCGCAACACGCCGTTCTGCAATCTGGTCGAGGTCTCCAAGGAGGCCGGTACCCATGTGCTGGCCGCCTTCGACTCGGCGCACGGCACCGTCCGGCTGCTCACCGAGGTGCTGCGCCGCCTCACCTTCCGCGCGGAGCGGATGCGCGAGGTCTGCGAGCGGGAGTTCCTGGGCGGGTTCAGCCTCGCCAACGCCCTGACCCTGACCGAGGACGTGCCCTGGCGCACCGCCCAGGTGATCGCCGGCAAGTACATCGTGCGGGCCGTCGGCGCCGGTGCCCCGCCGCACCCGGGCGTGCCCGAGCTGCTGGTGGAGGCGGCGGCCGAGCACTCCGTCACGCTCGCCGAACCGGCCGCGTTGCTCGCCGACGCCTTCGATGTGCGGCGCGGGCTCGAACGGCTGGCCTCGGGGGGTTCGGCGCGGCCCGAGGCGGTCGCCGAGGCGCTGCGTGTCCAGCGGGAGGCGTACGCCGAGGTGCGGGCCGCCTGGGAGCGGCGGGCCTCGGCCGTCCGCGCCGGTGCCGCCGAGACGGACCGGGCGCTCGGGCGCACGGCGCCGGCGGGCTCCGCCGTGGACGCCGTACGCGCGGAAGAGGCGACGGCGGGCTCCCCCAAGGGTGCCGTACGCGCGGAAGCGGGGGACCGCTGATGCCGCCGTCACCGATCTCCAGCCCGGCCGCCGCGCCGGCCGGCCTCGAACCCGGTCTCGGGCACGCCTTCGGCACCTTCGGGGAGCTTCTCCAGGGCGCGCTGCCCGAGCCGGACGGCGACTTCCTGGTGACGTTCCCGCTGGCCCGGTGGGCGAGCGCCGCCTTCCACCCGTGGCCCGGACGGCAGGACGTGCGGGTCGCGCCCGCGCACAAGGTCAAGTCCCGGCGCACCGCCGAGGCCGTCCTGGCCGCGCTCGGGGTGGCCCACGGCGGCCTGCTGGAACTCGGCGGTGATCTGCCCGAGGGCAAGGGCATGGCCAGTTCGTCGGCCGACCTGGTCGCCACCGTGCGAGCCGTCGGCGCGGCCTTCGGACAGTCGTTCTCCCCCGCCGAGACCGAGGCGTTCCTGCGGGGCGTGGAACCGGCCGACGGTGTGATGTACGACGAGATCGTCTGCTTCCACCACCGGGGCGTGCGGCTCGGCCGCAGGCTCGGCACGCTGCCGCCGTTCGCCGTCGTCGCGCACGACGAGGGCGGTCAGGTCGACACGGTCGCCCACAACCGCACGGCCGGTCCGATCGGGGCCGGTGACCGGCACGAGTACGCCCGGCTGCTCGACCGGCTCACCATCGCCGTCACCGAAGGCGATCTGCCGGCCGTGGGCGAAGTGGCCACCCGGAGCGCGGAGTTGAACGGGCGGCGGCGCGAGCGCCCCGGGTTCGACCGGCTGCGCGTGCTGTGCGACGAGGTCGGCGGGCTCGGCCTGGTCCTCGCGCACAGCGGTACCCTGCTCGGCGTCCTCCTCGAAGCCTGCGACCCCGAACTCGACGCCAAGTCCGCGCACATCAGGGCCGGTTGCTCGGCTCTCGGCGGCGAGGTGTCCGTGCATCGCTCGCTGGGCGCGGGCGACGACTGGAGTCGGCCGCACCGCGGACAGCCCGCCGGGCCCGCCGTCCCCGTACCCCGTCCCGCCGTACCCCATCCCGCCGCGGACCCCTCCGCCCTCCCTCACGAGCTGGAGATCTGACCATGCTGTTCGACACGCTGACGGACGCGATCGGCGGGACGCCGCTGGTCCGGCTGCGCCTCGGCGAGGCACGCGGGGTGGAGGTCTACGCCAAGCTGGAACTCCAGAACCTCTTCGCGATGAAGGACCGCGTCGCCCGCAACATCATCCGGGAGGCCCGGCGCCTCGGCACGCTGCGGCCGGACGCCCCGGTCGTGGAGAGCTCCTCCGGCACGATGGCCCTCGGTGTCGCCCTCGTGGGCCGCTCGCTGGGCCATGAGGTGCACATCGTCACCGACCCGCGCATCGATCCGGTCACCCTCGCCAAACTCCGCGCCCTCGGCTGCCAGGTGCACATCGTGGAGGCGATGACCAGCCACGGCTGGCAGTCCGCCCGCCTGGAGCGGCTCGCGGAGCTGATGGCCGAACTGCCCGGCGCCTTCTGGCCGCAGCAGTACACCAACCCCGACAACCCGGGCGCCTACCGGGAGTTGGCGGGCGAGCTGCTCGCCGACCTGGGGCACATCGACACCGTCGTCGGGGCGGTCGGCAGCGGTGGATCGCTGTGCGGCACCTCCCGTGCCCTGCGGGAGAGCCTGCCCGGTGTGAAGGTGGTGGGCGTCGACTGCGTGGGCAGCGCGCTGTTCGGGCAGCCCGATGTGCCGCAGCGGCTGCAGAGCGGCCTCGGCAACAGCCTGCTGCCGAAGAACCTGGACCGCTCGCTCATCGACGAGGTGCACTGGCTCAACGACCACGAGGCGTTCGCCGCCACCCGGGATCTCGCCCGGGAGCAGCAGATCTTCGCCGGGAACACCTCCGGCTCGGTCTACCGCGTCCTCGGCGACCTCGCCGAGCGCGCCGAACCGGGCTCGCGCATCGTCGGCATCATGCCCGACCGCGGCGACCGGTACGCCGACACCGTCTACAGCGACGAGCACTGGGACACCCATCGGTTGCACGAACTCCCGGCGCCCGAGGGGCCGTCCGTGATCCCGGCCGGGCAGACCGCGCTGAGCTGGTCCCGGCAGCCGTTCCGCGCCCCCGAGGAGCTGCGGCGGCACCTGGTCTTCGTGGAGTCCAACACCACGGGCACGGGCATGCTCGCCCTGGAGCTGGCGCGGGAGCAACTGGACACCGTGCCCGTGCTGTTGACGGGCGATCCCGACCGGTACCGGGGGCTCGCCGCCACCGGCGCCGAGGTGATCCGCTGCGACACCAACTCGGACGCCGCCCTGCGCGCCGCCGTCCAGGACCGCTTCCGCCGCGAGGAGATCGCGGGCATCACCACCACCAGCGACTTCTACGTCCCCGCCGCCGCGCGCCTGGCCCGCTGGCTCGGGCTGCCCGGCAATCCGCCCGAGGCCGTGACCGCGTGCCGTGACAAGTCGGCGCTGCGGGCCCTGCTGGAGAGCGCCGGGGTGCGCCAGCCGCGGTACGCCGTCGTCCGCGACGCGTCCGAGGTGGCCGCCGCCGTGGCCGCGACCGGGCTGCCCTGCGTGGTCAAGCCCGCCGACGACTCCGGTTCCGTGAACGTCCTGCTCTGCGCCGACGAGGCCACGGCCACCGCGCACGCCGAGCGGGTCCTCGCCGTGACCACCAATGTCCGCGGCATGCCGACCGCGCGCACGGTCCTGGTGGAGGAGTACCTGGACGCCCCCGAGTACAGCGTGGAGATGTTCACCTGGGACGGCCGGGCCGAGTGTGTCGGCATCACCGAGAAGTCCGTGACCGGCACCCCGCACTTCGTGGAGCACCGGCATCTGTTCCCGGCCCCGCTGCCGGCCGAGACGGCCCAGCGGATCACCGAGACCGTGACCGCCGCCCTGGACGCGGCCGGGATCCGGCTGGGCGCCACCCACACCGAGGTGAAGCTGACCGCCGAGGGGCCCGCCGTCATCGAGATCAACCCGCGCCCCGCGGGCGGCATGATCCCCGAGCTCATCAGGCTCGCCACCGGCGTCGACCTGCTCGAACAGCAGCTGCGCACCGCCGTCGGGCTCGCCCCCGCGCTCAAGCCCGCCCAGGACGCCCACGCGGGCATCCAGTTCCTGCTGCCCGACGCCGACGGGGTGCTCGACGCCGTCGCCGGGACCCAGGAGGCCGCCGCGGTGCCGGACGTCGAGGCGGTCACGGTCACCGCCGCGCCGGGCACGGTCGTACGGCGCCCCCGCAGCGCCGGTGACCGGATCGGGCACGTCATCGCCGGCCACCCGACGCCGGAGCGGGTGACGGCGGCGCTGGACGAGGCGCGGCGCCTGGTGCGGCTCAGCGTCGACAGCGGCCCCCGCCCATAACTCCCACCACCCTCACCACCTCGTCGTACGACCCGTACGGCACCCGGAACGGACACCCCGAGGACCTGCCATGAGCAACCCCTTCGAGAACGACAACGCCGACTACCTGGTCGTCCGCAACGACGAGCTGCAGCACGCCCTGTGGCCCGCCACCGTGGCCGTCCCCGCCGGGTGGACGCGGGTGCACGGGCCCGCGCCGCGGCAGAGCTGCCTCGACCACGTGGAGCGGAACTGGACCGACATGCGGCCCGCGTCCCTGGTGGCCGCCCTCGCCGGGAACACGGCCCGTGACTGACCTCGACCGCTCCACCACCACCCTCGCGGGCCACGGGGTCGACGGCGGCACCGGCGTGCCGGATCCCGCCGGGACGCTGTGCGCGCTGATCGCGGACGTGCTCGGGCTGGCCGCCGTCGACCCGGGGCAGAGCTTCACCGGACTCGGCGGTGACAGCATCCAGGCCATCCAGGTCGTCAGCCGCGCACGCCCCGCCGGGCTCCTCGTCACCACCCGTGAGGTGCTGCGCAGCGAGACCGTCGCCGCGCTGGCGGCCGGTGCCCGCGCGGTCGGCCGCTCCGGTGCGGGCGCCGGTCCCGCCAGGCCCGCACGCCGGCTCGGCCCGTTCGCGCCGACCCCGATCATGGCGTGGCTCGGGGAGCTGGGCGGGCCCGTCGACACGTACAACCAGTCGCTCGTGCTGCGCACCCCGGCCGGTTTCGGCGCGGAGGACGCGGTGCGGGTCGTACAGGCCCTGCTGGACACCCACGACATCCTCAGACTGCGGGTGCCGGGCGGCGCGGCCGCGATCGGCGCGGGCCCGACGGGTGCGGGCCCGGCCGGTGCGACCGCGACCGGTGCGAGCACGACCGATGCGAGCACGACCAGTGCAGGCACGACCGATGCGAGCACGACCGATGCGAGCGCGGCCCGAACGGGCGCGGCCGGTGCGAGCGCGACCGATGCGAGCGCGGCCCGAACGGGCGCGGCCGGTGCGAGCGCGACCGATGCGAGCGCAACCCGAACGGGCGCGGCCGGTGCGGGCCCGACGGGTGCGGACTCGACAGGCGCGGGGCCCCTGGTGCCGCCGCCCGGGAGTGTCGACGCCCGCGTGCTGATCGAGCACGTCGAGGCGGGCACCGCAACCGACGAGGAGCTGCCCGGTCTGGTGACGGAGCGCGTCCGGGCCGCGCGGCGGCTGCTCGCGCCCGCCGAGGGGATCGTGCTGCGCGCCGTGCGCGTCGACCGCGGCCCCGCCCGGCAGGGCCGACTGGCGCTGGTCGTCCACCACTTGGCCGTCGACGGGGTGTCCTGGCGCATCCTCCAGGACGATCTGCGCTCCTGCTGGGAGGCGCTCGCCGCGGGCCGCGCACCCGAACCGGCGCCGGTGCCGACCCCGTTCGCGCACTGGGCCGGCCTGCTGCGGGCCGACGCCACCTCGGGCCGCCGGATGGCGGAGGCCGTACGGTGGACCGACACCCTGCGCCCCGCGCCCGAACCGCTGGGCGGGGTCTGCGGGTTGGACCGGCTCGACGCCGAGAGCGCCGTCAACCGGCACACCCGCACCCTGCCCCCGGATGTCACCGGGCCACTACTCACCCTGGCGCCCGGGTTGGTCAACGGCACGGTGAACGACGTCCTGTTGACCGGTCTCGCCCTCGCCGTCCTGGCCTGGCGGCGGCCCGGCACCGGGGACGGCGACGGGGGTTCGGTGCTCGTGGACATCGAGGGGCACGGGCGGGAGGAGATCACCGACGGCGTGGACCTGTCCCGCACCGTCGGCTGGTTCACCACCATGTACCCGGTCCGCTTCGACCTCGGGCTGCCCGATCTGGCCGACGCCCGCGCCGGCGGACCCGCCGTCGGAGCCGCCCTGCGCCAGGTCAAGGAGACGCTGCGGGCGATCCCCGACCACGGCATCGGCTACGGCCTGCTGCGCCATGGCAACAGCCGTACCGGCCCGGGGCTCGCCGCCCTCGGCATCCCCGAGATCGGCTTCAACTACCTGGGCCGCTTCCCCATGGGCGACACCGCCGACTGGGCCGCCGCCCCCGGGCACGACTTCGCCCTCGACGACGCCGACGAGGGCCTGCCCATGGCGCACGCCGTCGAGGTCAACGCGGCCGCGCACGAGGGCCCCGACGGGCTCACCCTCAGCGCCACCTGGACCTGGGCGGGCAACGCCTACCCGGCCGACCGGGTGCGGGCGTTGGCCGACGAGTGGTTCGCGATGCTGCGGGCCCTCGCCCGGCACACCGCGCTGCCCGGCGCCGCCGGACTGACCCCGTCCGACGTGTCCCTCACCGGCCTCAGCCAGGCCGACCTCGACGCCTTCGAATCCCAGCTCGGAGATCTGCTGTGATCCCCCTGTCCCACGCCCAGCGCCGTCTGTGGTTCCTGTGCCGCGACGGCGACCCGTCCGGCCTGCACAACATCCCCGTGGGGCTGCGCCTGCGGGGCGACCTCGACCGCGCCGCCCTCGCGGCCGCCCTCGCCGATGTGACCGACCGGCACGAAGCCCTGCGGACCGTGTTCCCCGACGAGGACGGCCGCCCCCGCCAGCACGTCCTCGATCCGGGCACGGCACCCGACCTGACCGTCACGGTCTGCCCCGCCGCCGAACACGGGGAGCGCGCGCGGTCCGCCGCGGGCCGCCCCTTCGACGTGGCCACCGACGTCCCCTTGCGCGCACACCTGTTCACCGACGAGGCCGACGAGCACCAACTGCTGCTGGTCCTGCACCACATCGCGGGCGACGGCGCCTCGCTCGACGTCCTCGTCCACGACCTGGCCGCCGCCTACACCGCCCGGGTGCTGGGCGGCGACCCCGAGTGGCCGGAACTCCCCGTGCAGTACCCGGACTTCGCCCTGTGGCAGCAGGAGGTCCTGGGCGACGCGGCGGACCCGGACTCGCTGCACGCACGGCAACTCGACCACTGGACGGGCGCGTTGGCGGGCCTGCCCGAGGAGCATGCGCTGCCCACCGACCGGCCGCGTCCCGCCGTCGCCTCGTACCGCGGCGCCGTGGTGAGCGCCGAGGCCGGTGCCGACGTGCACACGGGGCTCGCCGCGCTGGCCCGGGAGCGGCACGCCACGCCGTTCATGGCCGTCCAGGCGGCCTTCGCCGCGCTGCTCACCCGGCTCGGCGCGGGCACCGACCTGCCGCTTGGCTGCCCGGTGGACGGCCGTGACGACGAAGCCCTGCACGATCTCGTCGGCCTGTTCGTCGACACCGTGGTGGTGCGGGCCGACACCTCGGGCGACCCCGCCTTCACCGAGGTCCTCGACCGGGTCCGCGACGCCGTGCTCGACGCCCACGCCCACCGCGACCTGCCCTTCGACGCGCTGGTCGAGCGGCTCAACCCGCCGCGCTCGCCCGGCCGTCACCCCCTCTTCCAGATCGCGGTGGCCAGCCAGCGGGACGCGCACGACGAGCCGGTCTTCCCCGGACTGCGGGTGCGGACGCAGGCCGTGCGCACCGAGACCGCCAAGTTCGATCTGACCCTGGAGGTGGACGAGCACCACGACCCCGCGACCGGCGCGCCCGCCGGGATCGGCCTGGCCCTCGAATACGCCGCCGACCTCTTCGACGCCGACACCGCCCAGCGGCTCCTCGACCGTCTGGTCCGCCTCGCCGCCGCCGTCGTCCACGACCCGGCCGCCCCCATCGCCGCCCTCGATCTGCTGACCCCCGCCGAGCGCGCGGACCTGCTCCACGGCTGGCAGGGCGCCCCCGCGCAGCCCCACGCCACCACCGTGGACGCCCTGTTCACCGCGCGGGCCGCCGCCCACCCGGAGCGGACGGCCGCCGTCTGCGCCGGACGCGCGGCCACCTACGGTGAACTCGACGCGCTCTCCGACCGGTTGGCCGCGCGGCTCGGCCGACTGGGCGTGCGGCACGGCGACACCGTCGCGGTGCTGATGGACCGCTCGGTGGAACTGATCGCGGCCACCCTCGGGGTACTCAAGGCCGGCGCGGCCTACCTCCCGCTGGACGCGGCCGCCCCCCTGGCCCGTTCGACGGCGATCGTCGCCGAGGCCGGGGCGGCCGTGCTGATCACCGACGCCGGGGCCGCCCCCGATCTCGGTGTACGGCACATCCTGCGCGTGGACGACAACAGCGACGGCGGCTACGGCGGCGGGGGCAGCGACGGCGGCACCGCCCCGGACCGCGCCGGCGCCCATCCCGACGGCCTCGCCTATGTGATGTACACCTCCGGCTCGACGGGCACCCCCAAGGGCGTCGCCGTCTCGCACCGGGAGGTCGTCGCCCTCGCCGTGGACCGCCGTTGGCGCGGCGGTGCCCATGAGCGGGTCCTCTTCCGCTCCCCGCACGCCTTCGACGCCTCCACCTACGAGTTGTGGGTGCCGCTGCTGAACGGCGGCCTCGTGGTCATCGCCCCGCCCGGCGACCTGGACGTCCCCGCCCTCGCCGCGCTCATGCAGGAGGAGCGGGTCACCGGCACGTTCCTGACGGCGACGCTCTTCAACGAGCTGGCCGACCGCTGCCCCGAGCGGCTGGCCACGCTGGTCGAGGTGATGACCGGCGGCGAGGCGGCCTCCCCCGCCGCCGTCCGGCGGGTCCGCGAGCACTGCCCCGGCACCACCGTCACCAACGCGTACGGGCCGACCGAGACGACCACCTTCGCCGCCACGTTCGCCATGGCGCCCGGGGCGCAGCTCCCGGACGGTCAGGTGCCCATCGGCCGCCCCCTGGACGGCACTTGCCTGCACATCCTCGACGACCGGCTCGCGCCGGTGCCGCCCGGTGTGACCGGTGAGCTGTACATCGCCGGGGCGGGCCTCGCGCAGGGCTATCTGGGCCGCCCCGGGCTCACCGCCGAACGGTTCGTCGCCTGCCCCGCCGGGCCGCCCGGTGCCCGGATGTACCGCACCGGCGATCTCGCCCGCTGGAACACCGCGGGGCAGGTCGAGTACCTCGGGCGGGCCGACCGCCAGGTCAAGATCCGCGGGCTGCGCATCGAACCGGGTGAGATCGAGAACGTGCTCGCCGGGCATCCGTCCGTCGGCCGGGCCGCCGTGGCCGTCGTACCCACGGCGGCCGGACCCGCTCTCGCCGGGTACGCGGTGCCCGCCGCGGGTGCCGCCCCCGACCCGGCCGAGCTGCGCCGGCATCTGCGGTCCGAACTGCCGGACTACATGGTGCCGTTGACCATCATGGTGCTGGACCGCTTCCCGGTCACGGCGAACGGCAAGACCGACCTGGCCGCGCTGCCCTCCCCGGCCCCGGCCGCCGCCGAACGGCCCTACGAGGCGCCGCGCGACGACACCGAACGGGCGCTCGCCGCCCTGTGGGAGCAGTTGCTGGGCGCAGGCCGAGTGGGCGTCCACGACAACTTCTTCGAGCTCGGCGGGCACTCCCTGCTCGCCACCCGGCTGCTGGCCGAGATCCGCTCCGGCCTCGGCGCCGCGGTCACCGTCCGCCGCTTCTTCGCCGGACCGACCGTCGCCGAACTCGCCCTTGCCACCGCCGAGTCGGCCGCCGCGCCGGAACCGCCGATCGTGCGCCGCGCCCGCCGCGGCCGTCCCGCCTGACCACCGACAAGGAAACACACCGTGAGCGAAACCGCCGCCCCCGCGGACCCCAGCGCCCCCAACGCCCCTGCACACACCGGCACTTCTGCGGGCCCCGCCGCCCCCGCCGCCTCCCGCGTCGAGGACGTCCTGCCCCTCTCCCCGCTCCAGGAGGGCATCCTCTTCCACGCGCTGTTCGACGAGGACGAAACGGACGTCTACGTCGCCCAGTTGCTGCTGGACCTGACCGGGCCCCTCGACGCCGAGCGGCTGCGGGCCGCCGCCGACGCGGTGCTGCGCCGCCACGCCAATCTGCGCGCCGGCTTCCTGCGCCGCGCCTCCGGTGAGCCCGCGCAGGTCGTACGGCGTGACGTCCAGGTGCCGTGGGCCGAGACGGACCTCAGCGGACTCGGCGAGGCGGAGCAGGCGGCCGCCGTCCAGACGCTGCTGGCCGAGGACCGGGCCCGCCGCTTCGACCTGGCCCGGCCGCCGCTGCTGCGCTTCACCCTCGTACGCCTCGGCCCGCTCAGCCACCGGCTGCTGCTGACGTACCATCACATCCTGCTGGACGGCTGGTCGTGGCCCGTCCTGGTGCGCGAGCTGCTGGCCCTCCACGACGCGGGTCCGGACGAAGCCGCGCTGCCTCCGGTCACGCCGTACGCCTCGTTCCTGCGCTGGCTCGGCACCCGCGACACCGACGCGGCCCGGGACGCCTGGGGCCGGGCGCTGGCCGGACTCTCCGGTGGCACCCGTACCGCCCCGGTCTCCGCGGCCCCCGCGGGGCTGCTGCCGCACCGGGTCGAGACCGTGCTGCCACAGTCTTTGACCGAGCGGCTCACCGGGCTCGCCCGGGCCCACCGGATCACCCCGGGCACCCTGCTCCAGGGCGCGTGGGCGCTGCTGCTCGGCAACCGGCTGCGCTCATGCGACGTGGTCTTCGGCGCGGTCGTCAGCGGCCGCTCCCCCGAACTGCCCGGCGTCGCCGACATCGTCGGGCTGTGCCTCAACACCGTCCCGGTGCGCGTCCGTATCGACCCCGCCGAGTCCCTGATGGGTCTTTTCACCCGTCTCCAGGACGAGCAGGCGAGCCTGATCGAGCACCATCACCTCGGCCTCACCGAGATCCAACGCACCGCCGACGCGGGCGAGTTGTTCGACTCCTGTGTCGCGTTCCAGAACTACCAGGCGGACGCCGAGGGGCTCGCCGCGCTGTCCGCGCTGTCCACGGGCGACCTCCGTGTCACCGGGGTCGACCCGCACGACGCGGCGCACTACCCGCTCTCCCTGACCGCCATCCCCGGCGAGCGGCTGCGCCTGCAGATCGACCACCGGCCGGACGTCTTCGACACCGAGGACGCCGGGGCCCTGCTGGACCGCCTGGTCCGGCTCCTCACGGCCGTCGCCGACGACCCGGACCGCCCGGCCGGCTCCGTCGACCTGCTGTCCCCGGCCGAGCGCCACCGCGTCCTGGTGTCCTTCAACGACACCGCACGCGAGGAGGACTTCGCCGAGGTCACCGACCGGGTACGGCGGCAGGCCGAACTGCGTCCGGACGCCGTGGCGGTCACCGACGACTCCGGCCGAACGCACACGTACGCCGATCTGGTCGCCCGCGCCGACGCGCTCGCCCTGCGGCTGCGCGCCGAGGGGGCGCGCGAGGGCGATCTGGTCGCGGTGCTCAGCGAGCCGACCGCCCGGGTGCCGGTCGCCCTGCTCGGCATCCTCGGTGCCGGCGCCGCCTATGTGCCGCTCGACCCCGAGGGCCCGGTGGTGCGCACCGCCGACCTGCTGGCCACCGGCGGCGTGAGCTGGCTGCTCGCCGCCCCCGAACAGCGGGCCCGCGCCGAGGAGATCGCCGCCGCGGTGACCACCGTACGGCTGCTGTTCCTCGACGACCGCCACGACGACGCGGGGCCGCGGGCCGCCGAGCCGGGGACCGTTCCCGTGCCGCCGCCGACCGCCGGTGGCCGCGACGCGCTCGCCTACATCTGCTTCACCTCCGGCTCCACCGGCCGCCCCAAGGGCGCCATGGTGCACCGGCGCGGCATGAACAACCATCTGCTCGCCAAGCTGGACGACCTTCAACTCACCCCCGGTGACCGGGTGGTGATGAACGCGCCGCTCACCTTCGACATCTCGGTGTGGCAGATGCTCGCGCCGCTGATCACCGGCGGCCGGGTGCACCTGGTCTCCCGTGATGTCGCCCGCGATCCGGCGGTGCTCTTCGCCGCCGTCGCCGACCACGAGGTCACCGTGATGGAGACCGTGCCCTCCTTCGTCCGCGCGGCCCTCGACCTGTGGGACTCCGGCACACCGGCGCCCGAACTCCCGTCGCTGCGCTGGTTCATCGTCAACGGCGAGGTGCTGCCGCCCGAGCTGTGCGAGCGCTGGTACGACCGCCACCCGGACGCGGCGCTCGTCAACGCCTACGGCCTCACCGAGTGCTCGGACGACAACACCCACGCCCTGATCACCCGGGATGTCCAAGCCCAGCTGGAACAGGGCAGGTTGCCCGTCGGCAGGCCGCTGCGCAACAACCGGCTGTACATCCTCGACCCCTCTCTCGCGCCCGTACCGCCGGGCGTGGCCGGGGAGTTGTTCATCGCCGGGACCGGCGTGGGACCCGGCTATCTGAACGATCCGCGGCGCAGCAGCGAACGCTACGTCCCCGACCCCTTCGCCACCGAGCCCGGCGCCCGGATGTACCGCACCGGCGACCTGGCCCGGCTGCGCGCCGACGGCCAGCTGGACTTCCTCGGCCGCCAGGACCACCAGGTCAAGATCCGCGGCAACCGCATCGAACTGGGCGAGGTGGAAACGGCGTTGCGTGCCGTGCCCGGTGTCGGCGACGCGGTCGTGGCCGTGGACCGCGACGGCGCCGGACAGCAGCGGCTGATCGGCTATGTCACCGGTACCGCCACCCCGGACGAGATCCGCGCGGCGCTCTCCCACACCTTGCCGAACTACATGGTCCCCTCGCTGCTGCTGCGGCTGCCCGCGCTGCCGCTGACCACGAACGGCAAGGTGGACCGCAAGGCGCTGCCGGATCCCGCGAGCCTCACGCGCTCCGCCGGGCGGGCGCCCTCGGGCCCCGGTGAGCAGAAGGTGTGCGATCTGTTCGCGGCGGTCCTCGGGCTGTCCGAGGCGGGTCCGGACGACGACTTCTTCGCCCATGGCGGGCATTCGCTGCTCGCCACCCGGCTGACCGGCCGGCTGCGCACCGAACTCGGCGCCGAACTGACCATCCGCGACCTGTTCGAGACGCCCACCCCGGCGGGCATCGCCGCCCGCCTCGCCTCCGCCCGCCCGGCACCGGCCCGCCCGGCCCTGCGGGCCCGCGCGAGGAACGGCGCGTGAGCCCCGCACCGCCGGCGGCCGCTGCGACCTCTTATCCGGCCGTGTCCTCGACGCGCCCCGGTCCGGCCGAACCGACCAGGAGATCTTGTATGACCACCGCCACCGAGCTCCCCGTACCGCTGCTCATCGCCCGGCAGGCGGCGGCGACCCCCGACGCCACGGCGGTGCTCGGGCCCGAAGGAGAGCTGACGTACCGTCAACTGGACCAGCGGGCCCGGGTGGTGGCCCGTGAGCTGACCGTCGCCGGTGCGGGTCCCGAGGACACGGTGCTGGTCGGCGTGGGCCGGGGCGCCGACTGGGCCGTCGCCGTGCTGGGCATCTGGTACTGCGGTGCCGCGCTGCTGCTCGCCGATCCGGCGACGCCCGACGAGCGGCTGCGCACCCTGCTGGCCGCCGCCGGTACCCGCTATCTGGTCGCCGCGGACCACACGGCCGCGGCCGACCTGCAACTCCGGGTCGGCACCGAGCTGTTCTGGGCGGCGACCGCGGGGGCCGAGAGCCGGGGCGCGGACTTCGTCCCGGCCCGGCCCGCGCCCGGCGCCCTCGCCTACGTCCTGTTCACCTCCGGCTCCACCGGGGCGCCCAAGCCGGTCGCGGTCGGACACCCCGGCCTCGCCCGGCAGGCCCGTGTGCTCGCCGAGCGCTACGGCCTGACCGGCACCGACCGGGTGCTCCAGTTCGCCGCGCCCGCCTTCGACGTGTGCCTTGAGGAGGCCCTGCCCACCTGGTGCACGGGCGGCGCCGCCGTGTTCGTCGCGGACAACCTGGTCTCGCCCGGCGAACTCGAACCCTTCCTCGCCGGGCAGCGGATCAGCGTCGTCAATCTGCCCACCCCCTACTGGGCGCAGTGGGCGAAGGACGTCGA
Source organism: Streptomyces sp. NPDC093018 (assembly GCF_040684035.1). Classification (NCBI taxonomy): domain Bacteria; kingdom Bacillati; phylum Actinomycetota; class Actinomycetes; order Kitasatosporales; family Streptomycetaceae; genus Streptomyces; species Streptomyces sp. NPDC093018. The sequence goes on from NZ_JBFBFF010000012.1 coordinate 165,286, forward strand.
GCGCCGGCCCCGCCCGCTGCCCGCCTCCCTGCGCCGGGTGGTGATCGGCAGCGACGCCGGGCGCACCGCGGACCTGCGCCGCTGGTACGGCGCGGGCGGCCCGCCGGTGACCAGCGCGTACGGCCTCACCGAGTCGACGATCACCGCGACCTGCCACGAGGCCCGTGCCGCCGCGCTCGACGGCGTCGCCGACGACGAGGTGATTCCGCTCGGCGTGCCGCTGCCCGGCGTGCGAGCGTATGTCCTGGACGAGGGGCTGACGGAAGCGGCGGACGGGGAGGCGGGCGAACTGTATCTGGCCGGCGCGTGCTTGGCGCGCGGCTACCACGGCAGGGCCGCGCTGACCGCGGAACGCTTCGTGCCCGACCCGTTCGCCGAGGAGCCGGGGCAGCGGATGTACCGGACGGGCGACCGGGTGCGCCGGTCCGCGGACGGCACGCTGCGCTTCCTCGGCCGCGCCGACGACCAGGTCAAGGTGCGCGGCCACCGGGTGGAGCTCAAGGAGGTGGAGGCGGCGGTCGGTGCGCTGCCGGACGTGGTGGACGTGGTCGCCCGCGCGGTGACGCATCTGGGTGAGGTCCAGGTGGCGGCCTATGTCGCCGCCGCGCCGGGCCGGACCCCGGACGCCGCCGAGCTGCGCCGCGTTCTGAGCGCCCGCGTCCCGGCCCACCTCGTCCCGGCGCATCTCACCGTCCTGCCCCGGCTCCCCCGCACCCCGGGCGGCAAGCTCGATCCGCGGGCCCTGCCCGAGATCGCCGTCGGCTGACACCGACGCAGGGGAAGCCGCACCGCTTCCGGTCATCGCGCGGCGCCCGCCGCCCTCCACCAGACAAGGAACGTCTCTCGTGTCCCAGCCCACGGCCGCGTCCGGCCCCGCCACCGACCCGGACGACACCGCTGCCGTATCCGACCCCACCGCCGTATCCGACTCCGCTGCCGTATCCGACTCCATCGCCGGGGCGGAGGCGGCCACCGCCACCGCCACCGCCGCGGTCGCCGAGCCCGAGGACTCCGCCCCCTCCCCCCGGCAGCGGCGCGACTTCCGCCGGTTCATGGCGTCGCACATCTGCAACGAGCTCGGCAACAACATCACCTACGTCGCCCTCCCCCTCACCGCCGTGCTGACCCTGCACGCCTCGGCGTGGCAGGCCGGTCTGCTCGCGGCGGCCGAGCAGGCGGCGTTCCTGCTGTTCGGACTGCCCGCCGGGGCATGGGTCGACCGGATGCGGCGGCGCAATGTCATGATCGCCGCCGATCTGACGCGCGCGGTGCTGCTCACCGCGGTGCCGGTGGCCTGGCTGCTGGATCTGCACTCCATGCCACTGCTGTACGTCGTGGCCCTGCTGCTGGGCTGCGCCCGGCTGTTCGGCGATGTGGCCGACCAGAGCTATCTGCCCACCCTGGTCGGCCGCTCGACCCTGGTGAGCGGCAACTCCCGGCTGGAGACCGTGCGTTCGACGGCCGAGCTGGCCGGTCCCGGCATCGCGGGCTTCTTCGTCCAACTCCTCGGCGCGGTCGGCACCTTGGCCGGGCAGGCCGTCACCTCCCTGGTCTCCGCCGCCCTGTTGGGCAAGATCGAGGCGCGGGAGGAACTGCCGTCGCCCGCTGGACGCGGCCGGCTCCTGCACGAGATCCGCGAGGGACTGCACCATGTGCTGCGCAACCCGATCCTGCGGGTGATCGCGCTCAGCACGGCGTCCGTCAATCTCTTCCTGAGCGGGATCTTCGCCCTGGAGACGCTGTTCCTGACCCGCACGGTGGGCCTCCAGCCGGCCGCGGTCGGCTGGGTGCTCACCACGGCGGGCGTCGGCTCGATGCTCGCCGCGCTGGTCACCGAGCGCCTCTCCCGCGCCCTCGGCGAGGCCCGTCTCACCTGGCTCTCGCTGCTGGTCACGATGCCCTTCGGGCTGCTGCTCCCGCTGACCGGCCACGGCTGGCGCATCGCCCTGTTCGTGCTCGGCGCCCTGATCCAGTCGGCCGGTGTCACGACGTACAACATCTGCCAGGTCACCTACCGCCAGACGGTCTGCCCCCCGCATCTGCTGGGCCGGATGACGGCCACCATGCGCTTCCTGGTCTGGGGTGTCCTCCCGCTCAGCGGTCTACTCGCCGGTGGTCTCGGCCAAGTTGCGGGCGTGCGGGGCGCGTTGTGGTTCCTGACGGCCGCGCTGTCGGCGACCCCGCTGGTCCTGCTGTGCTCCCCGCTGCGCCGGATGCGCGCCTTCGACACGGACACCGCCGCCGCCCGGTAGCCGACCCTGGCCCCGGCGGTCCGCCCGGAGACCCCCGGAAAGTACATGTAGGCTACAAATATATGGGTCGACTGCCACTCATCCAACGGCGGCGCCGGGACGAGAGGGCGGGTAACAGAGCGTGGGCGACGACGCACAGCGGTACGGCGGCCGGGTGGCGCACCCCACCCGGCCGCCGTGGGCCAGGACCTTCGCCGAGGCCGTCTGGTTCCCGGCCGCCCTCTTCCTGGGCTTCCTGTTCTGCTTCGCACCGGCGCTCCACTCACCCGGGCCCCATCACGCCCATGTGGTCGTCGCCGGCCGCGCGGCCGCCCGCGACGTGGACGCCGTACTGAAGCGGACCCAGCCGGGCGGCTTCGACGTCACGGCCGTGGCCCGCGCCTCGGACGCGCGTCAGGCCGTACGCGACCGTACGGCGGTGGCAGGTTTCACCACCGGGGAGACCGGCGCCCCCGGCGGCCGGGGCGCGCACCCCGTGCTCTTCGTCGCCAAGGCGAACGGCGCGTCGCTTGAGCAGGCGCTGACGACGACGTTCACCCGGCTCGTCGCGGCGGACGGGTCGGCGACGCACCTCACCGTCCGGGACGTCGCGCCCACCGTGCGCGCGGACCGGATGGGCACGACCCTGGTGTACTTCGGCATCGCGTGGAGCGTGCCGGGCTACCTCCTCGCGACCACCCTGCTGCGCGCGACGACCTTCGACCGGCGCGGAAAGCTGCTGGCCATCGCGGGCGCCGCAGCGCTGTTCAGCGTCGTCGGCTTCACGGTCGGCGCGGGCCTCGGCTATCTGCCGCACAACCCGGTGGCCCTGTTCGTGGCCTTCCTGCTCACGACCGCCGTGGCCACCTTCGCCTCCGGCCTCGCGCCCTTCACCCGCCGGTTCTTCCCCGCCGTGGGCATGACGCTGTTCATCGTGCTCAGCATCCCCACCAGCGGCGGCGCGGCGCCCGCCGCGATGCTCCCGACGTTCTTCCAGTACGTCCACGCCGTCATCCCCCTCGGCAACGCCGTGGAGGCCCTGCGCTCGGCGCTCTACTTCGGCGGGGCCGGGATGCTCAGGCCGGTCCTGGTGCTGTGCGCGTGGATCGCCGCCGGAATCGCCCTGCTGGGCCTGGACGCCCGGCGGCACCGGCGCACGGCACTCGCGGAGGCCGAGCGGGAGATCCAGGACCCGCCGACCGACGACCCCTCCCTGGAGACGCCCACCCCCACGGCGCTCCCGGTGCACCGCCACCGCTTCGGCGAGCCGGAACCCGATCTCCTCGGCACGGTCACCGACCCGCACGGGCGGCCGGTGCCGCGCGCGCTGGTGACCGTGCTGGACCCCGGCGGCCGTCAACTGGTCTCCACTTTGACGGACGCACAGGGCGAGTACGCCGCGACCGGCCTGCCCGAGGGCTACCTCAGCATCGTGGCGACCCTGCCGGGCAGGCAGCCGGCGGTCCAGCAGCGGCCGCTGCGCTGCGGCGCTGTCGTACGGGCGGACTTCCTGCTGCGGGATCGCGAGGACGCGCCCGGAACGGGGCTCACGACCGCGGCCACGGCTGGCCGGTGATCCGCTCCACGCTGGTGTTGAACCGCTGGAGGTAGCGGGCAAAGTTCTCCACGTCGTCGGCCGACCAGTCCTCGAAGACCCGGTCCAGGTCCTGGACGTGCAGCTCGCGCTCCTCGCGCAGCTTGCGCTCGCCCTCCCCGGTCAGCCGGAACTTGCGGGCCATGCCGCCCTCGGGGTCGGGGATGCGCTCCAGGAGCCCGGCCCGCATCGCGTGCGCGGTCTGCCGGTTGACGGTGGAGACGTCGAGTTGGAAGGCGTCGCTGAGCTGCCCGATCGACATCGGCCCCTGTACCTCGATCCGGCTCAGCATGATGTACGCGCTCCGCTCCATCCGGCCCTCCTGGTACCGGCGGGTGGTACTGCTCAGCTGATGCCGCCCGAGCACCATGTGCTCGAACTCGACCAGGTGCGACGGCTTCCCCATGTACGTGCCTCCTTCAGAAGTCGACCGTATCTCAGGGCCCGGCGGCGAAGGTCCGCAGGCGGACAGCGGCATGCATGGCACATGCGGTATGAATAATGCATACGATGTGCATGATGCACATCGACAGGTGTGCATCATGCACATCCCGTTGCCCCGCCGGCCCGGACGGCCGACCGGACGACCGGACGACCGGACGAATCGAGGAGTCACCCATGGATGCCCCGCAGCCGAGCCGCAGAACGGGCGGTATCGTCGCCGCCCTCGCGCTCGCCGGAACCGTCGCCGCGATCATGCAGACACTGGTGACCCCGCTCATCGCCGAACTGCCGCGGATCCTGCACACCTCGTCGTCGAACGCCGCCTGGGTGGTCACGGTCACCCTGCTCGTGGGCGGGGTCTGCGTGCCGGTGTCCGGGCGCCTCGGCGATCTCGTGGGCAAGCGGCGGATGATGCTGATCTGCGTGGTGCCGCTGGTGATCGGCTCGGTGGTGTGCGCGCTGTCCACGTCGGTCGTGCCGATGATCGTCGGACGTGGCCTTCAGGGCATGGGCATGGGCATGATCCCGCTGGGCATCGCGCTGCTGCGGGACGTCCTGCCCGCCGAGAAGCTCAGCGGCTCCATCGCCCTGGTCAGCGCGTCCATGGGCATCGGCGGCGCGATCGGGCTGCCGCTGGCCGCCGCGGTCGCGCAGTACGCCGACTGGCAGCTGCTGTTCTGGGGATCGGCCGCCCTCGCGGTGATCGTCGGCGTGCTGATCTTCGTCGTCGTACCGGATGTCCCGGCCGGCGCCAAGGGGCAGCGTTTCGACGCGCTCGGCGCGATCGGGCTCGCGATCGGCCTGGTGGCGCTGCTGCTGGCGATCTCCAAGGGCGCGGACTGGGGCTGGGCCTCGGGCACCACCCTCGCGCTGTTCGCCGCCGCCGTCCTCGCCCTGCCGGCCTGGGGCTTCTGGGAGCTGCGCACCCGCGACCCGCTGATCGACCTGCGCACCACGGCCCGGCCGCGGGTGCTGATCACCAACGCCGCGTCGGTCCTGATCGGGGTCGGCATGTACTCCTTCATGCTGATCGCGCCGCAGCTGCTCCAGTTCCCGAAGGCCACCGGGTTCGGCCTGGGCCAGTCGATGCTCGCGGCGGGCCTGTGGATCGCGCCCGGCGGCATCATGATGATGGTGATCTCGCCGCTCGGCGGAAAGCTGATCAACGCGCGCGGCCCGAAGCTCGCGCTCACCTGCGGCGCGGTCGTGATGGCCGCCGGCTACGCGCTCGCGCTGCCGCTGATGGGCACGGCCTGGGGCATCATGCTCTCCGGCATCGTCATCAACAGCGGCGTCGCCCTCGCCTACGGCTCCATGCCCGCGCTCATCATGAGCTCGGTCCCGGTCTCCGAGACCGCCGCGGCCAACGGCTTCAACACCCTGATGCGCTCGCTGGGCACCACGATCGGCTCGGCCGTGATCGGCGTCGTGCTGGCCCATATGACCATCACCCTGGGCGGCTACACCATCGCCTCCGAGAACGGCTTCCGCACCGGCCTCCTGATCGGCTGCGGCGTCGCCCTCGTCTCCGCCGCGGTCGCCTCCTTCATCCCCGCCCCGCGCAGGCCCACCGACAGCCCCGACGCCCACCCGGCCAAGGCCGACCCGACCCCGGCCCGCCCCTGAACCGACCCCGGCCCGCCACTGAACCGGCGGCGCGCCCGAACCACGAGACCGGGCGCGCCGCCTCGGGGGGCGGCTGTGCGAGGGCGGCTCGTCGCCGGGGCCCTGGTGGAGATCGGACAACCCACCGGAGTCCACCGTCCCCGACAGCCCCGGACACCCTTCCGCGCAAGGCCCCGCCACTGCGGCGCAGTACGGCGGGGCCGATCGCGTTGTCAGTGCCGGGTGACTCCGTCACCCCTTGTCCCGCAGCCGCCCCGACAAGGAGCTCAGCTGCTCGGTCGCCTCGGGGTGGCCCAGGCCGGTGAGGAGGGAGATCGCCGTGCCGAGGCGAGTGCGGGCGGGCGCGGGGCGCTCCATGTAGGTGCCCTCCACGACGGCGGCGAGACGGACGTACTCCGCCCACTCCCCGGCGTGGTCCTTGTCGTCCCCCGGTTCGCCGAGCAGGGTGAGGGCCTCGTCCAGGGCGGTCAGGGCGGTCTCGTACGCGCCCGCGTACGCGTTGACCCGTCCGTGCTCGTAGGCGAGGGCGCTGTCCAGGTCGCGGCCGTGTGCCTGGTACCCGGCGGTGCGGGCCTCCTCGGCGACCTTGCCCGCGTCGGCGAGGAAGGCGAGGGCGCCGGCCAGGCCCTCCGCGCCCTGCTGCTCGGCCCGGAGGCGGGCGAGTTCGCGCAGGCAGTTGCTCAGCTGCTCGTAGCGCGGCGCCCGGGCGTGCGCGGCGAGGGCCTGGTCGGCGGCCTCGCGGGCCCGGCCGAACTCCCCTGACTCGGCGAGGAGTACGGCGGTCTCCGCGGCGATCATGGCGTGGCTCCCGGGATCGTCGTCCCAGCCGGCCGACTCGGCCGCGAGGGCGGCGAACTCCGCCGTGGCGGCCTTCAGATCCTCCCCGGCGTGCAGGGCGCGGGCGCGGGTCAGGCGCAGCTGGGCGACGAGCCGGTCGTCCAACTCGCCTGCGGTGAAGTCCGGTTCGGCCAGGAGGGAGTCGAGCAGCGCGATGCAGTCCTCGACGCGGCCGAGGTCGAGGCTGAGCCCGGCCGCGTTGCTGTAGGCGCAGAACGCGTCCGTCCGGTCGCCATGGCGCAGTTCCAGCTCCGCGGAGCGGGTGAAGTGCCGCAGTGCCTCGTCGGGGCGGCGCAGACGCATGCACGCCTCGGCCAGCGCGCTGTGGAGGCCGGCGGTGTCGACGGCGTCGCAGGGCCAGTCGGCGGCCAGCCGCAGGCTCTCGGTCAGGTCCGCGTGCGCGGCCTGCGCGTCCTTGAGGCCGAGGTGGACCCTGCCGCGCATGCCCAGCGCCCGGGGCAGGTGCCAGGCGGGGCCGTGTGCCTTCAGCCGGTCGAGAAGGGCATCGGTCTGCGCGAGCGCGGCCGGCAGATCGCCGGAGAGGGCGTACGTACTGATCCGCAGCAACAGGGCGCCGGAGACCTGTCCGGCGATGTCGTGCCGCTCGGCGAAGGCGAGCAGCAGGTCGGCCTCGGCGAACACCGGCGCGATGTGCTCCTCGCTCCTCGTCGTCTGCAGACGCAGGCCGAGCGCGGACGCCCGCAGCCGCAGCATGCGGGCCTCCAGGTACGGGGCGAGCCCGGGCGTCTCCTCGTGCAGCCGGACAAGGGCCGCGTGGATGCCGGTCAGCCGGGCGGCCTTTGCCTCGGCCCCGTCGGCATGCTCATCGGGGATCCTGCCCGTGGGGAGGAGGGCGCAGGCGCGCACGAACGCCGCGTGACCCGGCGCTCCGGCCTCGTCGTACAGGCCCGCCGCCGCCTCGTACAGGGCGACGGCGGCGTCGTGTTCGCCCTTCTCGCCCGCCCGGCCCGCCTCGTCGGCCAGCAGGTCCGCGCGCAGCCGTACGAGGGATCCCACGGCCGGGTCGTCGGGGTGGGAGTAGCCGGGGGCGGCGACGAGGGCGCGCAGTCGTGCCCAGCAGGCCGGTGCGTCCGGATCCGCCTGTTCGTCCAACGTCCTTGCGCGGACGATGAGTTCGGGCAGCGGCTCGGGGACGGCGGCGGTCTCGTGGGCGGCGGGCGCGGTCACCGGGGCCACGTCGTCGAGGGCGCGGGTGCGCAGGGTCAGTTCGAGCGTGTCCAGGAGCGGGGCGCGGTCGAGGCGGTCCTTGCGGCGGTCGGTGTGGGCCGTCGTTCCGTTGCGGGCGTCGAAGCGGGCGGCGAGGTCGTCGGCGCGGGCCCGCACCTCGGCGCGCAGGCCGGCCACCGTCCAGCCGCGGCCCGCGTATCCGGCGGCGGGAAGCTCACCGTGGCCGAGGAGTTCGACGCGCTGGAGGAGGACCTCCACGCCGGTGAGGAAGCCGAGCAGGTCGAGCGGCGAGTCGACGTCGTCGAACAGGCTCCGGTTCTCGGCGAGCAGTTCCAGGCCGCGTGCCTCGTTGCCGGTCAGCGCGCAGAACTCCAGGTGCCGGCCGATCTCCGCGGCCATCGAGGAGTTGCGGCGGCAGACGCGGTAGCCGGTGAGGTGCAGTGCGCGGGCCCGGTCGGTGTCGCCGGTGCGCAGCAGGGGAAGCAGCGCGCAGGAGATGGAGCGGGCGGGCTCCTCCTGGCAGGACTCCCTCCCGGCCAGGACGGGCTCCCAGACGCGCAGCGCCCGCTCGTCGTCGCCGGCCGCGAGGTGGTACCGGGCGCGTGCGCAGATCTCGCAGGCCTCGCAGTCGCTGAGTTCGGTGCGGGCACGGGCCGCCCACAGTTCGTAGGCGAGATCGGTGTCCTCCCCGACGTGGGCGGCGAGTTGGTACGCCTGCCCGTAGTACGGCTGGAGTTCGTGGCCGGCCTTCTCGTACCGGTCGCGCATCTCCGTCAGCCACTGGCGAAGGGCGGTCAGCGGCATCTCGGGCAGCGCGAGGAGGGCGTGGGCCACCCACTTGAACCGCCAGAACAGCGTGTGGCGGCGGCGCTCGTCGAAGGCGTCGGGCTGCTCGTCGAAGAGGGTGAGCAGCCGGGCGAAGACGACGGGCGACTTCCGGGGCTCGGAGCCGTAGTTGTACGCGCTCTGCAGCGCGAAGAGCGCCACTACGAGATGGACGGGGTCCCCGAACTGCTCGGCCGCCTCCGCCAGTTCCTCGGCGGTGACGGTGCGGGTACGGCCGTACGGGCGCCGGTCGTTCTCCCGCAGCGCCTGGTACAGCTCGTCGGTGGTCTGGGGTGCGGTCGGCATCGTCAGCTGTCCTTGCGCAGGGCGTGGGCGAGAAGGTCGAGGAAGGAGCGGTTGATGAGGCTCGATTCGGCGGGCCTGAGCGGGCGCCGGGACAGCATGGCGGCCTGCCCGTAGAGGGCTTCGGCGCTGGTGCGGGCCAGTTCGGGTTCGTCGATGGTGACGGCCGTACGGACCAGCGGATTGAGCTGGTTGAGGATCAGCTGGGCGCGCGGTGCCTCCTGCCACAGATGGCCCAGGATGTCGCCCCATACGCCGCCCTGCTGCTCGCGGGCGAGCTGGGAGCGGGTGCGCTCGTGCCGGGCCTCGCGGCTGTCGAGGAGGAGGGCGGGGGCGGCGGCGGGCTGGAAGGTGCGCAGCGCCACGTCGCAGTCGAAGACGGCGAGGGCGTCGCGGGCGAGGGCCAGGTAGGCCGCGGCGGCCAGTTCCGTGTCCCGGTCGACGGGGTCGAGGTGCGCGGTGAGCGTCGCCGGGTCGAGGTCGGCGACGCCGACCTCCGGTCTGATCTCCGGCAGCCGGTGGACCAGGTCCCGGTCGTAGGTGTAGCCGCCGTTGACGACGCCGAGTCCGGCGGCCGAGGCGATCGCGGCGACCTGCCGGAACTCCTCCACACTGGATGTCACGAGCACGGTGCGGTGGGCGCGCGCGAACTCGTCCAGGGTGGCGTGTCCGTCGGTGGTCTCGAACGGCAGCCACGGCAGCAGCATCCGCATGATCTCGTCGTCGTGCACCGCGAGCGACTTGACGGCCAGGTGGTGGGCCTGGAGGAAGCGGCCGAGGAGGTCGGGGTCGCTTGCGGCGATCCGGGCGATCCACGCGCGCAGCCGTTCGGCGAGGGCGTCGCGGACGGCGGCGAGGGTGTCGTCCTCGTACAGGGACTCGCGGGACGCCGTCGGGCGCAGGCTCTCGGCGTCCACGACGCAGCGGACGAAGAACGCCCACTCGGGCAGGATCTCCTCGGCCTGCTCGGACAGCAGCATGCCCTTGACGTGCACCCGGTGGCCGTGGCGGCGGCCGGCCGGCACCGCCTCGGGGAGCACGCAGGCGATGCCCTTCAGACCCACGGCCGGCAGATCCAGTTCGATGGTGTCCAGCGGCGTGAAGCCGAAGGTCTCCTCGCCGTACGCGGCCAGCGCGCGGGAGCGTGCTCCCGGCGTGGGGTACGTACGTGTCCAGGGCGCGGGCTCGGGGTTGACGGCGGCGCCCCGGCCGCCGGTGCCGTCGTCGAAGGTCACGGGGTGGCGGAGCAGGGAGCCGAAGTGCCGTGCCAGCGCGTGCACCTGGTTCGGCCGGGTCCACTCGCCCGCGTCGGCGCGGGGCGTCAGCGTGACGGTGGTGCCGGGCCGGGGCCGGGCCGCGGCGGGCAGGGTGCGGACAAAGTAGCTGCCGTCGCCGCGTCCTCGCCACTCCACGGTGGGCGCGTCGGGGGTGCGGGCGGAACGGCTCAGGACGTGGATCTCGTCCGCGACCAGGAAGCAGGAGAGCAGGCCGATGCCGAACTGGCCGATGAAGTCGGCACGTTGCTCGGCGATCTTCTCGGCGCGCTTGCTGCTGCGGCCGATCGTGGCGAGGAAGGTGTGGACGTCGGCCTCCGTGAGACCGACGCCGTCGTCCTCGACGCGTACCGCCGAGCCGTCGGCGTACAGGCGGATGCCGAACGCGTCTGCGGGGGCGGCCGGTTCGAGGCCGTTCCGCGCGGTCAGCGCGTCCACCGCGTTCTGGAGGAGTTCGCGCAGGTAGACGCGGGGGCTGGAGTAGAGGTGGTGGGAGAGGAGGTCGACGAGGCCGCGCAGATCCACCTGGAAGGTGCGGTCGGCGCCGGCCGGGTTCGAAGGGGTTTCGGGCAGAGTCATCGGGCAGTCCGGGGTGAGATGGGCGGCGGGCGGCGAGTGGGGTGGCGGGCGGCAGGTGGGGCGGCGGGTTCAGGCGTTGCGCCGGGCGCCGGCGTACATCTTTTCCGGGTGTGCCATGTACCTCCAGGGCCACTGGGTGTAGGCGCCCTTCAGCTCGCGGAAGACGCGCGGCATGGCGATCCGCTCGGAGGCCAGGGACAGGGCCATGGCGAACATGTTGAAGTCCCGCTGCCAGCCGGGGCGCCGCCGGTAGGCGGGGTGGAGGATGCTGCGCTCGGCCGTTTCCAGCAACTCGTCCTGGATCTCGGGGGCGATGAGGCAGTTCTTGTTGTCGGACTCGACCCAGTTCTCGATGTGTGCCATGGCGATCACGCACCCGAGCCGATGGCCGTCGGGCGCACCGGCGAACGCCTCGCGGGCGAACGCCAGCGCCTCGCCGGGTTCGCCGTGCCAGCGGGGCTGAAGGTGTGACACCCACTCGACATGGGTCTCCAGGTCCAGCGGAGCGCGGCGCAGGGCGGCGTCGAGCCGGGTCTCGTTGACGGCGGAGCCGAGCGACATGCCGCGGCCGGAGGTGAGCAGGCGGCGCCACGGTGTGACCCAGTCCGGCCGGGACTCGGCGACTTCGAGCAGCTGCTCCTCCGCGATCCGGAGCCGCTCGAAGAAGACCTGCCACTGGTCCCGCGTGACATCGACGGCACTCGCGGCGGTACGTGCCTCCCAGCCCCAGATGATGTGGCGGGTGCCGGATATCAGCAGCGCCGTGGCCCGGTGCTCCTTGTCCTCCTCGACGGCCCGCCCGATCCAGTCCTGCACACCGCCCGTCTCGGCCAGCTCCCCGAGCACCAGATCGTCACGCCCGAGGTCGAAGGGCGCCAGCCCCGCCTTGACCCCCTCCCACTCCCCCGCGGCCGCCGCCTCCACCGCCGCGAGCACCCGGGTGTCCCCGAGCCCGCGCAGCGTGTACATCCCGTTCTTCCGCACGAGCGGCGCACGCAGGGCATGCGGATCCCCCGCCGGTCTCTCCCCGCCCCTGCCGAACACCTTGCCGAACATGCCGCGCCCTCCCCGGGTCCCGCGTGATCATCTGGTGCAGCATAAGCGGCACCACTGACAGGACTTCCACGGGATTCACACGGGGGCTTCACGAATCGGTGCTTCACAGGCAGGCGCGACGGAATGCCGATTCGCCGCCCGGTCCGCGTCACCTCTGCGCGCACGTACTCACGCCTCAGGCCCCGCGAATGAGTACGTGCGCCGATCCGCGCGGCCCCCGCCTTCCTTGAGGCTTGGTCCGTCAAAGGCCGAGCACATCCGAGGGGAAACACACATGACCACGCACCGCACCCGCCGACGGACCACCGGAACCGCCGCGGCACTCGTCGCCTGCTCCGCCGCCACCCTCGCCGCGCTGCTCACCGGCTGCTCGACCGCCGACGCGATCTGCTCGGGCGGCGAGTACCCGGTGCAGAACATCGGCACGACCGGCGGCCAGTGCGTCGCCGACGGGCACAAGGTCCCGAAGGGCACCTTCCGTTACCCCGAGGACAAGATGCCGAAGCACGTGGACGACAAGTGGGACATCTACTGGCAGACGCACACCATCGACGAGCACGGCACCATCATCAAGGCGCCGAAGGACTCCTGACCGTTAATTCGTTTGGCGCGCGCGAGGCGTCGTGATGGGATCAGTGCGACGGGGGCGGCTCCCCGGCGCGCATCCTTCTCACCTTCCTGAAAAGACCCGGCGCGCCCACTCTCCGCCCCCGTTCTTCTGTTCCAGACCACAGTGGAGGGGAATCCCTGTTGCTCGCTGCCGAGTCCGTACTGCTGCGCCGTATCCAGACCGTCTACGTCGACGGACCGTCCGCCTCCGGCGGCGGAACAGGACCGGCACTGCGTCGGCTCGAAGCCGAACTGCTCGGCCGCGGTCACGTCCCCTCCGTCGAACTGCACACGGCGCTCGGCTCGTTGGGCCCCGAGGAACTGGCGGCCGCGCACGCCCGGCTGGCCGGGCTGGTCGACGACCTGCTCGGCAGCGACCGCGTCCACATCCCGCTCTTCCGCCGCTTCCCGCGCACCGTGCCCCGGGACACCGAAGCGCTGTACGTGGACCGGGTCTTCGCCTTCCTGCTCCAGCAGCCGGACCACCCCTGCGTGCTGTGCGGCGAGGCACGCACGGTGTTCCCCGTCTCGCCCTGCGCCCACCTGGTGTGCCGGCTGTGCTGGGACGGATCCGACTACGCGGGCTGCCCGGTCTGCCACCGCCGGATCGATGCGAACGACCCCTTCCTGCGGCCGGTGCGTGCCGTCGGCGCCGCCAAGGCACCGCTGCCCGGCCCGCTGCGACTGCTGCGCCTGGGCACCGACCGGGCCGCCGACGCCACCACCGTGGTCGGCTCCCTGCTGGCCCGCCGTACCCCGCTCTCCCCGCAGGACCGCGACGACCTGCTCACGCTGCTGCCGCTCACCCCGGCCGGCCGGGGCCTGCTGCCGCAGGAGATCCCGGTCCGGGAGACCAAGGCGATGGTGCTGGGCGCGCTGCTCCGCGAGGCGCCGGACGGCCTCCCGCTGCGGAAGCTGCTGACCGAGCGACTCACCACCGCCACCGACGTGTTGCGGCTGCTCGCCGTGCTCTCCGACGGCGACGCCGGACTGGTGCCCCTGTCGCCCTTCACCAGTCCTCCGCGCCCGCTGCGCCGCGAACTCCTCGCGGTCCTGGACGCGTTGCCGACGCCGTACCTGGTGGAGGACGTGCTACGGCACCCCACGGCATGGAAGCGGGCCGCGGAGGTACTGCACCCCTTCGAACGGCACGCCCGGCATCCGCGCGCCGCCCTCGCCTTCGCCGTGCTGCGCGGAACCCCGCTGGATCCCGGCACGGCCTTCGGCGCCGCCCTGCTGAAGACGGCCGCCGCACACCCGGACGCCGTCCGCGTGGAGGATGGCCGTGTGGAGGATGGCCGCGACGAGGGTGGCTGCGTGAACGACGGGTGCGTGGGCGACGGGCGCGTGGACCGTGTCCGGCTCCGCCCGGCCACCTGGGCCGGGCGGCTGGAGCAGGCGGTGGCCGAGGGCGACGCGGGCCGGGCCGCGGCCCTCGCCGGGGAGCGCCCGGGCGAACTGGTGCGCCGTCTGGACGTGTTGCTGCGCCTGCACACCCGCGACACCCTCGTGCCGGAACTGGAGAAGGCCCTGCTGCGCGGCCTGCCCAAGGTGGGCCCGGGTCCGCTGCTGTCGGCGCTCGGAGCCCTGCGGGTCCGCACCGAGGACCGTACCGGCCGCCGCCGGGTGTTCTTCCCGCGCGGCGAGGTCACCCGCGCCCTGTCCGTTCCGGAACGGCGGGCTCCGCTGTCCACCGGGCTGGTCACGGCGGCGGTCACGCTCCTGGAGGCCGAGGTGCTGCGCCGGTTCGCCACCGGGGAGCCGTACGAGCTGTCGGTGCTGGGCGCGGACCTGGCCGACCTCACCGTGCCGTTCACCGAGCGGTCCACCGCGAAGGCGCTGGTGGCGGTACCCCGGGGCAGCATGCAGACGCTGCCCGAGGGTGCGGTGCTGCGGCTGTTCCTGCACTGGACCGAGCCTCAGGGCAACCGCACCGACCTGGACCTGTCGGTCGCGTTCTTCGACGCCGAGTGGAAGTTCACCGGCCTGTGCGACTACACGAACCTGGCGCACGGCTCGGGGGCCGCGGTCCACTCCGGCGACCTCACCTCCGCCCCGGCCCCGCGGGGCGCCACCGAGTACGTGGACCTGGACCTGGAGCGGCTGGCGGAACGAGGCGATGTGTACGCCGTCCCGCTCGTCTTCAGTTTCAACAATGTGCCGTTCGAGGAGTTGCAGGACGCCTTCGCCGGTTTCATGGCGCTGCCCGCGCAGGGCCCGCGCGACGCGTCGTACGACCCGCGCACGGTGCGCCAGCGCTTCGACCTGGCGGGCGAGTCGCGGGTGTGCCTGCCGATGGTCGTGGACCTGGGACGGCGCCGGATGCTGTGGACGGACACCCATCTGACGTCCACGGACGGCTTCCAGAGCATCGGCTCGCACGGCGGCGGCCAACTGGCCATCGTGGCACGTGACTTGTGGGAGCAGTTCGGCTCCGGCAGCCGCACCACCCTCTGGGACCTCACGGTTTGGCGGGCGGCTGCCCGCTCGCCCGAGGTGGCCGTGGTGTGCCGGGATCCGGAGCCCGCGCTGCTGCGGTACCGGCGCCGGCCGAAGGAGGACGTGGCCGCGTTCGCCGGCCGGGTCTCTTCCCTGGAGGACGCCGAGGAGCGGCGCCCGCACCCGGACCCCGACGCGGCGGCGGCCGAACTCGCCTGCGATGCACGGGTGTTCCTGGCGACGGTGCACGGATCCATCGGGCCCGCACGGGCGTCGGGCACGTACTACCGGCTCTTCCCCGGAGCCGGGGACGCCTCGGAGAGCCTGGACCGTGTGACCGCCGGTGACCTGGTCGCGGAGCTCGGCGGCGTCCTGTAGGAGCCCGCCCGGAGCCTCCCCCGCCGACCGATGCGCGCCGCGCGAACGGGGAACCCGGTGGGCGTGAGGAACACCGCACTGCTGGTCATCGACATGATCAACACATACGACCACAAGGACGCCGACCTGCTGCTTCCCTCGGCCCGGACGGCCTGCTCCGGCAGCAGAGCATCGACCGGCTGGTGCTCACCGGGCAGGTGACCGAGCAGTGCGTGCTCTACTCGGCCCTCGACGCCCATATCCGCCACTTCGACGTGATCGTCCCCAGGGACGCCGTGGCCCACATCCACGAGGACCTCGCCGGGGCCGCGCTGCGGATGATGGAGCGCAACATGGGTGCGCACGTGTGCTGGAGCAAGGACCTGTGGAGGTGAGCGGCGCGCGCCACCGTGGCTGACACGCCGGGTGGGCCGGTCCCGGTGGCTCGTGGCATCGGGACCGGCCCGCCGTCATCGGCGTTTCCCGCCTCTCACCGGCCGAAGCCGTAGGCGAAGAGGTGGTCGTTGCCCGAGGAGCCGGTCACCGGGAGGGTGATCGAGGCCACCTGCTTGGACGCGTCGAGCGGGACCTTCGTGGCGAAGACGTAGGTCTTCACGCCGTCCCGGCCGCCGCTGCCGGTGTTCCGGTAGCCCGTCGTGACGGCCGTGGTGTCGCCCGCCATCGGCTTGGTCGAACCGGCGTTGAGCGTCCAGTCCGAGAAGCCGACCGTCGCCTTGGCGGTGGTGCCGTCGGTGTAGGTGACGGTCATCGTGCCCGACACCCCGCTGCCGTCGGTCGGCGCGTTGGTCGCCGTACCCAGCAGGCCCAGCGACGCTCCCGACGTACCGGCCGGCATCGGGATGGTCTGGCCGGCCATCTCCAGGTTGTCCAGCTGACCGGACGCCACCGCCGGCCAGGTGTAGGAGACGCCGTCGACCGTGAGGGTGGAGCCGCTCGTGGCACCGGCCGCGGACAGCGCGTTCTGCGAGAACGCCCAGCCGCTGTCGTCGAAGCCGCCCGAGAAGGTCGTACCGTCGGGATAGATGCCCTCGTTGGTGTCATACGGCCACAGCTCACCGGCCTTGGCCACGGCCACCCGGAGTGCCGCCCCGTTCAGCGCCGCCCCGGTGCCGTGATCGGTCAGCGCGAAGGCGACGGGGAACGTCCCCTCGCCCGCGCCCGCCGTCACCTGGACCTTTGCCTCCGCGCTGCCCGAGGCGGGCACCGTCACCGAGCCGGACGCCGGGTCGAGCGTGACGCCCGACGGCGCCGTCGCCTTCCAGTCGACGGTGACGGCCTTGCCGCCGAGGTTGGTGAGGTCGAGCGTGCCGTCACCGGAAGCGCCCGGCTGGAGCACCAGTCCGCCACCGGTCGGACCGGCCGCGGCCAGGACGCGGTCCCCGCCCGTGGTGTCCGACGGCGGCACCGCCGACGGATCGGAGGCCCAGGACTTGTCCGGCTGGGTGCCGAGGGCGAAGTCCAGCGTGCCCGCGCCCTCGAACTGCCCGTACGTCAGCCAGGAGGTGTTCCACTCCTTGCCCTTGACGTCGAGGGACTGCACGTACGGCGCGTCGGGCGCCGCCTGCGGGGCGTTGATCCGCACCGTCCTGCCACCGGCGAGCGTCACCTGCGCCACCGGGAAGGCCGGGCTGCCGAGCGCGAGGGTGTCCGTGCCCGGGGTCTCGGGGTACATGCCCAGCTCGGACCAGACGTACCAGGAGCTCATCGCGCCGAGGTCGTCGTTGCCGAACGAGCCGACGGGGGCGTTGAAGTACAGATTCAGCTGGGCCGCGCGGACGGCCTCCTGGGTCTTCCACGGCTGCCCCGTGTAGTCGTACTCCCAGGGGATCTCCACACTGGGCTCGTTGCTCAGGTTGGCGTCGGTGTTGCCGGGGTCGGTGATGTTGTCGAGCAGGCTGTCCAGGAAGGACGAGTACGCCTGGTCACCGCCGCGTGCCTGGATGAGCTGCTTCAGATTGAACGGGACCATCGGCGTGTACTGGGCCGATGTGCCCTCGACGAAGCCGTTGGAGGTGCCCGGGGTGAAACCGCCCGCGAACCGGCCGTCCTTGTCCTTCGCCTGCAGGTAACCGGTCCCCGGGTTGAAGACGTTCATCCAGTCCTGGGCGCGGGTGGCGAACTTCTGGTAAATCGCCTCCTTGCCCAGCGACTTGGCGAAGGCGGCGAGGGCGTAGTCGGCGGAGTCGTACTCCAACTGGGTGGAGACCGGGCCGTAGAAGTTGCAGCACCCGTAGTCGTTCTCGTCCAGCGGGAGATAGCCCTTGGCGTCCCGTACGGCCTCGCCGGGGCGGTCGTTGTTCGGGGCGGTCGCCTCGTGCTGGAGGGCGGCGAGCGCCTTGTCCGTGTCGAAGCTCCGGGCGCCGAAGGCGTACGCGTCGGCGATGATGCCGGCCGCCGGGTCGCCGACCATGACGTAGCTCTCGCCGTTGTTGGAGGCCCACTTGGGGAGCAGGCCCGTCTGGTCGTAGCCGTTGAGCATGGAGGTGACGACGTCGCTGGTGACCTTGGGTTCGGCCATCGCCATCAGCTGGGTCTGGGAGCGATAGGTGTCCCAGCCCGAGTAGTTGGCGTACTGGGCCTGCTGCCCCTTGGCCAGCTTGTGGATCTGGTTGTCCATGCCCATGTACTGGCCGTTGTCGTCCGAGAAGACGTTCGGGTGCAGCAGCGCGTGGTAGAGCGCCGTGTAGAACTGCACCTGCTGGTCCTGGGTGCCACCGCCGATCCGGACCTTGTCCAGCACCGCGTTCCAGGCGTCGTGGTTGGCCCGCTCCACCGCGTCGAGGTTCCAGTTCTTGATCTCGGTGGTGAGGTTGTCCGCCGCGTTGGCGTCACTGGTGTACGAGATGCCGACCTTCGCCTTCACCGTGGCGTTCGAGGAGGTGTCGAAGGTCAGGTACATCCCGTTGGCGCCCGTGGTGGGCGGCTGGGCGGTCTTGCTCGTGGCCGTGTGCGAGGGCGAGGTCGAGGGCGTGGCGCCGGTGCTCGGGGCCGGGGAGGGCGTACCCGTACCGGACGACTTCGCGGCGCCCCCGTGCACGGTCGGCGACGGGGCCGCGGGAACGGTGAAGTGCTTCTCCTTCAGCCGCTTCGAGGGGTGCGGCTGCGTCTGCTGCTCGGCCTTGCCCGCCTTCAGCGAGGTCGCGTCCGGGTTGATGGTGCCGCCGACCCAGGTGCCGCTGCCGGTGAACGGCTGGTCGAACTTGATGTCGAAGTGCAGGGTGTACCGGTTCTTCGCGCCGCAGAAGTGACCGCTGTCGACCGAGCCGCTGATCTCCTTCTTGTTCACCACCTGGACGCGGGTCCCGTCCACCTGGGTGGCCCCGCCGCTGAGCTTGAACAGCAGGTTGGCCTGACTGCCCGCCGGGAAGGTGAAGGAACCCAGGCCGGCGCGCGTGGTGTCGGTCAGCCGGGTGGTGACGCCGTTGGCATCGGTGACCTTGTACGACCCGATACCGGTCTGCTCGTCGGTGTGGCTGAAGCCCGCTGACGTGTTGCCGAGGTTGCCGGAGAGCGAGCCGGTCACGGGCAGGACGGGCAGGTCGCCCGCGACACCGCACCCGGGTCCGGAGACATGAGTGAGGCTGAAGCCCGAGATCTTCTTGTCGTCGTACTCATAGCCGCCGCCGGAGGGCCGGTCAGGCGTGGTGTCCGGACCCCACTGCACCATGCCGGCCGGCATGTCGGGTCCGGGGAAGGTGTCCACCTCTCCGGAGGTACCGATCAGCGGGTTGACGAGGGACGCGGGATCCTTCACCAGGGCCGGCGGCGCGGCGCTCGCGGCTTGGGCGCCGCCGATCGCCGGGAGCGGGAACGCCGCGATCCCCAGGACGGAGATCACGGCCAGACGTTGGCGAAATCTCTTTCGATTACGTGGCTCGGCTGAACGTCGGGATCGGACCATCGGTTGCCTCCGCAGCGTTTCGTGCTTCGCACAGGTGCTGATGTGCCGAAGGGCAGGGACATCGGTCAGGGCCCCGGTGCCGGACGCCTTCGGTCGACGGCCTGACAACGTTGCCATACACAGGTGTCGAGTGAAACGCGTGGGCTTACGGCGTGTCAACGAGGCCAACAGCAGTTTCTGCGAGCGAAGTTCGCGAGGGGAGGTGACCGGTGTGGCGGCGGCACGGTCGGTCCCGACGGCCGCCGGCCGACTGCTGAGCCCGCGTCAGCCCCGGCGAACTGCACAGGCCCGGAGCGAACTCCGCCCGCCCCCCGAGCCGACCACCGGCACGCCACTGTGGCCGCGACCGGTCGGAAGGCGGAGTGACAACGCCCTCACATCGCAAAAGCGACGAGCAACGGCCGCGACTGCCCCTGATCCGAACGCTCTCCGGGGCACGGGGTACGGGCGAGGAGAGGCGCCCCGCACTGAGCTGACCCTGCATCCGATTGCGCGCTCAACCCCCGTGTCGGACACATCAGTCGGCATCTCGGCCCGAGTGGGTTCGACGCGCACCGAGACGGTGCGCTTGCCGACGGCTGGTCCTCTTCGGACTCGGCGCCAATCCATTCGCCCAGGTCGCTGCCGTAGCGGAGGATGCCGGTACCCGCCGGCGGATGATGCCGTACCCGCCGAGGCGCCACCCACCCCGCGGGCACCGCCCGCCTGATTGCACCACGAAGAGATACAGGAAGTGCAGCCATGGCCAAACAGCGCATCACCGTCTGCGTCGAACCGCCCGGCGCCCCCGGCGACCCCGATGCCCTGCACGCGGCGATCGGGAAGGCCATGGCTCCCTACTCCTACGACCGCGAGGACATCCCGCACCCCGACTGGGTGGGCGAGTGGGACTACTGGGCCGTCTCCGGTGCGAACTTCGCCTTCGCGGTACTGCCCGGACACGAGGACGACCCCAGGCTGGTCCGGGACAGCGACTGGCAACGAGGCTCGGAGTGGGAGGAGCTCGACCGGGGCCGCTGCCACGGCGGGCCCCGGGGCCTCCTGGACCTCGACGTCGACCGGGACGCGACCGCGCTGGAGGCGGCCCGGCGGTGGGACGAGTGGGCGCGGTTCGCCGCCCACCATCCCCCGGCGCTACCAGCCTCCCACCACCTCGACCGGGCGTACCTCGATCCGATCGGCTACCCCGAGAAGCACGCTCGGGCAGAACACCACGCCCAGCCGGTGATACGAGCCATCCTCGACGACCCGGAGCTCGCGGAACGGTTCACGGACGACCCGATCCGATTCTTCGGCCCCGACCGGGAGGCGTTCGTGACGGACCGCGCCGCGCAGGTACTGCCCACACCCGCCCTGCTCACGCTGGACGGCCACTGGCGCGAGGACGGCGGACCGTCCTATCGCCGGTGGTTCAACACCTACCTCGACACCCTGCCGCCCGAGACGATGCTGGTGCGAGTGCTCTACCACTCGTGATCCACCCCCGCCGCCCCCGAATCGAAGAGATCGCGGTGGCGCCGATCCCGTAGCGCATCGCACAGGCCTTCGCCGTCGGCCGGCTCACCGATACGTCCGCGGTGGGCTCGCCTTCCGCCCTCGGTCGAGGGAGTCGTCCCATGCACCGTCCCGGTCGAAGCCGGCGGCTCGGCAGCCACGGGACATAGGAGCCGCGACGCTATGACGCCAAGGAGCATCCCCGATTCGGGCTATTGCGTGGCCGCAGTGTCGGCAGACCGTGTGCCCCGTCAGCTCGTCGGCCAGTCGCTCGAACTGAGCGGTGCGGTCCGCGACCTCTTCTTCGATGCCCCGCAGTACCTCCTCTGCGCTGGAGACCCCCGCCGAGGCGATGATGTCGCGCACAAGCACCGCCGCTTCGGTGGCGATGTCGGCTCTGTGTGCGGCATCGACCAGGCTCTGTGCGGAACCGCTCTGAGGTGATGTGCGCACCGTCCGTTCGGCCAATCGAACCGACACGTGGCTCGACACCGATGACCGGCCCTCGCCGGCCTCAGGCTCCGTCACCCCGTCTCGCAGCCGTCTGCGAGCCACTTCGAAGGCCCATTCGACCGAGATGGTGAAGACTCTTCCGCACGGGTCCGACCGTCTCCATGCGGAGGCCGACACGTTTCGCCTCGGCCGGCATCTCCGGCTCCACGCTTTCCCACTCCATACGGCCGTCGCGTTCACAGGCGCAGTCGGCCCAGGACCAGAACGCCTCGACGTCCGCGTCATCGGGAGCCTCACGGTGGTGGCGCGGGCAGAGAAGGGCGAAGTTGCGCACATCATCGGATGAGACAGATCGGCTCATCGAGACCGAGGTAGTCGGCGATGGCCCGCGCCGGAGGTCTGGACCGGCGGCGGTGCGGGTGGCTGTCCCGATTGCGCACACGCAGCTCACGGGGGTCGTAGGCGTGCTCGGAATCCCGATGCCACGACTGCCAATCGAGTGGTGACCGCCACAGCCCAAAAACAGAAAGACCCCAGATCAACTGGGGTCTCTGCTGGTGTCCGAGGGGGGACTTGAACCCCCACGCCCGATAAAGGGCACTAGCACCTCAAGCTAGCGCGTCTGCCATTCCGCCACCCGGACTAGGTGTCTGTCGCCTTGCGGAGGGCTTCCCCCGCGGCGACATGGACAACAATACCAAGGTTTCGGAGTGCCTTTCACCTGCGTATTTCGCTCGGGTGGGCGAGGAGCCGGGCGGGCTGGAGGGGCGTGTACGCGGTGATGGATGGCGAGTACGCAGAGTGATCGTGGGCACGCGGGCCGCGCCCTACGGGCAGTGGATGACCTGACCGGCGTACGACAGGTTTCCGCCGAAGCCGAAGAGGAGGACCGGCGCGCCGGTGGGCAGGGCGCCCTGTTCGACGAGTTTGGACAGGGCGAGGGGGATGCTCGCGGCGGAGGTGTTGCCGGATTCCGTCACATCGCGGGCGATCACCGCGTTGACGGCGCCGATCTTCTCCGCGAGGGGTTCGATGATCCGCAGATTGGCCTGGTGGAGGACGACGCCCGCGAGTTCCTCGGGGGCGAGCCCGGCGCGCTCGCAGGCCTGGCGGGCGATGGCCGGCAGCCGGGTGGTGGCCCAGCGGTAGACGCTCTGGCCCTCCTGTGCGAACCGCGGCGGCGTGCCCTCGATCCGTACCGTGTGCCCCATCTCCGGCACCGACCCCCACAGCACGGGCCCGATCCCCGGCTCCTGCCCCGGCGCGCACGCCTCCACCACCGCGGCTCCCGCGCCGTCACCGACGAGGACGCATGTGCTGCGGTCGTTCCAGTCGGCGACATCGGTCATCTTCTCGGCGCCGATGACCAGCGCACGGGTGGCCGCCCCGGCGCGGATCGTGTGGTCGGCGGTGGCCAGGGCGTGGGTGAAGCCGGCGCACACCACGTTGATGTCCATCGCGGCGGGCCCCGGGATGCCGAGCCGGGCCGCGACCCGCGCGGCGGTGTTCGGGGACCGGTCGATCGCGGTGGAGGTGGCGACCAGGACCATGTCGATGTCCGCGGGCCCGAGCCCCGCCGCGGCGAGGGCCTTGGCGGCGGCGTGCGCGGCCAGCTCGTCCACCGGCTCGTCGGGGCCGGCGATGTGCCGGGTGCGGATGCCCACCCGCGTGCGGATCCACTCGTCGCTGGTGTCGACCATGCCGGCCAGGTCCTCGTTGGTGAGCACCCGGGCGGGCTGATAGTGGCCGATGGCGGCGATGCGAGAGCCGTGCATGACGGAGGTCCCCCTTGTTGCCGTGGTGAACGGAAATCCACAGTCTGCTGAGTGACTCGCCAGTACGACGGCACGTGAAGCCACAGGAATCGGGCATACGAATTGTCGGCTCCCCTCAGCACCGCCGAGCCCGCGCGCGAAGCGGGCCGCTGCCGCGGCCTTGTCCTCCATGTGCAGGACAATGCATGTGCAGGACAATGAGATCTCCGCATCGCAGATCCCGCACCAAGGGCCGCTTCGGCCACCAGCACGTACAGAACCGGGGCTGATCAGGACATGGGACGAGTCACGGAACGGCGCAAGGTCCTCCGCATCCGGGACGGCGCGGTCTCCACCCGGCCGGACACGCTCGTCGCCGAGGAGCCCCTGGAGATCCGGCTGAACGGCAAGCCGCTGGCGATCACCATGCGCACCCCGGGCGACGACTTCGCGCTCGCGGCCGGGTTCCTGGTGAGCGAGGGCGTGCTGGCCGCCGCGTCCGACCTCCAGAACATCGTCTACTGCGCCGGCGCGACCGCGGACGGTTCGAACACCTACAACGTGGTCGACGTGCGGACCGCCCCGGGCGTCCGCCTCCCCGACTTCACCCTCGAACGGAACGTGTACACCTCGTCCTCGTGCGGACTGTGCGGCAAGGCCAGCCTGGACGCCGTACGTACGACCGCCCACTGGCCGATCGCCGACAGCCCCCGTCTCCGCGTCACGCCCGCGTTGCTGGCCGGGCTGCCCGAACGGCTGCGGGAGGCCCAGCGGGTGTTCGACCGCACCGGGGGTCTGCACGCGGCCGCCCTGTTCACCGAGGACGGGGAGCTGCTCGACATCAAGGAGGACGTCGGCCGGCACAACGCGGTCGACAAGCTGGTGGGGCGGGCCCTCCAGAACGGCGGGCTGCCGCTGTCCCGGACGGTGCTGCTGGTCTCCGGCCGGGCCTCGTTCGAGCTGGCGCAGAAGGCCGTGATGGCCGGGATCCCGATGCTGGCGGCGGTGTCGGCGCCGTCGTCACTGGCCGTGGACCTCGCGGCGGAGACCGGCCTGACGCTCGTCGGATTCCTGCGGGGCAGCTCGATGAACGTGTACGCGGGGGACGACCGGATCGTCCTGGCGGAGGAGACGGAGACGGCCAAGGGCTGACCACCACCCGACCGGCCACTGAGCGACTCCCCCGGCTCAGCACGGGCCGGGCGCCGTGCGGTCGCTCGGCGGCGTGGCCGAAACCGAGCGTTTCGGTGCCCGCCACGGCCGGAAGAGGTCTTGGACGAACCCGCCCCCGAAACCGCAGGCTTGGAGGCGTCCGGAAAGACGGAGCAAGTCGACGGAGAGGTAGTTCCATGGGTCTGCGGGGACAGCGTGTGGTGGTGCTCGGGGGCACGTCGGGCATCGGGTTCGCGGTGGCCGAGGGCGCGGCGCGGGAGGGTGCCGAGGTGGTGGTCGCCTCGCGGCGGCAGGAGAGCGTGGACGCGGCGCTGAAGCGGCTGCCGGAGGGTGCGCGCGGGGAGGTGCTGGACACGACGGACGAGGCCGCGGTGCGCGGGTTCTTCGAGGGGCTCGGCGCGTTCGACCACCTGGTGTACACGGCGGGCGAGACGCTGCTGCTGGAGAGCGTGGCGGACACCGAACTGGCCAGGGCGCAGCGGTTCTTGGACATCCGGCTGTGGGGTGCGTACCGGGCGGTGAAGCACGGCGCCGGGTCGATCCGGGAGGGCGGGTCGATCGTACTGACCACGGGCACGGCGGGGAATCGGCCACTGCCGGGTTCGAGTGTGGTGTCGGCGCTGTGCGGGGCGATGGAGTCCCTGACGCGGGCGCTGGCACTGGAGTTGGCGCCGCTGCGGGTCAACGTGGTCGCGCCCGGCCTCGTACGCACCGAGTTGTGGCGGGAGTTGCCGGAGGCGGAGCGCGAGGGGCTGTACAGCGCGGCGGCGGGATCGCTGCCGGTGGGCCGGGTGGGCGAGCCCGCGGACGTGGCGGAGGCGTACCTGTATCTGATGCGCGGGGGTTACAGCACCGGCTCGGTGGTGGTCGTGGACGGCGGCAAAGCCCTGGCCTGAGGTCCGGTCCGACGCCGCCCGGGTCATCCCTCCACGCCGGAGATCCTCGTCAACAGGAGCATGAACAGCTCGCGTTCGGCCGCCGACAGCGGGGCGAGCAGTTCCTCGTTGGCCGTCCGGGCGGCCTGCTCGCAGCGTTCGAGGAGCAGGCCGCCCTCCTCGGTGAGGGACACGGCGTTTTTACGGCGGTCCCCGGGATCCGGCGCGCGGACGACCAGGCCGGCACTCTGCAGGTCGTTCAGGATGCCGACGAGGTCCTTGGGGTCGAGGGCGATCCCCCGCGCGAGATCGGCCTGCGCCACGGGGGCGAGGTCGCGGACGGCGGACAGCGCCACGTGATGCCACATCTTCAGGCCCTCGGCGGCGAGCGCGTCGGCGACCAGGGCCCGGCCCCGCGCGGCGGCCCGGCCGAGGATCCAGCTGGGCAGCGCCCGGATCGCGGTCAGGGGCGGTTCGGGCGTCCGTGCCGGTTCGGCGCTTTCGGCACTCGGAAACGTTTTGGCGGCCATGGTCGGCAGCCTATCCGAGAAATCGTTGGACTTCCCCATGAGTTTCGGCATATCGTTGGGGTTCCCAACGATTGCGCGAGGAGGTCGCGATGCGTCGCGTCCGGTACGGCTCCCCCGGCGGCCCCCTGTTCATGGAGAAGGCCGGCGTCCCCGCGCCCGGCCCCGGGCAGCTGCTGGTGCGCTGCGCCGCGATCGGCGTCACGCTGCCGGTCGTCCGCAAGGTCCGCGAGGCCCCCGAGCCGATACCGCTGGGCGGCGAAGTGGCGGGCGAGGTGGTGGCGGTCGGCGCGGAGGTGACCCGGTTCCGGCCCGGCGACCGGGTGACCGGACTGTGCTTCGGGCACGGGTACGCCGATTACGCGGTGCTGGACCAGGCCATGGCCTCACCGGTACCGGAGGGCGCCACCGAGGTGGACGCGGTCGCGCTGGTGCGCAGCGGGCTGGTGGCGCTCGGCGCCCTGGCGGCGGCGCGTCCGGAGCCGGGTGAGTCGGTGCTGGTGACGGCGGCGGCGAGCGGCGTCGGGCACCTGGCGGTGCAGCTGGCGCGGGCGCGGGGTGCGGGGCGAGTGGTGGGCGCCGTGTCCGACCCGGCGAAGGCGCGGTTCGTGCGCTCCCTCGGCGCCGATGACTGCGTCCGGTACGCCGACGACAGCTGGGGCGAGCCGGTGGACTGCGTCCTGGACGCGGTCGGCGGTGAGCTGCTCACCCCCGCCGTCGCCGCCCTCGCACCGCACGGCCGGCTGGTCGCCTACAGCTCGGGCGGCGGCACCGTCCGGGCGTACGACCTCCTCGTGGGCGCCAAGTCGGTGATCGGCTTCCAGCTGGCGCTGATCGCCCGCGGCCGGCCCGAGCTGTACGAGCGGTGGCGCCGGGAGCTGTGGCGGCTGCTCGCCGAGGGGAGCGTACGGCCCGTCGTGCACGCGGAGTTCGCCCTGGAGGAGGCCGCGCGGGCACACGCGGCGATAGAGACACGGTCCAATCTGGGCAAGGTCGTGCTGCGCCCATGAACCCCCGCGCGCTTGCTCCGGTAAACCCCCGGATGCTTCCGGTGGCGGGCTCCATCGTTTCGCGCGGCGGGTCCCGGCACACTTCTTGTATGACACCAAAGGCCCAACTACCTTCGATGGGGCGCACCTTGGACATGGGATGTCCGGACGTCCAGATGTCCGGCCGACGAGAGGCAGGCCGCACGTGCCGTCATGTCTTCGCGCCCGACTCAGATCCGTACTCGCCACGGCCGCCGTCATGACGGCCGCCCTCCTCGCGCCCCTGCTGCCGGCCCAATCGGCCCACGCCCAGCCGACCCGATCGACCCCGCAGAACCAGAACAGCCAGAACAGCCAGAAGAACCAGCAGACTCAAGGAGGTCGACAGTCCCGACAGGCGGGCGGGACACCCGAGTTCGAGCAGCAGGTGCTGTTCCGGGCGTCCCAGGACCCGGGGTACGCCTGCTTCCGCATCCCCGCGGTCGTCAAAACGAAGGACGGGACGCTGCTGGCCTTCGCCGAGGGCCGGGTACTCAACTGCGGGGACGCCGCCGACATCGACATCGTGGTCAAACGGTCCACCGACGACGGCCGCACCTGGAGCCCGCTGCGGGTGGTCAACGAGGGCGCGGGCGACACCCACGGCAACCCGGCACCGATCGTGGACCGGAGAACCGGCCGTGTCTGGCTCGCCGAGACGTACAACACGGGGCGTACGGACAGCGCCAGTTGCTCGGTCCCCTGCGACCGCACCCCGCATCTTCAGTACAGCGACGACGACGGCCTGACCTGGTCCGCGCCGCGCGATCTGAGCCCCGAGATCCTGCCCGCCGACTGGAACTCCTGGTACGCGACGGGTCCGGTGCACGGAATTCAGCTGACCAGAGGGCGGTACGCGGGCCGGCTGGTGTTCGGGGTCAACGCCGAGACATGGAACGGCAGCCGGATCACCGCCAACCACGCGGCGCTCATCGTCAGCGACGACCACGGCGGCCACTGGCGGATCGGCGCCACCGACACCTGGCCCATCGCGGACGACGGCACCTTCCGGCAGAAGCCGTCCGAACTGACCCTTGCCGAGCTCGGGGACGGTTCGATCCTGGTCAGCGGCCGGGAGACGGACGGCACCGATCTCGGCCAGCGCACCCAGACCACCAGCCGCGACGGCGGCAGCAGCTTCACCGCACCCTTCCGCGCCCTGCCCGACCTGTACACCCCGCAGGTGCAGGGGTCGATACTGCGCCTGGGCGACCGCGTCCTGCTGGCCTGCCCCGCCGACCCGGACCGGCGCCGCACCATGATGATCCGCTCCTCGTACGACGGCGGCCGCACCTGGGACAGCGTGGACCGGGGCACGGTCGTCACCACCGACTGGTCGGGCTACTCCGACCTGGTGCGGACAGCTGATGACACCGTGGGCCTGCTGTACGAGGGCGGGGCGGTGGATGCACGGGACGAGATCCGCTTCGCCCGGTTCACCGAGGACTGGCTCACCCCGCGCCGGGGCCCCGACCCCGTCACCCCGGACCTGGCCCCGGGCGCCCACCCGGCCGCGGTGCTCGGCGGCGCGCGGCGGACGGACGGCGTCTTCGGGGGCGCGCTCGCCCTGGACGGCACGGACGACGCCGTACGGCTGCCGTACCGCGCGAGTCTTCCCCTGGGCGCGAAGGACTTCACCGCGTCGCTGTGGTTCAGATACACGGCGACGACCGGGGAGCAGCCGCTGCTGTGGATGGGCGGGATCGGGACCAGCGAGCCGCAGGTGTGGCTGCGCGGGGAGCCCGCGAACAACCGGATACAGGGGCTGATCACCGCCCGGGACGGCGCCGCGGCACCGCGCACGGTCTCCGTGCGCACGGACAGCGCGTACAACGACGGGCAGTGGCATCACGCGGTGCTGCGCCGGGGCGGCGGGACGCTGTCGCTGTTCGTGGACGGGACGCGGGCTTCGGTGGCCGATGTGCCGGGTTCGGTGAGCCGTGGCTCGGCCTTCGGTGTGCACATAGGCCAGCGGATGGACAGCCGGGCCTTCTTCACCGGTGCGATCGACGAGGTGCATGTGTGGGACCGGGCCCTGACCGATCAGGAGCTGGCGGACCCGAAGGCGCTGCGGTCACCGAAGGGCACGGTTGTGTGGCTGCCCCTGGACCGGGTGAGCGGCTGACCCCTCGGCGCCGGGGCCCGTCTCGGTCCCGGCGGCGCCACCGTTCCCGGAACCGGCGCGGCCACCGTCACCGGGCCCGGCGGCACCGGCGTCCTCGGCCCCGGCGCCCCGGTCGGCGTCCCCGGTCTCGACGCCCGGGTCATGGGCGCGGCGCTTGGCGATGACCGCGCACACCATCAGCTGCATCTGGTGGAAGAGCATCAGCGGGAGCACGGCCAGGGAGGCGTGGGCGCCGAACAGGACGCTGGCCATGGGGAGCCCGGCGGCGAGGGACTTCTTGGAGCCGGCGAACTGGATGGCGATCCGGTCCCCCCGGCCGAAGCCCAGCGCCCGGCCGCCGTACCAGGTCCCCACCAGCATCACGGCGAGCACCGCGGCCTCGACCAGGAGGAGGGCGCCGAGCCGGGCGGGGCTGACCTGGTGCCAGATGCCCTGGATCATGCCCTCGCTGAAGGCGGTATAGACGACGAGCAGGATGGAGCCGCGGTCGACCAGTCCGAGGACCTTCTTGTGCCGGGTGATGAAGGGGCCGATCCAGCGCCGCAGCAGCTGCCCGGCGAGGAACGGCACCAGCAGTTGCAGCACGATCTTGACGAGGGAGTCGGCGGAGAACCCGCCGCCGCTGTTGCCGAGCAGTACGGCGGCCAGCAGGGGGGTGATGACGATGCCGACCAGGGAGGAGAAGGAGCCGGCGCAGATGGCGGCGGGCACGTTTCCGCGTGCGATGGAGGTGAAGGCGATGGAGGACTGGATCGTGGACGGCACCAGGGTCAAAAAGAGCAGGCCCTGGTAGAGGGGCTGGGTGAGGAGGACCGGCACGGTGGCGCGGGCGGCCAGGCCGAGCGCGGGGAAGACGAGGAAGGTACAGGCCAGCACGGTGACATGGAGCCGCCAGTGGCGCAGTCCGTCGAGTGCCTCGCGGGTGGAGAGGCGGGCGCCGTAGAGGAAGAAGAGGAAGGCGATCGCGGCGGTCGAGGCGCCCGAGGCCACGGTGGCGCCGGTGCCATGGGCCGGGAACAGGGCGGCGAGGCCTACCGTGCCGAGGAGCAGCACGATGTACGGGTCGATCGGCATCCAGCTCGGCCAGCGCAGGCGGGTCACGGTGCTCCGATGGTGTGCGAGGACATGGGGGTGTGCGACGGCATTCCGGTCGGGCCCGTGGGACCGGACCCTTCCTCATGATCCCTTGCCCCGCCTTGATCGGGAATCCCGTACACCACTCTCACTGTCATCGTGATGCGCGATAACGACGTACGCTGGGGCCGTGTACGACCCGACGCAGCTGCGGACCTTCCTCGCGGTCGCCCAGACGCTGAGCTTCACCCAGGCCGCCGGGCGCCTGGGCCTGCGCCAGTCCACGGTGAGCCAGCATGTGCGCAGGCTGGAGGACGCGGCGGGGCGTCCGCTGTTCGTCCGGGACACGCACTCCGTGGAGCTGACCGAGGACGGCGAGGCGATGCTGGGCTTCGCACGCCGGATCCTTCAGGTGCACGAGCAGGCGACGGCGTTCTTCACCGGGACCCGGGTGCGCGGGCGGCTGCGGTTCGGCGCCTCCGAGGACTTCGTGCTGACGCGGCTGCCGGAGATCCTGGCGGGCTTCCGTCACGACCATCCCGAGGTCGATCTGGAGCTGACGGTCGAGCTGTCCGGGATCCTGCACGAACGGCTGGCCGCCGGGAAGCTCGATCTGGTGCTGGCCAAGCGGCGTCCGGAGGATTCGCGCGGGGCGCTGGTGTGGCGCGACGACCTGGTGTGGATCGGCGCCGAGCGGCTGCGGCTGGACGCCGAGCGGCCGGTCCCGCTGATCGTGTATCCGCCGCCCGGCATCACCCGGGCGCGGGCCCTGGAGGCGCTGGAGCGGCAGGGCCGCGCGTGGCGGATCGTCTGCACCAGCGGCAGCCTCAACGGGCTGATCGCGGCGGCCCGCGCGGGGCTCGGGGTGATGGCGCACTCGCGCCGGCTGATCCCGCCGGGCCTGTTCCGGCTGCCGGAGCGCGCGGGGCTGCCGGAGCTCGGCAAGGTGGACTTCGTGCTGGCGCACGGCCCTCACCGGCCCGGGACGCAGGAGGCGGCGGACGCCCTCGCGGCGGCGGTCCTGGCGGGCGGGGAGCGGCTGCGGGGCCATCGCGGCTGACGACCGACGGCTGACGGCGGTGTGGCGCTCTTCACAGGGGGGCGGGCGGCGGGCCGGATGCCGGTGGCCGCACGGTTGCGGTGGGGCGGGGCGGTCGCCGGGCCGCGCACGGCGTGGTCATGGCCGTAATCGCCCTGTACAGAGGGGTAATCGGCGCGTACAGATTCGGTGGAGATTACGCCGCCGAAACTTACTGACCCGTCAGTATTGTGTCCGTCCCTTCCCCATGTGCGGGCATTTTCCGGACAACCGTCGGGCAGAAGGCGAGGTTTGCTCTGTTTCCGCCCCCCTCCCCTCCGGTCAGGGTGTGAGGTAGCTTTCACGGCGCTGTGCCGCACATCACCGGCGCGTTCAGGCAGCGAGGATCGGGGAGCGAGGATTGCGCGAGTTCACCAACCCGCCTCTCACGTCGGCACCGCCGGTGGGTGGTCTGGCCGATGTCGTCTTCGAGCATGCCCAGACGGATCCGGGGCATGTGGCCCTCGGCCGCAAGGACGCTGCCGGGCAGTGGCGCGATGTGACCTCCGCCGAGTTCCGTGACGAGGTCCTCGCCCTGGCCAAGGGCCTGCTGGCGAGCGGGATCCGGTTCGGCGACCGGGTCGCGATCATGTCCCGCACCCGCTACGAGTGGACACTCTTCGACTTCGCCCTGTGGACCATCGGCGCCCAGGTGGTGCCGGTCTATCCCACGTCCTCGGCCGAGCAGTGCTTCTGGATGCTGTACGACGCCGAGGTCACCGCGGCGGTCGTGGAGCACGAGGACCACGCGATGACCATCGCCACGGTGATCGGCCGGCTGCCGCGGCTGCGTCAGCTGTGGCAGCTGGACGCGGGCTGTGTACAGGAGCTGTACGACGCCGGCGCGCATCTGGACGACGAGGTGGTGCACCGGCACCGGCAGGCGGTCACCCCGGACTCGGTGGCCACCGTCATCTACACCTCGGGCACCACGGGCCGCCCCAAGGGCTGTGTGCTCTCGCACGGGAACTTCATGTTCGAGGCGGACAGCGTGGTGGGCCGCTGGGAGCCGGTGTTCCACTCCAAGCGCGGCGACGAGGCGTCCACCCTGCTGTTCCTGCCGCTCGCCCATGTCTTCGGGCGCATGGTGGAGGTGGCCACGATCCGGGGCCGGGTGCGGCTCGGCCATCAGCCGCAGCTGAACGCGGCCGCCCTGCTGCCCGACCTCCAGGCGTTCCGGCCGACGTTCGTCCTGGCGGTGCCGTACATCTTCGAGAAGGTGTTCAACGCCTCCCGGCGCAAGGCGGAGAAGGAGGGGAAGGCGGGGCCGTTCGAGAAGGCGGTCGATGTCGCGGTGCGGTACGCGGAGGCGATCGAGGCGAAGGCCTGGGGGCTCGGGCCGGGTCCGACGGCGGGGCTGCGGATGCAGCACCAGTTGTTCGACAAGCTGGTGTACGCGAAGGTCAGGGCCGCGATGGGCGGCCGGATCCGCAATGCCATGTCCGGCGGCTCCGGCATGGACCGCAGACTGGGGCTGTTCTTCGCGGGCGCGGGCGTGCAGATCTACGAGGGCTACGGACTGACCGAGTCCACGGCCGCGGCGACCGCGAACCCGCCCGAGCACACCCGCTACGGCACGGTCGGCCGGGCGATCCCGGGCACGACCGTGCACATCGCCGACGACGGCGAGGTCTGGCTGCACGGCGGCAATGTCTTCCAGGGCTATCTGAACAATCCCAAGGCGACCGACGGATCGCTGCACGACGGCTGGCTGGCCACCGGTGACCTGGGCTCCCTCGACGAGGACGGTTATCTGACGATCACCGGCCGCAAGAAGGAGATCCTCGTGACCTCCGGCGGCAAGAGCGTCTCGCCCGGGGTGCTGGAGGAGCGGGTCCGCGATCACCCGCTGGTCAGCCAGTGCATCGTGGTCGGCAATGACCGCCCCTATATCGCGGCCCTGGTCACCCTCGATCACGAGGCCGTCGAACACTGGCTCCAGATGCGCGGCAAACCGGCGATGGCGCCCGCGCAGCTGGTGCGGGACCCGGATCTGGAGACCGAGGTGCGACGCGCGGTGGTCGCCGCGAACACACTGGTCTCACAGGCCGAGTCGATCCGCACCTTCCGGATACTGGCGCAGCCGTTCACCGAGGAACACGGCCTGCTGACGCCGTCGTTGAAGCTGAAACGGAAGGCGATCGAGAAGGCGTACGAGCGCGAGGTCGAGGCCCTGTACAAGTCCTGAGGGGTACAAATCCTGAGGGGCCGGGACGGGTCCGGATCTTCCAGGCGCGTCAGGAATGTATCGCGGTGTGTGATCG
Organism: Streptomyces sp. NPDC093018; assembly: GCF_040684035.1. Taxonomy (NCBI): domain Bacteria; kingdom Bacillati; phylum Actinomycetota; class Actinomycetes; order Kitasatosporales; family Streptomycetaceae; genus Streptomyces; species Streptomyces sp. NPDC093018. The sequence continues at coordinate 198,415 of NZ_JBFBFF010000012.1, forward strand.
TTGACGATAGAGAACCACGTCGTCGACCAGCGAAGGATCACGAGCTCGTGAGCAGCAAGGTCCCCCCGATCATCCTCAACAACGGCGTCGAGATGCCCCAGGTGGGCTTCGGCGTGTGGCAGGTGCCGGACGACGAGGCCGAGCGGGCCGTCGGCACGGCGCTTGAGGCCGGGTACCGCAGCATCGACACGGCCGCGGCGTACGGCAACGAAGAGGGCACCGGCCGGGCCATCGCGGCCTCCGGTCTGCCCCGCGAGGAAATCTTCGTCACCACCAAGCTCTGGAACAGCGACCAGGGGTACGACGCGACCCTGCGTGCCTTCGACACGTCGCTCGGCAAGCTGGGGCTCGACCATCTCGATCTGTACCTGATCCACTGGCCGCTGCCGGCCCGGGACCTGTACGTCGACACGTACAAGGCGCTGGAGAAGCTGTACGCCGACGGCCGGGTCCGTGCCATCGGTGTGTCCAACTTCCTTCCCGAGCACCTGCGGCGGCTCGCCGAGGAGACGTCCGTCATCCCCGCGGTGAACCAGATCGAGCTGCATCCGCATCTTCAGCAGCACGCGGCCCGGGAGTACCACGCGGAGCAGGGCATCCGGACGGAGGCCTGGTCGCCGCTCGGGCAGGGCAAGGGGCTGCTGGAGGTGCCGGCGATCGTGGCGATCGCGCAGAAGCACAACCGCACTCCGGCGCAGGTGGTGCTGCGGTGGCATGTCCAGCAGGGCACCATCGTGATCCCGAAGTCGGTGACGCCGTCCCGGATCAAGGAGAACATCGAGGTGTTCGACTTCAGCCTGGACGCGGAGGATCTGGCGGCGATCGGCGCGCTGAACGAGGACCGGCGGATCGGACCGGACCCGGCCACGTTCGACATGGGCTGACGATTTCTTTCCGGCCGTGTGTACAGGGTTTCCTTTTCCTCGTACACACGGCCGGAAATCTGAAGGGGCGCGGGGAACCCCGCGACCAGCGACCAGCGACCAGCCACACTGGACGCCGCGAACCGCGACGGCGCCCGCGGACCCTCCCGCTCTCACAGCGTATGCGCGTCCGCGTGCACCACCTCGAACTCCTCCAGCGCCACCACCGTCGCCCGCGCCTTCGCCGTGCCGGAGCGGCGGACGGCGCAGAGGGCGGCGCGGGAGGACGCGAGGGCGTGCCGGTCGGTGAAGACCGTGCCCGCGATGCCCCGCCCCCGGTCGTGGTCCAGCAGCAGCGCCGTGCGGGCGAGTCCCGGCACCGCCTCAAGCCGCGGCAGCGCGGTCGCGTGGAAGGTGTCGGCGAGCAGGTCCGCGTCCCGGGGGTCGAACTCCAGCCGGGCGACGCGCAGTCCGCCGCCGACTACGGGCCGGGGCAGGGCATGGAAGACCGCGACGCGATAGTGCTCGACGGCCACCGAGGCGGCGAACGGTTCCAGCAGCGCGGGGCGCCGCTCCCGCATCACCTCGTCGCTGTTGACCTGCGCCTCCTCGGACTCCCACCAGCTGACCGTGAGCAGTTTGCCCAGCTCGCGGTCGACGAAGACGCCCGCGCCCCGATAGCCGGGCCGCTCCTCCAGCAGATCGTGGCCCTGGCCGTTCAGGGCGCGCAGGGCCGAGTCCAGCCGGGCCGGGTCCCCGGTCGCGTACACCGTGCGTACGAACATGACGCCTCGCCTCCCGGGCGCGAAGGACACGGATCCCTCCGGTGCCTCCAGTCTCGCCATGACCACAAACCCCCGCAATACGCACGGGGTTCGCACGAGTTCGCAACCGCAGGGTTGACGCGCACATGGCGCCTGCGCCACGGTGGAGCCGCCCGGTAAGGAAAGTTTCCTAACAGAAGGGTCCCCCACAGTGCGTCTTCGATCACTGACCCTCGCCGCGGCCTCCGGGGCCGCCCTGCTCGCCGCCGGCCTGATGCCCGCGCACGCGCTCGCGAACCCCGCGCCGACAGCCGCGCCCAAGGCCGCCCAGGAGGGCTCGGTCAGCGCGGCCGACCTGCTCGCCAAGGTGAAGTCCTGTGCGCAGATCTCCAACGGCAAGTACAAGACCGACGACGAGACCTCGGCCACGGTCCCCGTCTGCGGCAAGAACGGCGCGGTGTTCTGGAAGGCCGACATGGACATCGACTGCGACGGCCAGCGCACCACCAACTGCAACGAGGACCGCGACCCCTGGTACCAGGACGACACCGCCTTCCACCAGTCCGACGGCAAGCCCCTGAAGTCCGAGTCGCTGCCCTATGTCGTGGTGCCCAGCTCCAGCAGCATCTGGAAGTACTCCGACTACGGGATCAAGGGCGGTGGCGTGGTCGCCGTCATCTACGACAACAAGGTGGAGTACGCCGTCGTCGGCGACACCGGCCCCACGAAGATCATCGGGGAGGCGTCGTACGCCACCGCCAAGGCGCTCGGGATCGATCCCGACCCGGCGACCGGCGGCGCGGACTCGGGCGTGACCTACATCCTGTTCAAGGACTCCAAGGCCTCTCCCATCGAGAGCCACAGCGCCGCCGTGTCCCTCGGCGACCAGCTGGCCAAGCAGTTCATAGCCAACAACTAGCGCCGCTGGTACGTCAGTTGGGCTGACCCAGCGGGCGTACCACCACGGTGTTGACATCGACCCCGGCCGGCTGCCGGATCGCCCACACCACGGAGTCGGCGATCTGGTCGGCGGTCAGCAGGTGCCCCGGGGGCAGGCTGCCACAGCCGTCCCAGAACGGGGTCTCCACCCGGCCGGGGGCGATCAGCGTCACCCCTACGCCGAACTCGGTGACCTGCCGCCGGGTGTTCTCGGCGAGCCCGGTGACCGCCCACTTGGTCGCGCCGTAGAGGTTGCCCGGCGTGTTCACGAACCCGGCGACGCTGCCGACGAGCACGATCCGGCCGCGTGTCTCCTTGAGCGCGTCGACCGAGGCGCGGATCAGCAGGGCCGGGCCGAGGACGTTGGTGAGGACCATCTCGGACCAGCCGGCCGGGTCGCCCTCGGCCACGGAGTCATGGGTGGCGATCCCGGCGTTGGCGACCACGGTGTCCAGCCGGCCGTACGCCGTGCGGGTGCGGTCGACCGCGTGCCGGATGTCGTCGTACGACGCCGCGTCGCCGACGACCGTGGTCAGCGCCTCGGGGTCGCCCAGGCCCTCGGCGAAGTCCCGCAGCCGCCGCTCCGTGCGGCCGGTGACGGTGACCCGGTGTCCCGCGGCCAGCAGTCGCCGGGCGACGGCGGCCCCGATGCCGCTGCCGCCGCCGGTGATGAGCGCGACCGGAGTGTCGTTCATGGTTTCCCCCTGGATATCCGAATGCCGTTGGACAGAAGGGGAGTTCACCACTTGAAGCGCTCTCGAAGTCAAGTGCCGTCGGACCCCGGGCGCGGTCAGGACGGGCGTACGGCCGTGTGCACGGTGTACGCGGACAGCACGAAGACGTCCGGCCGCCGGTGGACGCTCGCGGGATCGGCGGGGTCCAGGAGCCGGTCGAGGGTGTCCCGGTCCTCGGCGGCCAGGGCGTCGCCGAAGCCCTCGCGCAGCCGGCCGAGGGTGGCGGCGACGTAGGCACGGGTCCGGTCGCCGGCCGGGGCGGGCAGGTCGAGCAGGAAGCTGCGGGTGCCGGTGTACCGCAGGCCCGCGGCGGTCAGCAGGGCCGGCCAGTCCTCGGTCTCGGCGACGGAGCCGGGCAGTTCGGTGCGCATCCGGGTGAACCAGTCCTCCTCCAGCGCGTCCAGCCGTGCCTGGAGTCCCGGGCGGCCGATGCCGAGGTCGCGGGGCAGGAAGCGGGAGGGCAGGCCGCCTTCGAGGAGGGCCAGGGTGCCGCCGGGGGCGAGCCGCTGTCCGAACGCGGTGAGCGCGGCCCGCTGGTCGCCGAGGTGGTGCAGGCTGCGGCTGGCCCACAGCAGATCGGCCGGCTTCGGCAACTGGTCCAGTACGCCCGGGAGTTCACCGGCGAGGGTGTCGAAGCGGTCGGCGAGGCCCAGCCGGTCGGCGCGGGCGCGGGCCCGGTCGAGGAGTGGTGCGGTGCCGTCCACGGCGACGACCCGGGCGCCGGGGAACGCCTCGGCGAACAGACAGGACAGGACCCCCGGTCCGCTGCCCGCGTCCGCGATCAGCCCCGGCTCGGCGATCTCGTCCGCGAGCCAGGACAGGGCCTGCCGGTACAGGGGGGCGAACAGTTCGGCCTGGGCCTCCAGCAGGGGGGCCATCTCGTTCCAGTCGAGGTCCGTGCCGTGACCGTGACCGTGGCCATGGCCGTGCCCCTGCCCATGGCCGTGCTTGGGCCCGTGGTCCTCTTCGTGTCCCTGGCCGTGGGTGTGATCGCCGTCGTGGTCGTGCGCCATGGTGGTCAGCCTCTCTTCCGGATGCCGTCAGGGTGCGACGGCACACCGGGCGAGGGCCAGTTCCGTTGCCGACCCGGCAAATCCGGGGCGGGGCGGCCGCCGGAAAACCGGATGCCCGGCCGCCCCGCCTCGTCCACCATGGCCCGTATGGGCAACGACATGGTGGAGCGCTTCCTCGCCGACGGGTTCGTGAAGATCGAGGGCGCGGTCGCGCCCCGGGTCGCCGAGGACTGCGCGCGGCTGCTGTGGCGGGAGACGGGGTACGACCCGGAGGACCCCGGCACCTGGAAGGAACCGGTGGTACGGATCGGCGGCCTGGCGCAGGGACCTTTCGCTGCCGCCGTCAACTCCCCCGCCCTGCACGCGGCGTTCGACCTGCTGGTGGGTGAACGGCGTTGGCTGCCGCGGTACTCGCTCGGCACGTTCCCGCTGCGCTTCCCGCACCCCGAGGACCCGGGCGACGACGGCTGGCACATCGAAGGCAGCTATCTGCCCGAGGGCGCCACCTGGTTCCACACCAATCTGCGGTCCCGGGACCGGGCGTTGCTGATGCTGTTCCTGTTCAGCGAGGTGACCGAGGAGGACGCCCCGACGCGGATCCGGGTCGGCTCGCATCTGGATGTGCCGCCGGTCCTCGAACCGTACGGCGAGGCGGGTGTCTCCGGCCTTGAGATCGCGCCGGAGCTGGTCGCGGCGAGCCAACACCGGCCGCTCGCCCTGGCCACCGGGCGCCCCGGCGATGTCTATCTGTGCCATCCCTTCCTGGTGCACGCGGCGCAGCCGCACCGCGGCACCCGGCCGCGGTTCATGGCGCAGCCGCCGCTGGAGCCCGCGGTGCCGTACGAGCTGGAGCGGCCGGACGGGGCGTACTCGCCGGTGGAGACGGCGATCCGCCGGGGGCTCGGGCGATAACCAGCGGGGCCGGCCACCCGCGCCCCCGTCCCGCCCCCGTCGGCCTCTGACGCCCGTCAGTGTTTGCGGAAGGCGCGCAAGGTGAACGTCGGGTCACCGCGCGGGCGGTCCTGGTCCGGGAGGGCGGCGAGGCGGGCGGCGTACGTCTCCCGGCGGGGATCGCCGGGCGGCAGCATGCTGAACCAGCCCCGGTGCAGGTCGGCGATGGTGCTGCGGGGGCTGCGGCCCTGGCCGACGCCAGGGAAGGCGGACCGCCCCGCGAGAGCGAGCCCGTGCCGGGCGGCCCGCGCGGTGACGAGGTCGGCGGCGTCCGCGGCGGGGCGGATCGGGCGGTCGGCGAGGACGGCCTCGATGTCGCTGCCCACGTCGTGCGCGGCGGCCTTGTCGACCGTCGTGACGTACACCCCGCCGGGCCGCAGGACGCGGGCGCACTCGGCGAGGACGGCGTCCAGGTCGTCGGGGCCGGTCAGCAGATGCAGCAGCCAGATGCTGGTGACGGCGTCGAAGGTGGCGCCGGGGAAGGGCAGTCGGCGGCTGTCGGCCCGGACGATCGCGCCGGGCAGTCGGGCGGCGGCCCGGTGGATCATGCCGGCGGCGAGGTCCGCGCCGGTCACCCGGGTCGCGGGGCGGGCCGCGGCGAGCCTGCGGGTGACGATGCCGGTGCCGCAGGCGAGGTCGAGGAGGCGGCACGGGCGGTCGGGTATCAGGTCGAGGACGGCGTCCGCGGCGGCTTCGGCGCGCTGCTCACCGCCGCGTGAGGCGTCGTAGAGGCGGGCTTCCTTGTCGTAATCCAGCACGACGCTCAGTGTGCGCCGTGGCCCGGGGCGATGTCTTCCACCCTGAGGGCGAGGGTGAAGTCCTTCTCGGTGAGGGTGCCGCCGGCGCTGTGGGTGGTGAGGGTGAGGTCGACGGAGTGGTAGCCGAGGGTGCAGTCGGAGTGGTGGTCCAGCTCGTCCTGGATGCGGGCGATGTGCATGACCAGGGCGGCCGCGGCGAAGTGCGAGGGGAGCCGGTAGGTGCGGGTGAGCCGGTCGCCGTCCGCGGACCAGCCGGGGAGTTCGGCGAGCCGGTCCTCGATCTCCTTCTGCGACAGCGGTGCGACGGCCATGGCGCGGCTCCCTTCGGGTCGGTGGCGGATCTCCTCCCAGCCTGCCACGCGCCGGGCCGGGCGGGCGGGCGACGCGTCCACGGGGCCGGTACCGGCCGGCGCCCCCTCGATTCCGGCCGGACCCCGCGACGCTCGGCGAGATCCGGAGGAAAGGCCCTGGCGCGTCCGCGGGCGCGAGGTCGTTGGGGTGCGCACTTCTCGTTTAGGGTCGGGGCATGACCATGGTCGCCACCGAAGCTTCCGTGTCCACCGCCGCCCCCGACAGCAAGGGGGTGGGTCCGCTGCTCCGTGCCTGGCGGGAGCGGCGCCGCATCTCCCAGCTGGAGCTGGCCCTGCGGGCCGACTCCTCCGCCCGGCACATCAGTTTCGTGGAGACCGGCAGGTCCCGCCCGAGCGAGGAGATGGTGCTGCGGCTCGCCGAGCATCTGGACGTGCCCGTGCGGGAGCGCAACGCGCTGCTGCTGGCGGCCGGTTACGCCCCGCGCTATCCGGAGACCCCGCTGGACGATCCCGCGCTCGACGCCCTGCGCGACGGGATGGAGCGGCTCATCCAGGGCTATGAGCCGTATCCCGCGCTGGTGGTGGACGCCGGGTACACGGTCGTGGCCGCCAACCGGGGCATCACCATGCTGCTGGACGGCATCCCGGAGAAGCTGCTGCAACCGCCGAACGCCATGCGGCTGACCCTGCACCCCGAGGGTCTCGCGCCGCGGATCCGCAATCTGAGGGAGTGGCGCGGGCACCTGGTCGCGCAGATGGAGCGGCAGCTCGCGCTGCATCGTTCCGACCAACTGCGCGCCCTGTACGAGGAGGTGACGGCGTATCCGGTGCCGGAGGACGCGCCGGGTGAGGAGCCGGAGGAGCCGGTGCCGTACTTCGCGCTGCCGATGCGGGTCGAACACGAGGGCCGGATCCTGTCGTTCGTGTCGTCCATCTCCACGTTCAACACGCCGATGGACGTCACCGTCGCCGAACTCGCCATCGAGACGTTCCTGCCGGCGGACCCGGCGACCGCCAAGTACCTCCAGACACTCGCGGGTTGACGAACCTGTGATCCTTTAGTGCGCTCGATCCGCTGTGCGAGAAGGCGTCGCGTGACAGACTGCTGCGCGCCAAGGCGGCACGGCAGGGGAGGGCGTGGCGTGAGTGAGCGGCGGGCCGCACCCACCGTGGGCCAGGTGGTGCTCGGCAAGCGGTTGCAGGAGCTGCGGGAGACGGCGGGGCTCAGCCGGGAGGAGGCCGCCGGGGTACTGCGGGTCGCGGCGGCGACGGTACGGCGCATGGAGACGGCCGAAGTCGCGCTGAAAATACCGTACTTGCAAGTGCTCCTCGACACCTACGGGGTGGCGCGGGAAGAGGCGGCCGCGTTCGTGCGGCTGGCGGAGGAGGCCAACCAGCCGGGCTGGTGGCAGCGGTTCCATGATGTGCTGCCCGACTGGTTCAGTCTCTATGTCAGCCTGGAGGGCGCCGCCCGGATCATCCGCTCCTACGAGCCGCACTTCGTGCCGGGACTGCTCCAGACCGAGGCGTACGCGCGGGCGGTGATGGAGGCGGGGACGATCGGGCAGAGCGAGCCGGAGTCGGTGGAGCGGCATGTGTCGCTGCGGATGGAACGGCAGCGGCTGCTGGAGCGCGCGGATCCCCCGCACCTGTGGGTGATCATGGACGAGACGGTGCTGCGGCGCCCGGTGAGCGCGTCCGCCGATGTCATGCGCGACCAGCTGGACCGGCTGATCGAGTGCGCCGAGCAGGACCGGATCACGCTCCAGATCGCGGAGTTCGCGGCGGGCCCGCACCCGGGGACGTACGCGCCGTTCACGCTGTTCCGGTTCGCCGAGCCGGAGTTGCCCGACATGGTGTTCACCGAGTATCTGACCGGCGCCCTGTATCTGGACGCGCGGCGGGAGGTCGCCGCGCATCTGGAGGTGCTGGACCATATGACGGCGCGGGCCGCCTCGGCGCGGCGCACCCGTCAGATCCTGCGGGAGTACCGGGCGCGGTGCTGAGGCGTACGGTGCCGCGGCTCGTCGTCCCCGGCACCCCGCGTACGAAGCCGGTCGGATCAGTCCGTGACGGGCAGGCACTCGGCGAGCAGGGCGACGATGTCACGCCAGGCCCGCCGCGCCTGCCGCGGGTGGTGGCCGACGCCGGGAGGGGCGGCGTGGTCGACCGGTGGGTGGTGGAAGGCGTGCAGGGCGCCTCCGTAGACCACCAGGCGCCAGTCGACGCCCGCGGACTGCATCTCCGCGGTGAACGCCGCCCATTGCGCGGGCGGCATGATCGGGTCTTCCGACCCGACCCCGGCCCATACCGGGCAGCGAATGCGTGCCGCCTCGCCCGGTCGGCCCGTGATCGGTGCGTTGACCGTCCCGATCGCGCGCAGGTCGACGCCGTCGCGACCGAGTTCCAGCGCGACCGCGCCCCCGGTGCCGTAGCCGATGGCGGCGGTCCGGTCGGGGTCGGCCCGTGGTTCGGCGCGCAGCACGTCGAGCGCGGCGTGACCGATTCCTCGCATCCGGTCGGGATCGGCGAGCAGCGGCGTGCAACGGGCCAGCATCTCCTGCGGATCATCCAGATAGCGTCCGCCGTGGAGGTCGAAGGCCAGCGCCACGTACCCCAGCTCGGCCAGAGCCTCGGCCCGCCGGCGCTCGACCTCGCTGAGCCCCATCCCCTCGGGTCCGATCAGGACCGCGGGTCGGCGCTCGGCACCGGCCGGGAGCGCGAGGTGTCCGACCATCGTCAGGTCGTCGGCCGGGTATGCGACCGTGCGGGTGGTGATCGTCGTCATGCGGCTGGACGGTAATGACCGTCGTGCCCGCTCGGGGTGGTGTTCACCGATGGCAGACAGCGGTTCGTCCCGGCCGCATCACCCGGGCGCGTCCACGGCCGAGTGGTGCCGCGCCCCGATGGGGAGCGCGGCACCTGTGCGCCGCTCGACGGCGCCCCGGCTCAGGCCAGTTCGGCGGTCAGCGTGATGGTCGTACCGGTGAGTGCCTGGCTGACCGGGCAGTTCTTCTTGGCGTCCTCGGCGGCCGACTGGAAGCCCTGCTCGTCCAGGCCGGGCACCTCGCCGCGCACGGTGAGGTGGATGCCGGTGATGCCCTCGCCGGGCTGGAAGGTGACGTCGGCCTTGGTCTCCAGCCGGGTGGGCGGGGTGCCGGCGCCGTGCAGGCCGTGGGCGAGGGCCATGGAGAAGCAGCTGGAGTGGGCGGCCGCGATCAGCTCCTCGGGGCTGGTCTTGCCGTTCGGCTGCTCGGCGCGCGACGGCCAGGACACCGGCTGCTCGCCGATGCCGGAGGAGTCGAAGCTGACGACGCCCTTGCCCTCAAGAAGGTTGCCTTCCCATTCGGTGTGCGCGGTGCGCGTGGTGGCCACGATGGTTCCTTTCGCGAGGGGATGCGGTCCCGTTGCCGGGTGTCCGGGATCCCTATCCGATCACATCCGGGCGGCGCGGGAGGGCGTTCCGCGGTGCCCGTGGGACGCGTCGTCAGGCCGCCCGCTCGTCCTCCGCGGCGGCGGCCGCGCCGAGCGGGACCTCGGGTCCGGACAGCTCGCCGAGCCAGCGGCGCAGCACCCGGTGCACCTGCTCGGCCCCGGTCAGCCGCTCCCCCGCCGCGACCGGCTCGGACAGCTCCAGCGGCGACATCAGGAACGGACGGGACTGGGCGCCGCCGAGCCCGCCGTGGGAGCCGATCTGCTCCTCGAAGGCGAGCACCTCGCCGTCGGCGGGGTCGTACGCGGAGTTCACCATGATGTCGGCGGTGTGCGGGAAGGAGTGGGTACGGCGCACCGCCTCCACGGCGCCGGGCCCGAAGCGGGCCAGCGGGCCGGGCTCGCGGTCGAGGTCCGCCAGCGGGATCTCGGTGCCGCCGGGGCCGAGCAGCACGCCGTCGTGCGCCGCGCTCGCCACCAGCAGGAAGCCGATGCCGGGGTGGTTGGCGAGGGTAGTGAGCAGGGCGGGGTGGCGGGCGTCGATCTCCTCCTTGGTCATGCGGTGGGGCACGTCCGGGAAGGAGACGAGGCCCAGATTGCCGGAGGCCAGCACGATCGGCTCGCGGCGGCGGGCGGGGCGGTGCTGCTCGCCCTCCTCCACCGGCCGGCGCAGGGCGGCACGGACGGCGGCCCGCGCCTCGGTGCCGCTGTGCGTGCTCCCCCATGGCTCGACGCGTGGGGGGACCCCCACGGCACGGCGCGGCACATGCAGTCCGCAGCCGGCCCGTACGAGGTCGGCGAGGGTGAGTCCGTAGCGGGCGTGGAAGGTCTCGCCGGGGCTCTGCCCGTGGTCGGAGAGGACGACGAGGCGGTACGGGCGCGGGGCGTGGTCGGCGACCCGGGCGAGCAGGGCGATGCTCCGGTCGAGGCGGGTGAGCACCTTCTCGGCGTCGCGGCTGCAGGGCCCGGAGTGGTGGGCCACCTCGTCGTAGGCGACCAGGTCGGCGTAGACGGCGGTGCGTCCGGCGAGCATGTCGCCCATCACCGCGGCGACCACGACGTCCCGTTCCACGACGGTGGCGAAGGCGCGGACCAGCGGGTAGAGGCCGCCGCGGGAGACGCGGGGGCGCTGGCGGCAGAACCGGGCGCGGGTGGACTCGCCGATCTCGCGGGCCACCTCGGCGATGAAGGACAGGGCGGTGCGCACGGCGTTGGCCGGGTCGGAGAAGTAGGCGAAGTAACCGGCGCGGGAACGATTCTCCCGGCTTCGGCGGCGGGCCGCTATGGACAGCACGAGGGCCTGTTCCCCGGCGCCGCCGCTGAAGAGGTTGCCGCGGCTGGCGCCGTCCGCGGTGAGCAGTCCGCCGTCGCCGGTGTGCGCGACGGCGCGGCGCTGGAGTTCGGCGGCGCTGGTCGGCCGGTTGCAGACCATCACCTCGCCGCGGTCCTTCTCGTACCAGCGGAAGGCGGGGACGTCGTAGGTGCTGCCGTGCAGGATGCCGAGCTGGCTGGCGCCGGTCTGGCTGGACCAGTCGGTGTGCCAGGGGGTGAGGCGGTGGGTGGGGGCCGGTGTGCTCCCGTCCGCCGCCAGCAGCCGGGCGAGGGTCGGCATCAGCCCTCGGTCCACGGCCGCCCTCAGCACGTCGTGGCCGACGCCGTCGAGCTGGAGGAGGACCAGGCCGGGGGCGGTGGCGCAGGGCGGGTCGGTTCTTCGGCGGCGGGCGGCCAGGCGATGCAGCCGGCGCCGGTACGCCTCGTCGTCGCGCACGGCGAGCGCGCCGCCCGTGGCGGAGGCGACGGCCGACATGACCGCGGCCACGATGACGGCGGTCTCCGGCGCGACCGCGCCCCGGCCGGTGGGGTTCAGGCGCAGCGCGACCAGCAGCAGCGAGCCGTTGAGGAAGAAGACCAGCAGGCCGAGGACGAGGGCGGGGACGAGCAGCAGCAGCCGCACGAGCAGCGGCCACACCACGGCGGACAGGATGCCGAACGCGCCCGCGCCGAGGGCGGCGGTGAGGGCGATCCGGGTGGCGCTGTCGCCGTCGGCGGACTGGAGCCGGAAGTCGGGCAGGAGCAGCGCGAGGGCCAGCATGGTGAGCGTGGAGACGGCCCATACGGCGACGCTGCGCCCGGTCTGACGGGCGATCCGCCGCCATCCGATCCGACCGGCGATCCGCCGCCACCCTACGCCCCGCACGCCCGCGCTTCCTCCGCTTCGACCCTCCCCCGCCCCGCGGCGAGGTCACCGTCCCGGTGCGCTGGGGCGACCGGGCCGCCCTCCACCTTGTCATACCGACCGGAAACCACCCGAAGGAGTGACGGGCGGCTCACCGTCCGTGGTAGCGGCGGGGTCGCCGTCCGTCGTGTCCGCGGGATCACCGCCCGTCGTACCCGGCGGTCGGCATGGACAGCCGGCGGTGCACCCGGGCCTTCATCTGCGCGTCGTACGACGGTTCCGCCCGGCCCACCGTGACCACACGCACCCCGCGCCGCGCGCACTCCGCGGTGAACTCCTCGACGGACGACAGGGCCCGGCGCAGCACCCGCAGGCTGGGTACGACGAACAGGTCCACGCCGGGGCGTACGCCGTCCCACAGGGCGCGATGATCGAAGCGGAGCCCGCCGACGAGCAGCTCCCGGGCGACGACATAGCCGTGTTCGTCGGCCCAGCGGGCGCACATGGCGTGCTGGGTGCGGCTGTCGACGAGAAAGGGCTCGGCGTCGAGTTCTTCGAGGGGGGTCAGACTGGCGATGGCGATGACCCGTGCCGGTGTGCGCGCGCCGGAGGCGCCCCGTGATTGTCCCATGGCGTCCCCCTCACCTCCGGTTTTCGCCGCCGACCCTACTCCTGCCCGTAGGCTTCGGACAGGCGCGTGAAGGAGGCGAAGAAGGTGCCGGTGGAGATCACCTGGTGGGGTCATGCCACCTGCACGATCGAAGATTCGAACATACGAGTGCTCACCGATCCCCTGTTCGCCAGTCGGCTGGCGCATCTGCGGCGCCGGCGGGGCCCGCTCCCCTCCGACGAGGCCCGGCGCGCCGATGTGGTGCTCGTCTCCCACCTGCACGCCGACCATTTGCATCTGCCGTCACTGGGGGCGCTCGCCCCGGGCACACGCCTGCTTGTGCCCCGGGGCGCACTCCAGGTGGTGCCGGGCGTGCGCCGGCTGCGACACCTCCGCGTCACCGAGGTCGTCCCGGGGGACGAGATACGCGTCGGCGAGCTGCTGGTGCGGGTGGTGCCCGCACGGCACGACGGACGGCGGCTGCCGGTGGGCCCGCACCGCTCGCCCGCGCTGGGCTTCGTCGTCGAGGGGGAGGCGCGGACCTACTTCGCCGGGGACACCGGGCTGTTCGACGCGATGGCCGACTGGGTCGGGCCGGTGGAGGTGGCGCTGCTGCCGGTGGGCGGCTGGGGTCCGTTCCTCGGGGAGGGGCATCTGGACGCGGGCCGGGCGGCACAGGCCCTGGACCTGCTGGCACCGCAGGCGGCGATACCGGTGCACTACGGGACGTACTGGCCGATCGGCATGGACGCGGTGCGGCCGCACGAATTCCACGCCCCGGGCGATGAGTTCGTACGACTCGCCGCCCTGGCCGCCCCGAAGGTGGCGGTGCACAAACCGGCACACGGCGAGAGCGTCCGGCCGGCGGTCGCCCGGTGAGCCGGCTGGCGGCCGCGGCGGCGCTGGCCGCGGCGACGACGTCCGCCGTGCCACCGGAGTCGACGCAACAGGCGCTCGGTTACCCGTCGTTGTTCCTGCTGGTGCTGATCGGCGCGCTGGTGCCGGTGGTGCCGACCGGGGCGCTGGTGAGTTCGGCGGCGGTGGTGGCGTTCCATCAGACGGCGCCGTTCGCCCTGGCGTTGGTGTTCGTCACGGCGTCGCTCGCGGCGTTCCTCGGGGACGCGGCACTGTACTGGCTGGGACGGCGGGGGCTGCGGTCGCGGGGCGGTTCGCGGTGGCTTGAGGCGATACGGTCGCGGGCGCCGGAGGAGCGGCTGGAGCAGGCGCGGGGGAAGCTGGCCGACCATGGGGTCGCGGTGCTCGTCCTGTCCCGGCTGGTGCCGGCCGGTCGCATTCCGGTGATGCTGGCGTGTCTCATGGCGGAATGGCCGTTGCGGCGGTTCGCCCGGGGGAATGTGGCGGCGTGTCTGGCATGGGCGGCGACGTATCAGGTGATCGGGATCGTGGGGGGTTCGCTGTTTCCCGAGCCGTGGGAGGGGGTGGTGGTGGCGGTGGCGGTGACCGTCGCGATCACAGCGGTTCCGGGACTGGTACGGCGGTTCCGGTAGCTCCGTAGGAGATCAGCCGAGGGTTCTCGAAGAGCCGATCGGCATGTCCCACAGGTCTTCTCTGGGCAGGCCCGCCTTCTCCCAGGCCGTTCGCACCCGTGTGAGCGGCTCCAGGACCGGCTCCGCCGAGAGGATGAAGGTGGCCCAGTGCATGGGGGCCATGCGGCGGGCGCCCAGGTCGAGGGTGGCCCGGACGGCCTCCTCGGGGTCGCAGTGGACGTCGCTGAGCCACCAGCGGGGGTCGTAGGCGCCGATGGGCATCAGGGCCAGGTCGATGCCGGGGTAGCGGCGGCCGATGCGGGAGAACCAGTGGCCGTAGCCGGTGTCGCCGGCGAAGTAGAGGCGCGGGCCGCCGGGGGCGGTGAGGACCCAGCCGCCCCACAGACTGTGGCAGGTGTCGGTCAGGGTGCGCTTGGACCAGTGGTGCGCGGGCACGAAGTCGAAGCGGACGCCCGCCAGTTCGGCGCCCTCCCACCAGTCCAGCTCGGTGACGCGGGTGAACTCTCGGCGCCGGAACCAGCGGCCGAGCCCGGCCGGCGCGAACACCGGTGTGTCACGCGGGAGCCGGCGCAGGGTGGGGGCGTCCAGATGGTCGTAGTGGTTGTGGCTGATGACGACCGCGTCGATCCGGGGCAGCCGGTCCCAGGGCACCCCGACGGGGGTGATGCGGGCCGGGGTGCCGAGGATGCGGCGCGACCAGACCGGATCGGTGAGCACGGTCAGACCGCCCACCTGGACGATCCAGCTGGCGTGCCCCGCCCAGGTGACGGCGAGGGTGCCGGTGTCGGCGCGGGGCAGCGGGGCGGGCGCGTACGGCAGCCGGGAGATGTCGGCGAGGCCCCCCGCGTCGGGGCGCACGGCACCCTCGCGGGCGAAGCGGGCGAGGGCCTTGAGGCCGGGCAGCGGTGCGGTGAGCCGGTCGTGGAACGTGCGCGGCCACACCCGGCGTTCGCCCAGCGGACGGGGTTCGGCCAGCGGCGGGAAGGGGGGCGCGCCCGCGGTGGTCGCCGCGCCCGCGGTGGCGTCGGCCGCCGTCGCCGTACCGCTGTCGATGTCCGTAACGGCGCCGGTCGCCGTCGAAGTCGTGGCAGCCATGGGCGAGTTGTCGGTCGTCGGGGTCGATCCGGACTCTTGCGTCTGCTGCGTCATCGAGGAGGCTCCCATCGCTGGGCGTCGTCGCGGAGATCGTCGAGGACCGACCTCAAGGAGATCAACGAGCGTTGCACAAAGGGCAGTTCCCATGGCGTGGGTGAGGTGAGGGCTTCGGTGCGTTCCTCGTCCGTGCCGCCCAGCAGCGGCCCGGTGCCGAGCCGAACGCGCGGGGCCGCCAGATCGTCGCCGAAGCGGTGGCCGCCGGGCGCGGGCATGCCGGTCCCGGCGGTGAGGAAGTCCTCCAACTCCTGGGCGTCGTTCACGTTCCGGGCGGCGAGCGCCTCGCGGAACGGGCTCAGGTCGGCGTAGACATGACGCCCGGCCTGCGGGGGACGGGCGAGGGCACCGGCGGCGGTGACCTCGGCGTGCGCCGCGTCGGCCAGGCGGGCGTGCAGCCGTACGGCGGCCTCGCGGCGCTCGGTGACGGGCGGGGGCTCGTCCAGGGCGTAGCACGCGGCCGCGCCGACCGGGGTGGCCAGGCGGGCGCCGAGTCCGGTGAGGATGTCCAGGACCCGTGCGTGCAGACGCCGTCCGGTGCCGGAGGCGGGGAAGCGGGCGACGGCGGCGGGCCAGCCGGGCGGCAGCAGGGCGCCGGCCAGGTCGGTGACGACGGTGACCCGGTCCGGCTGCATCTCGGCGGGGCTCAGCACGACGGTGTCGTGCGGCGCGTGCACGGTGTCGCGCCAGGTCTCGTCGCTGACCAGGTGCAGGCCCTCGGCGGTGGCGGCCTCCACGGTCTCGTGCAGCAGTTCGGGCGGGGCGACGGTGGCGGTGGGGTCGTCGGCGACGGACAGCACCAGCAGCCGGGGGTCGCCGCCCTCGGCGCGGACCCGGCGCACCGTCTCCAGCAGCGCGTAGGGGTCCGGGACACCGCCGCTCTCGGCGGGCGTCGGCACATGGAAGACGGGCCGCCCGAGGACCCGGGCGTAGGGGGCCCACCAGGCGGCGCAGGGACGGGGCACGAGCACGTCGGCGCCGTCCCCGGCGAGCGCGGCGGTGAGCGCGAGGAGCAGCGCGGGGGCCCCGGGCCCGGCGGCGACCTGGTCCGGGACGCAGGGCAGGGCGCGGCGGGTCCAGTAGCCGCAGGCGGACTCCAGCAGCGCGGGGGCGCCGCCGACGGGCTGGGCGTCGGCGCGGCCCGCCGCCGCGGCGACCACGGCGGTCAGTTCGGGGAGCACGGGCAGGCCGTCGCCGGGCAGGGGCGGGCCGTAGCGGACGGGGCCGTGGCCCTCGGGGTCCGTCCGCCGCATGTCCGCCTCCGCGCAGTCCGTGGTGCCGCCCGGCCCGGGGCCGTGTGGTCCTGTGTGCCGCCCTGGACCCGTCCCGCCCCGGGCCGGACGGTGCCGAAGGTGCGGCGGGCGACGGGTGGGTCCGTCGGGTCGGGGGTGTCCTCGGGATGCTGTGTACCCGCTGGGCGTAACTCCATGGCCGGGGCGGGAGTTGTGCGGGTCACACGTCCGCCGGGCGGTCACCTCCGCCGGTGCGGAAGCGGCCGTGGATCCGGTAGCCGGCGCCCGCGCAGGCGGCGGCGATCAGGGCCGCGCCGGCGGCCAGGGCGGGAACCGAGTCGTTGAAGGTGCCGCCCGCGCCGGCCGCCACGCCGTGCTGGGTGCCACCCCCGCCGCCCCCGCCGCCCCCGTCGGCGGCGCAGTCGTCGCCCTCGTCGTCGCCGCTGCCACTGCCGGGGCTCCAGCTCGTGTCGCCGTTGCGGTCGTCGCCGCCACCGTCGTCGTAGGAGTCCTCGGAGTAGCCGGAGGAGGAGCGGGGGTCGCGGCAGGCGTCGCCTCCGGAGTCCTCGCAGGCGCCGGAGCGTGCGCCGTCGCAGCCGCGGTCGTCGTCGGCGCAGGACTCGCCCTTGGCGCCGGTGCACTGCCGTGCGTCATCGGTACAGGTCTCCCCCGCCCGGCACCGGGTGCCTGTCCCGGTGCCGGTGCCGGTGCCGGTGCACGACTTGCCGGGGCCGCCGGTCGCCCGCGTGTCGGGGCCCCCGCTCGCCCGCGCCGTGGGTCCGGGCACCCGGCCCGCGGCGCCCCCCGGGTCCGGGTCCGGCGCGGGGGCCGGCGCCCGGGTGGTGCCCGGCAGCTGCGGCTCCGGGACGGTCGTGGGGGCGCAGCTCGCGGATCCCGCGCCGGGGGCGGCCGCCGCGGCGAGGGCGACGGGGCCGGTCAGGGCGAGCGCGGCGCCGGCGGCAAGGGCGACGGGCAGGGCGCGGACGGTGCGGCGCATGGAAGGGCTCCTCGGGAGCTGCGGCGGACTGCGGATGACGGGCGCCCGACGGCAGGTGGGGCTGACGGCGGGCGGCTGACGGCGGACTGCGGATGGCGGACGGTGGGCGGCGAACGGCGGGCTGACGGTCGTACAGGCGCGGGCGGGCGTACGGGCGGCCGAGGCAGCGGTACGGCTCCCACGCCTGCGGCGCCCGGGGTCGTACCCCTCCCTCCCCAGCCATCACAGCCCGCCGGGCGCCCCGGCGCGCGCGGCCGGACCCCATTCGCGGGACGCGGACGCCCACCCGGGTGACGGCGCGGCCCGGCACGAGCCCCGCGCGCCGGGCCGCAAGCGGGGGCGCGCGGGGACCCACGAACCCCCGGAAGGTTTTCCGGACCGCCCGCCGGAGACCCGGTCGACGCTGACCGGATCGTCCGCTTCGCAACCCCACCGGGGAGGTCCTTCCATGAGTACGAAGGTGTCCGACCATGTCCTGGAGCGTCTGCGCGCCTGGGATGTCGAGCAGGTGTTCGCCTATCCGGGCGACGGCATCAACGGACTGCTCGCCGCCTGGGGCCGCGCCGGGGACAAGCCGCGGTTCATCCAGTCCCGGCACGAGGAGATGTCCGCGTTCGAGGCGGTCGGGTACGCGAAGTTCAGCGGGCGCGTCGGCGTGTGCGCGGCGACCTCGGGACCGGGCGCGATCCACCTCCTGAACGGCCTGTACGACGCCAAACTCGACCATGTGCCGGTGCTGGCGATCGTCGGCCAGACCGACCGCAGCGCGATGGGCGGCTCCTACCAGCAGGAGGTCGACCTGCACACGCTGTACAAGGACGTCGCCTCGGAGTTCGTGGAGACGGTGACGGTGCCCGAGCAGCTGCCGAACGTGCTGGACCGGGCGATCCGTACGGCGTACGCGCGGCGCTGCCCGACCGCGCTGATCATCCCCGGCGATGTGCAGGAGCTGGACTACTCGCCGCCGACGCACGCGTTCAAGATGGTGCCCTCCAGCCTGGGCGCGAGCGAGTGGACGGCGACCCCGACGGACGAGGCGCTGCGCCGGGCCGCGGCGGTGCTCAACGCGGGCGACAAGCCGGCGATCCTGGTCGGGCAGGGTGCCGCGGGCGCGGTCGCGGAGGTGCGGGAGATCGCGGAGCTGCTCGGCGCGGGCGTCGCCAAGGCGCTGCTCGGCAAGGACGTGCTCAGCGACGAGCTGCCGTACGTCACCGGGCCGATCGGGCTGCTGGGCAGCCGGCCGTCGTACGAGCTGATGCGGGACTGCGACACGCTGCTGACCATCGGGTCCTCGTTCCCGTACGCGCAGTTCCTGCCGGACTTCGGCAAGGCGCGCGCCGTGCAGATCGATCTCGACCCGCACATGATCGGGATGCGGTACCCGTACGAGGTGAATCTCGTCGGCGACGCGCGGGCGACGCTCCAGCGGCTGATCCCGCTGCTGGAGACCGACCGGGGCGGCCGGGAGTGGTACGACACGGTGGCCGCGAACGTGCGGCGCTGGCACGAGACGATGGACCGGCGGGCCGGGCTCGCGGCGGAACCGATCAACCCGGAGTACGTGGCGCGGGCGGTCGATCCGCTGCTCCCCGACGATGTGATCCTCACCGCCGACTCGGGCTCGGTGGCGAACTGGTACGCGCGGCACATCACCATGCGGCCCGGTATGCGCGGCTCGCTGTCCGGGACGCTCGCGACGATGGGGCCCGGGGTGCCGTACGCGATCGGCGCGAAGTTCGCGCACCCGGACCGGCCGGTGGTCGCGCTGGTCGGCGACGGCGCGATGCAGATGAACGGGCTGGCGGAGATGATCACCGCGGCCAAGTACCGGGACCGCTGGTCGGATCCCCGGCTGGTGGTGGCGGTGTGGAACAACCAGGACCTGAACCAGGTGACCTGGGAGATGCGGGCGATGCAGGGCGCGCCGTCCTTCCTGCCCTCGCAGGAGATCCCGGACGTGCGGTACGCCGACTTCGCGCGGTCGATCGGCCTGGAGGGCATCCGGGTGGAGAAGTCCGAGGACGTGGCGGCGGGCTGGCGGGCGGCGCTCGCGGCGGACCGGCCCTGTGTGATCGAGTTCCTGACCGACCCCGCCGTGCCGCCGGTCCCGCCGCACGCCACCTGGGAGCAGATGGAGGCCACGGCCGCCTCGGTCCTCAAGGGCGACCCGGACCGGGGCTCGGTGGTCAAGCAGGGTCTGAAGGCGAAGGTCCAGGAGTTCCTGCCGGGCCGCACCAGGCGGTAGGCGGCGGTGTCGGTGGTGCCGTACCGGGTACGCGGGTGCGGACGTTCGATCCCTGGAGGGAGATATGCAGCGAGGCAGTGACCGGCTGAACGTGCACCGGGACGACGAGATGAAGCATGAGCTCAAGGGGCTGCTGAGGTCCGGGCATCCGACCCGGGCCGAGGGGTGGCACGACCCGGAGCCCGCCGCGGACGACGACCCGGAGGTGACCGGCGGCCCGGTGGGCGGGATCGGCTCCCCGGCGTCCCTGGAACGGGTGCGCCTGGAGCTGGCCCGCAGCCTGAGCCGCAGCGCCTTCCCGGCCCGCCCGGGTGAGCTGGTCTCGGCCCTGCGCCGGGACAACGCGCCGGATCCGCTGGTGGACGCGGTGGCGGAGCTGCCGCGCGGCGAGCGGTTCCGCAATGTGCAGCAGCTGGCGGAGGCGCTGACGGGCGGCGGATGAGCCGGGAAAGAGCGAGGGAAGGAAGACGAAGATCATGCGCATCGCGTTTCTGGTGGCGCCCGAGGGCGTCGAGCAGGTGGAACTGACCGAGCCGTGGAAGGCGGCCTCGGACGCGGGGCACGAGCCGGTGCTGGTGTCGACCGAGTCCGGGAAGGTTCAGGGGTTCAACCATCTCGACAAGGCGGACACCTTCGAGGTGGACGAGGTGGCCGGCGAGGCGGACGCCGGCTCGTTCGGGGGGCTTGTGCTGCCCGGCGGGGTGGCGAACCCGGACTTCCTGCGGATGGACGAGAAGGCCGTGGGGTTCGTGAAGGACTTCTTCGAGCGGGGGCGTCCGGTCGCCGCGATCTGCCACGCGCCATGGACGCTGGTGGAGGCGGACGTCGTACGGGGCCGGGTGCTGACCTCCTGGCCGAGCCTGAAGACGGACATCCGCAACGCGGGCGGCGCCTGGGTGGACGAGCAGGTCAAGGTCTGCGACCAGGGGCCCAACCAGCTGGTGACCAGCCGTAAGCCGGACGATCTGAAGGCGTTCTGCGAGACGTTCCTGCGGGTGTTCGAGGGCGCGGCCGGCTGAGACGACCGCTCTCCTCGGCTCCGGGCAGAAGGGGCGGGGCTCCGGGCAGAAGGGGCCGGCTCGCCGTGGGCCGGCCCCTTCTGACGTGCACGGCTGGGCTCAGGTACCGGACTGCTCCGGGGTCACCGACTCGCCGCAGTGGCGCTCCCGGGCGCCCTCGCGGGTGCGGGCCGCGCTGACCAGGCGGTGCGGGTTGCGGCGCAGATACTCGCCCTCCAGCTGCGCCATGCGCTCGTTGTGGGCCCGCAGCGCGTCGTTGGAGCCGTACAGGAGGGTGTCGTGGCGCGTGCGGTGGATCGTCTCCAGCTCCTTCATGAGCTGCTGGTCGTCCAGTCGGCTGGCGTCGACTCCGGTCATGGTGGTGCCCCGCTCGTCGTGTCCGTTCATTCGGTCCGGGTACCCGCGTTCCTGGATCCACTGTACGAACATCCCGGTTCCCCGGCCTCCGCATGCCGCCGGGTGCCCGGGGGCGGCTACCGGGCCCGCTCCACGCGGCGCTCGTCCCACACCGGCTCCGGGGTCTCGCGGACCCGGCCGTCGGTGCCGAAGACCAGGAAGCGGTCGAAGGAACGGGCGAACCAGCGGTCGTGGGTGACCGCGAGGACCGTGCCGTCGAATGCCTCCAGACCCTCCTGGAGGGCCTCGGCGGACTCCAGGTCCAGGTTGTCGGTCGGCTCGTCCAGCAACAGGGCGGTGACGCCCGCGAGTTCGAGCAGCAGGATCTGGAAGCGGGCCTGCTGGCCGCCGGAGAGCCGCTCGAAGCACTGCTCGGCCTGCTGGGTCAGCTCGTAGCGGCGCAGCCGGGACATGGCCGGGCCGCGGTCCTGGGCATGCTCCTTCCACAGGATGTCCAGCAGGGTGCGGCCCTGGAGTTCGGGGTGCGCGTGGGTCTGCGCGAAGTGGCCCGGTACGACGCGGGCGCCGAGCTTCCAGAGGCCCGAGTGCGCGACGTCCTCGCCGGCCAGCAGGCGCAGGAAGTGCGACTTGCCGGAGCCGTTCGAGCCGAGGACGGCGACCCGTTCGCCGTAGAACACCTCCAGGTCGAACGGCTTCATCAGGCCGGTCAGCTCAAGTCCCGCGCAGGTGACCGCCCTTACGCCGGTACGGCCGCCCTTCAGACGCATGGTGATGTCCTGCTCGCGCGGCGGCTCCGGGGGCGGTCCGGCCTCCTCGAACTTGCGCAGCCTGGTCTGCGCGGCGGCGTAGCGCGAGGCCATCTCATGGCTGACGGAGGCGGCCTGACGGAGGTTCAGGACGAGCTTCTTCAACTGGGCGTGCTTCTCGTCCCAGCGGCGGCGCAACTCCTCGAAGCGGGCGAAGCGTTCGCGGCGGGCCTCGTGATAGGTGGCGAAGCCGCCGCCGTGCACCCAGGCGTCGGCGCCCGCCGGTCCCGGTTCCACGGAGACGATCTTCTCGGCGGCGCGGGCGAGGAGTTCGCGGTCGTGGGAGACGAACAGCACCGTCTTGCGGGTCTCCTTGAGCTGCTGCTCAAGCCACCGCTTGCCGGGTACGTCCAGGTAGTTGTCCGGTTCGTCCAGCAGCAGGACCTCGTCGGTGCCGCGCAGCAGCGCCTCCAGCACCAGGCGCTTCTGCTCACCGCCGGACAGGGTGCGCACCTGGCGCCACTGCGCCTTGTCGTACGGCATCCCGAGCGCGGCGGTGGTGCACATGTCCCACAGCGTCTCGGCCTCGTAGCCGCGCACCTCGGCCCAGTCGGCGAGGGCCTGCGCGTAGGCCAGCTGGGCGGCCTCGTCGTCCACCGTCATGACGGTGTGCTCGGCCTCGTCCACCGCCTTCGCGGCCTCGCGGATCCGGGGCGGGGCGACGGAGACCAGCAGGTCCCGCACGGTCGTCTCGTCGCGCACGGAGCCGACGAACTGGCGCATCACGCCGAGGCCGCCGCTCACGGTGACCGAGCCGCCGTGCGGCTTCAGCTCGCCGGAGATCAGCCGCAGCAGGGTGGTCTTGCCCGCTCCGTTCGGGCCGACCAGGGCGACGGCCGAGCCCTCGCCGACCCGGAAGGAGACATCGCCGAGCAGCGTCCTGCCGTCCGGGAGGTGGTATTCGAGGTGCGCGGCTTCCAGATGTCCCATGAGGCCGCATTCTCCGGTCCGGGGGCGGACAGGGGCAAACCGTTATCGGACGACCCCGCCCGAACCCCCGTGGCCGCCCCGGTTTCACCCCGGTTTCACCCCGTGGTGCCCAGCGGCTCTCCCGTCGGGCCGGGGGTGCCCGGGGGCTCGACGGTGTGGGCCTCCCAGGTCAGGGCCCGCCAGCCGGTCCCGGGGTCGCCCTCCAGGGTGATCACACCGGTGTTGGCCAGCGGGCGCGCGGCGGCGAAGGCGACATCGATGTTGGTGGCGCGGGCGGCGGTCCACATCCGGATCGCGGCGCCATGGCTGACCAGCGCGACCGTGCCCGCGCCGCTGAGGTACGCCTCCTCGATCACGGCGTCGTACCGCCCGAGCGCCTCCTCGCCGCTCTCCCCGCCGGGGACGCGCAGCGCGGTGCGCCCGGCCGCCCAGGCGAAGGCGGTGCGCATGTAGGACTCGGCCTCGGGGGCGTCGCCGGGCAGCATCTCCAGACGGCCCGCGGACAGCTCGCGGATGCCGTCGCGGACGGTCACTTCCAGCCCCCGTGCGAGCGCCAGCGGGGCGGCGGTGAGCTGGGTGCGGATCAGCGGGGAGGCGTAGAGGGCGCCGATGTCCTCGGTGGCCAGCGCCCGGGGCAGGGCTGCGGCCTGGGCCTCCCCGAGCGGGGTGAGACCGGGCCCGGGTACGGCGGTGTCCAGCAGCCGGCGCACATTGGACGTGGTCTGGCCGTGGCGGATCAGGAGCAGGCGCATCCGGGCGTTCTCCTTGTGGCGTCCGGGCGGCGTCCGCGGGGTGCGGGACGCGGTGGGACAGGAAACGGGCACTTCAGGGTAACCGCACCCCTATGAACGAGACCGAGACCCCGGACGTGGACCTGACCGCCCCGACCGCCCTGCCGCATCCCTTCTACGAACGGCTGCTCGCGGCCGACGCCCGCCTCTTCGAGCGGGCCGCCCGCTGGAACTGGCCGGGCGCCGAGCGGGTGCTGCCCCGGCTGAGCCGCAGCGCCAACCACGGGGTGCTGTGGGCCGCCGTGGCCGCGGGGGTGGCGGCGACCCGTACGCCCAGGGCACGGCGGGCCGCCCTGCGGGGCATGGCCTCGCTCGCGGTGGCCTCCGCGACCGTGAACACGCTCGGCAAGCGCTCGGTGCGCCGGGCCCGGCCGCTGCTCGATGCGGTGCCGCGCGGGCGGCGGCTGCGGCGGCAGCCGGTCACCACGTCCTTCCCCTCGGGCCACGCGGCCTCGGCGGCCGCGTTCGCCGTCGGGGTGGCGCTGGAGTCCCCGGCGTGGGGCGCGGCCGTCGCGCCGCTGGCGTTCTCGGTGGCCGCCTCCCGGGTCTACACCGGGGTGCACTTCCCGAGCGACGTACTGGCCGGTGCGGCGCTGGGCGCGGGCGCCGCGTTCCTGGTACGGCGCCTCGTGCCGGCCCGCGCGGCGGCGGTGCCGGGCGCCCGGCCGCGCGCCGAGGTGCCCGCGCTGGTGGAGGGCGAGGGGCTGGTGGTGGTCGCCAACCAGGGCTCGGGCACCGCGGACCGGGTGAACGGGCTGCGGGCGGCGCTGCCGCGCGCGGAGATCGTGGAGTGCGAGCCCGGCGAGACGGGCGACGCGCTCGCGAAGGCGGCGGTGCGGGCGCGGGTGCTCGGGGTGTGCGGCGGCGACGGCACCGTGAACGCGGCGGCGGCCGTCGCCCTGCGCCACGGGCTGCCGCTGGCCGTGCTGCCGGGCGGCACCCTGAACCACTTCGCGCTCGATCTGGGTGTGGAGGACGAACGCGACCTGGCCCGCGCGGTGCGCAAGGGCGAGGCGGTACGGGTGGACGCGGGCCGGTTCGTCTCCGAGGGCACCGAGCACCTGTTCCTGAACACGCTGAGCCTTGGGGTGTATCCGGAGCTGGTGCGCGCCCGGGACTCCTGGTCGCACCGGATCGGCAGCTGGCCGGCCGGGCTGCTCGGCGCGCTGCGGGTGCTGCGCGAGGGGCGGCATCCGCTGGAGGTGGAGGTCGGCGGTGAACGGCGGCCGCTGTGGATGCTGTTCACCGGCAACGGCGTCTACCACCGGATGGGACTCGCCCCGGGCCGGCGTACCGATCTGGCGGACGGGCTGCTGGACGTGCGCGTGGTGCACGGCAGCGGGCGGCCCGCGCTGCGGCTGCTCGCGGCGGCCGCCGCAGGGCCCCTGACCCGCTCGCCCGCGCATGCCGCCGTCCAGGTGAACCGACTGCGGCTGACCGGCCTCGCGCCCGGCACCCCGCTGGCCTACGACGGGGAGGTCACGACCGTCTCGGGCACGGTGACGGTGGAGAAGCTGCCGGAGGCGCTGACGGTCTACCGCCCGCTGCCCAGCACCTCCTGACGGTCGGCCCCGGAATCCTGTTGTCCTGACACCCCATCAGTCCATATGGCAAAACAGGGGTCTCATCATTTGGCCCGCGCGCATACCGTGAATCGTGGCGCGGGCCGGTGGGGCCGGTGCGACGGGACACGCGTCGGGGACGCGAGGAGCAGGGGAATCGGCATGCCGAAAGCACGGGAGACGGCCGTCTACACGCATGGGCACCACGAGTCGGTGCTGCGCTCGCACACCTGGCGCACCGCCGCCAACTCCGCGGGCTATCTGCTCGGTTCCCTCAAGCCGCACATGAAGATCCTGGACATCGGCTGCGGGCCCGGGACCATCACCGCCGATCTGGCCGCGCTGGTGCCCGACGGCCAGGTGACCGGCGTCGACCACGCCCCCGGCATCCTGGAGCAGGCACGGGAGACGGCCGCCGCGCGCGGGCTGGCCAACGTCGACTTCGCGGTCGCCGATGTGCACGCCCTGGACTATCCGGACGACACCTTCTGCGTGGTCCACGCCCACCAGGTGCTCCAGCACGTGGGCGACCCGGTGCAGGCGCTGCGCGAGATGCGCCGGGTGACGAAGCCGGGCGGCCTCATCGCCGTACGGGACGCCGACTACGCGGCGATGACCTGGTACCCGGCGCTGCCCGGCCTGGACGACTGGCTGGAGCTGTACGAGCGGGTGGCGCGCGCCAACGGCGGCGAGCCGGACGCCGGGCGCCGGCTGAAGTCCTGGGCGCTGGCCGCCGGACTGCGGGACATCACCGCGAGCTGCGGCACCTGGACCTTCGCCACCGAGGAGGAGCGCGCCTGGTGGAGCGGTCTGTGGGCGGACCGCACCCTCGCCTCCGCCTACGCCGAACGGGCTACGGAGGGCGGCCATGCCACGCCCGAGCGGCTGCGGGCGGTGTCGGACGCCTGGCGGGAGTGGGGGCGGCGGGAGGACGGCTGGTTCGCGGTGCTGCACGGGGAGATCCTCTGCCGCAAGGAGGCGTGAGCCGCCGTACGCGGGCGCCCGCGGCTCGGTCCGGCGTACGCGGGTGCTCGCGCGGCTCAGTCGCGGGGCAGCAGGGGGCCGAGCGGTCCGAGGTCCAGGTTGAGGTCCTCGGGCCGCAGCCCGTAGCGGTCGCGCAGCTCCGCCATCCGGTCCTCCAGGAGCATCAGGGTGAGCCCGATCCGCTCCTCCTGCTCCTCGGACAGATCACCGGTGTCGAAGCGCCGTACGGCCTGCCGCTCCATCAGCTGGCGCAGCAGTTCCACCACGGTGAGCACCAGTTTCACCAGATCGCGCTCGACCGTGTCGGGTTCGAGGTCGAGCCGGTTGCGGGCGGACATCACAGCTCCTTCGCGGGCGGCTCGGGCAGCATCTCGAACGGCGAGGGCACGGACGCGTTGACCGAGCTGATCAGCGCGTTCAGGTCGATCCGGACGAGGTCCACGTCGGCGATGCGCAGCGTGACGTCGCCCGTGATGACCACGCCGCCCGCCAGCAGCCGGTCCAGCAGGTCGACCAGCGCGATCTCCCGGCGCTCCACGACGGTCACCGGCCCTCCCCCGCCGCCGCGCCGTGCCGCGCGTCCTCCTCGGCGAACCCGCTGAACGAGTACGCGGCCCAGGGCCCGGTCAGCTCCACCCGCAGCCCGCCGGCCTCGTCCTTCGTGCGGTCCACCAGTTCCACGAACTCCTCGGAGCGGTTGCGGGGCACCAGATAGGCCGCGTTCAGCACATTGCGGCCCCGGGCGCCGGACAGCGAGGCGTTCTGCGGGGGGTGCAGCCGACTGGCCTCGGCGTGCTCGCCCAGCCGCTGGTGCAGGGCGTCCGCGAAGGCCTCGGCGGCCTGGAGGTCCGCCTCATGGGCCCGGGTGTCCGCCCGGCGGCGGCGCAGATAGTCCCGGCCGCTCATCGGCTTGTCCGACTTCTTCCCCGCCGCCGTCCCGGCCCGCTCGTCCGTGGCGGGCTCCGGGGGCGGCTCCGTGAACACCTTGACGCCCCACTCGACCCGGCCCTCCAGCCGGTCCAGGGCGTGCAGGAAGTCCGTCTCGCGGGCCTCCATCATGCTGCGCACCCCGCTGTCGTCCCGGAACACGGTCGCCAGGCGCAGCGGCAGCGGAGTGGTGACGGTGGTGAGCGCGTCGATCACGCCCTGGTGGGCGCGGGCGGTCGCGGCCAGCCAGTCCAGGTCCTCCAGATGGGCCTTGAGCCCCTCCTCGCAGAAGTCGGCCTCGGGGACCGTGCTGACCACCGCGATCAGCCCGCGGTGGGACAGCAGGGCCGGCGGAGCGCCCCCGATGCCCGTCAGCTGGGCCTGCAGGGGCGCCCCGAGAGGACGGCAGACGGCGTACACATAGCGCAGTCCGGTCATGGCGCCTCTTTCCGCTCACGGCCCGGCTCCAGCTCCTCCAGCCGGGCCAGCCGTTCTCTCAGCTCAGCGTTCTCCCGGGTCAGCTCGTCCCGGCGGGCCCGGGAGGACAGGGCCGGGTCGGTCTCCCACCAGTCGATCCCCATCTCCTTCGCCTTGTCCACCGAGGCGACGATGAGCCGCAGCTTGATGGTGAGCAGTTCGATGTCGAGCAGGTTGATCCGGATGTCACCGGCGATGACGATGCCCTTGTCGAGGACGCGTTCCAGGATGTCGGCGAGGTTCGCGCCCGAGTTGTGGCCGTAGGGGTCGGGGAAACCGCTCGACCGGGGGACGGGCGTCGTCATCGACGGCTCCCGCGCTCGGCGTACTCAGGTTCTTCCTCCTCGTCACCCTCGTACTCCTCGTCCTCGGGCTCCTCGTCCTCGTACTCGTCTTCCTCCTCCTCGTCGCTCTCCTCCAGCTCCTCGTCGTCGTCCTCTTCGTCCTCGTCCTTGTACGAGCCGTCCTCCTCGTCCTCGTACTCCTCCGACTCCCCGGACTCCCCGGACTCCTCGTCCTCGGCCCGGTCCTCCGGCTCCCCGGATTCCTCGGACTCCTCCTCCTCCGCGACCGCGTCCTCGTGGCTGCGGACCACCTCGCCGTCGCGGACCTCGCCGCGCCAGCCGTCGTCCGCCTCCGCCTTGAGGGTGATGAAGCGGGCGAAGTGCTTCAGATCCAGCCTGACCCGGCGGCCCTGGGCGCGCCACAGATTGCCGGTCTTCTCGAAGAAGCCGCTCGGGTAGTACTCGATGACCAGCAGCACCCTGGTCAGGTTGTCCCCGAGCGCGTGGAAGGTGACGACGCCCTTGGTGCTGCCCTTGGCGCCCTCGGAGGTCCACTGGATGCGCTGGTCGGGGATCTGCTCGGTGGTGCGGGCCTTCCAGCTGCGGCTGGACAGGAAGATCTTCGCCTGCCAGTCGGTCTCGGTGTCGCCCGCGCGGGAGACGCTCTTGACGCCGTGCGCGAAGGTGGAGAAGTCCTGGAACTGGGTCCACTGGTCGTAGGCGGTGCGCAGCGGCACGCCGACGTCGATGAACTCCATGATCACGGTGGGCTTGTTGCCGCCGCGGCCCTTGCCGCCCTTCTTGCCACCGCCGATGCTCTTGACCGCGTCCATGACATTGTCCTTGGCGCGGGAGGCGCCGAGTTCCAGCGCGGTGCGCAGCGGGCCCTTGCCCTCGGCGAGCTTGCGGCCGCCGTCCAGCGCGAGGCTCGCGAAGCCGGGACTCTTGCCTTCCGCGATGTCGTTCAGCTTGCCGGTGGTCTCACCGAGCTTGCGGCCGAGGCCGGTGAGCAGCCGCTGGGCCTGTGCGGACAGGTACTCCTGCGCCTCCTCCTTCAGCCGGTCGGCGGCCTCGCTGTGGGCGAGGTCGGTGAGCGGGTTGGCGTCCTTGGCGGCGCCCTTGGCCTTCCCCGCGGCCGAGGCCGCGGAACCGACGGTGTCGGTCATCGTTCATCGCCGCCCTTCGCGGAACCGCCGCCGCGGGAGCCGGCCGGCTTCTTCGCGGCCGTCTGACGCTGGGCGCCGGTCTTCTTGCCCGTCGTCTTCTTCTTCGCGGGGCCCGTCCTCTCCGCCGTGCCCGTGCCCGTGCGCCGTGCCGCGGTCTTCCTGGCGGCCGGCTTCTGGGCGCGGGGCTTCCCGGTGGCGCTGCCGCCGCCGGCCGGCTCGTCGTCGCGGTCGGCCGCGCGGCCCTCGTCGTCCCGCCCGGCCTCGGCCTCGGGCCCCTCGTCGGGCTCGTCGCCGGTCTCGTCCGCGGGTGCTCCGGGGAGTTCGCCGCGCACCTGGGCCGTACGGTCGTGGAGGCGGTCGGCGAGGGTGCTCATCCGGCGTTCGACCATGGCCCCGGAGGCCGCCTTGCCGACACCCCGCAGATCGGTGCGCAGCTGATCGCCGATCTCCTTGAACTGCGGGTTGTCGCGCAGCTGCCGGCGTGCGAGGTCGGCGAGCGCGCCCGGCCCGAGGTTGAGCTTCTTGCCCGCCACCAGCGAGCCGACCGCGATGGCCATCTTCAGTTTCCTGGTGCGTCCCAGGAAGTATCCGGCCCCTATGGCGAGGCCCAGTGCCGTTCGGTTCATCGTCCCGTTCCGTTGCCTGTGGTGTCGCCGGGGCCCTGGGGGGCTTCCAGCCGGTCGAGCAGTTCGTCCTCGCGCCGGTCGAACTCCTCCTCGGTGATCTCACCCGCCGTCAACTGCTCTTCGAGGCGGGCGAGTTCGGCCCGTACGGTGGCGGGGTCGTAATAGATACGTTCCGCCTCGCGGAGCACCTGGTTGATCGCCCAGCCGCTGCCGCGCACGGGCGCGAAGGGCAGCAGCAGCACTTCCTTGATCAGTCCCACGGGGTCCTCCTTCCGCTCTCCGTCCGGGCCGTTCGGGTGACCCGGGCGGCCCGGTCGCCCGGGTCGCCCGGTCGTCCCCTAGGGGGCCGGGGCGGTGGTCTCCGCCGGCTGGGCGGGGCCCGGTTCGACGAAGCTGTACGGCGGCAGCGGGCCGTTGACGCGCAGCTCCAGGTGGGGGCGGTCGGCGCGGACCCGCTCGACGGCGGCCAGGAAGTCCTCGGCGGTGTCGCGGGCCACCAGGAACGACTCGTTGAGCAGCCAGCCGGTGGACTGGGGTCCGGCGCTGACCGCGGCGGCGGCCGGCTCCAGCAGGCCCCGCACCTCGGCGGCGTCGGCGGCCTCCCGGGCCTTGACGGCACCGGCGACCAGTTCGCCGAGTCGCAGCTTGTCGTCGTAACTCCCGCCGCCCGCCTTACGGTTGGCGTCCGCGAGGGCGCGCACGTCCGGCTGCTCTGCCATCACCAGATGCAGTACGGCCTCCTCGATGTGATTGGCCTTGACGTTGTACTCGACCTTGCCGTCCAGGGCGGCGAGCCGCTCCCGGTAGTGTTCGGCGCGTTCTTCGAGGACCTGGGTGACGGTGTCGTCGTCGGGGGCCACATTGCCGAACCGCATGGGCAGCACACAGCCGCCGGCGCCCGCCTCGGCGAGCACGTTCTGGTGGGCGAGCAGGTCCCGGCGCTTGGGACGCAGCCCCTCGGGGGCCTCGCTGACCAGCGCGGCCAGCTCACCCTCGGCGAGGACGCGCACGGTCCTGGCCGGTTCGCCCACGCCGGTCATCCCCTCGGGGAGCGCCGGGTGCGAACGGGCGGTGATCCCGTAGACGTACGTGCTCACTCCTGCTCCTCCTTGCGGCGGGCCGCGGCCTTACGGGTGCGGGGGCGTTCCTCGCCCTCGTCCCGCGCCTGCTTGAACGCGTCGGATATGGTCTCGGCGGCGCCGGAGAGGGCGCCCTTGGACTTGCCGCGCGCACCGGACTCGGTGACCTGGCCGACCACATCGGGCAGGCCGGGGCTCTTGTTGGGTCCGGATTCCAGATCGAGGCGGTTGCAGGCCTCGGCGAAGCGCAGATAGGTGTCGACACTCGCCACGACGACCCTGACGTCGATCTTCAGGATCTCGATGCCGACCAGGGAGACCCGCACGAAGGCGTCGATCACCAGGCCGCGGTCGAGAACCAGTTCCAGTACGTCGTAGAGGCCGCTGCTGCCTCCGCCGCCGGACTGCTGTGCCGGGACAACGGTCATGCCGGCCGTTCCTCCTCCGGGATAGTCGCTGATGCTTCGGTCGGTGCGGCCCGCTAGTGGCCGCCGGATCGCGGGTCGGCTCTGCCGCGTTCGTAGCGGCGGACCCGCCGGTAGCCGGTGAGCTGTCCGTCCCGGTCGAGTTCGACCTGGTAGCTGCCCATGAGGCTCATGGTGTCCGGCACCCTGGCCAGCTCCAGTACCTCGACCTCGAGAGACCAGCCGTCCTCGGTCTGCTCGAAGGAGGACACCGATTCGGCGTCGAGTCCGGTCAGCTCGGCGAGCTGGCCGCGCGCCTGCCGCAGCACTTCCATGAGGGGCGGCCGACGCCCTTCGGGCTCGTGTGTGGACTCTTCGCCGCCGGGGGACGGCCGACGGGCCCTACGGGTCTTCCGGGGCTCGGCCTCCGGCTCCTGTTCGATTTCCTGCGGTGTCTCTTGTCCGTCTTCCCGCTCGGATTTCCGGGATTCTCGTGAATTCTGTGTCCGTGCTGTGCGGTGTGTGTTCGACATGGCCACCTCCCGGTGCGGGTGGCCGTTCATCCCGGGGCCAAACCTTCGAGTCGTATTCAGGCGCGCAGATCGGCGAGGAAGAGCAGGGTGGCGGTGTCGTCGCACACCGGGGCGCGCGCCTGCGGCCGGGGAAGAGGACCTTCCCCGGCCGCTGGATCCGTACGGTGCGACGGCCGGCCCGTATCGGCCGGTCCGCGTCCTCGCTCAGCGCACCACCGCCTCCTCCACCAGCAGTTTCGCGGCGGCCACGATGCCGAGGGCGTCGATGCCCGCGGCGTGCAGCTGCTCGTCGGGGGCGGCCGAGCCGGGCATCGTACGGACCCCGAGCCGGACCAGGCGGGGCACCGGGCGGCCGTCGGCGAAGGACTCCGCGACCGCGTCCCCGATACCGCCCTCGGGGTGGTGGTCCTCGACGGTGAGCAGACAGCCGGTGTCCTCGGCGGCCCGGCGCAGCGTCTCGGCGTCGGCGGGCTTGACCGAGTACAGGTCGATCACCCGGACCGCGATGCCGTCCTCGGCGAGCCGGTCGGCGGCCGCCAGCGCCTCGGGCACGGTGACCCCGGCGGCGACGATCGTCAGCCGGTCCTCCTCCGAGGAGCGCAGCGTCTTGCTGCCGCCGACCGGGAACTCCTCGTCGGCGTCGTAGAGCACCGGGGTCTTGCCGCGGGAGGTGCGCAGATAGCGGATGCCGTCGAGACCGGCCATGGCGGCGACCAGCCGGGCGGTCTGGTTGGCGTCGCAGGGGTAGAGCACCGTGGAGCCGTGGACGGCGCGGAACATGGCCAGGTCCTCCAGGCCCATCTGCGAGGGCCCGTCCTGCCCGATGGCGACCCCGGCGTGCGAGCCGACGAGGTTGATCCCGGAGCCGCTGATGGACGCCATGCGCACGAAGTCATGGGCGCGGGTGAGGAACGCGGCGAAGGTCACGGCGTACGGCACCCAGCCGCGCACCGCCATCCCCACGGCGGTGGCGACGAGTTGCTGCTCGGCGATGTAGCACTCGAAGAAGCGCTCGGGGTGCGCCTTGCCGAACTCCTCGGTGCGGGTGGAGTCGCCGACCTCGCCGTCCAGGGCGACGACATCGCCGCGCGCGTCGCCGAGGGCGGCGAGGGCGGCACCGAAGGCGTCCCGGGTGGCGGCCTCGTCACCCTTGTCGTAGCGCGGCAGCCGGATCACCTCGGTGGTGCGGTCGCGCAGCGCGGCGGCGGCCGGCGGCTCCCCCACCCGGATGTGCAGCTCACGGGGGCCGCCGAGCTCGGCGATGGCCTCGTCGGCGTCGGGCAGCGGCTTGCCGTGGTGGCCCTCCTGGTCCTCCACGGCGGCCACGCCCTTGCCCTTGAGGGTGCGGGCGAGGATCACGACGGGCTGCCCGGTGGTGGACAGCGCCTCCCCGTACGCCCGGTCGATCGCGTCCACGTCATGGCCGTCGATCTCGATGGTGTGCCAGCCGAAGGCCTGGAAGCGGCGGGCGTAGGCGTCCAGGTCGTGGCCGTGCCGGGTGGGGCCGCGCTGCCCGAGCCGGTTGACGTCCACGATCACCTTCAGGTTGTCCAGGTTCTCGAACCCGGCGTGCTCGGCCGCCTCCCACACCGAGCCCTCCGCCAGCTCGCTGTCCCCGCACAGCACCCACACCCGGTACCCGGTGCGGTCCAGGCGCAGCCCGGCGAGGGCGATGCCGACCCCTACGGGCAGACCCTGGCCGAGGGAGCCGGTGGCGGTCTCCACCCAGGGCAGCCTGCGGGGTGTCGGATGTCCTTCGAGACGGCTGCCGAGCTTGCGGAAGGTCATCAGCTCGCCGTCCTCGACGGCGCCGGCCGCCTTGTACGCGGAGTACAGCAGGGGCGAGGCATGACCCTTGGACAGCACGAAGCGGTCGTTGGCGGGATGCTCGGGGCGCTCGAAGTCGTAGCGCAGACGGTTGGCGAGGAGTACGGCCATCAGGTCGGCGGCGGACATCGAGGACGTGGGATGCCCGGAGCCCGCCGCCGCGGCGGCCCGTACGCTGTCGACGCGCAACTGCTGTCCGAGTTCGGCGAGTTCGGCGGTGTCCATGGCTCTCCTTGCGCGAGTTCGTGGTCGTCGGTCGGTCGGCGCCCGTACGGGCCGCCCGGGATCACCGGAGCGCGGGAACGGCCGGCCGGACCGGCACCGGCGATCGGCACGCGCGGTCGACCCACGAAGGACGCCTCGGGCGATGGGCTCGTGCGAGGTTTTCCGCGTATCCGGGGCCGGACCAACCAAACGCGGGGGCGCTCACCCGGGCGGAGCACACGGGGCCCGGCCCGGCTCGTGCGAACAGGCGCGGAGGGCCGAGCGGGCCGGATTCCGGGCCCGGCCAGCAGGGCCTGTTCGGCTTCTGCCGTACGAAGGCGCCGCCCCGGCCGAAGGACGACCGGGGCGAAGGACGACCGGGGCGAAGGACGACCGGGGCGAAGGACGACCGGGGCGAAGGACGACCGGGGCGAAGGACGACCGGACCGGGGGGGACACCCCGCGCCGGCTATCGGCGCGGGTCGTCCAGGTCGGCCGGGGTCCCCGGCGGATTGTCGGGGATCGGCGGGTACGGCATGCCGAGGCCGCCCGGCGGGGCGACCGGCGGGGTGCCGCCGACCACCCGGTGCGGCGGATGCGGGTGGTGTTTTGAGGACGAGGAGTGGGCACCGGCCCGCAGCGCGTACGCCACCGCGGCCAGCAGCGCCCCGGTGATCAGCGCGGCCGCCCAGCCGGGCAGCCCGATCGCCAGGGCGAGGCCCACGGCGACGACGACCGCGCCGCCCGCGTACAGGGCGGCGGCACCCGACGCGCCGTAGAGCACGGCGGTACGGCGCTGCTTGCGGGTCTGCTCGCGCAGCTCCTCCCGTACCGTCACACGGGCCACCTGAGCCAGCTCCTCGACCAGCTCCTTGTCGAGATGTTCCAGATGATCCAAAGGTTCCGAACGGTTCATGTCACGCGGGTACCCCCTGCGCACCCCGGGTAACTCCGGGGGTGCCTGCGCGCCGGCCCTCGCCCCAACTAGGCTCGGCCGCATGGAGATTATGGGCGCCTCGCTGCGTATCTGCGTTGCCGACATCGAGACCGCGATCCCCTTCTACGAGCGGCTGGCCGGTGGCACGGCGCAGCGGTTCGAACGCGGTGGGGTCCAGGTCGCCGCGATCGGCTCCTTCCTGTTGATGAGCGGTCCGGAAGCCGAGCTGGAGATCCTGCGGAAGGTCACCGCGACCATCGCCGTCAAGGACGTGGGCGAGGCGCGTGCCCTGCTCACCGGCCTCGGTGCCCGCATCCTGGTGGAGCCGGTGCCGACACCGGCGGGCAGCAACATGCTGGCGATGCACCCGGACGGATCGCTCTTCGAGTACGTGGACCAGCACGGCTGAGTGCTCAGGCGGAATCGGGGCGCATCCTGAAGTCGTAGCGGGCGGGCAGGGGTTCGTCGGTGAGCCGGGCCCAGGCCCGGTCGAGCGCGCGGGAGCCCTCCCGCAGGTCGGCGATCTCGAAGCCCGCGTCGAACACGGCCCGCGCCTCGGCCCGTCGGCCCTCCGCCAGCAGCAACTCCGCCTCCAGCAGCCGGAATCGGCCGCGCTCCCGCACGGCCGACGGCAGCTGCTCCCAGACGGCGCGGGCCTCTGCCGTCCGCCCGACCCGCAGCAGCGCTTCGAGCGTCTCGCGGCCGAGGGCGGCCCGCCGGGCGACCCGGTCCGTGTCCTCGGGGCGCCCGGCCGCGCACAGGTCGGTGAACGCGTCGGCGTACCGGTCGGCGGCCCGCTCGTGGTGGCCGTCGTCCTCGTCGGCGACGGCCAGGGCGCGCAGCAGCGGCCAGCGCGCGGGGGCGAGCGGCAGGGCCCGTTCCCAGCTGCGGACGGCCTGTGCGCGGTCGCCCGCGTGCCACTGCGCGATGCCGAGGTGGTACTCGGTGTGCCAGGTGGCGGGCGCGGTCTCCAGCAGGTCCCGCCAGTGCGGGGCGACCGGCGTCGCACCGGCAGGTTCCGGGCCGCGCGGCGCGGGCAGGCCCCCGGTGCGCAGCAACTCCCGCCAGGGCTCCTGGTCCTGGCCGAGCGTGGACTCGGGGAAGGGCGTGCCGGGCAGCTTCCAGCCGGTGCGCAGCACTTCGAGGGCGCCCCAGCCGGAGCCGGTGGCGAGGATCTCGCCGGGTCCGGTGTCGGCGTACGGCCGCCAGCGCGCGTACGCCTCCTCGACACGGGCGCGCGGCAGCACCGCCTCCAGCCGCTCCTCGGCCTGCCGGACCGCGCAGGTCCACTCCCCCGCGGGCGAGGTGTCGAGCGGGCCGTACGCCTCCAGCCAGGACACCTCGCTCTCCGCTTCCAGGCGGACGTGCTCCAGCTGGGTACGGGCCAGGCCCGCCTGGATCTCGCAGTAGCCGCCGGTGCCGGGCTCGGTGAGCCACTGCTGCCAGCGGCGGCCACCGGGACCGCTGCCCCAGACGAACAGCTTGCGGCCGCGCAGCACATCGGTGGAGGTCTGCACCAGCCCGTGCCCGGCCGCGTCCAGCGCGGCGATCCAGCGGCGCCGGCCGTCGGGCACGTCGTAGAAGTAGTCGGCGGCATAAGGGCTGTTGAGGGGGTAGGTGCGGTCGATGCCGTCGTACGAGGGGACGGGCACCCGGCGCAGCCGCTGCTCGTAGCCGAACCGCCAGGCCGTCTCGGCGGGGGCGAGGACCCGGACCTCCTCGGGTACGGCGATGTTGGACCACCAGTAGGTGGGCACCGGGTGCTCGTGCGGGTTGCGGACGCGGACGCCGACGTAGAGGAAGTCGGAGCCGTCGGGCAGCCACAGGTCGACCTGGAAGGGCAGGTCGCGCAGCCGCTCCCACTCCCACAGGCGCAGCATCTCGCCGCCGCCCGGGGCGGGGACGCGCGCGGCGTGCAGGGGGGCGCAGGAGAGGGTGGTGTGGCCGGTGGCGCCGATGTTCCACTCGATGCCGCCGGAGTACCAGGCGCCGTTGAGGGCGAAGTCGGCGGGCTGGAACACCGGGTTGCGGTAGAGGAGTTCGCGTCCGGTCGGCAGATGGAGCAGCGAGGCGATCCGGCCGCCGAGGCCGGGCAGGACGGTGGCGCGCAGCCGGTCGTTCTCGATCACCAGGGCGTCGAGGGCCCGGGGTTCGCGGGTCCTGTCGTAGCCGTCGCGCAGGCGGACCGGCAGCAGGCTGCGCAGCGGCGCGTACCCGAGCCCGCGCGCCATGTCCGGGGGTATGTCCGCCCGGTCGCGGTCGTCGATGCGGTGGACCTCGTCGAGCGGGCGCAGCGGGGGCAGGGGGTTGTCCGGGCCCAACTCGGCGGCGGGCAGGGTCAGTACCTCACGTCGGATCCTTGTCACGACGACCATGGAACCCGGCGCGCGGTGACTCGGCCAGGGGAGCTGCCGGTCAGGATTGCGCAAAGGGCGTAAAAACCCCGGCGGGGCGGCCCGTTCGAGGTCAGGCGCGCATCTCGGCGGTGAGCGCCCAGCGTTCGTGGTCGCGCCAGTCCCCGTCGATGTAGATCATCTTCGGGGAGAAGCCCTCCAGGCGGAACCCGGCGCCCCGGGCCAGCGCGGCCGAGGCGAGGTTCTCCGGCTGGGCGTTGATCTCCAGGCGGTGCAGCCCGAGCGGCCCGAAGGCGTGGCCGATCACCAGGTCCAGGCCCTCGCGCATCAGGCCCCGCCCGGCGGCGTGCGCGAACGCGCCGTAACCGAGGGCGCCGCAACGGAAGCCGCCCCGCACGATGTTGTTAATGTTGATGAACCCGGCGATGTCCCCGCCCGCACGCTCGCACACCAGGAAACCGGCCTTGGTGGGGTCGTCGATCAGCCGCCCCGCGTACTCGGCGTACGCGTCCTCGGTGTCCGGCGGGAACAGCCACGGCCGGTGCAGGTCCTTGCTCTCGCGGGCGCGCGAAGTGAACTCAGGACCGTCCTGAAGGGTGAAGTGGCGGATGCCCACCCGGGGGCCTTCGGCGAGATGGCGGGACGCGATGTGCGGCATCCGGCCAGCTTACGTCCCCTCTCGCCGCGCGGGGCGGGCTCAGCTCAGCGCGGGCTCCGCCAGGGTCAGCGTCCCGGCGTCCGCGTCCAGCTCCGCCTCGGCCCCGAACGGGATCGTCAGCGCGTCCGCGCAGTGCCCGAACCCCATCTCCTCGCAGACCGGCACCCCGAGCCCGCCGAGCCGGTCCGCGAGGACGGCGCGCACCTCCTCGTAAGGGCCGCAGCGCTCCCAGGACCCGAGCCCGATCCCGGCGACCCCGTCCAGCCAGCCGGAGCGCAGCAGCTGGGTGAGCAACCGGTCGATGCGGTACGGCAGTTCGGTCACGTCCTCGATCATCAGCAGCCCGCCGCGCGCACCGGTCCGAGCGAGCGGGGTGCCGAGGTCGGCGGCGAGTCCGCCGAGGTAGCCGCCGAGGGTCACCCCGCGGGCCCGGCCGGGCACCAGCGCCGTCCCGGTCGTGGCGATCGTCCGCACCGTCTCGGGCGCGAACAGGGTGGCCCTCAGATGTTCCTGCGCCCGGGCGCTCTTGACGAAGTCGATCCCGGCGGCCACCGGCCCGTACAGCGTGGCCAGGCCGAGGCGGGTGGCGAACGCCTGGTGCAGATGGGTGATGTCGCTGAACCCGAGGAAGACCTTCGGCCCGGCGGCGCGCAGCGCGTCCCAGTCGACCAGGTCGGCCATGCGCTGGGCGCCGTAGCCGCCGCGGGCGCACAGCACCGCGGCCACCGACGGATCGCACCAGGCGTTCTGGAGGTCCGCGGCCCGGTCGGCGTCGGTGCCCGCCAGGTAGCCCAACTCGGCGTCCCGGTCGAGGACATGGGGCATGACGACGGGGTCGAGGTCCCAGCCGCGCAGCACATCGAGGCCCGCCTGGACGCGTTCCTCGGGCACCGGGCCGCTGGGGGCGACGACGGCCACCCGGGCGCCCGGGGCCAGCCGCGGCGGGCGGGTGAGGGGTTTCACCGGTGCAGCTCCAGCCGGGGCACATCGGGCACGTCCAGTCCGAACACCTGGGCGTACAGGGAGAGTTCGGCCTCCAGGGCGCGGATCACGGTATCCGCCCTGCGGAACCCGTGGCCCTCCCCCTCGAAGGTGAGATAGGCGTGCGGGACGCCCTTGCCCTGGACGCGGGCGAGGAACTCCTCGCACTGCACGGGCGGGCAGATCACGTCGTCCAGGCCCTGGAGCATCAGGAACGGCACGGCCAGCCGGTCGGCGTGGCTCGCGGGCGAGCGCTCGGTGTAGCGGGTCGGCACCTCGGTGAACGGGCCGATCAGGGACTCCATGTAGCGCGACTCGAAGTCATGGGTGCCGCCGGAGGCCCAGCTGGTCAGGTCGAGGACCGGGTAGAGGATGGTGCCGCACGCGTAGACCCCGGTGGTGGTGAGGGAGGCCGCGGTGGTCCAGCCGCCCGCGCTGCCGCCCCGGATCGCGAGCCGCCCGGGGTCCGCGGTGCCCTCCTCGGCGAGCGCGCGGGCGACGGCCGCGCAGTCCTCCACGTCGACCACGCCCCACTGCTCGCGCAGCCGCTCCCGGTAGGCGCGGCCGTACCCGGTGGAGCCGCCGTAGTTGACCTCGGCGACGCCGATGCCCCGGGAGGTGAAGTAGGCGATCTCCAGGTCGAGGACGAGCGGCACCCTGCTGGTGGGTCCGCCGTGCGCCCAGATGACATAGGGCGGCAACTCGCCGTCGGGCGCGGTGTGTTCGGGGTGGTGCGGCGGGAAGACCTGGGCGTGCACCTCGCGGCCGTCGGGTCCGGTGAAGACGCGGATCTGCGGCTCGGGGTAGTACGCGGGGTCCACCGGGTCCCGGTGGCGGGCGCCGACGGCGCGGGCGCGGCCGGTGACGGTGTCCAGCTCGACCACCTCGTACGCGGTGCGCGGGCTGGCGCCGATGGCGGCGACCCGGCCGCCGTGCACGGCGAGGTTCGCGGCGAACTCGGTCCAGGGGCCCGCCGCGTCGACGATCTCCCCGGACTCCGGGTCCAGGATCCCGAGCACGGTCGAGCCCTTGCCGTGCACGACCGCGATCAGACCGCTGTCCAGCGGCGCGAACCAGCGCAGGCCCAGCTGCCACAGCGGGCCGCCGAACTCCTCCTCGCGGGTGCACAGCGGGACGTCGTCGCGGTAGAGGTTCCACCAGCCGCCGCGGTCACTGGAGTACAGGAGCCCCCCGTCCGGGGCCCATTCCACCTGGGCGACGGCCTCGTGCTCGCCCCCGGCGACGGTGTGCGCGCCGTGCAGGGTGCCGTCCGCGCCGACCTCGGCGACCCGCAGTTCGGTGCCCTCCCAGGGCATCCGCGGGTGGTCCCAGGCGAGCCAGGCGGCGCGCCGGCCGTCCGGGGAGAGCCGGGGTGCGGTGACGAACCGGTGCCGCTCCTCGGTGAGTTCACGCACCGCGCCCCGGTCTTCGGCGGCCGAG
Organism: Streptomyces sp. NPDC093018; assembly: GCF_040684035.1. Taxonomy (NCBI): domain Bacteria; kingdom Bacillati; phylum Actinomycetota; class Actinomycetes; order Kitasatosporales; family Streptomycetaceae; genus Streptomyces; species Streptomyces sp. NPDC093018. Next base: position 238,443 of record NZ_JBFBFF010000012.1, read on the forward strand.
CCGTCCAGCGGTACGGCGGCGAGGACGCGCCGGACGTCGCCGGGGTCGTCGCCGGTGTACTCCTCCAGCACGCACCACACCTCGCCCCGTTCGAGGTCGAGATGCGGTTCCGCCCAGCGCAGTCCGCCGCCGACCGGGGAGAGCGGGGTGAGCGGGCGGGGTTCGCCGCCGGGCTCGTACCGGTAGAGCCGCTGGTCGGCGAAGTGGGCGAACACCACGAGGGGCGCGCCGCCCTGGATCTCGGCGGTCCAGGGCCGGCCGCCGTACTCGATGACGCGGGTGCGCACGTTCCACGGTGCGGGCAGCAGCGATTCCTCGGTGCCGTCCGCGCGGCGCCGTATCAGCGCGCGGCGGCCGCCCTCACCGGGGCGGGGCTCGGTCCACCAGGTCTCGTCCCCGACGTAGCCCACCCAGTCCGGGCGGCCGTCGTGGGCGGCGGCGAGTGCCGCGTCGATCGGTGACGGCCAGGTGCCGTACGGCGCCCTGTGCATGTCGTCCTCCCCCATCTCGTCTAGGCCGTGCGCAGGAAGCGGTCGAGGACATGGACGCCGAAGTGCAGCGCCTCGACGGGCACGCGTTCGTCCACGCCGTGGAACAGCGCCTGGTAGTCGAGCCCTTCGGGCAGTTTCAGCGGTGCGAAACCGTAGCCGGTGATGCCGAGCCGGGAGAACTGCTTGGCGTCGGTGCCGCCCGACATGCAGTACGGCACGACATGCCCTTCGGGCGCGAACTCCTGTACGGCGGCCCGCATCCGGCCGAAGAGCGGGGCGTCCACCGGTGCTTCGAGGGCGACCTCGCGGTGTGCGAACTCCCAGTCGACGTCGGGTCCGGTGAGCCGGTCGAGGGTGGCGGTGAACTCCTCCTCGCCGCCCGGCAGATAGCGTCCGTCGACATGGGCGACGGCCTCGCCCGGAATCACGTTCAGCTTGTAACCGGCGTCCAGCATGGTCGGGTTGGCGCTGTTACGGACGGTCGCCTCGACCAGCTTGGCGGCCGGGCCCAGCTTCTCCAGCAGCCGGTCGACATCGCCGAAGTCGGCGTCGATGCCGTACAGCGCGGCGAGTTCGGCGAGCGCGGCGCGCACCGTCGGGGTGAGCCGCAGCGGCCATTGGTGCTCGCCGATGCGGGTGACGGCGGCGGCGAGCCGGGTCACCGCGTTCTCCTTGTTCACCTTGGAGCCGTGCCCGGCGCGGCCGCGCGCGGTCAGCTTGAGCCACCCGGTGCCGCGTTCCCCGGCGGCGATCGGGTAGATCTGCCGTCCGGCGCCGTCGTGGAAGGTGAAGGCGCCGGACTCGCTGATGCCCTCGGTGCAGCCCTCGAACAACTCGGCGTGCTCATCGGTCAGGAAGCCGGAGCCGTCCTCGGCGCTGGCCTCCTCGTCGGCGGTGAACGCGAGGACCAGATCGCGGCGGGGCCGCACCCCCGTGCGGGCCCAGGAGCGGACGACCGCGAGGATCATCGCGTCCATGTTCTTCATGTCGACGGCGCCCCGCCCCCACACCACCCCGTCCCTGACCTCCCCGGAGAACGGGTGCACGCTCCACTCGGCGGCCTCGGCGGGCACCACGTCGAGATGACCGTGGACCAGCAGGGCGTCGGCCCCCGGCTCGGTGCCCTCGATCCGGGCGACCACATTGGTACGGCCCGTGGTGCGCTCCAGCAGCAGCGGTTCGAGACCGGCGCCGGCCAGCCGCTCGGCCGCGTACTCGGCGGCGGGCCGCTCCCGGCAGTCGCCGCCGCCCCGGTTCGTGGTGTCGAGCCGGATCAGCCCCGAGGTGAACTCCACGACCTCGTCGAGGGCCCGCGGGTCAGCCATACTGCTCCTCCACGGCGTTGGAGACGATCGTGGTGACCGCCTTGAACGTCCGGATGCCCTCGTACATGGTGGCGCTGGTGTACGCCACCTTCCGCTCGCCGATGCGTGCGACGCCCGGGACCACGGTCGCGGCCATCGCCAGATGCTCGGCGTCGAACTCCACGGCGACGGTGAACGGCCCCGCCTCCACGGGCGCGTGGCGCACGGCGAGCCGGGCGGCGTCCTTGGCGGCGGCACGGATGTCGGCGGCGGTGCGGGCCGGGGTGCGGCAGACGGCCGCGTACCGGGAGACATGGTCCTTGACGGCGACCTTCAGCGCCTCGGGCGCGTAGCCGAGCGCGTCCTCGCAGGCCACGTCGTCGCCGGTGACGAGGACGACGGGGACGCCGTACTCGGCGACGACATGCGCGTTGAGCAGGCCCTCACTGGCGCGTACGTCGTTCAGCCAGACGCCGGTGATCTGGTTGGCGAGGTAGGTGTGCGCGAGCACGCCCTCCATCCCGGCGCCCGCGTGGTAGCCGATGAAGGCGATCGCGTCGACGTCCCCGTGCTGGACGCCCTCCACCATGGACAGCGCCTTGTGCCGCCCGGTGAGCATCTCCGTGCGCTCATCGAGCTGTTCGAGCAGCAGATTGCGCATCGTCCAGTGGGCCTCGTTGACGAGCACCTCGTCGGCGCCGCCGTCGAAGAAACCCTGCACGGCGGCGTTCACGTCCGAGGTGAACATCCCCCGGCACCGCTCCCACTGCGGCGTCCCCGGCAGCACATCGGCCGGCCAGGTGACGCCGGTGGCCCCCTCCATGTCGGCACTGATGAGGATCTTCATGGAGCGTCACGTTACGCGCTGCGGGGTCACCGGACCAGGAGAGCGGCCGAGACGCCGTGGCGGCGTCCCGCTATCTTTTGCATAATGCAAAAGTGAGGGAGGAGAATCAATGAGTGCCATACCGGCGGCCGAGGACGAGAAGCGCGGGAGCGGCGGGGCGGCGAGGGGCCGGGTGCCCGCGCCGGGAGGGATCCGACCGGCGGGAGCGGTGGGGCCGGTGGGGCCGCCGCGGGGTGCCTGGATCGTCCTGGTCCTGGCGGTCGTCGTGGGCGCCGGGGCGGGCGTGGGCTCGATCGTCTTCCGCTGGTGCATCCGGACGTTCACCCTGCTGCTGTCCGGCCACTCCGACTACGCCGCCTCGCCCGGCGCCGCGAACCCTCATGTGCCTTGGCTCGGACCGTACTTCGTGCTCCTCGCCCCGGTCGTCGGCGGTCTGCTCCACGGCCCGCTGGTCAACCGGTTCGCCAAGGAGGCGCGCGGGCACGGGGTGCCCGAGGTGATGCTCGCCGTCGCCCAGCGCGGCGGCCGGATCAGCCCCAAGGTCGCCGTGGTCAAGACCCTGGCCTCGGCGCTGACCATCGGCTCGGGCGGTTCGGTGGGCCGCGAGGGGCCCATCGTGCAGATCGGCTCGGCGCTCGGCTCCACCCTCGGGCGGCTGACCGGGGCGGCCGAGGGCCGGATGAAGCTCCTGGTGGCGTGTGGCGCGGCGGGCGGCATCGCGGCCACCTTCAACGCGCCCCTGGCCGGTGTCTTCTTCGCCATGGAGCTGATCCTGGGCACCTTCTCCGCCGAGGCGTTCGGCGCGACCGTGCTGGCCAGCGTCACCGCGAGCGTGATCGGCCGCGCCGCGTTCGGCGACAGCGCCTTCCTGAACCTGCCCGGCTTCCACGTCGGCCATCTCTCCCAGTACGGCCTGTTCGCCCTGCTCGGCGTCGTCGCGGCCGTCGTCGGCGTGGGCTTCGCGCGCTTCCTCTACGTGATCGAGGACGTCTGCGACCGGCTGTGGCGGGGCCCGGAGTGGCTGCGCCCGGCGATCGGCGGACTGGCGCTCGGCCTGGTCCTGCTGGCCCTGCCCCAGATGTACGGCGTCGGCTATCCGGTCCTGCAACGGGCGACCGAGGGCGGCTACGCGGCCGGCTTCCTGCTTCTGCTGCTGGCCGGAAAAATGCTGGCGACCAGCCTCACCATCGGCATCGGCGGCTCCGGCGGCGTCTTCGCGCCGAGCCTGTTCATCGGGGCGATGCTCGGCTCGGCGTACGGCATCGGGGTCCACCGGCTGCTGCCCGGCTCGGCCGGCGCCGTGGGGGCGTACGCGCTCGTCGGCATGGGCGCGGTGTTCGCCGGCGCGGCCCGGGCGCCGATCACCGCCGTGGTCATCCTCTTCGAGCTGACCGGCGAGTACTCGATCATCCTGCCCCTGATGCTGGCCGTCGTGCTGGCCACCGCCGTCAGCCGGCTGCTGTCCCGGGACACCGTCTACACCCTCAAGCTGCGCCGTCGCGGCATCGATCTCGAAGGCCCCGTCCCGGGCGCGCCGCTCGGCGCCCAGCATGTCGGCACCGTCATGGAGCCGCTGCCCGCTCCGCTGCCCGCGGCCACACCGCTGGCCGACGCCGCCGGTCTGCTCAGCCGCTCGGGCCACGGCGCGCTGCCGGTGATCGACAGTGCCGGGGCGTACGTCGGCGTGGTCACCGCGCGGGCGGTGGCCGAGGCCCTGGCGGAACAGCCCGACGCGGCACCGGAGACCGTGGCGGGACTCGCCGAGCCGCCCGCCGCGGTGACCGCCGACCAGCCGCTCGCCCAGGCCCTGCACACGCTGCTGGCGGCCGCCGGGGGCGGGGTGCCCGTCCTCGACGCCGAGCGGGGCAGGCCGGTGGGCTGGCTCAGCCACCAGGGGGCGCTGCGGGCGGTGCATACGACGGCCTGACCGACGACCCGGCTTCTTCGCTCCCTGCACCGACCATCGGATTCTTTGCACCATGCAAGGGAGCCGGGGGTCAGATCTCGTGGGCCATCGATCCGTCCACGATCCAGCCCAGCGGATGCGGTTCGGGGTCGTCGGCTCCGGGGGCCGGCGGCTCCCCGCCCGCCTCGTTGAAGGCGTTGAGGGCCTCGATGAGGGCCAATCGCTCGGTCGGGCGGAGCCGTTCGACGATGGCGGCAATCTCGGCGCGGCGCCCGGCGGTCACGTCCGCCACGATGCGCCGGCCCTCCTCGGTCGGCCGCAGCAGGGTCTCGCGCCGGTTGTCCGGGTTGGGCTGCCGGTCCGCGAGCCCGGCGGCGATGAGCCGGTCGACCATCCGCATCGCGGTCGAGGGCGCCACCTGAAGCAGTTCGGCGAGCGCCACCAGCTTGGTCGCCCCCCGGGTCGCCAGCACCACGAGCATGCGGAACTGGGCCAGGGTCACCCGCTCCTCCACGGCGGCCAGGGAACGGGCGGAGACGGCCACCAGCAGACGGGAAGCCGTCAGCACGGCCCTGGTGACCGCGTCGACATCGTCCAGGGCGCCCATGGGGGTCTTTCGTTCCGGCATAGGTCCTTTCTACCGCGCCCGGCCCGGCACGCTCGCACGAGCGCCCCACCGAGGCCGGTGCGGGGCGGCGGAGGGCCGTCCCGCACAGCGCGCGGTGCGTCCGGCTACCGGCCCGCGAGCACGAACCAGCGGGCCGGCAGGTCGATGCGGGTGCCGTCGGTGAGGTGTTCGGTCTGCGGGAGGACGGTGTCGCCCTCGGCGAGTACGGTCAGCCCTGCCTCGCCGAGCAGGCGCGGGATCTCGCCCTCGTCGGCGTCGGCGGGCTTGAGGTGGTGGTGGAAGACGCGCCGCAGCTTGGGCGGCGGGCCGGACGGCTCGGCGGCGGCGCGCCCCAGGACGTCACGGGAGGCGGGGGTGAGCTCCACGACGAAGGCGCGGCCCGCGCTGCCGATCAGCGTGGCGACGGCGGCGGCGACCGCGGGGCGGGCGGCGGGCTCGCTCTGGTGGATGACGGCCCGCATATAGACGTTGCAGTCGCCGAGCCGGTCGCGCAGGGCCTTCACCGCGTCGCCGTCGGTCAGATCCAGCTGTTCGAACTCCACGGGCGCGTCCCCGGCGGCGCGCCGGGCGTGTTCGACGGCCGCGTGCGAGAGGTCGACGCCGATGGCGCGGGCGAACCGGGTGGCCAGATAGCGGGTCTGGGTGCCGTTGCCGCAGCCGAGGTCGACTATGGGGCGGGCCGGGTCCGCGTGCGGCAGGAGCAGCGCGGAGTGCGGCTCGGCGGTCAGCGAGGGGTCCGAGTCCCAGATCGCCTCGCCCGGGGCGTCGGAGGTCTCACTCCAGTAACTCTCCCAGTTGCCGCGGTAGTTGTCCGAAACGTTCATGCGCTCTCCCACGATCGGTTGCCGTGATCGGGATATCGCGCGGACCGGGTCGCGGGCAAGGGCCGGGGAGCCACCTTCACCGGACGTACCGACGGCTCTCGCCGGTTCAGGGGCTTCCCGTGACCGACTGTTCGAACCAGACGGTCTTACGGTGTCCGGTGGCGCTCGCGCCCCATTCGCGGGCGAGCCTGCTGACCACGCGCAGCCCGCGCCCGTACTCGTCGCGGGGACCGGCGGTGATCATCGCGGGCAGGGTGGGCTCGTCGTCGGTGACCTCGAACAGCAGCGCGTCGGTGCGCACCACCCGCAGCCCGATCCGGTCGCCCTCGGCATGCCGTACGGCGTTGGTGACGACCTCGCTCACCAGCAGTTCGGCGGTCTCCACCGGCTCCGGCAGCCCCCAGGCGAGGAGTTGCTCACGGACCAGCCGGCGGGCCCGGCCCACCTCGCGGGCATCGTTGTCGAGCCGCCAGTCGGCGACGTGTTCGGCGGGGATGCCGTTGAGCCGGGCCATGAGCAGGGCGACGTCGTCCTTGCGGCCGCCCCGGGTGTTGAGGGCGCGGATGATGGTGTCACAGGCGTCGTCCATGGAGGCGGCGGGATGCGCGGCGGACTCGCAGAGCGCGGCGAGGCCCTCGCCGATGTCCGAGCCGCGCACCTCGACCAGTCCGTCGGTGCACAGCACCAGCCGGTCCCCGGGCGCGACCCTGATCCGGGCCGCCTCGAACGGGACGCCGCCGACACCGATGGGCGCCCCGGTCGGCAGGTCGAGCAGCTCGCTGGTGCCGTCCTCGGCGCGCACCACCACCGGCGGGATGTGTCCGGCGTTGGCGAGGGTGACCTCGCCGCGGATCGGGTCGTAGACCGCGTACAGGCAGGTGGCGAGGTAGTTGTCGCCGAGCCGGCGGGCCAGGTCGTCCAGATTGCGCAGGAGTTGGGCGGGCGGGGTCTCCATCGTGGCCATGGTCTGTACGGCGGTGCGCAACTGGCCCATCATCGCGGCCGAGTTGAGGCCGTGGCCCATCACGTCGCCGACCACGAGGGCGGTACGGGAGCCGGGCAGCTTGATGGTGTCGAACCAGTCGCCGCCGATCCGCCCGAGCAGGGTGCCCGGCAGGTAGCGGGTGGCCACGTCGCAGCCGGCCATCCGCGGGGTGACCTGCGGGAGCATGCTGTCCTGGAGGGTGTCGGCGACGTTCTCCTGGTAGGTGTACATGCGCGCGTTGTCGAGCACGAGGCCCGCGCGGGCGGCGAGTTCGGCGCCGGTGGTGCGGTCCATGTCGTCGAACTCGGGCCGGTCGGGGCGGCGCATCAGCACCATGAAGCCGAGGACGACATTGCGCGCCTTGAGCGGCACGATCAGCAGCGACCGGCCGCCGATCAGCGGCCTGAGGTCGCGCTTCTCGAACTCCCCGGAGATCCGCTCGGACAGCTCGTCGGTGACCTTCGGGATGAGCACCGGCTCTCCGGTGACCATGCACTGGTAGAACGGGGTGTGTTCGGGGAAGGCGAAGGCCTCGCCGACCGGCACGGTGTCGTCCCAGCGGCCCGGTTCGTCATTGTGCTCGACCCAGACGCGGAACATCACGGTGCTGGCGTCCGGCGGGCCGTCCGGGAAGCCCTCGCCCGCGAGGACGGCCGCGCGCAGATGGGTGCCGGCGAAGTCGGCGAAGCGCGGCACGGCGGCGCTGGTGACCTCGCGGATGGTCTCGCCGAGATCGAGGGAGGAGCCGATGCCGGAGCTGACCTCGTTGAGGAATTCGAGGCGTTCGCGGACGGCGGCGTACTCCAGATCCCGTTCGGCGCCCAGGGGTACGGTGCGCGCGACGGGGGTGCGCTGACGCGGTACGACGTTCTCGGCGGCCCCGGCGAAGGCGCGCCCGAGACGGCGGGGCACGCCCCAGTAGGGGGTCACCGGGACCCGTTCGAACTGGCTGAACTCCAGGACGGGATAGCCGAGTTCGAGGACCTGGGAGACGATCCGGCCGCTGAGTCCGGGGCCCATGTTGGGCAGGATCTCCGGCAGCCGCCGCTCCAGTTCGTCGAAGGCGGGCAGCTCGGTGTGGCGGGCGAAGCCGGGCGCGATGCGTTCGGCGGTCTCGTCGTCGTAGCCGCGCTCCTCACGCAGCCGTACGGCGTCGGCGGCGAGCACCAGCAGCCGGGCGGGTCCGGGACCGACCAACGGGTAGGCCCACCACAGCACATCGAGCCGCTCCGGCCCGCCACCGGCGTCCGGCCCGTCGTCCGTCTCCCGCGGCCGGGGTGTGGAGAGGCGGGCGCGGCCGGCCGTGGCGAAGAAGGCCTGTCCGCCGAGGGACGCCTCCAGATCGGGGCCCGGGTCCAGCTCGTCGTCGCCCGAACCGCCGTACCCGGCAGCGCCGTTCGGCTCTCCTTCGTACGCCTCGTAGGCGTCCGGCACGGGCTCGCCCCGGAGTTGGTCGGGGAGGGCGCCGGAGACCGGCAGCAGATCGCCCGCGGGGCGTCCGACGGCGTCCTCGCGGGTCACGCCGAACAACCGGCGCGCCCCGCTGCTCCAGTGGGACACCAGGCCGCCGCGGTCCACGACGATCACGGCAAGCGGAATCCGGCCCGCGTCGGTGCCGGCGGCGCCGCGCCCGGGAGTCGTGTCCCGCTCGCTGCCACGCTCCATGGCCCAGGCCCCTTCTCCCCACGGCTGTTCGCAAACGATCTGTGCCGCTCGCCACTACGGTACGGGGGCGGCCGGTGGCGATGTGTGGCAATCCGGGAATTGGTTTCACATGATCGCACCGGCCCGCGGCCCGGCACTCCGGCGGGCGCCGGGTCAGTCCTCGTGCCCCAGCTGGAGATCGCGTTCCGTCCGGCCGCCGCCCGCGACCTGGAGAACCGTGGCGACCGGCGGGTAACCCGCGGCGATGACCGTGTACTCGCCGGAGGACAGATCCACGAACCGGAAGGCGCCGTCCGCTCCGGTGGTGAGGGTGTCCACGACATTGCCCGCGGCATCGAGAAGGGTGACCCGGGCGTCCTCCACGACCCGTCCGCCGCTCGCCCGTACGACGCCCCGCAGCACGGCGCCGCCCGCGAGTTCGACGTCCTGCCGGGTCTCCCGGGAGGCCTGCACGCTGACCGGGAGGGCGGCCGGGCGGAAGGCGGGCGCGCTGGCGGCGAGGGTGTACTCGCCCGCGACCAGTTCCGTGATGACGTAGCCGCCCTCGCGGCCGCTGCGGGTGGTGGCGACCACCTCGCCGTGCACATTGGTGAGCGTGACGGTGGCGTCCCGCACGGGGCTGCCGTCGGCGGTGAGCACGCTGCCCGCGAGGCGTCCGGCGCCGCCGAGGACGACATCGAGCTCCACGGGCCGCTCCCCGACGGTGACGGAGACGGCCTGCGGCTGATGCCCTCCGGCGGCGGCGATCAGGACGTACGACCCGGAGCCGGGGGTGCTCAGCGCGTACCGCCCGTCGTCGCCGCTCGCGCCCCGGCCGATCTGCTGTCCGGTGACGTCGATGAGGGTGAGCGCGGCGCGGGGCACCACGGTGCCGTCGGGGTGCTGCACGGTGCCGCACACCGGGATCCCGGCGGCGTACGAACGCGGTTGCGGGACGGAGGCGGGCACACTGTCGGGGCCGGATTCGGTGGCGTGGTGGGACACCAGGGGTTTCTCCTTGAGGAAGAAGGCGATGAGGAGGCCGAGGACGAGCACCGGGACCAGATACAGGAAGATCCGGGGCATGGCGTCGGCGTACGCGCGGACGTAGGCGTCGCGCAGGGCCGGGGGCAGGGCGCGGACCAGCTGCGGGGTGAGCGACTCGGGGTCGGGCAGCCGGGCTCCTGCGCGCGGGGGCAGTTCCCGGCGCAGGGCGCGGGCGAGCCGGTTCGCGAAGAGGGTGCCGAAGACGGCGGCGCCGACGCTGCCGCCGATCTGCCGGAAGTAGTTGTTGGCGCTGGTGGCGGTGCCGAGGTCGGCGGGGCGCGCGGAGTTCTGCACGGCGAGGACGAGGACGGGCATCACCAGGCCGATACCCGCGCCGAGTACGGCCATCCAGATGCTGTACTGGAGCCGGGAGGTGTCGGCGTCGAGGCGGGACAGCAGCCACATGCCGGCGACGGAGAAGGCGCCGCCGAGCACGGGATAGATCCTGTAGCGCCCGGTGTGGCTGATGAGTTGGCCGGAGAGCAGGGAGGCCACCACGATCCCGGCCGTCATGGGCAGCATCAGCAGCCCGGAGCCGGTGGCGCTGGCCCCGTCGACCATCTGGAAGAAGGTCGGCAGATAGCTGGCCGCGCCGAACAGGGCGACACCGACGACGAGGCCGACCAGACCGGTGACGTTGAAGACGGAGTCGCGGAACAGCCGTAGCGGGATGAGGGGTTCGGCGGCGAAGCGCTCGGCGACCAGGAAGAGCACGGTGGCGGCGAGCGCGCCCGCGGCCAGGCCGAGGATCTGCCGGGACCCCCACGCGTACTCGGTGCCGCCCCAACTGGTCAGCAGCACCAGGCACGTCGACGCGGCGGCGAGCAGCAGGGAGCCCAACACGTCGAGGCGGCCGCGCACTTCGGGCCTGGGCAGCTTGAGGACGGCGGCGACCACGACGAACGTGACCAGTCCGAAGGGGACGTTGACGTAGAAGCACCAGCGCCAGGAGAGATGGTCGGTGAAGTAGCCGCCGAGCAGGGGCCCGGCGACGGAGGCCACGCCGAAGGCCGCGCCGATCAGGCCCATGTAGCGGCCGCGCTGCCGGGGCGGCACGATGTCGGCGATGATCGCCTGCACACCGATCATGAGCCCGCCCGCGCCGACGCCCTGGAGCGCGCGGTAGGCGATCAGCTGGTCCATGTCGCCCGCGCGTCCGGCGAGCGCGGAGCCGAGGACGAAGACCGCGATGGCGAACAGGAAGACTCCCTTGCGGCCGAAGAGGTCGCCGAGCTTTCCGTACAGCGGCAGGCCGATGGTGGAGGTCAGCAGATAGGCGGTGATCGCCCAGGACATCCGGTCCAGGCCGTGGAGTTCGCCGACCACCTTGGGCAGGGCGGTGGCGACGATCATCTGGTCGAGGGCGGCCAGCAGCATCGCCAGCATCAGCCCGAGGAAGACCAGCCGCACCCGGCGCGGGCTCAGCGCGGCGGCGGGGCCGGGCGCCGGGGCCCCGGGGCCGCCCGTCGCGCGGTGCTCCGCGCCGTCCGCCGGGGGCTTTGCCGGGGCGCCCCCGGCGGGTGCCTTCCGGGCCGCGGGCAGCAGCACGAGCGTGTCGTGATCCACCAGAGTCGTCCCGCCCACGTGCCGCTCCCCTCGTCGCCGTCAACGCGGCTGTCGTACCCGTGCAATTTCTCGCGCGAGGCGACAACTACGAACAACAGCGGTGGGTTACGGGGCGGTTCCCGGTGGGCGGGACTTCCACTCGAACCGGTGAAGGGGCGACCCCTGAGGGGGCTCAACGCCCCTTCACCGCACGGAGGTTGGGACTACTTCTCGACCTCGGTGGCGAGCCGGGCGAGCACGGCGTCGTAGATGCGGCCGAGGCCCTTGGGGGCGAAGGTCCGCTCGAAGAAGCCGCCGATGCCGCCGGCGCCCTTCCAGGTGCTGGTGACGACGACGCGCGCCTTGTCCGCACCGGCGGGGGTGACGCGCCAGGTGGTCACCATGGAGGAGTTGCGGTCCTTCTCGACCAGTTCGCCGTCGGTGGGCTCGCTCACCTCCAGCAGGCAGTCGCGCACCCGCTTGCTGGTGGCCTGGAGCTTCCAGTGGACGAGGGTGCCCTCGCCGTCGCCGCCCTCGCGCACCTCGTACTCGCTGAACTGCTCGGGCAGCAGCTTCTGCCGGGTGCCGCGGTAGTCGGCGAGGGCGTCGAGCACCTTCTCCGCGTCCGCCGCGACGACCCGCTCCGTAGTGGCCTCGACCTGCGCCATTGCGTTCCTCCAGGACCTGATTGCTCGGGGTTGGGAAAAGCCAACCACCCCGGGTCCCGGCCGCCCAAATCGGGGGGTGTGTCGGGGGGCGTGTCCGGGTCCGGCCCGGGTGCGCACGATCATGGGAACACATGTTCTATTGTGGCGGCGAGTGCTACCGAGGAGGACGGCTCATGCGCTGGGACAACCTCACCGACGAGCCCGTCGAACACGGCCGGACCCCCGACGCCGCCCTGTTCGGCGCGGACGTTGTGACTACACGAATCGACACGCCCGAGTTCCGCGGGATCACCTTCCACGAGGTCCGGGCGCGCTCGGTGCTCAACCGGGTGCCGGGCGCCTCGCGGATGCCGTTCGAATGGACGGTGAACCCCTACCGGGGCTGCTCGCACGCGTGTGTGTACTGCTTCGCGCGCAAGACGCACGGCTATCTGGATCTGGACACCGGCATCGGTTTCGACACCCAGATCGTGGTCAAGGTGAACGCCCCGGAGGTGCTGCGCCGCCAGCTGGGCTCCGGGCGCTGGCAGGGCGACCACGTGGCCATGGGCACCAACGTCGACTGCTACCAGCGCGCCGAGGGCCGCTACCGGCTGATGCCGGGCATCATCTCCGCCCTCACCGAGCACGCGAACCCGTTCTCGATCCTGACCAAGGGCACGCTCATCCTGCGCGACCTGGACCTGCTGGTGCGCGCGGCCGAGGTGACGGACGTCGGGATCTCGGTCTCGGTCGGCTTCCTGGACACCGAGCTGTGGCGCACCGTGGAGCCGGGCACCCCCGCGCCCGAGCGGCGCCTCGACGTCGTACGCGCCCTCGGCGAGCACGGCATCGGCTGCGGTGTCCTGATGGCGCCGGTGATCCCGTTCCTGAGCGACCGCCCGGAGCAGCTGCGGGCGACGGTCGCGGCCGTCGCGGCGGCCGGGGCGACCTCGGTGACCCCGCTGGTGCTGCATCTGCGGCCCGGTGCGCGGGAGTGGTTCATGGCCTGGCTGGCCGAGCACCACCCGTATCTGGTGCGCCGTTACGAGCGGATGTACGCCGGCGGGTCCTACGCGCCGACCTGGTACCAGCGCCGGATCACCCGTCAGGTGCACGAGCTGGCGCGGGAGTACGGCATCGGGCCCACGCGTGCGGGCGCGGCCCGCCGGATCCGCCCGGCACCGTCCGCCCCGGTGCCCGGGGCGGCCGAGCCGACGCAGCTCACGCTGATGTGACACCCCGTAGGTGAGACCCCGTACGTGAGGCCCCTTCGGGGGCGTTCGAGGTGCTTTCGCGCGGGCAATTCGAGGGCTTCGCGCGGGCAATAGGGTCAACTATCGGCGCGACACGTTCTCCAGGGGCCCCACATCGGGACGATGCGGCGAGGACCGCGATCGCGCGGTCCGCTCGACCTCTCCGTCCCGGGAGGACCCATGAGAAGACGCGCAGCCGTGCTGTGCGCGGCCGCCGCCGTCCTGGCGGGCTCGGTCACCGGAGCCCCGGCGCGGGCCGCCGCGACCGCACCGCTCACCTGGAAGAAGTGCGCCACCGACGACTACCCGACGCTGGAGTGCGCGTCGCTGAAGGTGCCGCTCGACCACGCGAACCCGGCGGGCCGGCAGATCACGCTCGCCCTGTCCCGTGTCCCGCACACCGCGGCGGCCTCCCAGGGCCCGCTGCTGGTCAACCCCGGCGGCCCCGGCGGCAGCGGGCTCACGCTCGCCGGGTTCGTGGCCTCGGCGCTGCCGAAGGACGTGGCGGCGCGGTACGACGTCATCGGCTTCGACCCGCGCGGGGTCGGCCGCAGCAGCCCGGCCCTCGACTGCGTGCCCGGCCATTTCAAGCCGGTGCGCCCGGACACCGTGCCGGGCACGCCCGCGCTCGAACAGGCGAACCTGGAGCGCGCGCGGTCCTTCGCCGCGGAGTGCGGCAAACGGTACGGCGATGTGCTGCCGTACATGGACACCGTCAGCAGCGCGCAGGACATGGACAGCATCCGCGAAGCCCTCGGCGCGTCCCGGATCAGCTACTTCGGCTACTCGTACGGCACCTACCTCGGCGCGGTGTACGCCAAGCTGCATCCCGAGCGGATCCGTAGGCTGGTGCTGGACTCGATCGTCGATCCGACCGGGGTCTGGTACGCGGACAACATCGGCCAGGAGCGGGCCTTCGGCGACCGGCACCGCGCGCTGATGGCCTGGATCGCCAAGTACGACGCGACGTACGGGCTCGGCAAGGACCCGGCGAAGGTCGAGGCCGAGTGGTACGCGATGCGGGCGGCCCTGGCGAAGAAGCCGGCCGGGGGGAAGGTCGGCGCGGCCGAGCTGGAGGACACGTTCGTCCCGGGCGGCTACTACAACGGCTACTGGCCCTATCTCGCCGAGGCGTTCGCCTCCTACGTCCATGACAAGAAGACCGAGCCGCTGGTGGAGGTGTACGACGACTTCGCCGGGGTGGACGCCTCCGGCGACAACGGCTACAGCGTGTACACGGCCGTGCAGTGCGGGGACACGGCCTGGCCGCGCGACTGGGCACGCTGGCGGCAGGACGCGTGGGCGGTGTACGAGAAGTCGCCGTTCATGGCCTGGAGCAACACCTGGTACAACGCGCCGTGCATGTACTGGCCGACCGGCCGCGCCGGGCAGCCGAGCGTGGCCAACACCGAGCTGCCGCCGACGCTGCTCTTCCAGGCCACGGACGACGCGGCCACCCCGTACGCCGGCGGCGTCGCGGCCCACCGGCTGCTGACCGGCTCCAGCCTGGTGGTCGAACAGGGCGGCGGGAACCACGGCATCACCCTGAGCGGCAACTCCTGTCTGGACGGCTACCTCGCCGCCTACCTGGCCGACGGCAAGGTCCCCCGCTCCTCCGGTCCGGCCGACGCGGTCTGCGCCAAGTCCCCGGACCCGACGCCGCTGGCGTCCAAGGCGGCGTCGACGGCCTCGCGCGGGTCGATCCTGCACGGCCTGCTGGGGTTCCGGAGCTGAGGGCGAAGCAAGAGGAGGGCAGCGCCAAGTGATCGGCTCCGCGCGGGCGTTGTCAGTGGTGTGGTCCATGATGGGGCTCATGAGCGAACCGATCAGGATCACCGCCCCCGCGGGTGTCGCCCCGGCGGCGCAGTACAGCCATGTGGTGACGGCGACGGGCCGCCTCGTCGCCGTCTCCGGCCAGCTGGCCCTGGACGAGGACGGCGAGCTGGTCGGCCCCGGCGACCCCGCGGCCCAGGCCCGCCAGGTCTTCGAGAATCTGGACCGCTGTCTGGCCGCGGCGGGCGCGGGGTTCGAGCATGTGGTGAAGCTGACGTACTTCGTCACCGACATGGCCCATATGCCGGCCGTTCGCGCCGCCCGCACTGCCCACATACCCGACGACCGCCTCCCGGCCTCCTCCGCGATCCAGGTGGCGGGCCTGGTCTCCCCGGACTTCCTGATGGAGATCGAGGCACTGGCGGTGCTCCCGGACACCGCGCCCACCAGTGCCTGAACCCACCGCGCCCTGACCCCGCAGTGGCCTGACCCCACCGCGGCCCGGCCCCGGCGCCGCCCGCCCCGCCGAGCCCCCGCCGCCGACCGGGGCAACCTCCGCTGCGGCCCACGACTCCCCGCCGACTTCGGGGTACTCGCCCCCCATGGAGAAACCGCATCTTCCAGGACGCAGGGACCGTGACGGCGGCGAGCCGGAATCCCGGGTGCCGACGCCCGAGGAGGCCGGGCCGGGGCGGGAGGTGGAGGAGAGGGCGCCGCGATCCCCGGCGCAGCTGCCGAAGGCCGCGTGGGGGGCCGTGTTCAAGGGGAGCCTCAAGGAGTTCAAGAAGGACGAGCTGACCGACCGGGCCGCGGCGCTGACCTACTACTCGGTGCTGGCCCTGTTCCCCGCGCTGCTGGTGCTGGTGGCACTGCTCGGCATCACCGGGCGGTCGACCACCGACCGGCTGCTGAACAGCATCCGGCAGCTCGCCCCCGGCTCGGCGCGGGACGTGCTCACCCGCACCGTGGAGCAGTTGCAGAACAGCGCCGGGACCGGCTCGATCCTGGCGATCGTGGGCATCGTGCTGGCCCTGTGGTCGGCGTCCGGATATGTCGCCGCCTTCATCCGCACCGCGAACGCCGTGTACGACGTGCCGGAGGGCCGCCCGATCTGGAAGGTGCTGCCGGTACGCCTCGGGGTCACCGTGGTGCTGATGCTGATCGCGCTGGTCTGCTCCGTGATCGTGGTCTTCAGCGGCGGCCTCGCCCGGCACGTCGGACAGTCGCTGCACATGGGGGACGCGGCGCTCACCGCCTGGTCGATCGCCAAGTGGCCGGTGCTGGTCCTCCTGGTCGTCCTGATGATCGCCCTCCTGTACTGGGCCTGCCCGAACGCCAAGGTCAGGGGCTTCCGGTGGATCACCCCGGGCAGCCTTTTGGCCCTGCTCATCTGGATGGCGGCCTCCGCCGGCTTCGCGCTCTACGTGGCGAACTTCTCGTCGTACAACAAGACCTACGGCGCCATGGCCGGCATCATCATCTTCCTGATCTGGCTCTGGATCTCCAATCTGGCGATCCTGCTGGGCCTGGAGTTCGACGCCGAGACCGCGCGGCAGCAGGCCATCGCCGGTGGCCATCCGCCCGAGTCGGACGCGCCGTACACCGAGCCCCGGGACACCGCGGCATGGGACCAGGACGATGTCCGCCGTATGAAAGACAGCTGATCGCCACCCGCGCGCCGGGTGCGCGGGGGCGGCGCGCGGGCATGCCCCCACTGCTCCTTGCCCGCTCCCCCGCCCTGCTGTCAACCTCGACCTCGGGCCACTGTGCGCACGGTGTGTCAGTGATCGGTGACACCACGCAGTCGGCAAGAGGGGGGCAGCCGCATGGTGATCAAGTCCAGGGGCGTGGTGGCCGCGATGGCCGGCGTGGCGGTGCTGGCCGCCGCGTCGGCGGCGACCGCGACGGCCGCCCAGACCGCTCGGCCGGCCGGCGCCGCGGCCTCGTGCGGCACCAGCATCGACCCGAACACCCGGATCCCGAGCGGCCGTCGGCACACCGGCCCGACCCTGCGGATCGGCGGGGCCACGGTCAAGGTGCGCTACGGCAACGCGAAGCAGGGCGCGCCGTACTACGTATGGGCGGCGGTCTCCGGCGCGAGCCGGGGCGACGCGGTCGCCCTGGAGTGGGACGTCGACTACGGCTCGTGGGCGGACTTCGGCGTCTGCTCGGCGACCGTGCACTCGGGCGGCACGCAGAACACCCGCGCGGTCAAGTACGTACACGGCAAGGGCTGGCACCTGGAGGCGCAGGCCTGCGGTCGGCACGCCGGACACCGGGCGTGCACCGCGTACTGGCCCTGATCGCCCGAGCCGCGTGATCGCACAACCCGCGTGATCGCACAAGCCGCGGGCCGGGCACCGAACCGCCCGGCCCGCCGTCCCGCCCGCCACCGGAACCCGATCAGGTCGCACCCGCGGGCCGGAGCCCGATCAGGTCGCGCCTGCGGGCCGGGGCCCGATCGGCCCGAGCGTCGCCCCCGTCAGCCGGTCCGCTTCTCCTTGGGCAGCCGGGCCAGCGCGTGCACCGCCGCCTCCGCGAGCGCCGGATGGGCGAGGGCCTCCGTGAGGACCCGCCGGGCGCGGCCGTCACCGAGGGTGCCGAGGCCCTCCACACAGGCGAGGGAGACCCGCCGGTACGGATCGTGCGGGCGCAGCCGGCGCTCCAGGGTGGTGATCAGCGCGGGCACCGACTCGGGGGCGCGCAGCACCACGAGGAGCCGTACCGGGTGCAGGGCGTAGGCCACGCGGAGTTCATTGGTGGCGAGGGCGGCGGCCGCGCGGGCGGTGCGCGGGTCGCCGAGCCGGGCCAGCGCGTGCGCCGCGCCGGCGCAGCGCGGGGGGTCGCGGTGGTTGAGGAGGAGCACCAGGGACTCGAAGGCGCGCCGGTCGCCCGCGCGGCCGAGCCGGAAGGCGGCCAACTCCCTTGCCCACAGCGGCTGCCCGGGTACGGTGAGGACCTCCGCCAGTTCGTCCAGGTCCCCGGTCGCCAGCAGGGCGTCGAAGGCCGTCGAGCCTCCCGACTCCTGCCGTAAGCGTTCCGTGACCGATCGCAACTCTTCGTCCACGGCATCAGGTTAAGCATGTTGCCGGGGCAACGGGAGACACCTCGCACACAAAGAACCCTTCAGGGGACTGGCGCGCTCGTTACCCACCGGTTAAGCTCATACGAGCGAGCAACCCTCTCGCACTCCGCTGGCGACGGTCTGGTGACGCGGCCGTCGCGGGCAAGGAACGATTCGGTACATCGTGTGCGCCTCGTGCGCCAAGTACCGCGAGTACGACCCGGCTTGGGACAGAGCCGGTCGGAAGACATCGCCGACGACGGGCGTGTGCACGCCCGTCGGCACCGGCACCGGGCGTGTGCGCTCGTCAGCCCGGCAACACCCGCACTCCTTCGCGCTCCGTGGTGCGCCTTCGGCGCACCCGGCGCTTCCTCGTCGTCACCCTCATCACTGGAGTCCCGCGATGGCCACTCCCCTGTCCGACACCCCTCTGTCCCTCAAGAAGATCGCCGTCGTCGGCCTCGGCACGATGGGCACCGGCATCACCGAGGTCCTCGTGCAGGCCGGTCGCGAGGTCGTCGGCATCGACGTCGACGAGGCCCAGGCCGCCCGCGCGCTGGCCGCCCTGGAGACCTCCACCGCCCGCTCCGTCGAGCGCGGCCGGCTGACCGACGCCGAGCGCACGGCCGCCCTCGCCCGGCTGCGCACCGCCACCGACCTGACCGCGGCGGCCGACGCCGACCTGGTGATCGAGGTGGTCCCGGAGTCGTACGAGATCAAGCACCAGATCTTCCGCGAACTGGACGGCGTCGTCCGCCCGGAGACCATCCTCGCCACCGGCACCAACGCGCTGTCGGTGACCCGGCTCGCCGCCGACTCGGCCCGCCCCGAGCGCGTCCTCGGCCTGCACTTCTTCAACCCGGCCCCGGCGATGAAGCTGGTCGAGGTCGTCTCCTCGGTGCTGACCGCGCCGCAGGTCGTCGCCGCCGTCACGGACCTCGCGCTCGAACTGGGCAAGGAGCCCGTCGCGGTCGGCGACCGCCCCGGCTTCGTCGCCGACGGCCTGCTGTTCGGCTACCTCAACCAGGCCGCGGCGATGTACGAGGCCCGCTACGCCTCCCGCGAGGACATCGACGCGGCGATGCGGCTGGGCTGCGGTCTGCCGATGGGCCCGCTGGCGCTGCTCGACCTGATCGGCATCGACACCGCGCGCACCGTCCTGGACGCCATGTACGCCGAGTCCCGCGACCGGCTGCACGCCCCCGCCCCGATCCTCAAGCAGCTCAGCGAGGCGGGCCTGACCGGCCGCAAGTCCGGGCGCGGCTTCTACACCTACGAGGCGCCGGGCAGCGCCGTCGTGGTGCCGGACCCGCTGACCCCGGCGGCGGACGGGGCCGGCGTCGCGGGCCGCGAGGTCCGCTCGGTGGGCGTCGCCGGCTCCGGCACCATGGCCTCCGGCATCGCCGAGGTGTTCGCCAAGGCGGGATACGACGTCGTCCTGGCCGCGCGCAGCGAGGAGAAGGCCGAGGCGGCCAAGGCCCGGATCGGCAAGTCGCTGGCGCGCTCCGTGGACAAGGGCCGGCTGACCGCCGAGGCCGCCGCCCAGACCCTGGAGCGGATCACCCCGGCCGGCTCCTACGACGCGTTCGCGGACGTCGACCTGGCCGTCGAGGCGGTCGCCGAGGACCTGGAGGTCAAGCGGCAGCTCTTCCAGGCGCTGGACAAGGTCTGCAAGCCCGGCGCGGTGCTCGCCACCACGACCTCCTCGCTGCCCGTCGTCGCCTGCGCCCGCGCCACCTCGCGCCCGCAGGACGTGATCGGCATGCACTTCTTCAACCCGGCCCCGGCCATGAAGCTGGTCGAGGTCGTGCGCACGGTGCTGACCGCCGACGAGGTGCACGCCACCGTCCGCGAGGTCTGCCGTACGGTCCGCAAGCACGCGGTGGACTGCGGCGACCGGGCCGGCTTCATCGTCAACGCGCTGCTGTTCCCGTATCTGAACAACGCGGTGAAGATGGTCGAGGAGCACTACGCGACGCTGGACGACATCGACGCGGCGATGCGGCTCGGCGGCGGCTACCCGATGGGCCCGTTCGAACTGCTGGACGTGGTCGGTCTGGACGTCTCGCTGGCCATCGAGAAGGTGCTGCACCGCGAGTTCCGCGACCCCGGTCTCGCCCCGGCGCCGCTCCTGGAGCACCTGGTGGCCGCGGGCTGCCTCGGCCGCAAGACCGGCCGCGGCTTCCGCGAGTATGCCCGCCGCTGACGGCGTCGGCGACTGGTCCTTCGCGGCGACGGACGCGGAGACGGACTGGGGCGGGCTGCTCGACCCCGCCATGGCTCCCCCGCCAGGCCCTTCGGGGCCTGGCGGGGCAAACCGGACTCCCGCACATGGCAGCGCGTCCATGCAGTACGTTCGGGTCATGTCCCAGCCCGCCAAGTCCTCACGTACACCAGCTACGCCCGACGCGCCGGAAAGTGCCGCAGGCAGTCGCGCCGCCGCCCAGCGGCTCAAGATGCGCCGAGAACTGGCGGCCGCAGCCATGGAGCTGTTCGCGACCAAGGGCTACGAGGCCACCACCGTCGACGAGATCGCGGCGGCGGCCGGGGTCGCCCGCCGCACCTTCTTCCGCCACTTCCGCTCCAAGGAAGAGGCGATCTTCCCGGACCACGACGACACCCTGGTCCGCGCCGAGGCGGTCCTCAACGCCGCCCCCGCGCACGAGCACCCCCTCGACACGGTGTGCCGGGGCATCAAAGAGGTCATGCGGATGTACGCGGCGCACCCGGACATCTCCGTGGCCCGCTACCGGCTGACGCGCGAGGTGCCCACCCTGCGCGAGGCCGAGATCGCCTCCGTCGCCCGCTACGAGCGCCTGTTCACCCGCTATCTGCTCGGCCACTTCGACGAGCGCGCGCACGCGGACGACGCCAACGACGACCCGCTGCTGGCCGAGGTCGCCGCCTCCGCCGTCGTCACCGCGCACAACCATGTGCTGCGGCGCTGGCTGCGCGCGGAGGGCCGGGGCGATGTGGAGGCGCAGCTCGACCACGCGTTCGCGATCGTGCGCAAGACCTTCGGCACCGGCATCGGCGCCGGACGGAGCACGGCCGCCCGGCCGGCCGCCACCGCCCCGGCGACGGTCTCCCCGCACGGCGAGGTGCTCGTCACCGTCGCCCGTACCGACGCCCCCCTCGAAGAGGTCATGCGCACCATCGAGGAGGCGCTGAAGGAGCGCTGAACCCGCTCTGTCCTTGTGATGACGGCCACCCTTCGGGGTGGCCGTTTTGCCATGTCAGGGGCCCTTTTCCGGCGGATTTCAAAGGCCGTTCGATCGATCATCGCTCATTTGTTACGTAAAGATTTCATCTGAGAGGAACTTCTGGCACTCAGTGCCTTGTCACCTGACACGCGGTGTCATACGTTGAAGAGGTCCGGGCGGCCGGCGAGCAGCGACCATTCGTTCGCCGGCTGTCCCCGAGGGCCTTATGGCCCGCGCGCCCGGACGCCTGCGTCACAGGCAACCTCCCGCGCCACAAAGCGCTGCCGAAGCACCACCGAGCCGAACCGACGGCCCTTTTCACCACACCCTCAGCAGCACGCACCACAGCACCGACGAACCCTCAAGCGCCCCTCCCTCAGGGCGCTCACCGCCGGAGGCAATACCGTGACCGTGAAGGACATCCTCGACGCGATCCAGTCGAAGGACGCCACGTCCGCCGACTTCGCCGCACTGCCGATCCCCGAGTCCTACCGGGCGATCACCGTGCACAAGGACGAGACGGAGATGTTCGCGGGTCTGCAGACCCGTGACAAGGACCCGCGCAAGTCGATCCACCTGGACGACGTCCCCGTGCCCGAGCTCGGACCGGGCGAGGCCCTGGTGGCCGTGATGGCCTCCTCGGTCAACTACAACTCGGTGTGGACCTCGATCTTCGAGCCGCTGTCCACGTTCGGGTTCCTGGAGCGCTACGGCCGCACCAACGAGCTGGCCAAGCGGCACGACCTGCCGTACCACATCATCGGCTCCGACCTCGCTGGCGTCGTCCTGCGCACCGGCCCCGGCGTCAACGCCTGGAAGCCCGGCGACGAGGTCGTGGCCCACTGCCTCTCCGTCGAGCTGGAGTCCTCCGACGGCCACAACGACACGATGCTCGACCCCGAGCAGCGCATCTGGGGCTTCGAGACCAACTTCGGCGGCCTCGCCGAGATCGCCCTGGTCAAGTCCAACCAGCTGATGCCCAAGCCCGGCCACCTCAGCTGGGAGGAGGCCGCCGCCCCCGGTCTGGTCAACTCCACCGCCTACCGGCAGCTGGTGTCCCGCAACGGCGCCGGCATGAAGCAGGGCGACAACGTCCTCATCTGGGGCGCGAGCGGCGGACTCGGCTCGTACGCCACGCAGTTCGCGCTGGCCGGCGGCGCCAACCCGATCTGCGTCGTCTCCAGCGACCAGAAGGCGGACATCTGCCGGTCGATGGGCGCCGAGGCGATCATCGACCGCAGCGCCGAGGGCTACAAGTTCTGGAAGGACGAGACCACCCAGGACCCCAAGGAGTGGAAGCGCTTCGGCAAGCGCATCCGCGAGCTCACCGGCGGCGAGGACATCGACATCGTCTTCGAGCACCCCGGCCGCGAGACCTTCGGCGCCAGCGTCTTCGTCACCCGCAAGGGCGGCACCATCACCACCTGCGCCTCGACCTCGGGCTATATGCACGAGTACGACAACCGCTACCTGTGGATGTCCCTGAAGCGGATCATCGGCTCGCACTTCGCCAACTACCGCGAGGCCTGGGAGGCCAACCGCCTCATCGCCAAGGGCAAGATCCACCCGACCCTGTCGAAGGTGTACTCCCTGGAGGACACCGGCCAGGCCGCCTACGACGTCCACCGCAACCTGCACCAGGGCAAGGTCGGCGTCCTGTGCCTCGCGCCCGAGGAAGGCCTCGGCGTGCGCGACGAGGAACTGCGGGCCGAGCACATCGACGCCATCAACCGATTCCGGAACATCTGAGAGCCGTAGATGACTGAGCGTCAGAAAGATCGTCCGTGGCTGATGCGGACGTACGCCGGCCACTCGACGGCCGAGGCGTCCAACGAGCTGTACCGGCGCAATCTCGCCAAGGGCCAGACGGGTCTGTCGGTGGCGTTCGACCTGCCGACGCAGACCGGCTACGACGCCGACCACATCCTCGCCCGCGGCGAGGTCGGCCGGGTGGGCGTGCCCGTCTCGCACGTCGGTGACATGCGCCGGCTGTTCCAGGACATCCCCCTGGAGCAGATGAACACCTCGATGACGATCAACGCCACCGCCATGTGGCTGCTGGCGCTCTACCAGGTCGTCGCCGAGGAGCAGGGCGCGGACATCACCAAGCTCCAGGGCACGACCCAGAACGACATCGTCAAGGAGTACCTGTCCCGCGGCACGCACGTCTTCCCGCCGGGACCCTCGCTCCGCCTGACGACGGACATGATCGCGTACACGGTCTCCCACATCCCGAAGTGGAACCCGATCAACATCTGCAGCTACCACCTGCAGGAGGCCGGGGCCACGCCGGTGCAGGAGATCGCGTACGCGATGTCCACCGCGATCGCCGTGCTGGACGCCGTGCGCGACAGCGGCCAGGTGCCGCAGGAGCGCATGGGTGACGTGGTCGCGCGCATCTCCTTCTTCGTGAACGCGGGCGTCCGCTTCGTCGAGGAGATGTGCAAGATGCGGGCGTTCGGCCGCATCTGGGACCAGGTCACCCGCGAGCGGTACGGCATCGAGAACCCCAAGCAGCGCCGCTTCCGCTACGGCGTCCAGGTCAACTCCCTCGGCCTGACCGAGGCGCAGCCGGAGAACAACGTCCAGCGGATCGTCCTGGAGATGCTGGCCGTGACGCTGTCCAAGGACGCCCGCGCGCGTGCCGTCCAGCTCCCGGCCTGGAACGAGGCGCTCGGCCTGCCCCGCCCCTGGGACCAGCAGTGGAGCCTGCGCATCCAGCAGGTGCTCGCCTACGAGAGCGACCTGCTGGAGTACGAGGACATCTTCGACGGCTCGAAGGTGATCGAGGCCAAGGTGGCGCAGCTGGTCACCGACTCCCTCGCGGAGATGGCGCGGATCGAGGAGATGGGCGGCGCGATGGCCGCCGTCGAGTCCGGCTATCTGAAGTCCCAGCTGGTCTCCTCGCACGCCGAGCGCCGGGCCCGGATCGAGTCCGGCGACGAGAAGATCATCGGCGTCAACGCGTTCGAGGGCACCGAGCCCAATCCGCTCACCGCCGACCTGGACACCGCGATCCAGACGGTGGACCCGGCGGTCGAGGCCCAGGTCATCTCCTCGCTCCAGCGGTGGCGGGACACCCGCTACCAGCCGCCGTTCAACCACCCGCGCCCCTGCAAGGCGCTGGAGCGGCTGAAGGAGGCCGCCCGCGGTACCGGCAATCTGATGGAGGCCACCCTGGAGTGCGCCCGCGCCGGGGCCACGACCGGCGAGTGGGCGGGGGCGCTGCGCGAGGTGTTCGGCGAGTACCGGGCGCCCACCGGGGTCTCCTCCGCGCCGGTGGCCGTCCCCGTCGAGGCCGGTTCGGCGCTCGCCGAGGTCCGCGCCAAGGTGGACGCCACCGCCCGCGACCTGGGCGTCGGCAAGCTGCGTTTCCTGGTCGGCAAGCCGGGCCTCGACGGGCACTCCAACGGCGCCGAGCAGATCGCCGTGCGCGCCCGCGACGCCGGCTTCGAGGTGGTCTACCAGGGCATCCGGCTCACCCCGGAGCAGATCGTGGACGCGGCGCTCGCCGAGGACGTGCACGCGGTCGGCCTGTCGATCCTGTCCGGCTCGCACGCCCAGCTGGTCCCTGACGTGCTTCAGCGGCTGCGTGTGGCGGGTGCCACAGATATTCCGGTGATCGCAGGTGGCATCATCCCGAACGGTGACGCCGAGCAGCTCAGGGCCGCCGGAGTGGCCGCCGTCTTCACCCCGAAGGACTTCGACATCACCGGGATCATCGGCCGCATCGTCGACGAGATCCGGACCGCGAACAAGCTCGACCCCCTGGAGGTCCCCGCATGACCGCCCCCGTCAACCGTCTCCGCCCGCGGCGTTCGTGTCTCGCCGTGCCCGGCTCGAACCCGCGCTTCCTGGAGAAGGCGCAGGGCCTGCCGGCGGACCAGGTCTTCCTGGACCTGGAGGACGCGTGCGCCCCGCTCGCCAAGCCCGAGGCGCGGCACACCATCGTCAAGTTCCTCAACGAGGGCGACTGGACGGGCAAGACGCGGGTGGTCCGCGTCAACGACTGGACGACCGAGTGGACGTACCGCGATGTCGTGACGGTCGTCGAGGGAGCCGGTCCGAACCTCGACTGCATCATGCTGCCGAAGGTGCAGAACGCCGAGCAGATCGTGGCGCTCGACCTGCTGCTCACCCAGATCGAGAAGACGATGGGCTTCGAGGTCGGCCGGATCGGCATCGAGGCGCAGATCGAGAACGCGCAGGGCCTGAACAACGTCAACGCGATCGCGGGGGCCTCCCCGCGCATCGAGACCATCATCTTCGGCCCGGCCGACTTCATGGCCTCCATCAACATGAAGTCCCTGGTCGTGGGCGAGCAGCCGCCCGGCTACCCGGCGGACGCCTACCACTACATCCTGATGAAGATCCTGATGGCCGCCCGCGCCAACGACCTCCAGGCGATCGACGGCCCCTACCTCCAGATCCGCAACGTCGACGGCTACCGCGCCGTCGCGCAGCGCGCCGCGGCCCTCGGCTTCGACGGCAAGTGGGTGCTGCACCCGGGCCAGGTCGAGGCCTCCAACGAGATCTTCTCGCCCTCCCAGGAGGACTACGACCACGCCGAGCTGATCCTGGACGCGTACGACTACTACACGTCCGAGGCCGGCGGCAAGAAGGGCTCCGCGATGCTCGGCGACGAGATGATCGACGAGGCCAGCCGCAAGATGGCCCTGGTCATCTCCGGCAAGGGACGCGCGGCCGGCATGCGCCGCACCACCGAGTTCGAGATCCCGGAGGCCTGAGCGCGATGCAGTTCGGACGCACCTACGAGGAGTTCGAGGTCGGGGCGACGTACAAGCACTGGCCGGGCAAGACGGTCACGGAGTACGACGACCATCTGTTCTGTCTCCTCACCATGAACCACCACCCGCTCCACATGGACACCAACTACGCGGAGAAGACGACGGACTTCGGCAAGAACGTCGTCGTCGGGAACTACATCTACTCGCTGCTGCTCGGCATGTCGGTGCCGGACATCTCCGGCAAGGCGATCGCCAACCTGGAGATCGAGTCGCTCAAGCACGTGGCGCCGACCTTCCACGGCGACACGATCTACGGCCAGACGACCGTGCTGGACAAGTGGCCGTCGAAGTCGAAGAACGACCGCGGCATCGTCTACGTCGAGACCAAGGGCTACAAGCAGGACGGCACCCTGGTGTGCGTCTTCCGCCGCAAGGTGATGGTGCCGACCGAGACGTACATCAAGGAGCGCGGCGGCGAGCAGCCGGGCCGCCCGGAACTCAAGCAGCAGGAGAACTAGGACATGGCCCGTCTCGCCCAGACCGCCGGTCTGACCGACGTCCAGCAGGAGATCCTCTCCACCGTCCGGGACTTCGTCGACAAGGAGATCATCCCGGTCGCCACCGAGCTGGAGCACCGCGACGAGTACCCGCAGCAGATCGTGGACGGCCTCAAGGAGCTGGGCCTGTTCGGTCTGATGATCCCCGAGGAGTACGGGGGTCTGGGCGAGTCGCTGCTCACCTACGCGCTGTGCGTGGAGGAGATCGCCCGCGGCTGGATGTCGGTGTCCGGCATCATCAACACCCACTTCATCGTCGCGTACATGCTCAAGCAGCACGGCACGCAGGAGCAGAAGGACCACTTCCTGCCGCGGATGGCGGCCGGTGACATCCGGGGCGCCTTCTCGATGTCCGAGCCGGCGCTCGGCTCCGATGTGTCGGCGATCAGCTCCAAGGCCGTCAAGGACGGCGACGAGTACGTCCTGACCGGCCAGAAGATGTGGCTGACCAACGGCGGCACGTCGTCCCTGGTGGCCGTCCTGGTGCGCAGCGACGAGGGCCACCCGGAGGGCACGGCCCCGCACAAGTCCATGACCACCTTCCTGGTCGAGAAGGAGCCGGGCTTCGGCGAGGTCCGCCCGGGCCTCACCATCCCCGGCAAGATCGAGAAGATGGGCTACAAGGGCGTCGACACCACCGAGCTGATCATGGACGGGCTGCGCATCCCGGCCGATCGGGTGCTCGGCGGCGTCACCGGCCGAGGTTTTTACCAAATGATGGACGGCGTGGAGGTCGGCCGGGTCAATGTCGCGGCCCGCGGCTGCGGCGTCGCCCAGCGCGCCTTCGAGCTGGGTGTGCGGTACGCCCAGCAGCGGCACACCTTCGGCAAGGCGATCGCCCAGCACCAGGCCATCCAGTTCAAGCTGGCCGAGATGGCGACCAAGGTCGAGGCCGCCCACGCGATGATGGTCAACGCGGCGCGCAAAAAGGACTCCGGGCAGCGTAACGACCTGGAGGCCGGCATGGCGAAGTACCTCGCCTCCGAGTACTGCAAGGAGGTCGTGGAGGACGCCTTCCGCATCCACGGCGGGTACGGTTTCTCCAAGGAGTACGAGATCGAGCGCCTGTATCGTGAGGCGCCGATGCTGCTCATCGGTGAAGGTACCGCCGAGATCCAGAAAATGATCATCGGCCGCAGGTTGCTCGAAGAGTATCGGTTCCAGGGCTGATTGTCCGCATACGGGGTGTTTTCTTCGAGGGGAAGATCACACCCCGTAGAGGTTGTTCAGCCGGTCTTCGGCCGCCGACTCGGCTTCCTGGCTTGCCCAGTTGTGGCCCGCGACCGGTACGATCCCCGGAAAGCCGCCGTCCCCCGTCTTGCGCGGCATCATCCGCTACGAAGGTCATCCATGCCCCACAGCCAAACCTCTGCACCTCGCGACAGCCGAGCCGGCGTACGCCTCGCGCGCGGAGCATCGCCGTGGCTTCTCCCGACCGTCGCCACCGCAGCCCTCAGCCTGGCCCGCGCCCGCCGCTCGGGTGCCGCCAAGGCCGTCGCCGTGCCCGCCACCGCGCTCGCGGCGGGCATGCTGTGGTTCTTCCGCGACCCCGAGCGAGAGATCACCCAGGGCCGGGTCATCTCCCCGGCCGACGGTGTGGTGCAGAGCATCATGCCGTGGAAGGACGGTCGCACCCGCGTCGCCATCTTCATGAGCCCGCTCAATGTTCATGTCAACCGCGCGCCGCTCGCGGGCACGGTGACCTCGGTCGAGCACATCCCCGGCGGCTTTGTTCCGGCTTTCAACAAGGAGAGCGAGAACAACGAGCGCGTAGTCTGGCATTTCGACACCGAACTCGGCGACATCGAGATGATCCAGATCGCCGGCGCGGTGGCCCGCCGCATCGTGCCCTACCTCCCGTCGGGCACGAAGGTCGAGCAGGGCGACCGTATCGGTCTGATCCGCTTCGGCTCGCGTGTCGATCTCTACCTGCCCGAGGGCGTGGAGGTGGCGGTCGAGGTCGGACAGAAGACCGTGGCTGGGGTGACTCGCATTGACCGTGATTGATCCGGAGACCCAGGCGAACTGGGTGCCCGAGGCCGACGAGGTGGACGAAGAGGAGGAGATGCCGCTCTCGCTCCGCCTGTCGATAGCGGACACCCTCACGCTCGGTAACGCCACGTGCGGGTTCATGGCGGTGTACTTCACCACCACCGGCATCCTGATCCCGCACCTCACCGGCAGCCAGGAGTCCGGCATGGCCCGCCACAGCGCGGCCACGACGGTCATCCTGATGCTCTGCGCGGCGGTGTTCGACCTCTTCGACGGTCTGGTGGCGCGCAAGCTGCGGTCCTCGCCGATGGGTGCGGAGCTGGACAACCTCTCCGACCTGATCAGCTTCGGCCTCGCGCCGGCGTACTTCGTCCTCGTCTACGGCATGGTCGCGGACGACGCGCATCAGAGAGTGGCGGCGCTCGGGGCAATCGTGGTGCTCCTGGCCGTCGTCCTGCGGCTCGCCCGCTTCTCGTGCGTGACGGTGAAGGACGGCGTGTTCCAGGGCATGCCCTCGCCGTTCGGTGCGCTCACCGTCGTCTCGATCGTGCTCCTGGAGCTGCCGTTCGTGGCGACGCTGCTGGCGATCGTCGGTACGGCGTGGCTGATGGTGAGCCGGGTGGAGTACCCGAAGCCGCGGGGGCGGCTGGCCGGGGCGATGCTGTCCTGGATCGTCCTGTCCATGGGACTGCTGGCGGCCTGGGCGTTCGACGCTCCGGGCGGTCAGCTGCTCCTGCAGACGGGGTGTGCGCTCCAGCTGGTCATGGGCGCGGTGATCCCGCTGTTCGCCACGGCGCGGCGGGTGAACAACTTCCGTGACAACCGGCGGGAGGCGCGGGCGGCGCAGTTGCCGTGACGGCGTCTTGACGAAGGGCCCCGAATCCAGGGTTGGCTGGATTCGGGGCCCTTGTCTTTTTCGGGGCTGAGCCCCCAGGGGGTCAGGTCAGCAGGTCCTCCGCGATGCGGGACGCGACCCGTTCCAGGATCGGCCCTGCGTCCGCGATGCAGCGGGCGATGTCGGGCTCGACGGACGTCAGGGGGTAGGCGCGGCTGATCCCGGCCGACCGCAGCGCACGGTCCTCCAGTGCGAGCCGTCCGCACACCGCCACGACCTCCTTGCCCGCAGCCCGCGCCGCCGCCGCCACCCCCGCCGGGGCCTTGCCGTGCAGCGTCTGCTCGTCCAGGGAGCCCTCGCCGGTGATCACCAGGGACGCCCGGGACAGCGCGGGAGCGAAGCCGAGGACGTCGAGCATGATCTCGATCCCGGGCCGGAACCGCGCGCCGAGCAGCAGCGCGCCGTAGCCGATGCCGCCCGCCGCCCCCGCGCCCGGCGCCGCCGCGTACTCCACCGCCCGCGCCCCGACCGAGGCCTCCAGCACCGCCACGTAGTGTCCGAGCGCCGCGTCCAGGGCCCGTACGTCCTCCGGCGAGGCCCCCTTCTGCGGGCCGTACACCGCGGGCGCGCCCTTCGGCCCGGTCAGCGGGTTGTCGACGTCGCTGGCGAGCACCAGGGAGACCGAGGCCAGCCGGGGGTCGAGACCGGAGAGGTCGGCGCGGGCCAGACCGGCCAGACCGCCGCCCCCCGGCGGCACCGGCTCCCCGTCCTCTCCCACGAACCGCGCGCCGAGCGCCGCCAGCATTCCGGCGCCGCCGTCCGTCGTGGCGCTGCCGCCGACGCCGAACACGATCGTCCGCGCGCCCGCGTCCAGCGCGGCCCGCAGCAGCTCGCCGGAGCCGTACGTGGAGGCCGTCAGCGGTGCGAAGACCCCGGCCGGCAGCCGGTGCAGCCCGCTCGCCTCGGCCATCTCCACCACCGCGGTGCCGTCGCGCAGCGCGAACGCCGCCGTCACCGTCTCCCCCAGCGGCCCGGCCACCCGCACCTCGCGGCGCTCGAAGCCGGCCGCGGCCGCCGCGGCCACGGTCCCGTCCCCGCCGTCCGCGACGGGCAGCGCCTCGACCGCCAGGTCCGGCAGCACCCGGCGCAGCCCGGCCGTCACCCGCTCGGCGACCTGCACGGCCGTCAGCGAGCCCTTGAACTTGTCCGCGGCGATGAGTACCCGACGGCTCTCACCCACAGCTTCCGCCACCTTGCCATCCCCTTGCTCTCCGGGCCCCGCACGCGGCGGGACCGGTCGCGCCGCTGTGACCCTAACCTCGCCGCCCCCTCGCCGTCATGCCCCGACCACGGGCTGAGCAGGCCGGGGGCGGGAATCAGGAGCAGGTCCGGGGAAAACGGGTAGGCCCCTGGCATGAGCAGCGAGCACCCCGCGCCCACCGATCTCGCCGACCGGATCCACGGCGGCTGGCTCGGCCGGATCGCGGGCAACATGCTCGGCAAGCCGGTCGAGCAGGGCGAGGTGTGGACCCGGGCGCGCATCGACCGGTATCTCGGCGGCTGTGGCGCGCTGCCGCTCACCGACTACCTGCCCGAGCCCGCCGACCCGGCCGACACCGCCGTACTGCGCCCCGAGTGGCGATCCTGCGTCCGGGGCCGGATCCACGGCAGCTGCCGCGACGACGACGTGGACTACACGATCCTCGGACTGCACCTGCTGGAGAGCCGCGGCTTCGGCTTCAGCACCGAGGACGTCGGCGAGCTGTGGCTGCTGCGGCTGCCGTACCTCCAGACCTTCACCGCGGAACGGGCGGCCTACCGCAACCTCGCGAACGGGCTGCGGCCGCCGCTGACGGCGACGTACGACAACCCGTACCAGGAGTGGATCGGCGCCCTCATCCGCGCGGACGTCTTCGGCTGGGTCTGCCCCGGCGACCCCGGGCGCGCGGCCGGTCTGGCGCGCCGGGACGCCGTGCTGTCGCACACGGGCAACGGTGTCTACGGCGCCATGTTCGCGGCCGCGCTGATCGCCGCGGCCTTCACCGCGCCGACCGTGCGGGCCGCGCTGGAGAGCGCGCTCGGCGCGATCCCGGCGAGCAGCCGCCTCGCCCGTACGGTGCGCCGCGTCATGTCGCTGCACGAGGCCGGCCTCGACTGGGCGGACACCGTGGACACCGCGACCGGGGAGAGTCCCGGGGGGTGGATCCACACGGTGCCGAACGCGGCCGTCCTCACCGCGGGGCTGCTGTACGGCGACGACGACTTCACCCGCACCCTCGCGCTGACCGTGCGCGGCGGTCTCGACACCGACTCGAACGGGGCGACGGCGGGCTCGGTGGCCGGGGTCCGCACCGGCGCCGCGGCCCTGCCCGGCCACTGGAAGGATCCGCTCGAAGACACGGTCCGCAGCGCGGTGTCCGGGTTCGACGGGGTGCGGATCAGTGCGCTGGCCGAACGCACCGTGCGCCTGGCGCACGGCGGTTCACGGTCCGGCCCGGCTGGATACCCTTCCCCCCATGACCTCCACCGCTGACTACGCCGCGTACATCGCCTCACTGCCCCGGGTGCTCGCCGGGGCCGCCGCGCTCTTCCGGGACGAAGAGGGCCGGGTGCTGCTGGTCGAGCCCAACTACCGCGAGGGTTGGGGGCTTCCGGGCGGCACGGTGGAGTCGGACAGCGGGGAGACGCCCCGGCAGGGGGCCCGGCGGGAGACGCTGGAGGAGATCGGGCTCGACCGGACGCTCGGGCGGCTGCTCGCCGTGGACTGGGTGCCGGGGACGGGGCGGCCGCCGCTGGTGGCGTACGTGTACGACGGCGGGGTGCTCACCGACGAGGAGCTGGGCGCGATCCGGCTCCAGGAGGCGGAACTGCTGTCCTGGCGGCTGGTGCCGCGCGCGGAACTCGCCGGGCATCTCCCCGGCGCGCTCGGCCGCCGCGTCCTCGCCGCCCTGGACGCCCTCACGGACGGCTCGGGACCGGCCGAGCTGGAGAACGGCCACCGGGCGGACTGACCGCACGGCCGCACCGCCGCCGCGCGCATATCCATTCGCCCCTCCCCGCCCCGCGCCCTACCCTCGGGCCCATGGGCAAGCCTCTCGTGGTCATTCTCAGTGGCGCAGGTATCTCCACCGATTCCGGGATCCCCGACTACCGGGGCCCGAACGGGCTGTGGCGGCGCGATCCGGAGGCCGAGAAGCTCGTGACCTACGAGTACTACATGGGCGACCCGGAGATCCGCCGACGCTCCTGGCGGATGCGCCGGGAGAACGGCGCTCTGCGGGCCGAACCCAACGCCGCGCACCGGGCCGTCGCCGAACTGGAGCGCTCCGGGGTACCGGTCCGGGTGATCACGCAGAACGTGGACGGGCTGCACCAGCTCGCCGGGACGTCCGCCCGCAAGGTGCTCGAACTGCACGGCACCGCCCGGGAGTTCCTCTGCACCCTGTGCCACACGCGCGGCCCGATGGAGGACGCCCTGGAGCGCCTGGCCGCCGGTGAGGACGATCCCCGGTGCCGGGAGTGCGGCGGCATCCTGAAGTCCGCCACCGTGATGTTCGGCGAACGCCTCGACCCGATGGTCCTCGGCCAAGCCGTGGCCGTCACCAAGGCCTGCCAGGTGTTCATCGCCGTCGGCAGCAGCCTCCAGGTCCAGCCCGCCGCCGGCCTCGCGGGCCTCGCCGCCGACCACGGCGCCCGCCTGATCATCGTCAACGCCGAACCCACGCCGTACGACGACCGGGCCGACGAGGTGATCCGCGATCCCATCGGCACCGCGCTGCCCCGGCTGCTGGCCGCCCTGGCCGCGTAGTACGCCTCCATCTGCTCCCGGCTCGGGCGGGCGGTGCCGCCAAGCGTCAGGTACAGACGTAGGGACCGTCGGTCTCGGTGTGGCAGATCATCGTGGAACCCACTTACACAGGAAGGAAGTTGATCGGGTGGCTGTCGGTCGCCCACAGATAC
>NZ_JBFBFF010000013.1:0-239515 GCF_040684035.1 Streptomyces sp. NPDC093018
GGCCGTCGCCGACCAGGGGGTGCAGATCGCCGTGACCGGGGCGTACGGTAACCCGGGGGGTGACCAGGTCCCGACGGCTCCCAGCACGCCGGACGGCCGCCCATCACGTTGGGCGAACCCCGTTCACAAGGTCATCCGCTCATCATCCAGCGGATCAACCGCTCATCATCCCCATCATCATCTGCCTATCATCCGAACGATCAGCTGCTCATCGCCCCGTCCACCACCAGATCGTGCCCCGCCACATACCCCGCCTCCGGCGACGCCAGCCACAGCACGGTCCGCGCGATCTCCTCGGCGGAACCCACCACCCCGGCCGGACTCTCCGCCGCCATCCGCCGGTGCCGGTCCTGCGGGGTCTCGCCCGGCCGGGTCGCCCACATAGGGGTGTCCACCGGGCCGGGCGAGATCGCGTTGATCCGGACGCCCTCGGGGAGGAACTCCCGCGCCGCGGCCCGGGTGAGCGCCAGGACGGCGGCCTTGGAAGCGGAGTAGGCGGCGAGCGGCGGCACCGTCATATGGGCGGCGTTCGACGCGTTGTTGACGATGACGCCCCCACCGGCCCGCCGCATCTGGATGATCTCGTGCTTCATCAGCAGGAACGTGCCGGTGAGATTGGTCGAGATCACCTCGTCCCACTCGGCGGCGGAGAACTCGGTGAGCGAGCCGACCAGGGAGACGCCCGCGTTGTTGAAGGCGATGTCCAGCGCGCCGTACGCGGCCACGGTGGCGGCGACCAGGCCGCGCACCTCGTCCTCGGAGCGCACATCGCAGGGCACGGCGGTCGCCCGGCCGCCCTCCGCCCGGACCGCCGCCACCGTCCGCTCCAGGCTCTCGGCGGTACGACCGGCCACCACGACCGCCGCGCCACGGCGGGCGAACTCCACCGCCGTGGCCCGGCCGATCCCCGAGCCGCCCCCGGTGACGAGGACGACCCGCCCCGCGAACCGCGCGGTCATACCGGCGCCCTCCAGTCCCCGATCATGCCGCGGAACAGCCCGTCCACGCCCGGCTCCAGCTCGCCCCGGCGCCGCACCGACAGCGGCACCGGCGCGGGCTCCAGCGCGCCGACCGGCGTGGTGAGGTCCGCCGTCGCGGCCGCCAGCAGGCCGAAGAACATACGCGCCAGCTCGATCGCCGTCTCCTGTCCGACGAGCCGCGGCCTGTTCTCCAGCTCCAGCGCCAGCTCGCCGTGCCGCCGGCCCAGCGAGAACGTGACGTCGTAGCGCGCCGAGCCGGTCACCAGCTTGTTGGTGGCGAGCGTCCCGGACCCGAAACTCCGGGTGGGAGACGGGGTGTTCTGGAGGATGAACATGGCCTGGAAGCAGGGCGTGCGCTCCGGCTCCACCGGCGGCGCCAGCTCGTCGAGCAGCACACCGTAGGGGAGGTCCTGGTTCTCGTGGGCCGCCATGACCAGCCGGTGCGTGTCCTCCACCAGCCGGCCCACCGGCACCTCGGGCCGGAACGTGTACGGCATCACCAGCGTGTTCACGAAGAAGCCGACCACGTCAGCCCAGCGCGGATCGGTGCGGCCCGCGAAAGGTGTGCCGACGGCCAGCCGGTCGCATCCGGTCAGCCGCCGCAGCGCCAACTGGTGGACGGCAAGCCCCAGGACGAAGAACGACGTACCGCAGGCCCGTGCCGCCTGCTGGGCGTCCTTGACCAGACTCTGCGGCAGCCCCAGCCACGCCATGTCCCCGGCCCACCACGGGGCTTCGGGGTCCCGGCCGTCCTGCGGCCACGGCAGGGGCGGGGTGGGGTCGGCCAACAGCTCGCGCCAGTAGTCGAGTTGGGCGCCATGCAGGCCCCGGGCGATCCGGCGGCGCTGCCACAGCGCGAAGTCCACGTACCGGTGCGCGGGCGCCGGGCGGCCGGACGACCCCGACGACAGCGCGTCGTACCGGTCCGCCAGGTCCTCGAAGAAGACGGGGGAGGACCAGCCGTCGAAGGCGATGTGGTGGAAGTTGACGACCACCACCGTCTCCTGCGTCGCCAGGCGCACCAGATGGGCCCGGGTGGTGGGCTCCGCCCGCAGCTCGAAGGGGCGCGCGGCCTCCGCCGTCCCGATCTCCCGCAGCCGCCGCAGCCGTTCGGCCTCGGGCAGCGGGCGCAGATCGTGGCGGAGCACGGGGATGTCACCGGGGTCGTGCAGCAGGGCGCTGAGCCGTCCCGCCGACTCCCCGAAGGACGCCCGCAGCGACTCGTGCCTGGCCACCACCGCCCGCAGGGCCCGCTCCAGCGTGTCCAGGTCCACCGGGCCGCGCAGCAGCACCGCGATCGGCACATTGAACGCCGCCGACTCGGGGAACCGCGCCTGGTACGCCCAGTGCCGCTCCTGTCCGAGCGAGGCCCGCCAGGCCGAACCGGCGCCCAGGGCCCGCGCCCGCTCGTCGTACGCCGTCATCGTGCTCGTGCTCGTGCTCGTGCTCGTGCTCGTGCTCATGCTCCCGCCTCCTGCCGCCGGGCCACGACGACCTCGGCGAGCGCCGCCGGGGTGGGGGCGTCGAAGAGGTCGGCGACGCTCACGGCCACCCCGAACCGGTCCTGGAGCCGGGACGCCAGCTGCACCGCGGTGAGCGAGTCGCCGCCGAGGGCGAAGAAGTCGTCGTCGGGTTTGATCTCACCCGCGCCGAGCGTCTCGCCGAGCAGGCGTACGACGGCGGAGACGGCGTCGTCGGGATCGGGCGCGGCGGGCCGCGGTGCCGGTTCTCCCGCGCCGACCGATGGCCGTACGACGACTGCTTCGGGCGCCACCGCCCCGGTGCCGTGGGCCTCTTCGGCCGGGGCGCCCCTGTCATCCGGTGCGACCGGTGTCCACTCCTGCGCCGGCACCACCGCCACCTGCGGCGGAACATGCTCGGTCAGCAGCCGCATCAGGGCGTCGATGCCCTCGTCCAGGGTGATGCCCGAGGTCAGTCCGATCGGCGGCGCCTCGGGGGACGGCACGCCCGGGACGGCCGGTACGGGTGTCTCCCCGGTGAGCGCGATCTTGGTGTAGCCGCTGACCACGACCACCGCCCGGCCCAGGTCGTCGTACAGCTCGGCGTCCACGGTGGAGCGGCCGGTCCGCTCCGGGCGGCGCGCCATGCGGGCCGTAAGGCGCCCCGGCAGCTCGCCGTAGACGACCGCCCTGCGGCAGGTGAACGGCACGAAGTCGCCGGCCGGCAGGTTCAGGGCCAGGGAGCGGTCGAGGAGGACCGGGTGGACGGGGTGGGTGTCGAGGTCGGCGAGGTGCTCGGGGGCCAGTTCCAGGCGGCCCACCGTCACCTCGGTCTCCCGGTGGGCGGCGCGGACGCAGCCGAACCGCTCCCCGAACTCGAACTCCGTGGTCGCTCCGTCGGGCGCCCCGGGGGTGACGGCCGGCCAGCCCGCGCCGAGCGCGGCCGGGTCGGTGCCCGGCCGGTCGGCGGTCAGGGTGCGGTCCACGCGGACCCGGGCCCGCGCGTGCGTGGTCGGCGGTGCCCCGCCGGTCGCGGCCAGGACCGTCGCGTGCCAGGCGCCCTCGGCGGACTCCGTCAGGGTGACGGTGATGTCGGTCGGCTCCGCCACGAACAGCGGCTCCGACAGCATCAGGTCCTCGATGACGACGGGGTCGAGGTCGTCGGCGCCGCCCGCCTCCCGCACGGCTCGTACGAGGAGGTCGAAGTACGCGGCACCGGGCAGCAACGCCCGTCCCTGGAGGCGGTGTTCGGCCACGAGCCAGTCACCGGGCGCGACGGTGGTGCGCCAGTGGGTCCCGCCGTCCGGTGCCGGGTGGTGCCGGGTTTCCGGGGTGCTGCCGGCCATGCCGATGCCGTGCCAGGCGGGCCAGTTGACGCTCACGGTGACCGGGGCGCCGGGCGGGGTGCCGACGGCGAGCGCGTCCATGAAGGCGTTCGCCGCCGCGTAATCGGCGCTGCCCAGCAGGCCGTTGAGGGCGGCCCGGCTGGAGAACAGGGTCAGGAACCGGACGCCGGGCGTTTCGGCGACCAGCTCGCGCAGCACCAGGGTGCCGGTCACCTTGGCGGCGAGGACCGCCTCCATGTCCGCCCGGGAGCGGGTGCGCAGCAGTCCGCCGCCCGCGACGCCCGCGGTGTGCAGGACGCCGTGCACGGCGCCGTACCGGGCGCGCAGTGCGTCGAAGACGCCCCGCACGGCCGCCGCGTCGCAGACGTCGGCCGCGTGCAGGGTGACCTCGGCCCCGGCCGCTTCCAGCGCGGCGACCGCCGGGGCGATCCGCTCCCGCCGCGCGGGCCGGTCGGCGCCGCGGCCCAGCAGGGCGAGGCGCGGGCGCAGCCCGGTGTGGGCGAGCGCCCGTGCCACCGCGAGCCCGAGGGCGCCGAGCCCGCCGGTGACGACGTAGACGCCGCGTTCCTCCAGCAGGGTGCCGACCGGTCCGTCGGCCGGGTACTCCGTGCGGTCCGGCAGCCAGCGGCGGGCGCCGCGCAGGGCCACGGCCGCGTCGGCCGTGGCGGGGTCGGCGAGTTCGGCGGCGAGCACGGCCGCGGGCACATGCCCGACGTCGATCAGCCGCACCTGTCCGGCGCCCGTCTCCAGCGCCGCCGACCGGGCCAGCGCGCAGGCGGCGGCGCGCGCCGGGCTCAGCGGCTCGGCGCCGGTCACGTCCACGGCGGACCGGGTGACGACCGCGAGGGGCAGCGGACGGCTGTCCGCGTCCCGGCGCCCGGCGGCCGCCTGGAAC
Source organism: Streptomyces sp. NPDC093018 (assembly GCF_040684035.1). Lineage (NCBI taxonomy): Bacteria > Bacillati > Actinomycetota > Actinomycetes > Kitasatosporales > Streptomycetaceae > Streptomyces > Streptomyces sp. NPDC093018. The sequence continues at coordinate 4,682 of NZ_JBFBFF010000013.1, forward strand.
AGTTCGACGAGGGACCACAGGGATTCGTCCAGCGCCGGGTGCGAAGTTCCGTCCGCCGGAACGGACTTGTCCGGGTGCGGCTCGGCGAAGGCGCGGCCGTGCACCAACAGACGTACGTCCAGCGCCTGTTGGGCGAGGTGATCCAGATAGGCGGTGATGTCCTCGGGATGTCCGCGCCGTAGCGTTCCCCGGTAGTCGGCGGCCTCGTACGCATCGCCCTCGGCGACCGGGACGGCCCGGTAGCCCGCCAGCTGGACGGCGGTCAGCAACTCCCGTGCCGCGTCCGGCTCGTCGGGGATGAGCACCAGGGCGTGCCCCCGGCTGCCGGGGGTGCGGCGCGCGGCGGCCGGTACGTGGCGGTCGGGCCGCCAGCCGGGCAGTGCGAGGACGGGACGCCCGGGGGCCGGGGCCTCCGGCGCGAGTTCCCCGGGTACGGCCTCTCGCGGGGCCTGCTCCGGTACGGCATCCCGCGCGTCCTGCGACGCGTCCTCCCGCGCGCCCGCCGCGGAGGGTGCCGCCGCCGGTCGCCCGCCCGCCGCGTACGGCAGCCAGAACTCCCGCCGCCGGTAGGGATACCCGGGCAGCACCACCCGGTGCGCGTCCTCGGGGCGCGGCAGCGCCTCCCACTCCACATCCGCCCCGTCACACCATGCGTGGGCGAGCGCCCCCCAAAACGCGGCCCGGTCGCCGTCGACCGCGTCGGCGGGCCTGGGCAGGCAGCCGACGGCGCGGTGACCGGCGTCGCGCAGTCCGGGATGGCGGCGGATCAGGCTGGACAGGGCCTGGCCCGGGCCCACTTCGAGGATCCGGGCCGGTTCCTCGCCCGCCAGGGTGTCCAGGGCGTGCCCGAACAGCACCGGTTCCACGAGCTGTTCGGCCCAGAACCGGGGCGAGGTGGCCTGCGCGTCCGTCAGCGGGCGGCCGGTGGCGGCGGAGAGCACCGGGATCTCCGGGGCGCGCAGCGCGCAGCCCGCCAGCAGATCGGTCAGTTCCGCGACCGCGGGGGCCATCATCGGGGTGTGGAAGGCGTGCGAGGTGGACAGCAGCCTGCCCTGCACCCCGCGCCCGGCGAGGAGCTCCCGGAAGGCCGCGACGGACTCGGCCGGGCCGCCGACCACCACCTGCCCCGGGCCGTTGACCGCGGACACCGCGACGCCGGGGACGAGCAGCTCGCGCACCATGTCCTCGCCGGCGGCCACGGCGAGCATCCGGCCGGGCGGCATGCCCTGCATCAGCTCCGCCCGGCGGGCGACGAACCGTACCGCGTCCGCGAGCGGGACGACCCCGGCGAGCGTGGCGGCCACCACCTCGCCCACGCTGTGCCCGACGAGCGCGGCGGGCTCCACACCGAGCACACCGAGACTCCGGGCGAGTGCGAACTCGACGCTGAACAACAGGGGTTGGGCGTGCACGGTGCGGGCCACGGCCGCGGGGTCGCTCTCCTCCTGCCACATCGTGACCAGGTCGGTGCCGAGGGCGTCGGAGAACATTCCCAGGCACTCGCGCACCCGGGTGTCGAAGTCGGGCAGCTCGGCGGCGAGGCCCGCCGCGGCCCGTGGATGCTGGGAGCCCTGCCCGGGGAGGGCGAACACCAGCCGCCGGGGGGTGCCGTCCGACAGGGCGGTGGGCGCTGTGTCCGGGTCGGCGAGCAGCCGGGCGGCCTCGGCCGGGCGGGTGAAGGTCAGCGCGGCGCGCACGGGCAGCGCCCGGCGGCCCGTCTGCGCGGTGAGGGCCACATCGGCCGCGGCTCCGTCCGGCAGCGCGGCCAGCGACGTGGCAAGGCGGGCCCGCACCGCGCCCGCCGCCTCCCGGTCGGTGCCGCTCCACACCAGCAGTTCGGTGCGCTCCGGGCGCTCGGGCGCCGGGCCGGGGCTCGGGGCCTCCTCCAGGACCACATGGGCGTTGGTGCCGCCGAAGCCGAAGGAGCTGACGCCCGCGCGGCGCGGGGCCCCGGCCGTGCGCGGCCAGGGCAGCACCGCGTCGGCCACCTTGAACGGGGTCTCTTCCAGGCGCAGTTGCGGATTGGGCGTCCGCACGTTGATGGTGGGCGGGATGCTCTCGTGGCGCAGTGCGAGGACCGTCTTGATCAGGCCGACGATGCCGGAGGCCGGGCCCAGATGGCCCAGGTTCGACTTGACCGAGCCGATCGCGCAACTGCCGCTCGGCAGCTCGCCTTCGGCCACCGCCAGCATGGCCTGGTGCAGCCCGTGCACCTCGACGGGGTCGCCCATCTGGGTTCCGGTGCCGTGCAGTTCGACGTACGACACGGTGCCCGGGTCGACGCCGGAGACGGCGAGGGCCTCGGCGATGACCCGGCTCTGCCCCTCGGAGCTGGGCGCGGTGAAGCCGGGGCGTGCTCCGCCGTCGTTGTTGACGGCGGAGCCCCTGATCACGGCGTGCACCGGGTCGCCGTCGGCGAGCGCGTCGGCGAGCCGCTTGAGGACCACCACCCCGCCGCCGCTGCCGAAGACCGTGCCGCTCGCCTCGGAGTCGAGCGGCCGGCAGTACCCGTCGGCGGAGTCGATGCCACCGGCCACATGGCGGTAGCCGCGCCCGTACGGAGTCTCGATCTCCACGCCGCCCGCGAGCGCGATGTCGCAGTCGCCGAGCCGCAGCGCCTGGCAGGCCAGATGGGTGGCGACCAGGGAGGTGGAGCAGGCGGTGCGCACATTCAGGCTGGGACCGTCGAGGCCGAGCCGGTAGGACGTGTACGTGGCCAGGTAGTCGATGTTGTTGGAGACCAGGGCGACCATGTCGCCGACCTGGGCGAGGAGTTCGGGGTCGGCCCGGATGTGGTCGTCCACGTAGGTGTCGCTGGCGCAGCCGCCGTAGACGCCGATCTCCCCGTCGTAGCGGGCGGGTTCGTAGCCGGCGTGCTGGAGGGCGGTCGCGCACAGTTCGAGGAAGAGCCGGTGCTGCGGGTTGCGCAGTTCGCTCTCGCGCGGGGAGATGCCGAAGTAGGTGTGGTCGAAGCCGCCCACGTCGTCCAGCAGGGGCCGGGCGGCTATGTAGTGCGGGTCCTTGATCAGGGCAGGGTCCTCGCCCGCGGCCAGCAGTTGTTCTTCGCTGAGCCGGTGGATGCTGTTGCGTCCCGCGAGGAGGTTGCGCCAGAACTCGTCGGCGTCACCCGCGTCGGGGGCCCGCACGGACAGTCCGATGACCGCGATGGCGTCAGTGCTCACTGCTCCGGTGCCTTTCTCGCTGGGGAAGGGGGGCCGTGGGGTCAGCGCTTGTTCTGGCGCCCTCGGCGCAGAGCGGAGCGGACCGCGCGGCGGGCGTCGCGCTCGTCGGCCGCCGAGTGCGGCGCCGCTTCGCGGCGCGGTGCCCGCACGGGTGGGGTGCTGGTGGTGTCCCTGCCGAGGTGGGCGGCGAGGGCACGGGGGGTCGGGAAGCGGAAGACGTCCGCCAGGGTGAGCCCGAGTCCGTCCGCCGAGACCAGCCGGTGGTACAGCTGGAGCAGGCTCATCGACACCATGCCCGCGTCGAAGTAGGCGGTGTCCGGGGTGAGTTCACGGCCGGGCGGGCACAGGCTCCGGGCACGCTCGGTGATCAGCCGGACGAGATCGCGCCGCCCCCGGGCCGCTTGCTCGGCCGTTTCCCCGGCCGCCTCGCCGGGTGCCGGTCGGCCGGGCGCGCCGGTGGGGCTCTCGCCGCGTCGGCCCTTCAGCTCCTTCAGCAGCTGCGGGACATCGGCCTTGCCGTTTCGGCTCAGGGGGAGGGCGGGCAGCCGGATCCAGTGCGCGGGGTGCTGCCATCGCGGCAGGGTCCGGGCCAGTTCCGCCGCCAGCTCCTCGGTGCTGTCGAGGGCGGTGCCCGCGACCCAGGCGAGGAGGCTCCCGGGGTGGTCCGGGTCGGTGGCCACGGCGCAGTGCTCGACACCGCGCAGCCGGGCCACGGCGCCCTCGACCGCGTCCAGTTCGACCCGGTGGCCGCCGAGGGAGACCTGCCGGTCGGCACGGCCCACCAGGGTCACGGCACCGTGCCGGTCGCGGCGGGCCAGATCCCCGGTCGGGTACCGGCGCAGGCCGTCCCCGAGGTCCGTACTCGCCCTCCGGCCGGGTGCGTTCAGATAGCCGGGAGACAACGCCCTGCCCACCACGGCGAGTTCCCCCACCTCGCCGGTGAGCGCCGGGCGCCCCGACGTGGTGACGATCTCCAGCCGCCGGTACGGGGTGCCCCGTCCGATGGGCACGGTGGCGCGCGGTTCGTCCTGCGGGGTCCACCGGTGCAGGCTGCCGGCCTGTGGTGTCTCGGTGGTGCCGTAGAGGTTGAACAGGGCCGCTTCGGGGGCGAGTCGGGCCATCTCCTCGGCCCGGGTGTCGTGCAGGGGCTCGCCGTGGAAGACCACGGCCCGCACCGAGGGCAGGACGCGGCCGTCGCGCACTGCGGCGAGGATGCCGGCCTGCGAGGGCGTCAGATGCAGCACGGTGGCACCGGCTTCGGCCAGCAACTCCAGGTGCCGGTCCGGTCGTTCCACCTGCCCGGGGCCCGGCAGCCGGACCCGGGCGCCGAGGGTCAGCGGCAGCAGCAGGGCCCGCAGCACGGGGTCGTGGGCGGCCGGTGTCGTCAGGCAGAAGACATCGTCGCCGCCCAGGCCCAGCTCGGCCGCGTACCAGGCCAGCGGCTCGGGAAGCGCGTCGGCGGGCAGCACCACCGGCGCCGGGCTCCCGGACGTCCCGGAGGTGACGATGAGATGACCGGGCGCGTCCGGCGCGAACTCCACCTGTGCCGCATCCGGTCGCGTCGGCATGGGCCGGTCGACACGCTCGTACGGCACTCCCGGCACCGTCTCCGGGCCCGTCCCCAGCACCAGTGCGGCATCGGCCGCGCCCAGCACCTCCCGGCGCCACGGCGCGGGGGCCTCCGCGTCCACGAGCAGCACCGGGCACCCGGCGTACCAGGCGCCGAGCAGCGCCACGGCGAGCCCCGCGGTACGGCGGGCCAGTACCGCGACGGTCCGGCCGGGCTCGGTCCGCTCCCGCACCAGGGCGCCGACCCGGCGCACCCGGTCGGCCAGTTCCGCGTACGTGACCGTGCCGTCCGCCCCGACCAGCGCGGGCCGCCCCGGCCCCCGCTCGGCCTGGGCCAGCACGGCACGGACCAGGTCGGAGCAGGTGCGGCGGGGTTCGGGGGCCGGAATCACCGAGGCGGCGGGCGCCTCGGACCCGGCGAGCACCGACAACAGGGCCTCCCGGCACGCCTGGAGGAAGTCCCCGGCCGTACCCGCGTCCCAGAAGTCCGTGGCGTGGACCAGCCGCAGCCGGTAGCCCCCGTCGGGGCGGCGCGAGAGATAGAGCCCGAGGTCGAACAGGGACCAGCGGGCCGGGGGTTCCTCGGCGACGGCCGGATGGCCGCCGAGAGCGGTGGGCGGCGCCGCCCGCGTCAGATCGTTGAACCACGCCTGGAACAACGGGTTCTCCTGCGGGGACCGCTCCGCGCCGACCTCCGCCACGATCTCGTCGAACGTCACCGCCATGTGCTCGGCCGCGGTGAGCACCGCCTCGGCCACCGGCCCGAGCAGCTCCCGCGTCCCGGCGCCCGCGGGCACGTCCACCCGCACGGGCACGGTACGCATGAAGAAGCCGACGGCCTCGTGCTGTTCCTCCGTCTCGCGGCCCGACATCGGCACGCCCACGAGCACATCGCGCCGCCCCGTCCAGGCGGTGAGGGCTCGGGCGTAGGCGGTGAGGGCGAGGGTGGCGACGGTGACCCGTTCCGTCCGGCACACCTCGTCGAGACGGCGGCCGGTGTCCGCGTCGAGGTCGGCCGACGCCTGCGCACCGCGGTGGTCCGGGAGCCCGGTGCGCGGCCGGGTGTGCGGCAGCCCGAGGCGCTGCGGGGCGCCGTCGAGCCAGGAACGCCAGAACTCCCGGTCGGCCGCCCGCCGTTCGGCGGCCCCGGCGCCCTCCGCGTCCTCGGGCGCCGAGGCCAGCGCGGCGCCGAACCCCACCGGATCCGGCAACCGCGCGGCGCGCCCCTCGGCCCGTGCCGCGTACAGCTCGGCGAGATCGTGCTGGAGCACGTCCAGGGAGCGCTGGTCGCTGACCAGATGGTCGACGCTGAGCACCAACCACGAGGTGTCGGCGGCCTCTTGGCGGAGCAGCCCGACCGCGAGCCGCGGAAGCCGGTCGGGCGGGAAGGGTACGTCCGCGATCTCGGCGACGAAGTCCCGTACCACCGCGTCGGTGACCGCCGCGAGCGAGCGCACGGTGAACGACTCGGGCCCGCCCGGCGCCAGGACGCGCCGCCGAGGCTCCCCGGAGGACTCCAGGACCGTACGCAACGACTCGTGCCGGGCGACCAGATCACCGCACGCCGCCCGCAGCACGGCCGGGTCGAGCGCGCCGCGCACCCGCAGCACTCCCACCACGTTGTACGCCGGGCAGTCCGGGAACACCTGCTGCCAGAGCCACAGCCGCCGCTGCTCGGGAGAGGCCGGACCGTCACCGCCGCCGCGTCCGGCGGGCGCGGTCCGGACGCGTTCCGGTGCCGTCCCGGGCAGCCGGGCCCGCAGTCCGGCGAGCGACACGTTGTCCCGCAGGAACACCGACAGCGGCAGCCGTACGCCCCACCGGCCGAGGATCCGTCCGGCGAGCCGGGCCGCGGCCAGGCTGTGCCCGCCCGCGTCGAGGAAGCCGCGCCCCTCGTCGTCGGGCAGGTGACCGACGGCCTCCGCCCAGCAGCCGGCCAGATCGTCGGCGGGACGACGGCCCTGGGCCGGCGCGGCCAGCCGTTCCTCCGCCAGCGCCCGCAGCGCCTTGGTGTCCTGCTTGCCGCTGCCGGTGAGCGGCACGGCCTCCACGGCGGTGAACAGCGCCGGTACGAACGCCTCGGGCAGCGCGGCGGCCACCCGGTCCCGCAACTCCCGCCACAGCGCCTCGTCCGCCGCGGTCCCCGGCGCGGGCACCACGAACGCGCACAGGGCCGCCGCGCCGTCCGGACCCGGCGCCGCGACCACCGCGGCATCCCGCACCGGCGCGAGGTCCCGCAGCACGTCCTCGGTCTCCCGCGGCTCCACCCGCCGGCCGCGGATCTTCACCTGCTGGTCCATGCGGCCCAGGTACTCCAGGGCGTCGCCGCGCCTGCGCACCAGATCGCCGGTCAGGTAGAGCCGGGGCACCGGACACCACGCGGGCGCCGCCACGAACGCCGCCTCGGTGAGATCCGGCCTGTTGAGGTACCCGAGGGCCAACGGGACGCCACCGATCGCGAGTTGACCGGCCTCGCCCTCCGGCACCGGACGCAGCTCCGCGTCCAGGACGACCAGCGTGCAGTTGTCGATGGGACCGCCGATCAGCACCGTGTCCGGGTCCGGCGGGCACGGCCACGCCGTGACGTCGATGGCCGCCTCCGTCGGGCCGTACAGATTGTGCAACTCGGCGTCGAGCACGGCATGGAAGCGTCGTACGAGACCGGGTGTCAGGGCCTCCCCGCTGCACACCACCGCGCGCAGCGAGACACACCGCCGCACACCCGGCCAGCGCAGGAACTCCGCCAGCATCGACGGCACGAAGTGGCAGACCGTGACGGCATGTCGGACGACCCGGTCCATGACCTCGCCGGGATCGCGGTGCGCACCGGGGGGCATCAGCACCTCGGTGGCGCCGCACACCAGCGGGCCGAGCAGCTCCCAGCCGGACACGTCGAACGTGGCGGGTGTCTTCTGGAGAATCCGGTCCGCGGGGCCGAACCCGTACGTCTCGCACATCCACAGCAGCCGGTTGCACAGGGCGCCGGAGGGGACGACGACACCCTTGGGCTCGCCGGTGGAGCCGGAGGTGAACAGGACGTAGGCCGGGTGGTCGTCGGCGACCTCGGGGAGCGGCACCCGCGGCGCGCCGGACACCGGGCCCACCGGATCCACCGGGTCCAGGCGCAGCACCCGTACGGCGTCCTCCTCGGGGCCGTCCAGGCTGTCCGCCGTCTCCCCGGTGACCAGCGCGAGCCGCGCCCCCGAGCGGCGCAGGATGCCGAGCCGCCGCTCGCGCGGGTCCTCCGGGGCCAGCGGCAGATAGGGCAGACCCGCCTTCAACGCGCCGAGCAGCGCGAACACCAGGGCGCGCCCGCGCGGCACGCAGACGGCCACGACGTCCCCCGGGCGACCGCCGGCCCCGGCGAGCAGCCGGGCGACCGCGTCGGAGGCGCCCTCCAGCTCGGCGTACGTGACCGAGCCCGACTCGTCGACGAGCGCCACGGCGTCCGGCGTGGCGGTGGAGACGGCCCGGACGAGCCCCGGCACACCGTGGGGCGCCGGGCGGTCCCGGTCCGGGCCTCGCAGGATCGCACCGTTGGCATCGGCCGTCGAGCCGTCCATGCGCATTCCCTTCCAGAGCGGTGAGGTGGGGCGGAGCAGGCTCGGTCACGAGAGGGGGCGTCAGCCGCCGTCCGTCGCGAAGCGGCGCGCCCTGCGGTCGTTGCGGTGCAGCAGCACCAGTCCGGCCACCAGCCAGGCGGCGCCGACCAGCGCCTCCAGGGCCGCCTGCGCCGCCCAGGGCCGGCCGTCGGCCAGGGCCCGCAGCGACTGGGCGCCATGGGTGAGGGGCAGCAGCTGCGACACCCAGCGCACGGGCGCGATCAGCCGGTCGGTCGGCGCGATGATGCCGCACAGCACGAGCAGCGCGTACACCGCGAGGTTGGTCAGGACGGGGGAGGCGGGGTGCAGGGCGGCGACCGCGGCGACGGCGAGGCCGAACGCGGTGGCGCTGAGCGCGGTGAGCACGAACAGGCCGGAGCCCTGGAGCAGCGCGCCCATCAGCCGCCACTCCTGGAAGAAGGCGCACACGCCGACCACCGCGACCAGCGCCGAGGCCACCGCCTCCACGACATAGATCCAGCACCGGGTGAGATGGACCAGGGGCAGTCCGGGCCCGCTGATCCGCACCCGGTACAGGGTGCCGGCGGCCAGGTCCTCGGTCATGCTGTCGGCCGCCTTGACGACCGCCGCGAGCGACAGGACGTGCACACAGGCGCCGACGATCGCGAACCGCCGCCCCGCCAGGCCGCCCGCGAGATAGCCGAGGTAGGCGAGGAAAAGGGGCTGGAGCACCGACCGGGGCACGGTGGAGCCGATCAGGGTCTTCACCCCGTACACGGCCAGGTAGTCGCGGCGGGCCGCCCCGGCGACCGTCGTCAGCCCGCGCAGGCGTTCAGGAGAGCGCAAGGGTGCCTCGTTCCCTGGCCCGGTGCAGCACCGTGCGGAACGCCCAGCGGGCCAGCAGCGCGTAACCGCCCGTGGTGGCGCACAGGCAGAGCCACGCGGCGGCGCTCTGCGCCCGGCCCTCCGCGGCGGCGGTGAGCACCTCGGTGGCCCAGCGCAGCGAGATCACATCGGGCACATGCCGCAGCCAGCCGGGCAGCAGCCGGATCGGTACGATCATGCCGCCGAGCAGCGACATGGGGTAGACCAGCGCCTCCGCGATCCGCATGGCGGCGGGCGTCAGCAGGAACAGGCAGCTCAGCAGCGCGCCGAGGACCAGCGCCGAGCCGAACGTGGCGAGGGCGGCCAGGACGAAGAGGACCGGGTCGGCGATGCGCAGCGGCTCTCCGGTGAGCAGGCCGACACAGCCGATGGTCACGGCGATCAGCAGGGCGCAGCGCAGGGCCGTACCGAGCGTCTTGCCGAACAGCACCGTGCCGAGGCCGGTCCGCCGGGTGAGGATGCCGGGCAGGGTGCCCTGCGCCAGCTCCTCGCGCAGGATCAGACCGGTCTGCCAGATGGCGCAGCTCCACAACGCCAGTACGCCGCAGCCCAGTTCGATCTGCCGGGCGGTCAGCAGGGAGTGCGGGCCGCGGGCGAGCAGGGTGGCCAGGCACAGCGCCGCCGGCACCACGCAGCCGGGGATCACCGCGCTGAGGATGTGCTGCTGGCGGAGCTGGAAGACCATCGTGTGCCGCAGCACGGACAGTACGGACGGTTGGGCGCGCGGACCGGACCCCGACGTCATCCGTCCTCCCCGGTGCCGGGACCCGCGAGGCGGTTGAACACCTGCTCCAGACCGACCGGCTGGACGCGTACGTCCCTGATCCCGCCCGCGGGCCACAGCCGGGACAGCTCGCGCAGGGACTCCGCGGTCCACGCGGCGACCTCGAACTCGGTGCGCCACAGGGCCTCTTCGCTCGCCCGCTCGCTGGACAGGGTCCGGATGCCGGATCCGCCGTCCCCCTCCGCCGTGACCGGGCAGGGGGAGTCGGACAGGACCACGACGGTGGTCGCGGCACCGCTCTGCTCCAGCAGCGCGGCGAGCGGCAGATCGTGGCTGACGACGCCGCCGCGCAGGATCACCACCCGCGCCGCCAGCCGCTCGATGTCCTGGAGATTGTGGCTGGTGAGCAGCACGCCCACCCCCTCGTCGGGCAGCTTGGCGACGACCGAGCGCAGCCGTTCCGTCTCCAGCGGGTCCAGGCCCACCGTGGGCTCGTCGAGCATCATCAGCGCCGGGCGGGCCATGAGACCGACCGCGAGATGCAGCCGCTGCTTCATGCCCTTGCTGAACGCGCCGACCGAGCGGTCCGCCACATCGAGCAGCCCCACGGAGGCGAGCGCGTCGCGCGCCGCGGGGGCGAGGGTCCTGGTCGGCAGGCCCGAAAGGGAGCCGAACAGCATGGCGTTGTCCAGGGCGGACAGCCTCGGGTAGAGACCCCGGTCGCCGCCGAAGACCACGGACAGCCGGGTGCGGACCGCCCGCGGATCGGCCGCCACGTCCACGCCGTCGACCAGCACCCTGCCCCGGGTCGCCGTCAGCAGGGTGGCGATGATGCGCAACAGGGTGGTCTTCCCCGCGCCGTTGACGCCCAGCAGCCCGACGATCTCCCCGCGGCCGACCGTGAAGGACACCTCGGACAGCGCGGTGACGACCTTCTTCCGGTCGACGTAGTCACGGCCCACACCGTCGACGACCAGGGCGGGCGGCGTCACCGCGCCCCCTCCCGCGCGCCCGGCGCCCCGGACCCCTCCCAGGGCGCGGCCCACGGCTGCTGCCACTCCTCCTCCGGCAGCGCCCGCCGCCCGAACCGGCGGGGCCACTCGGAGGTGTCCGCCGGCTCTCTTCCGGGGAGGGCCGAGCCGGGCACGGGCAGCGCGACCGACCACAGCGGACCGAGCCGGGCACCGCGCGCCAGCTTCGCCTCGTACGTCTCCATTCCGAGGTGGAGGACGCGCAGACCCTGCCGGTGCATGTATTCGACGGGCAGGTAGTAACAGAGCGCGTAATACTCGAATGCTTTTCCTGTCGCCGCGTAGTCGAACCCCACCGCGCGCGCGTACAGCGTGTCGCCGAATTCATACATGAGTGAGAAACCGACGAGTCGCCCCGAACGGCGTGCGGTGAAGACTCTGGAATATTTTCCGAGCGCTTCGACCTGTCCGGCGAGATATTCCCGCATTCCCTCGTCATGCGCCTCGTGGCCGTATTTCCGCTGGATCTGCCCAAGTAAGGGAGCGGCCTCCGTGTAACAGTCCGCCAGATTTTCGAGGCCCAGTTCGTACCCGGCGGCACGGAATGTGGAGAACTCGTGACGGACGGCAATCCTCCGTTTACTGCTGAGTTTCCGCAGGTATTCGTCGAAGGGTGCGCCATCGGTGACCACCGCCGCGTCGGCCCCGTCCAGGGCGACCGCCGCGCCGCGCTCCCACAGCAGCCGGGCGGTGCGGGTGGTGGCGAAGGGGAACAGCAGTCCGCGCGCGCCGCGGGCGGCGGCCCGCTCCAGCGCCGCGGCGAGCAGCGCGTCGAGTTCCGGGCCGGTGTCCGGGGCGGCGGGCAGTTCGTACCGGTATCCGCGGCGGGCCCCGGCCAGCGCCCAACTGCCGTCCAGGCCCAGCAGATCGAGATGCCGGCGCTGCGCGTAGTACGGGTTGTGCTCGGTCTCCACGTCGTACACCGGGAGGGCGCAGGCCAGCCGTTCGGGGTGGTCGGCGCGCCGGGTGAGGAGGTACTCGACGCCGGCTCCGGGCTCGCGCTCGACCGAGCCGAGCCAGGCGTGCGACGCGTACAGCCCCCCGGGTGCGGCGAGGGCGTCCCACTCGGTCGCCGCGATCTCCGTCAGGGACGGCACGGCACGCACCTCGACCGTGATCGGCAAGGTGCACCCCCTTCCGCTCGACATGGTTCATTGCAAGGAACCCATCAGAGATTTCGCCTCGTCAGAGGGAAACCCAGCGCAGAGGAAAGGAGCACCGTCCCCCGACAGAACTTCATATTAGCCAGGCACTGACGACACACCGCAGTGACCCAGGTCACACGCTCTCCGGTATGTACCAATGGCCCGAAACGTCATCGGGTTCCCGCGGCAACCAATGCGCAGTTTCCCGTGGATCACCCCCGGATTAATTGCTTGCCTCTACCGAACGGGGATGCTTAACTCCCCGGAGATAACGGCCGAAGCTCGTGCGTCTTGACAGATCCATAGGCTCAGGGGGAATCATCGACGGCGACTGCACGTCTGCAAGCACCGTCGGGCCGGTGGTCCACACGGCTCTCACCGATGAACTTTTACGGCTTTCCCTGCCGCGGCTCCGTTCGGCATTCGGCCCCTCGGTGGAACTCCGCCCCTGGCAGGAGGCCCCGGAGCGGGACGGGGTCCTGCTGATGGCGCCGCACGAACTGTCCGCGGGCCGGCGCGCCGAGGTCCTGCGGTCCGCCCGCTGGTCCTGGGTCCATCTCACCTCCGCCGGCGCCGACTTCATCGACCTCGCCGAGTGGCCCGCCGACACCCTGCTCACCCGCAGCTGGCGCTGCTACGCGGCGCCGCTCGCCGAGTACGCGCTGCACGCCGTGCTCACGCATGAGTGGCGGCGCGGTGCGCCCTGGCAGGAGCGGGACACCCGCTCGGCGGCGGCCCCGGACACCCCGCCGGTCCCCGCCGGGTCCGGTACCGGGGGCGGGGCCGGGCTGTGGGGCGCCGAGGTCACCGTCGCCGGATGGGGCGCCGTGGGGCAGCGCCTCGCCACCGTCCTCGACGCGCTCGGCGCCCGGGTGACCGTGCTGCGGCGCAGCCCCGAACCGGGTTCTCCCTTCCGCCAGACCTCCGACCTGGGCCGGGCCCTGGACGCCGACCACCTGGTGGTGGCGCTGCCGCTGACCGCGGGCACCCGGCACCTGTTCGACCGGGCCGCGCTCGGCCGGGCCCGTCCGGGCCTGCACCTCGTGAACGTCTCCCGCGCGGCCATCGTCGACCAGGAGGCGCTCACCGAACTCTGCGCGACTGGACGGCTGTTCGCCACCCTGGACGTCACCGACCCGGAACCCCTGCCGACCAGGCACCCGCTGCGATCGCTGCCCACCGTACGGCTCTCCCCGCATGTGGCATGGCGCAGCCGGGACAGCGACGCGGCGTTCGCCGACGACTTCGCCACGATCTGGGCGGCGCTGGCGGCCTCCAACGCCTCGGCGGCTCCCGACCCCTCGGCGGCCGCGGGCTCCTCGGCCGACCCCCACTCCTCGGGTGCCCCCGACATCTCGCATGCCCCCGGCATCTCGGATGCCTCCGCTCCGGGCGTTCCCGTGCCCGCTGTCCCCGTGGCCGGCGCGCCTGCTCCGGGCGTTCCCGTGCCTGCCGTTCCCGTTCCCGTTCCCGTGCCCGCTGTCCCCGTGCCCGGCGCGTCTACTCCGGGCGTCCTCATGCCCGCCGTCCCCGCTCCGGGCGTCCTCATGCCCGCCGTCCCCGCTTCGGGCGTTCCCGTGCCCGCCGCCCCCGCGCCCGGCGTGCCCGCATCGGACGCCCCCGCCCTCGACGCCGTCATCCCCGGCCTCGTGCCGCCGACGAGCGGGAGACGCGCCCGGGCCGCCGTGCGCGCCCTCCTGGCGCTGGGCCGGTCATGACCGGCACCCGCACCTCGACCACCCGCACTCCGACCACCGACACCTCGACCACTCGCACCCTGACCACCGGCACCTCGACCACCCGCACCTTGACCACCGGCATTCGCTCCCTGACCACTCGCACCCCCATCACCGGCACCCTGACCACCGGCATTCGCCCCCTGACCACTCGCACCCCCATCACCGGCACCCTGACCACCGGCACCCCGACCACCGACATCCGCCCCCTGACCACCCCCACCCCCACCCTCACCCCCACCCCCCGCAACGGCGCCGACACGACAGGCCGATCATGACCAGTTCTCCCGCCCCCCACCGTCCTTCGGACGCGGCCGGCCCGCGCCCCCTGGCCGTGCTCCTGCACTCCCGGCAGCCCCTGACCACCGACCCCGCGGCCACCTTCGACCCGGCGAGCTGGGAGACCGTCGTCCTCACCGACGCCGAGGGCGGGGCCGACGCGGTGCTGCGCGAGGACGCGCCGGGCGGCACCCCGGTCGTCCACCGGGCGCCGCGCGACACCTGGGCCACGGAGATCCGGCGGCTCGCCGGGGACCGGGCGGTGCAGATCGTCACCAACGACGAGTACTGCCTCATCAGTTGCGCCGACCTGCGCGCCGAGTTCGGGCTGCCCGTGCGGCACCCGGCCCGGCCCGCGCACTACATCGACAAGGTGCTGATGAAGGAGCGCCTGGCCGCCGCCGGGGTGCGCGTGCCGCGCTTCCTCGCCCTCACCGAGGGGGTACCGGAACCGGGGGCCGGTCTCGCTCTGGTCGCCGGGACCATCGGCCTGCCGGCCGTCGTCAAGCCTCGCCGGGAGGCCAACTCCCGCGGTGTCGCCATCCTGCGCACGGAGCCCGAACTGCGGGACTGGCTCGCCGGGCACCGGGGTGAACAGGGCTGGCAGATCGAGGAGTTCCTCGACGGCGCCTTCCATCACGTCAACAGCCTGGTCCGCGACGGCGTGCCCACTCCGGTCCAGACCGGCACCTATCTCGGCCCGCTGCTCGACCTGCCCGACGGCCGCCGCCTCGGCGGCTGGACCGTCCCCTACGACAGCGAACTCTCGCGACGTGCCCATGAGTTGAACCGCGCCGTGGTCGCCGCCCTCGGTGCCGAGGGGGCCTTCGTCGTCCACACGGAGTTCGCCGTCAACGGTGACGGTGAGCTGATCGTGGTGGAGGTCGCGGGGCGGGCGCCCGGCGCCCTGGTCTCCGAACTGGCCCGCCTGCACACGGGGTTGAACCTGGAGGAGGCCAACCTGGCCCTCCAGGCCGACCTGCCCGTCCCGGACCCGCAGCCCACGGGCGACCAGGCCGCGTGGGTGTGGATCCCCGTGATGCCGGGCGAGCGGTACCGGCACACCCCCGAGACGACGAGCAAGCATCTCGTGCACATCCGCCGGGCCGCACAGCGGACCCACACCGGCACCTCGGGCGCCCTCGGCGTCTCGGTGCTGCTGTGGCACACCGACCCCGGCGTCCTGGCCGCCGACGTACGGACCGCGGCCACGGCGGCGTGGTGCGGCGCGTGAGCCACGGCGGCCCGGCCGCCCGCGGCGCCTGACCCAAGAGGCTCGTCCCCCCGTCCATCAGCCCGGAGCTTGGAGAACGCATGGCCACCAGCACCGCACCGCCGAACGGAAACCGGACCGGCACGTCGTACCTGGCCGGCCTCGCCGACGGCCGACGGGTGTACCTCGCGGGCCGACCGGTCGCCGACCTGGCCCACGACCCGGGCACCGAGGGCATGGCCGCCTTCCTCGCGGAGCTGCTCGACGAGCACCGCCCGGACGGCGAACTGACCGGACCCGACGGGCACCCCCTCGCCTATTCCCTGGCCCACTCGGGCGACGAGGTGCGCGCGCGGGGCCGGGCCTTCGCCCGGATCGCCCGGCTCAGCGGTGGACTGATGGGCCGCAGCCCCGACTTCGTCGCCACCGTCCTCACCGCCTGGGCCGGTGCCGCCGACCACTTCGGGCCGTACGCCGACCACGTCCGCGCCTACTGGCGGCACGCCCGCGCCGCCAACCTCCTGCTCACCCACGCCATCAGCGACCCGCCCGCCGACCGCCACCTCGGCCCCGGCCCGAACGGCGAGGTGCAGGCGCTGCGCGCGATCCGCACCACCGACGAGGGAGTCGTCGTACGCGGCGCCAAGATGCTCGCCACGCTCTCCCCGTTCGCCGACGACCTGGTCGTCTACCCGTTCCGCCCGCTCGGCGAGTCCGAGACCGACCAGGCCCTGTGCTTCGCGGTCCCGGTCGCCACCCCGGGACTCACCCTGTACTCCCGGCCGTCGTACGCCCCGACGCCCGCCGGGGACGGCCCGCTCGCGGGCCGCTTCGACGAGCTGGACGCGGTCTGCCACTTCGACGACGTGCTGATCCCCTGGGACCGGGTCTTCATCCACGGCGACGTGGCCGCCGCCAACAACCTGCGCCCCGGCACCGGCATGACCTCCTACGCCTGGCACCAGTCCGCGGTCCGCGCCTGGATCAAGGCGGAGACCGTGTACGACCTCGCCGACCGCTGCGCCAAGGTCAGCGGCCGCGACCGGCAGCCGCTGGTGCGCCAGCAGCTGGGCGAACTCGGGGGAATCGTCGAGACGTTGCGGGGACTCGTCGTCTCCGCCGAGACCGGCACCCGGCCCGACGGGTTCGGCCAGCACGTCTGCGATCCGGTGCCCCTCGCCGCGTCCGGGATGCTCAACGCCCGGCTCTACCCCCGCGCGATCGAGCTGCTCCAGGCCATCGCCAGCAGCGGACTGGTGATGCACCCCGTCACCGCCGACGAGGACCCCGGATCGGCCGGCCACGCCTTCATGCGGACCTACTTCACCGGCGCCGGTGTCGACGGTCTGGCGCACGGCAGGCTGCTGCGCGCCGCCGCCGACCTCACCATGAACCGCTTCGGCACCCGCCAAGTCCTCTACGAGCGGCTCTTCCTCGGCCCGCCCGAGACCTTCCAGGCCAAGTTCTACGACATCTTCGCAGCCGGCCGCGCCGTCGACAGCCCCGTGCTGGACGGCCTCGACGGCTGACCCCCGGCGCCGGGAGCACCCGGTCCGCCGCCGTACCGCGTACGTACCGACACCGATTGGATCGCCATGCCCATTCGTGAGTCCCACCTCGTACGTGCCCTTGAACCGTTCAGGGGCTACGTCCTCAGCACCATGATCTTCACCCTCCAGCAGTCCGGCCTCCAGGACGAGTTCGCGGCCGGCACCACCGTCGACGCCCTGGCCGGCGCGAAGAAGCTGGACCGGGCGCGCCTTGCCGCCATGGCCGACTACTGGGTCGCCGCCGGGCTGCTCGACCGCTCCGCGGACGGCGTGCTCACCCTCACCGACCTCGCCCGCGCCTATGAGGAGGCGCGCCCCTGGTACGAGATGATGGTCGGCGGCTACGGCCAGACGTTCCTGGCGCTCGGCGACCACCTGGCCGAGGGCACCGGACCGGCCCCGCGGCGCGGCGGCTACGTCGGCAGCGGCAGCTGCGGCATCAGCATGCACGACTCGCTGCCGCTGCTGCGCAAGCTGCTCGCCGAGGACGGGCGTGACTACCGGCGGCTGGTCGACCTCGGCTGCGGCAGCGGCGTCTATCTGACCGAACTGTGCGCGGACTACCCACAGATGACGGCCGTCGGCATCGAGCCGGACGCCGACGGCGCCGCCGCCGCGCGCGCCTGGGTGGCCGGGCAGCCCACCGCGGACCGGGTGACCATCGAGCAGGTCGACGCGGTCCGGTGGATCGAGAACACCGAGGACAAGCCCGACCTCGCCGTCTACGCCTTCGTGATCCACGAGGTGCTCGGGCAGGAGGGCGAGGAGGGCGTGCGCCGCATGCTCACCAAGCTGTTCGCCGAATCGCCCGAACTGACCCTGGCCGTCATCGACATCGACCTGAAGTCGGCCGACCGCGCGGCGATGTCCCAGCCGCTGGCGCAGGCGTACTACAACGCCTATTTGCTGATGCACCCCTTCACCAGCCAGCGCCTGGAGACCAGGCAGTGGTGGGAGAAGCTGTTCACCGAATGCGGGCTGCGCATCGACGCCTACGACACCACCGACCCGGCGATGGACTCCACCGGATTCTGCGTGGGCTGGGTGCTGCGGAAGGCCGACGCGTGAGCGAGCACTACCGCCCGCGGGACAGCATGACCAAACCGCGTATCGCGTCCGGCCCGCGCACCTTCATGCGGCTGCCCTGGGTGGACGACCCCCTGACCGCCGAGGGCCGTATCGACGTGGCGGTCGTCGGCGTGCCCACCGACTCGGCGGTCTCCTACCGGTCCGGGGCCCGCTTCGGACCCGAGGCGATCCGCGCGGCCAGCATCCTGCTGCGCGACCACAACCCGGCCACCGGCGTGGACGTCACCCGGGCCCTGTCCATGGTCGACGCGGGCGACGCGCCCGTGGTCCCCGGCTACCACGAGCTGACCCTCCAGCGGCTGGAGGACTTCCTGGCCCCGCTGTACGAGCGGGGCATCGTGCCGCTGCTGCTCGGCGGCGACCACAGCCTGGTCATGGCGGAGATGCGCGCCATGGCCCGCCATCTCGGGCCGGTCAGCGTCGTCCACTTCGACGCGCACGGCGACGTCCTGGACGACTACTACGGCGTCAAGCACTTCCACGGCACGATGTTCCGGCGCGGTGTGGAGGAGGGCGTGGTCGACCCGCACACCAGTGTCCAGGTCGGCATGCGTGGCTCCGTGCACCCCGACGACGTCGACTCGGGCAAGGCGCTCGGCTACGACGTCATCGGCTGGGACGAACTGGTGGACCTCACGCCCGAGGAGTTCGGACGCCGGGTGCGCGAACGGGTCGGCGACCGCCCCGTGATGGTCTCCTTCGACATCGACTTCATCGACCCGGCGTACGCACCGGGCACCGGCACACCCGAGGTGGGCGGGCCGACCTCCTATCAAACCCTGCGCTATATACGGGCGTTGGGGCCGCTGAACTACCGGGGCCTGGACATCGTCGAGGTCGCGCCGCCGTACGACCACGCGGACATCACCAGCCACGCGGCGTCCGTGGTCGCATTCGAACTGCTGGGACAGGTCGCGCTGCGCTCCGGCCGGACGCGGGCGGCCGAGACGGGGGAGGAACACTGATGGCCACCACGAGCGGCACCACCGCGCACACCCCATCCGGCGCCGAGCCGGACCGCCGCAATCTGACCTCCATGGAGACCGACGCGCTGATCGGCGGCCTCAATGTGTCCGACGGGCATCCCCGGATGCCGCTCACCGCCGCGCAGCGCGCCATCGTGGACAGCCTGCCGGCCCTCTTCGACGAGGCCGAGAAGCGGGTCTTCGAGGAGATCGAGGCCGAGGCCCAGCAGGCGTTCCTGCACGGCATCGGCCAGCACCGGGCGCCCATCGGCACCGGCCGGCTGGTCAGCTGCTACTCCTCGTCCGTCGCGATGGACATCACCGCCCGCGCGCTCGCGCACCGCACGGACACGATCGCCCTGGTGCACCCCACCTTCGACAACATCCCGGACCTGCTCAAGGGCCGCGGCCTGAAGCTGCTGCCGGTGCCCGAGGCCGAGCTCGCGGGCGGCGAACCCCAACTCCCGGACGAGGTGGGCGCGGTGTTCGTCACCACGCCCAACAACCCCACCGGCTGGGTCCTTTCCGAGGACGGACTGCGCCGCCTCGCCGCCTTCTGCGCCCGCACCGGCCGCGTCCTGGCCATGGACACCTGCTTCCGCGCGCAGGACGAGCGGGCGCAGTACGACACCTACGCGATCCTGGAGGAGTCGGGCGCGCAGTGGGTGGTCATCGAGGACACCGGCAAGCTGTGGCCCACCCTGGAGCTGAAGGCGGGCTTCCTGGCCTGGGGCGAGCACACCGACCTGCCGCTGCTGGAGTACTTCAGCGACGTCCTCCTGTCCGTGTCGCCGTTCGTGCTGCTGATGCTGACCCGGTTCGCGCAGGACGCCGAGCGCGGCGGCTACGCCGAACTGCACGGCCTGATCGCCCGCAACCGGCGCGCCCTGGCCGAGGTCCTCGACGGCGGCCCGGTGCTGCTCACCGACCCCGACGCCCGGATCAGCGTGGCCCGGGTGACCCTGCCCGAGGACGGCCCGGACGCCGTCGCCCTCTACGACGAGCTGGTGCGGAGCGGCACCCACGTGCTGCCCTGCGGCCCCTTCCACTGGGACCGGCCGCAGGACGGCGTGCGCCAGGTCCGCCTCGCGCTGGCCCGCTCCGGCGAGGACGTGATCCGGGCCGCCCGCGCCCTGGTGGACGCGGTGCGCGCCCATCTGTGATCCGCGGTACCGGCCCACCCGTTCCCCCCGATCCATCCCGTGCAGCCGAGGCGGAGGACGCGATGCACCACACCCCGAGCGGTCTTCGGCTGGAGACCGCGACCACCCTGGACAAGGTGGCCGCCGAGGACTGGGACACCCTCGCCGAACCCGAGGGCTTCTACCTCTCCCACGGCTGGCTGCGCGCGGTGGAACGCGAGAGCGGCGCTCCGGTCACCTACCTCCTCGCCTACGCGGGCGACCGGCTGGTGGGCGGGCTGCCGCTGTACGAGATCGAGCACGAGCACAACAAGTTCTACGCCCGCAAGCCGCGCCTGGACCAGATGGGCGCGGGCGGCGAGTGGGGGGTCGCGGGCTCGCACCGGGGCTACAGCTGCGGGATACCGAGGGCGGCGGAGTACGCCGACGCCGTCCTCGATCTGCTGCTGGACGCGCGCGCGAGGCTCAACCCCGCCTCCCGCACCGGCTCGTTGTTCCTGTTCGCCACCAACCGGACGGCGGCGGCCCTGCACCGGCGCGGGGCCGCCGTCGACTTCGACTGCGGCGACGCCACCCTGCACACCGGGGGCCTGGACTTCGCGGACTACTGCGGCACGCTGGTCAGCCGCCGCCGGATCGCCCTCAAGAGCGAGTACGCCCGCTTCCTGGCCGCCGGGTACGAACTGGGCCGGCGGCGGCTCGGGGAGTGCCTGGACGAGGCGGTCCCGCTGCTGGCCAACCTCCAGGCCAAGTACGGCCATGCGACCGGCACGGCGGAGATCCACCGTACCTTCGCCGACCAGGCGGCCACCCTGGACGACCGGTCCGTGGTGTTCACCGCGCGCCGGGCCGGCCGGCTCATCGGCGTCTCCGTCATGTACGAGTGGCGCGGCACGCTCTACGCCCGCGCCACCGGCTTCGACTACACCGCACTGCGTGGCGCCTACGAGTACTACGGCCTCTGCTACTACCTGCCCATCGACTACATGAGCGAACGCGGCCTGACCGCCCTCCACTTGGGGATCGGCGCCTACTCCGCGAAGGTCAAGCGCGGTGCGCGCCTGGTCCCGCTGTGGACCGTGGCACTCGCCGACGACCCCGCCGACACACCCCGCCCGGCCCCCGTCGACCTCACCTCCTGGCGCGACGACCACGGGGGCGCCGTGGCCCCCGAGGACTGGCGGCATCCATGGACGACGTGAACCGGCGCGCGTGCCACAGCAGTTGACGGTGCGCACCGGACGTCGTGCCGGGCCCCTCGACCCGGGCCCGGCACGACTCCGTTCTCAGCGGCCGGAATCCGCCGGGGTCACCCGTCCGACCAGCCCGTGCGTCCGCCCCTCCAGTGCCGCGCGGACCAGTTCGGCGACCCGGCGCCTGCTGCTGGCCTCGGCCTCCTCGGAGAGGAACGCCCGGTGGCTCGTCACGACCACCGACGGATGCGCGAGGACCGGATGCCAGCGGGGGTCCTGGTGCGGATTCTCGGGGGAGAAGACATCCAGTCCGGCCCCCGCGATCCAGCCCCCGTCCAGCGCCCGGTGCAGGCCCTCGGGATCCACCAGCCTGCCCCGGGCCGCGTTGACCAGATAGGCGCCCGGCCTCATGTGGCGCAGCGCCGCCTCGTCGATCAGGGACTCGGTCTCCGGAGTCAGCGGGCAGTGCAGGGTGACCAGGTCGGCCTGGGCCAGCAGCTCCTCCAGGGTGTCGACGGCGAGCGCGCCGTACCCCTCGGCGAGATCGCGGCCCACGTACGGGTCGTACACCAGGACCTGGCCGTAGAAGGCGCCGAGGCGGCGCGCGACCGCCCGGCCGATCCGGCCGAAGCCCACGATGCCCAGGGCCCGGCGGTTGGTGCGGTGCGGGGTGCCGCCCGCGTAGATGTCGAAGGTGCCGCCCACGAGCGTCCGGTGCTGCGGCACCACCTGCCGTTCCAGGGCGAGGGCCAGCGCGGCCGTATGGGTGGAGACCTCGTCCACGCAGTAGTCGGGCACGTTGTAGGCGGGCAGCCCGCGCTCGGTCAGCAGGGCGGCGTTGAGGTTGTCGACGCCGACGCCCTGGCGGACCACCACCTTCAGGCCCTTGCCCGCCGCGTCGAGCAGCTCCTCGGTCACCTGGGTGCGGTAGACCACGAGCACCTCGATCCCGGCCGCCCGCTCCAGCATCTGCGCGTCGGTGGTCAGGTACTTCGCGCCATCGTGCGGTCCGAAGACCAACTCTATTTCGGGGCCGAGCACTTCGCGCTCCACGGTGGCCAGCGCGGGATCGGGGCGGCCGTCCTCGACCAGCCACGGCGGGTCGGTGTAGAGCACGCGGGGTCGGGACACAGCGGTTCCTCCTTGACGGCGGCGGCGATCGGATTCAGACGAGGAAGCGAAGGACGTCGTCCTCGGTGAGGACGCACGGGTTGTTCCCCGACCGGTTCGAGGCGAGCGCGGCGGTCAGCGGCTGCCGCCAGCTCCGCGCGGGGAGAGCCAGCTCCCGCAGCCCGGCCGGCTGCCCGCCCATGGCCAGCAGCCGCCGTACCAGCAGCTCCACACCGCCGCCGGTGGCCTCCTCGGCGAGCCGCTGGACGGTCTCCACCCGCCGCCGCACCCCCGCCGCGCCCTCCGGATGCCGGCACTCGGCCTCGGTCAGCGCGGCATGCCGGGCCATCAGCCAGTCCAGATGCAGCGCGACCGCGCTGCCATGGGCCAGATTGAGCCGCGCGGTCAGCTCGTACGACAGCGCGTGGGCCGCCGTCGTGCGCGTGCAGTCGATCGCGGCACCGGCCAGCGAGGCGCCGTGGGCCAGACCGGCGCGCACGCCCGGATCGGCGAAGGAGCCCGTCCTGACGGCGTGCGCGAGCGGCGGGAGCAGCCGTTCCAGGGCGGCCATGGCCAGTGCCCGGGAGCCGCCGTCGGCCGAGACCGACCAGTACGACTCGACGGCCTGCGCCAGCGCGTCCAGGCCGCTGGCGACGGAGTCCCGGCGGGGCAGCGAGGAGGTGAGCCGGGGATCCACGAGGACGAGGTCCGCGCGGGCCTGGGCGAGATCCAGGGAGTGCTTGCGGCCCTCGACGTACACGGTGGCGAACCGGGTCATCTCGCTGCCGGAACCGGCGGTGGTGGGCAGCAGCACCAGCGCGGCGGAGCGCGGCCGGGTCACCAGGTCCGGGTCGCGCAGACAGTCCAGCGGGTCGGCCGCCTGCGCGCCGAGCACCGCGACCGCCTTGGCCACGTCCAGGCTGCTGCCGCCGCCGACCCCCACCACCACGTCAGGGCCGAACCGCCGGGCCAGCGCCACCCCCTCGCGGACCTGCGCGATCCGCGGGTTGGGCCGCACCCCGTCGAAGTGCTCGACCCGGTACCGGCCCGCCCACCTCTCCACCGACTCCCCGACACCGGAGCGCCGGTAGGACGTACGGCCGTGCACGAACAGCACCCGGCGGCCGCCGAGCGCCTCGATCACCGAGCCCAGCCGCCCGGCCGCGCCCTCGCCCAGATAGGCGGCCGGATGGCCGGGCAGCGGCTGGAGTCCCGCGGACAGCGTGTCCGGGAGCGCCGGGCGCTCCTGGAGGGCCAGCAGCGACTCGCTCATCGGTACGTCCCTCGGCCCGCGGCGAGCCGGTGACCGCACCGGGCGGCGGTCAGCTGTACCACAGCCGGTCCTCGGCCACGTACCGGTCGATGCCGCCCGCCGCCATGGTGCCCACCGCGTACCGCACCTCCGGCGTCACCGACCCGGAGATCCGCAGCAGCAGGACGCGGGGTCGCCGCCCCTCCTCGACCGCCGCGAACGCGACCGGCACCTGCGGCCGCACGTACGCCGAGTCGCCCGGCGCGAGCGTCTCCTCGACGCGCCGCCCCCCGAACTCCCAGCTCAGCGCGACCGGTTCGGCGCCGAGGACATACAGGTACTGGTGCTGGTACGTGGTCAGCGGCGCCGACCGCTCGGCGCCGTCCGCCAGGACATCGACCTGGAGGGCGGACGTGTGCGGATGCAGGGGGTCCCCGGCGAGCCGGGTCAACCGGTAGGCCGGTGCGCCCGCCTCGGGCCACACCCAGCTCCGGGCGTCCCGGGCGAACCGGAGGGACACCCCGTCGGCCGTCCCGGTGCGCGGCGGCAGCAGATCGCGCACGGACACACCCAACGCGGCGGCCAGCAGGCCGAGTTCCTCGGCTTCGGGGGGTACGGCGCCCCCGGCCAGCTCCTCGGCGCGCTCCCGCGTGAGGCCCGTACGGTCGGCGAGCTCGGCCACCGTGACCGCCCCCGCGTCCATGAAGGACCGGATCATCGCCCCCGGCCGCCTCGCCGCCCCGTCCAGCGGGACCGCGAGGGCCCGGGTCGTGGCGTTGCCCAGGACCGCCAGTTCCCGCTGGGCGTCGCCGAGCAGCGAGCCGCCGTAGGTCAGGGCGAGGATGCAGGCGGGCTCGGTGGCGGATCGGGAGGTGAAGGAGTGCGGGGCGAAGGGCAGCCCCCACACGGAGTCGCCCGTGTCCATGGGGACGCAGTGCGAGACGCCGTTCCACCGGTAGTAGTAGTTGACCGGGCCGATGAAGTACGTGAACTGGTACAGAAGATGGCCGCGATTCCACTGGACAAGAGGGTTGTCCGGGTCGTCGTCCGCCACCACCCGCAGCATCCGGATCCACTCCGGGCGGTAGGAGGCGATACGGGACATCGCGGTGTCCCGGTACTCGTAGTACGGCTCCCCGCCCCGGCTGAGCACCCGCCCGCTCGCCACGGACTCCTGATGCCGGGTGATACGCACCCCGGCCGGGCAGTCGTCGTGGCCGGGCAGCAGATCCCGCTCGTTCAGCGGCCACACCTCGGCCGCGCGCCGCATCAACTCCCAGGTCACCGGCCGTATTCCGGCCGCGTACTGCGCGAACGAACCCGGTTCCAGGCGGAGTTCACGCTCGGCGTGCTCGTCGTCCCGCTTGAGATCGTTGGCGGCGGCGCGCAGCAGCGCTCCGGCACGCCGGGTGAAGTCGTCCTCTGCCCGCACGAGGTGCCCCCTGTCCCTCTGTGGTCGTCGAAGAGCGCTCTGGACAGCACAGGGGCCGTCAAATGACCAGCATGTGATCACGCAAGAACACAAAATGTCAAGATCGAAAACTGTGGTCCGGTGGCGCACGGACCTCCGCGAACTACTGCTCCGGGCTGAGGAGTCCGGCCGTCTCGAAGGAGTCCCGGGTGGCCGGATCGTCCAGCGCGCCCGCCTCACCGAAATAGCGCACGAGGGAACGCGCGGCCCCCGCCATGTCGCGTACGGCCTTCTCCTCGGGCCAGGACTCGGCGAGGACCTGTGCGACGCTCGGCTCCGGCAGCCCCAGCGTCCGCAGATCCTCGGCCGCCCGCGCGAGATCGGGTGCCAGGAACGCCCGGATCGCCGCCGGGACCTGCGGCCCGACGGCCCGGCGCTCGGCCGGTGTCAGGGCGGCCCACAGATGGCGGAGCACGGCGCGGAAGTAGACATGGTGGCGCCCCTCGTCCTCGGCGTGGTCGCGGACATGCTCCCGCAGCGAGACGGGAAGCCGCTCGTCCCGGGGGATCTGTGCGAGGATCCCGGAGATCAGGGTCTCGCTGACGATCGCGAAGAGCAGTGCCTCAACTCCCCTCACCTCATGCGGCAGTCGGTCCCGGATGGCATCCAGGCGCTCCGTGAACGCGGGCGGGTCCCCGCCGTCCGGCCGCTCGGCGGGCACCCCGGTCGCCCGCGCCACCTGCTGCGCGAAGTCGTACGAGACCTGCGCGTGCCATGCCTCGTCCGTGACGATCTTGAACGCGTCCGCCCGCATGGCCTCCGGCAGCCGCAGGCCCGAACGGCCCCGGCTGATCGCGGTCACCACCGGGATGACCGCGAGCGCTTCGAGCTGGGTGGTGAAGTCGAGGTAGTCGTGGAGGCGGCGCAGCAGCAGCCACTCCACCCCCTCCGGACCGCCGGCCGTGACCAGGGGGTGCAGGGCGACCGGGTGCAGCTCGGGCGGGAAGTACAGCGATCCCGGTTCCGTGAACGGCCGTTGGGGCCGGTTGCGGACACCGGCGAGACGGTCCCAGCGGGCGAAGCCGCCGGTGTAGCCGCCGTGTGCGCCGGGCTCCGGTCCCGGCTCCAGCCGCGCCCCCGCCTCCGCCCCCGTCCCCGGCCGCGTCCCCGGCCCTGTCCGTGCCGCGAGGAGCGGTTCGGTCGCCCGCTCCCGGTACATCAGCCGGTCCAGGCCAGGAAGCCGAGGTCCAGCAGATTGCCCAGATCGGCGCGCGCCTCCTCGTCCCCTTCCGCACCCACCGGAGCCAGCAGATCGGCCAGCGCGCTCTTGCCGTCGACCGCCCGCAGCACCGCGAGCGTCGGCGAGCCCGCCTGGAGCACGAACTCGATCTCCCCGTCCTTGATCAGATACCAGTCGGAACCCGCGGGATCGGTGAGCAGCAGCACGTTCTCCGTGAACGCGGGCACCGCGTCGCCGGGCAGCTCGGGAACGGCGGTCACCGCACCCGCCACCGGCCCGCTGCCGCCGGTGATCTCCTGGAGCACCGGACCCGCCGAAGTGTCCTCCAGACGCGGCGCGTTCACCGCCAGCTCCGCGAGCAGCCCCATGTTCAGGACGCGCATCAGCATCTCCACGGACGGCGCGTCGGTCCTGCCCTCACCGATCTCGGCGAGATGGGCGCGCACCCGGTCCCCGTCGATGAAGTCCGCCGCGCCCGGGGCGGCGAGCGCCCGTTCCACGAGGGCGCCGGAGTCCGCGCCCATCAGCCGGACCAGCATCCGGTACGAGTGGTAGGTGCCCTCGCCGTAGAAGAAGGGGACCTTGGGGCGCTCGGCGATCCGCCGCGGCAGCCGGGGTCCGACCGCCTCCCGCAGGATCCGCTTGTTCCACAGCAGTTCGGGACGCAGCCGCTCCGGGATCCGGGCGCACAGCTCGACCAGGCGGTGGTCCAGGAACGGCACCCGGGCCTCGACCCCGCTGCCGGCCGCCGTACGGTCCTCGTGCCAGACGTTGTACTGCTGGATCTGCCAGTACTCGGATTTGAGATAGGCGCGGTAGATCCGGTCCGGGTCCGGGTCCAGGCCGTCGAGGGCCTTCGCGGCGAGGAAGTACGGCTCCTGCGCCCACCAGTGCCGCAGGTCCGGGCGGCGCGCGAGGCGGGTGCCGCGGTCGAGCTGGGCCAGGATCCCCAGGAACGACGGCCAGTCCGCGGCGCCCATGTCCTGGGCGTAGCCCCCGTTGAACTCGTCGCTGGCCGCGCCGAGGAGCATGCCCCGCAGTCCCGGCCGGGCCTCGCGCGCGAAGCGGTGCAGTTCGTGCTTGTAGTACACCTCGGGACCGCACATCGGGGTCTCGGTGAGCCACAGCAGCCGCAGCCACTCCTCCGGCGTCGGCGTGTGGTCCGGCGGGAACACCACCTGGTGGTTGGGCACGCCCAGCTCGCGCGCGATCCAGGCGGCGTGCTCCGCGTCCCCGTTGTCCGCCGTGCCACCGGTGAGCGCGGTGAACGTGTGCATGCCCGCGCGCCGGTCACCGGCCAGGGCGAGGACGGCGGAGGAGTCGATGCCACCGGAGAGGAACAGCCCCAGCTCGGTGTCGGCGGTGACGCACTCCTGGACGGAGTGCTCCAGGATCTCGCCGTACCGCCCGGTCAACTCCCGCGCGTCGGCGCCCTCGTCGGCGTCCTCGGGCAGCTCCCAGTAACGGTACTCCGTGGTCCGGCCGTCGGCGAGGTCGAGGCGCACCACGGTGGCCGCGGGGACCAGTTCGACACCCTCGAACCAGGTGGTCGGCGGCGCCTCGTTGAAGGTGCCGGCGGCGGCCAGCAGGGGGGTCGCGAGGGCCCGTTCCCAGTCGAAGCGGCGGGGAGTCGCGGGATCGGCGAACAGTCCCTTGATCTCCGAGGAGAGCACGATGCGCGCGTCGTCGCGGTGGTAGTAGAGCGGCTTGATGCCGAACCGGTCGCGGGCCAGGACGAGTTCGTTCTTGGTCCGGTCCCACAGGATCAGGGCGAACATGCCCCGTACGTCGCGCAGAAAGTCGAGCCCGTGGTGGCGGTAGAGGTGAAGCAGGACCTCGCAGTCCGAACCGGTCCGCATCCGCGCGCCACCGGGCAGCGCGGCGGCCAGTTCCCGGTGGTTGTAGACCTCGCCGTTGGCCACCAGGACGAGCGAGCCGTCGTCGCTGACCAGGGGCTGGCTGCCGTCCTCCGGGTTGACCAGCGCGAGGCGGGTGAAGACCAGTCCGACCGCGTCGTCGCGGAGGATCTCCCGCTCGTCCGGCCCCCGGTGGTCGAGGATGTCGGCCAGCCGGTCGAGGACGGCGTCCGTCCCGGCGCCGAGCGTCCGGCTGCCCAGACGGGCGATTCCTGCTATTCCACACATGTCTTGTTCCTCGGCCACCGCCCGGTGCGTGCGCGAGCCGGGCGAAGGCGGGGGCCCCGGAGTGCGAAGCCCCCGCCCGCTGTCGTGTCTCGGGCGATCGGGCGATCAGGCGAGAGTCATCAAAGAGGTGCCCTGGCTGACGGTCTTCTTCGTCGGCTTGCTGTACTTCTGCATTCTGACCCACCTCCCTCCAGCAACTCGGTGTGTTCACCGGAGAATTCAGCGGGACGCGGCGGCCTGTTTCAGGCCACTTCAGCCCGGCTGGCGATCACCCTAACCGAGCACGGCCGGGCGGCCTACGGATTCGGTTTCCACCGAACACCGCACCGTGCCAGGGCGCCGTCCACCGGTCTATGATCACCGCACTCCCTGTCTCGGGGTTGGCAACGGTGTTGCAAACGAGGGGTGTTCGGGTGCAGGAGAACGAATCCGGCCAGTGGCTGCGGGTCCTTCGGGAGCGCGGGCTGATCCCGGGGGACACCCTCGCGGTCAGTCTCGTCGGCTCGGTGGCGCACGGCTGGCACAACGAGCGCAGCGACTACGACTTCTACGTCGTCACCGAGCGGGAGCCGCAGTTCGCGGACGGGGCGGGCATCACGATGCCGCTCAACCCGCCCCGGGTGCGCAGCCAGTCGTTCTATCTGGGGGAGCGGCGCTGGGAGGTGACGTACTGGCTGGACGGCCACTACGACCAGATGCTCGCCAAGGTCTCCCGGGACGAGTACAACCGGGGCGTCGCGCCGGCCCGGGTGCTGGCCGCCCGGGAGGAACTGGCCCTCGGCCGCCTGGACAGCTGTGTGATCCTCGCGGGCGAGCCGTGGTTCGAGGCCCGGCGCGCGCAGGTGGCCCGCTCCGCCTTCCGCTCCTTCATGATCGCCCGCTCGCTCGGCGCCTCCGACAACTGTGTCGAGGACGCGCTCGGCCAGATGAAGTCCGGCAACCTGGAGAGCGCCACCCTTTCCGCGCGCGCCGCGCTCGGCTCCAGCGTCGACGCGCTGCTCGAAGGGCTCGGCCAGTTCGGCAGCCAGGCACCCAAGTGGCGGCCCCAGCGCTTCCGGGCCGCCCGCCCCGACGCCCTCTCCTTCGAGGACTACTGGGCCCTGGAGACCATGCGGGACTACGACCCCGAGGACCCCCGGCCCTGGATCAACCAGGTGCTGACGATCTGCCAGGACATAGCCATGCGCGTGGAGGTCTCGTGAGCGGCCTGCCGGACCCCGGCCCCCTCGACGTCCCGCGTCGGACCCTCGGCATCCGCATCCGCCGGGTCCCCGACGGGCTGCTGCTCGGGTACCGCGACCGGGCGATGCTGCTGGAGGGACCCGCCGAGCTGATCTACCGGCTGGCCGACGGCGCCCGCACCGTCACCGACATCGCCGACGGGGTCGCCGAGGAGTACGGCATCGACCGCGCCGAAGCCCTCGCCGACGTCCTGGAGTTCCTCGGGGACCAGGACGACAGCGGGATCTTCCAGTGGTGACGCCCCTCGCCCCGCCGCCCCCCTTCTCATGATCCGCCTGGACGTCGACGAGGAGAGCCTGCGCTCGATCCGGCTGGCCCTCAGCCCGCTGTGGGAGACCCTCGGCAGCCTCGCGCTCCTCGCGCGTTACCGGGGGGCCGTGCCCACGCCGTACACGGGCTGGGTGCGCAGGACCCGGCGTGCGGTGCCGTCCGAGCTGATGGACACCGTCGTCCAGCTGGCCCATCGCCGCGACACCCCGTTCCTGCGCCACGCGCACGCCTACGTCCCCGACCCGGCGCGCACCTCCCTCCAGGACGAACTCGACTTCCTGCGCGGGCGGTTCGAGGATGCCGAGGACGAGCGGGCCGCCGCGCTGATCGAGGACTACTGGAACCACGCGCTGCACCCCTACTGGCCCGCCCTGCGCGCCTCCCTGGAGGAAGAGGTCCTCTTCCGCGGCCGGACCCTGGCCGTCAACGGGCCCGAGGCGATGCTGGCGGAACTGGAGGGCCGGGTGCTGTGGCAGCGGCCGCGCCTGACCGCGCCGTACCACCTGGACCTCACCCGGGATGTGCGGCGCTCCAGGCTGGTCCTCGTGCCCAGCATGTTCTCCGCCGCGACCCGCGTCTTCACCTCCGACACCCAGGTCACCGCCATGTCCTACCAGGCCAGGGCGACCGGCTTCCTGCACTCCCTCACACCCGAGCGCCCCGCCGAACCCCCCGCCGACCGCCTCGCCCTGCTGATCGGCCCCGGCCGCGCCAAGGTCATCCGCGCCCTCCAGGCCCCCCGCACCACCACCGCCCTTGCCCACTCCCTGGGCCTCGCGAAGAGCACGGTCTCCCAGCACCTGGGAGTCCTGACCGAGGCGGGCGTGGTGTGGCGCAGGCGGCTCGGCGGACAGGTGTTCTATCAACTGGACCGGAGCGGCTTCGCGTTGCTGGAGCAGCTGGGGGACTGAGGGGGCTGGCGCTCATTGCTCCAGCGCCGCCCCTATTCTCCGCAGCACCGCCGCCGTCATGGCCTGGCGGGCCGCCGTCGTCGCGCTGCCGATGTGCGGGGTGAGGACGGTACGAGGGTGCTGGCGCAGCTCGGGCGGTACGTGCGGTTCGTCCTCGTAGACGTCCAGGGCGGCGCCCGCGAGATGGCCGGCGGCCAGGAGTTCGAGGAGGGCGGACTGGTCCAGGACCCGGCCGCGGGAGGTGTTGACCACGATGGCGCCGGGTGGCAGCTCGGTGAGCAGGGACTTGTCGATCAGGTGGTCGGTCTCGGGGGTGAGGGGGACATGGAGGGTCAGGAGGTCGCTCACCCGCATCAGGCCGACCAGGTCCCGGTGGGGGATCACCCCTGGGGGGAGCGGTGTGCCGGGACGGTGGGGGAGGGCGTGGACCTCCATGCCGAAGGCCAGGGCGCGGCGGGCCACCTCGGAGCCGATGGTGCCCAGGCCCAGGATGCCCAGGCGGCGGCCGTGCAACTGGGCGCCGAGGAAGGCGCCGGCCTCCCAGCGCCAGTCGGCGCCGGAGCGGACGAACCGGTCCGCCTCCACGATCCGCCGGGCGCAGGCCAGCAGCAGGCCCAGGGTGTGCTCCGCGACGGCGGGGGCGAGGGCGCCGGCCGCCGTGACGACCTGGATTCCCGCGCGTCGGCAGGCTTCCACCTCGATGTGGTCGACGCCGGTGGAGTACGTGCCGACCACCCGCAGGCCGGGACCCGCCGCCCGCAGCAGGTCCGCGTCCACCGGCTCGTTGGCGGTCACCAGCAGTGCCGTGCTTCCCGCGACCGCCCGCAGCAGGCTCCCGCGGTCGCCACCGGACCAGTGGGCCGGGGTCAGGCCCGCGGGCAGCGCCTCCGGGAGCCCGGGGAGCCGGGCGGTGAGCAGCAGTCGGCGCTCAGTCGTGGGCATCGGGCTTCTTCCGCATGCCGTAGCGATGGCGGCACAGCGTCGTCGGGAACTGCCGCCCCCCGTCCAGGTTGACCCACTGCCGCAGCAGCAGCCGGCCCCCGCCCCCGGTGCCGTCGCTGAACGAACGGCGCGCGTGGACCACGATGTTGTTGTTGACCAGCTGGAGGTCCCCGGCGCGCAGCGCGTACTCGGTCGCGGCCCCGGGCCGCGCCGCGAGCGCCTCGAACAGATCGAGGGCGTGGCGCTCCAGATCGCTCACGGGCACATGCGTCACGGCGGGGGAGGAGTCGACGTAGTCGCGGAGGAAGTACCGGCAGGTCAACTGGCCGTGGTAGTAGCCGAAGACGGCGTTGCGGTAGGCCGGGGGGTCCTCCTCGTCGCGGTTCTCGTAGACGAACCCGTTGTAGTAGAGGCCCAGCAAGTGCGGTGCCCGGCGCAGCAGTTCGTTGTAGATCGTCATGGCGCTGGCGATCAGCGAGGTGCCGCCGTGCTCGGCGGGCCGTACGCACAGCAGCAGAGCGAGGTCGCCGTCGTCCGAGTGGAAGCGCAGCGCGGAGGTCGTCTGGTGGCCGCGCACCGCGCTGTTGTCCAGGCCGCCGTTGCCGTAGTCGCGGACGTCCGCGATGTACTCGCCCCGGGTGTTCTGCGAGACGGCGGTGCCCATCACGGCGCCCAGCGCCCGGTAGAGGCCGCGGATCTCGTCCGGCGCGAGGTCGGCCACCGGAAGGCCCCGGAGCACGGCCGTACCGACATGGGTCTCGGTGCGGTGGGCCGTCGAGTGTGCCAGTTCGGAGAGCAGGGGCATGGTCCGGTGGGCCAGCGCCCGCCAGGGCTCGCGGTCCGCGAGGAGGGGGAGCGGTTCGGTGTGCAACGTCTTGGCGAGGGCCGTTATCTCGTCCAGGTGCGCCGGGGTGAGTTCGTGCACGACGCCCTCGGGCACCGGCAGCTCCGCGGCCAGCCACGCCGTGGGGTCGGTGATCGGCTCGGTGCGGATCTCCTGCGGCGGGTCAGGCAGGGTCATGGTGCTCCCCTTTCCAAAGGGCGGCTTTCCTGAGTACGACGAGCGCGGTGCCGTCGGTGGCCTCGACGAGGTCCGTACGGTCGAGGCCGCCCAGGTCGGCGATGGCGGCGAGCAGTTCGTCCCTGTGGAAGCGGGCCTCGCGCCCCCTGCCGCGGATGTGCTCGCGCATCACCTCGCCGGAGATGCCGCCCCAGGTGGGCAGCGGGAGGTCCCGGTCGGGCAGTGTCGCGTAGTCGATCTCACCGATGTCGGGCCGCCAGAAGAGCCGCTGCTCGGCCGGGGTGAGCGCGTCATGGATCTGCCGGTCGCGGTCGTACCAGCCGAACCGGACGGTGAGGGCGAGTGTCCCGCCCTCGGCCACCAGATCGCGCAGCCCGCGCAGTCCGCCGGGCAGATCGGCCGCGCTGAACCGGTTCACCAGCCGGTCGGCGAGCACGAGTTCGTACCGGCCGCGCAGCCGCTCGGGCAGCTCCCCGGTCACATCCACCAGGTGCCGCCGGTCCTCCGGCAGCCCGAGCCACTCGCCCGCCTCCCGCAGGATGCCCGGCGCGAAGTCGAGCACATGCAGCTCGGCCCCGGCGTCCTGGGCGGCCCTGGACAGGGAGACGGTACTGGCGCCGACCACGGCGGTCGGGGCCCCGGCGCGCATCAACCCGGCCACGACGAGGTCGTGTTCGGGGGCGGGGCCGCCGTAGTAGCCCGAGTTCCAGTAGCTGCCGCTGACAAGGTCCCAGGCGTGGGCCTTGGCCGGGAGTCGCGTCATGTCTCCTCCTTCAGGGTGGCCGTGATGGCGTCGCGCAGCCGGGAGGCGATCTCGGCGACATCGTCCGCACCGGTGATCAGTGGGGGACACAGAGCCAGCACATCGCCCAAGTCGCGGACGATGAGCCCGAGTTCACGGGCCTTGCGGGCGACCCGGCGGCCGATGCGGCGCTCCGGGTCGAAGGGCCGACGGGTCGCTCCGTCGGCCATCAGCTCCACCGCCGCGAGCCCGCCCACGCACCGCACCTCCCCGACCACGGGCAGCTCCAGCAGCCCCTCCAGGCAGGTGCGCAGCGATGCCTCCAGCGCGGCGACACGTGCCTCGATGCCGCGCTCGGCGAGGGCCCGCAGATGGGCGCGGGCCACGGCCGCCGCGACCGGGTGGCCGCCGAAGGTGGAACCGTGCCCGAGGACGCCGTACGACTCCGCCGCCCCGGCCACCGAACGGGTGAGGTCAGGGCCGAGCAGGACCGCGCCCAGCGGGGCGTACCCCGCGGTGATGCCCTTGGCCACCGTCACCGCCGCGGGCCGCAGCCCGAAGCGCCGGTGCCCGAAGAGCGGCCCGAGCCGTCCGAACCCGCACACCACCTCGTCCGCCACCAGCGGGATCCCGAGATCGGTGAGCAGCCGGTCCATCGCCGGCCAGTACTCCTCGGGCGGCACCAGGACCCCGCCCGCCGCCATGACGGGTTCGGCGACCATGGCGGCCACGTTCTCCGGGCCCGCCTCCTCGATCCGGCTCCGGGTGGTCCGCACGATCCGCTCGACGTACTCCGCGCGGGACTCGCCGTCGAGGTGATCGCGGTAGTAGTGCGCCCGGGGCACCCGCACGGTGAACGGCAGCGGCAGATCGAACCCCGCGTGCTGGTTCGGGATTCCGGCCAGCGAGGCGGCGCCGAGGGTGGTGCCGTGGAAGCCGGAGTCCCGGGTGACGACCAGTTTCCGGTCCGGCGTTCCGTCCGCGTTGCTCGCCAGCCACAGGAACTTGAGCACCGACTCGACGGCCTCGGACCCCGAGGCGGCGAAGTACACCGAGCTGAAGCGCCCCTCGGCGGCGGCGAGCAACTCATGGGCCAGCGCCTGCGCTTCGGCGCTTCCCCGGCCCAACGCGCAGGGGAACGCGGGCAGTCGGCGGTACGCGCAGGTGGCGGCCTCGATCAGCTCCGCGTCGGAGAAGCCGAGGTTGGCGTGCCACAGCCCGGACAGCGCGTCGATGTACTCCTTCCCGGCCGTGTCCCGGATGCGGATGCCCTCGCCCTCGGCGATGACCAGCGGTGACTCCTCCCGGTACACACGGTGGTCGGTGAAGGAGTAGACGATCGGTTCCGTCGCCAGCTCAGCCATGGTGCGCCCCGGTCAGCGGGATGTTGTCGAGCAGTCGTACGCCACCGAGGCGGGCCGCGGCGAACAGCCGTACCGGCACCGGCCCGTCCGCCGCCGCCACCTCGGTCAGCGCCTCCTCCTCGCAGGCCACCAGGTACTCCACCGCGAACCCCAGCGATCCGAGCCGCTCCCGGCCGGCCGCGAGCACCGCGGGCAGCGGTCCGCCGGACAGCACCTGGGCCCGCATCTCCTCAAGGCACTTGCGCAGGGCGGGACTTATGGCCCGTGCCGCCGGGTCGAGGTTCTTGTTGCGGGAGGACATCGCGAGGCCGTCGGGCTCGCGCCGGGTGGCGCCCCGGACCACGGTCACCGGCAGCCGCATGTCGGCGACCAGCGTCTCGATGATCCGCAGCTGCTGGAAGTCCTTCTCGCCCCAGTAGGTACGGTCGGGCCGTACCAGGTTCAGGAAGAGCAGGCTCTCGGTGACCATGCCGTCGAAGTGGCCCGCGCGCGCGGCCCCGCACAGCTGGTGGCTCAGCCGGGGCACCGAGACATGGGTGCCGAAGTCGTCGAGCACCCGCTCGCCGCCGGGGAAGATCTCCGTCCAGCCCGGCAGGAACGCGACATCGGTGTCCCGGGCCGTCAGGAGTTCGAGGTCGCGTTCCATGGGCCGCGGATACGACTCGAAATCCTCGTCCGGGCCGAACTGGAGCGGGTTGACGAAGATGCTGCAGATGACCAGGTCGCACTCCGCGCGGGCCAGGTCGACCAGGCTCAGATGCCCCTCGTGCAGCGCTCCCATGGTGGGCACATATCCGATGACGGCGCCCGCGCGGCGCCCGGCCTCCCACTCGGTGGCCAGTTCCCGGGCCGTGGTGACGACCTTCATCGCGCCTCCCCCAGCTTCGCCTCGACCGCCGCGAGTACCCGCCGGTGCACCTCCTCGAACGTGGCGTCCGCGTCGATCCATGTCCACGCCGACGCCTGCGGGAGCGCGGCGTACGCGGCCCGCATCCGGGTGAGGAAGCCGTGGTCGATCCACTCCCGCGGGTCCCGCGCCTTGACCCGGGCCACGGACAGCGCCGGGTCGAGGTCCATGAACAGCGTGAGCGTCGGCTCGGGCAGCCCCCGGAACAGGCCCTCGATCAGCCAGCGGTTGCTCGCGCCGAGCGCGTCGGCGGCGGCGATCTGGCAGTACGCGTACCGGTCCGCGATGATCAGATCGGTGCCCTCGGGCGCGGTGCCCAGCGAGGACATCGCCATCCACTTCACGGCCGCCGTCATGATCTTGTGCGTGTCGGGTCCGAGCATCGCGAACCGGTCGTCGTACCCGTGCTCCGCGGCGACCTCGTCCAGCCGGGCCGACAGCCCCTGGAGGCTCGGGTTGGGATGCACGAACACCGACAGGCCGCGGGCCTCGTAGGCGGCCTTCAGCATCTCGATCTGGGTGCTCTTTCCGGCGCCGTCCAGACCGATGAACGCGACGATGGGGGGTGTGGTCATCGGGCGCTCGCCCCCTGCGGCAGGTGCCGGTCGGCGAGTTCCGTGAATTTCGCCTGGAGGATTCTGGTCTGCCCGTAGGAGGGCGCGGCGAACAGCAGGATCAACTCATTCTCCAGATCGACGAGGAAACTGGTGCCCGCCCGGCCGAGCCAGGCCACGCGGCGGGCGCTGTCGGGCCCGCAGTTTCGGGGCGAGATCTTGAAATTCAGACCGAATCCCCAGTCGGTCCCGGGAATGTAGTCGGGCCCGGTGTCGTGCAGCCCGGATATCTGGTCCGTCAGCAGTTCCGCGCGCGCGGACGCGCTGAGAAAGCCGGAATCCGGTGCGGGGAAGAACACTGCCTGGAGGAAGGCCAGATAGTCCCGCAGGCTCGCCAGGCCCCCGCTGCCCGCGGACCGGAATCCGCTCGCGCGCCGCACATCGGCCAGCGCCTCACCGGTCGGCGGATCGAACGGCGGCTGGAGCACCACGTCCGCCGGCAGCTCCGGCGGCAGGAAGAACCCGCTCGACGTCATCCCGAGCGGCTCGAAGACATACGTGCGGAACAGGGCGTCCAGCGGTGTGCCGAGGTGGTGCTGGAGCAGCAGTCCGGCGACGTCCGCCGAGCGGCCGTACTCCCACCGGGTGCCGGGCGCGGCGGACAGCTCGCAGCCGAAGATCCGCCGCAGGAAGTCGGTCTCGTCGGTGGCGTACCCGCGCTCGGTGTAGTCGTACGGCAGGACACCCGCCGCCCGGTACACCCGCTGCATCCGCTCGTGCTCCTTCGACCCGGCGAGACCGGAGGACATGGTCAGCAGGTGGCGCAGGGTCATCGTGGCCGGGACCCGGACGCCGTCGAGCCCGGCGGCGAGTTCCGCGGCCCGCATGTCGAGTCCGGGAAGCCGGCCCGCGTCGATCAGACGAAGGGCGAGCGTCGCGAGCATCGCCTTGGTCATCGAGTACAGGCGCACGACGCTGTCCAGGGACACCGATGGTCCGGCCGGGGCGTTGCGGCCCACGAACACCGTGTGCTGCTCACCGGCGGCGATATCGCGCAGACAGGCCGCGCCGCCGCTGATCCGGCCGGCCTCCAGCTCGGCGGTCAGGGTGTCCGCGCAGTCCTGGGCGAGGCCGTCAAGCGCCGTGTGCATCAATGGAGTTCTCCATTTGGTACGAGACTCACGCGGCCGCTCTCGCAGCGCTCGGCGGCGGCCAGCGCGGCGGTGACCTCGGCCGGCGTGAACTCCGCGAGCGGCAGCCGCCGCAGCGGGGTGTCACCGCGGAGCAGCTCGACGGCGGCCGTCAGCTGGGGGACGCCGTAGCGGATCGCGCTGGAGACGGTGACGCCCTTGCGGGTCAGCACCCCGGGGCGGATCGAGACGACATCGGTGTCCCGGGTGTTGATGATGCCCATCATCACGATCTGGCCGCCCGGCCGCACCTGCTCCAGGGCCGTCCCGAACGCCTCCGGGGTGCCCGCCGCGACCACCACGACGTCGTAGTGCCCGTCCAGCGTCCCGCCCGCCGGGGGCAGTGAGTCCAGCGCGCGGGCGTTCGGGAACAGCCCGGCGTTCGCGCGCCGCCCGGCGACGCGGTCGTACACGTCCCAGGACGTCTCCTTCGGCGCGCCCGCGACGACCGAGAGACCGAGCGCACCGGCCCCGATCACCAGGCACGGACCCGCCAGCACATCCGCGCGGATCCGGTCCACGACCGCCAGCCCCTGCGCCAGCGCGCAGTTGGCCAGGGCCGCGAGCGAACTGGGCAGCTCCTCGGGTACCTTGACCGTGAACTGCTCCGGGTGCAGGTGGTAGTGGCTCGCGAACGCGCCCCGGAAATGCGGCTGTTCGAGACTGGAGCGGCCCCAGGAGGCGTAGGCCACTTCGCAGAGGTTGGTCCGGCCGATCCGGCACATCGCGCAACTGCCGCACACCCGGAAGTACGAGCAGACGAGCCGGTCGCCCTCGGCCAGCCGCTCGCCCCGCGCGTCGTACAGCGGCTCGCCCCCGGTGTCCACGACCCGGCCCACGAACTCGTGCCCGAGCACGCAGTCGTGCAGCGTCGGATGCCCGCCGCGCCACAGATGGACGTCGCTGCCGCAGACGTTCGCCCGCTCGACGGCGAGCAGCGCCCCGCCGGGACGCGGCGGCAGCAGGGGGTGCTCGCGCCGCTCCAGACCGCCGTCGGCGCGCAGATTGATGGTGACACCGGTGGTCATCGAGGTCCTTGGGTCGGGGCGGGGAACACGATCGTCTTGGCGAAGCACATGTTGCGCGCCGACGACAGCACGCTCTCCCGGCCGTGGCCGCTGTGCCCCACTCCGCCGAAGGGGGCCAGCGGATGGTCGTACTGCGGGCCGTCATTGAGGACGACCGTGCCGACCCGCAGCCGCTGGGCGAGGTTCATGGCGCGGTCCAGGTCGCGGGTGAAGACGCCGACCTGGAGGCCGCCGGGGTAGCTCTCGGGGAGCTCGTCCAGCGCGCGGTCGGTCAGGGCGATCACGGGGGCCAGCGGCGCGAGGAACTCCTCGGTCACCAACTGGGCCTGCGGATCGACATTGTTGAGGACGGTGGGCCAGCACTGGGCGCCCCGGTACTCGCCGCCCGCCATGACCTCGGCGCCGCCGGTGACCGCCGCCTCCACCGCCGTACGCACCCGTGCCACCGCGTCCGTGTCGATGAGCGTGCCGATCCGGGTGCCGCGCTCGGCGGGATCGCCCACCCGCCAGGCCGCGCTCTCCTCGGCCAGCAGATGGGCGAATTCCTCGGCCACGTCCCGCGCGGCCAGGATGCGCTTGACCCCCCGGCAGGACTGGCCCGCGTTGCCGAACGCGCCCTGGGCGGCCGCGCGGGCGGCGGCCGGCAGATCGGCGTCGGCGCACACCACCAGGGCGCCCACATCGCCCAACTCGTAGCAGCCGGGCCGCGGTCCGGCCGTCGCGGCGACGGCCCCGGCGCCGCGCGCGCCGCCGGTGAACGCCACGAAGTCCGTCGCGGGATCCGCGAGCAGCGCCTGGGCGACGTCCGGGCCGCCGGTCCACAGCGAGAGGTACTCGGGCGGATAGCCGCAGTCGAGCAAAATCCCGACGGCCAGCGCGGCGCTCGCACCGGCCCGTTCGGACGGCTTGAGGGTTATCGGCGCGCCCGCCAGCATCGCCGGGGCCACCTTCACGATCAGCTGGGCCAGCGGGCGGTTGTACGGCGTGATCGCCAGGACCCGGCGGTACGGCTGCGGTGTGGTCACGGCCAGCCGGTCGCCCCCGGGCCCGGACAGCCGGGTCGAGGTGCCGTCGAGGTGGTGCACCGCCTCCGCCGCCAGCTGCAGCCAGCGGACCGAGCGGTCGACCTCCTTCTCCGCGTCCGTCACCGGCATGCCGATCTCGGCGGAGACGGACGCGGCCAGCTCCGCCCTGCGGGCCTCCAGCCCCTCGGCGCAGTCGCGCAGCACCCGGGCGCGGTCGGCGGCGGCCAGTGCCCGTACGGGCCTGTGCCCGCGCGGCACCTCCCGCGCCGAGGCATGGCTGACGACGGCCACGAGCCGGCCGTCGTAGGGGCTGCGTACCTCGTGGCGCAGCTCGCCGTGCCGCCAGCTCCCGTTCTCGAAGACACCCGGGCGGACCGGTGGAGACTCCTGTGCCGGACCGCCGGGGCGTCCCGGGTCCGGCTCGTCGGTGGGATGGGCGACTACGGACATGATGTTCCTCGAATCATCTGTGCGTCGCACGGTCGGCCGACCCACCGGTCACTCGAACGAGTGCTCCGGCCCCGGGGCGTAGCCGGTCGGCATGGTCCGGTGGTGGCCCGCCGCCTCGGCCGCGAGCAGCACCAGACCAAGATCGATCAGTGGGTGATCGTAACCTCACAATTCTTGGCCTACAACAGTCTGTCGCTTCGGCGTGGAATGTGACGCGCGTTACTGCGGGGGCAGGGGCGATCTGGTCCACTGCGGGACTTCGGGGGAGAGGTGACCATGGCTCAAGTCGAGCTGGACAGTGGGGGAAAGACCCGCGACACCGGTGGAGCGGGCATGTTCTGGCGGTACTGGACCGCCTCGACGGCCAGCGGTGTCGGTGACGCCGTGACCACTGTGGCACTGCCGCTGGTGGCCATCGAGACGCTGCACGCCAGTGCGTTCGAGGTGAGCCTGCTGCCCGCCGCGCGCTTCGTCGCCTGGCTGGCGATCGGGCTGCCCGCCGGAGTCATCGTGCAGCGGCTGCCGTTGCGCGGCACCCAGATCGCCATGGACCTGATCCGGGCGGCGGCGATGGCCTGGGTACCGCTCGCCGCGACGCTCGGGATCCTCCGGCTGTGGCAGCTCGTCCTCGTCACCCTGGTGATCGGCCTCGCCGGTGTCGTCTTCGACATCGGCAACTCCAGCTTCCTGCCCAGCATCGTGAGCAAGGCGGAACTGACCGCGCGCAACAGCCTGTTGTCGGGTTCCAGCGCCGCGACCCAGCTCGGCGCGCCCTCGCTCGGCGGTGTGCTCGTCCAGTTCTGCGGCGCCGCGGCCAGCCTCCTGGTCGACGCCGTCAGCTACGTCGTCTCCGGTGTGATCCTGTGGACCGTGCCCCGCCCGAAGGACAAGCGGGCCCCGGCCGGTTCGCCCTGGGCGCAGATCTCGGAGGGCTGGCGCTATGTCACCCGGCACCCCGTGATCCGCCCGTGCGTGACCGCCGCGACGCTGGTGAACTTCGTCTGCGGCACGCTGATCGCGCTCACCCCGCTGTATCTGGTGCGCACGCTGGGCACGCCCGTCGGCCTGGTCGGTGTGGTCATGGCGACGGACGGGCTGGGCAGCCTGCTCGGCGCGGCCCTGACCCCGCGGCTCGCCGCCCGCCTCGGCAGCGCGCGGGCGATCCGCTGGGCGACGCCGGTCGGGGCGGTGGCCCTGGTGCTGCTGCCGCTGGGCTCCGGCGGCTGGGGGCTGCTGCTGTTCGGCCTCGGGAACACCGTCTTCACCATGGGCGTCGTGGTGCTGAGCATCCTGACCCGCACGCACCGCCAGAGCGTGACCCCGCCGGAGCTGCTGCCCCGGGTGATGGCCACCGTGCGGTTCGTGTCCTGGGGCGCGGTGCCGGTCGGCTCGCTCCTCGCGGGTACGGCGGCCGCGGCGCTCGGCACCCGCGACGCCCTGTGGCTGGTCGGCGCGGTGGCCCTGCTGGCCCCGCTGGCCCTGTGGGCGGGTCCGGTACGGCGGATGCGGGTGCTGGCCTGAGGGGCGGGCGCCGATACCGGTAGGAGCCGTACGGCCGATACCGGTACGGCGATTCGGCGCCCGCCGCGCTCGCCGCCCCGGCACCGATGACCGAGGCTTCCGCCGCTACTGCCGATACCCCCCGAGGAACCTCCCGATCCGCCCGATCGCCGCCTCCAGATCGTCGGCCTGGGGCAGGGTGAGGATGCGGAAGTGGTCGGGGGAGGGCCAGTTGAAACCCGTGCCCTGGACGACCTGGATCTTCTCGCGCAGCAGCAGGTCCAGGACGAACTTCTCGTCGTCGTGGATGCGGTGCACCTTGGGGTCGAGGCGCGGGAAGGCGTACAGGGCGCCCTTGGGCTTGACGCAGGAGACGCCGGGGATCTCGTTGAGCTTCTCCCAGGCCACCGTGCGCTGTTCGTGCAACCGCCCACCTGGCGCGGTGAGTTCGCGGATGGACTGTCGCCCGCCGAGCGCGGCCTGGATGGCGTACTGCGCTGGCGCGTTGGCGCACAGCCGCATGGAGGCGAGCATGGTCAGCCCCTCCAGATAGTCCTTCGCGTGCTGCCGGGGGCCGGTGACGACCAGCCAGCCGGAGCGGAAGCCCGCCACGCGGTACGTCTTGGAGAGCCCGCAGAAGGTGAGGACGACCAGGTCGGGGGCGAGGGCGGCGGCCGAGTGGTGCACGGCGTCGTCGTACAGGATCTGGTCGTAGATCTCGTCGGCGAACACCATCAGGCCGTGCCGGCGGGCGAGGTCCAGGATGCCCTCGACGACCTCCTTCGG
Organism: Streptomyces sp. NPDC093018; assembly: GCF_040684035.1. Lineage (NCBI taxonomy): Bacteria > Bacillati > Actinomycetota > Actinomycetes > Kitasatosporales > Streptomycetaceae > Streptomyces > Streptomyces sp. NPDC093018. The sequence goes on from NZ_JBFBFF010000013.1 coordinate 47,037, forward strand.
ATACACCGCGCCCGTCGGGTTGTTGGGGTTGATGATGACCAGGGCCTTGGTGCGGTCCGTGATCTTCGAGGCCATGTCGGCGAGGTCCGGGTTCCAGTCCGACCGCTCGTCGCACAGATAATGCACGGCCTTGCCGCCTGCCAGCGTGGTGACCGCGGTCCAGAGCGGGAAGTCCGGCGCGGGGATCAGGATCTCGTCGCCGTCCTCGATGAGCGCCTGTACGGCCATCGAGACCAGCTCCGAGACGCCGTTGCCCAAGTAGACGTCGTCCACGTCGACTTCGAGGCCCAGGGTCTGGTAGCGCTGGGCGACGGCGCGGCGGGCGGAGAGCACGCCCCGGGAGTCCGTGTAGCCATGGGCCCGGGGCAGCATCCTGATCATGTCCTGGAGGATCTCCTCCGGTGCCTCGAACCCGAAGGCCGCGGGGTTGCCGGTGTTCAGGCGCAGCACGCTGTGGCCCGCCTCCTCCAGCGCGTCCGCGTGCTCGATCACCGGGCCGCGGATCTCGTAACAGACCTCGCTGAGCTTGTTCGACTGCCGGAACTCCATGCGTCCCTCCGGGAACTCGTGTTACTTGGTTTTACCAAGCTGGAGCTTGGAAAGTCCAACAACGCGTCTAGACTGCGTCGCATGCCACCTCGCCGAAGCTACGACCAGTACTGCTCCGCGGCCCGTGCGCTCGACCTCGTCGGGGACCGCTGGACCCTGCTGATCGTCCGGGAACTGCTCGCCGGCCCGCGTCGCTACACCGATCTGCACGCGGACCTGCCCGGCGTGAGCACCGATGTCCTCGCCTCCCGGCTGAAGGACATGGAACGCGACGGCCTGGCCACCCGGCGCCGGCTGCCGCCCCCCGGCGCGGCCACGGTCTACGAACTCACCCCGCGCGGAAGCGCGTTGCTGCCCGTCCTTCAGGCGTTCGGCGTCTGGGGCGAGGCCGAACTCGGCGAGCGCCGCCCGACGGACGCGGTCCGCGCCCACTGGTTCGCCCTGCCGCTGCTGCGCGCGCTGGAGGGCCTCGGCGTGCGGGGGCTGGTCGAAGTCCACCTGGAGGAGGGCGACTTCCATGTCCGCGCGGGCGGGGAACCGGCGGGCGCGGCACCGGCTGACTCGGCACCGGCGGACTCAGCACCGGTGTACGCGGCCCCGGTGTACGGCGACGGCCCCGCCCCCACCCCCGCGGACGCGCGTCTCACCTTGACGACCCCGGTCTCGGAGGCCGTGGCCCGCGGCACCCTCCCGCTGCTGGAGGCCCTGCGCGCCGGGCAGGTCGCGGTGGCGGGCGAGGGGCCGGTGGCGAAGGCGCTGCGGGAGGGCTGACGCAACCCTTCCGGGGCAACGGTCGGGGCGGCGGGTTCATGAGGAGGCCGACAGGCTCCATTCCCCCGAATGGCCGGGCGGAAGCCCGAGATCGTGCCGGACGGCCGCGTAGTACGCCTCCCGCGCGGCCCGCTGCCGCGCCATCATGGCCCGCCAGGTCCCGGGGTCATGGGCGTCGGCGCGCAGGAACCGCTCCATGTCCATCACCGCGACGACCCACTCGCGGGCCCTGTCCACCACGCCGGTGCTGCCGAGCATCAGCAGCGCCTCCCCGGCGGGATCCCGGGCGTCGGTCGCCTCGGCCAGCTGGGGAGCGGCCTCCTCGGGGGACAGCGGGTGCGGATGGGGGTCGACACCCAGATGGGCCGCGATCCGGTAGGTCAGCGTGACGGACTGCTTGAGCGCCCTCGCGTACTCGGCGTAGATCGCGAGCCGCCGCTCCTCCCAGCGGGTCGCCCGCTCGCGGTGGAAGCGGATCCGATCGCCGCGGGCGATCGCCAGATACGAGCCGACGGCGCCGATGACGACCCCGAACAGCGCCGGAAGCTGCTGTATGAACGCGGACATGGCGCCAAGCTATCGGCTGCCGCGCGCGAGCGGGGCGGAAGCAGAGGGCCCGGCCGGGGCCAGGAACAGAGCCCCGGCCGGGTCAGGCAGAAGGGCCCGCCACCTGGGCGGGCCCTTCTGCACGGCGAGGTCAGACGGTCGGCGGCCGGCCGTGTCCCCGCGTCAGCGCGTATCCGCCGATGCCGGCCAGCGCGGCGAGCACCGCGCCGATGCCCGTCCACACCCAGCGGTCGGACCACCAGCCGGAGGACCAGCCGTCACGCGAGCCGAAGCTGGAGAGCACGGCGGTCTTGGAATCGTCGCCCTGCGCCTCGGACTTGACCGCGATACCGGGGACCAGCGGCTTGCCCAGGGAGCCGTCGACGGCCGAAGGGCCGCCGACGTCCTTGGAGTCCACCTGGATCTCGGCGTTCACCGGCTGGCCGAGATCGGCGGCGCCCATGTCCACGACCGTCAGCCGCACGTAGTACGTGCCGGGCAGCGGGTCGTTGGCCCACGGCTCCGCCCAGCCGCGCACCGTCCGCATCACACAGGCCAACTCGACCGAGTTCGCGCCCTGTTCGGCGGAGCGGGAGGAGGCGCCGTACTGGCAGGACTGGCGGCGGCGCAGTCCGTCGAACACATCGAGCTGCCAGGTCTCGGCGCCGTGCGTCTGCGGCAGCTTCACGGTCGCCTTGACCGTCGGCCGCTGCCCGGTGTCCGCGGGGAACGACCAGTACAGGTAGTCACCGGTGGACCCGGAGGCCGTCGCCTGCTGACCCTGCTGGAGCTCCGTCGCCGTACGGAAGGACGTGCCCGCCTGCGTGGGCGCCGAGGTGTCGGAGCCGTCGGAGGCACTGGGGGAGGGCGAGGAGTCGGCGGCGGCCGGTCCCGCGGCGAGCCCGAGGGCGAGCAGCGTCGTACCCAGGGCGCTCAATACTCGTACGGCACGCATCAGTTCGTCCTCCAGATCGCGACGCGCCAGCGCGACAGCCAGCCCCACAGCACACCCGCGAGGAAGCCGATGAGCACCAGCGTGCCCAGCAGCCACCAGCCGCGGCCGAGACCGAACGAGGCCACGTCGTGCGCCTGGTCGGGGCCGTTGACCACGTCCACGGTCAGCTCCAGCGGCAGACCCGGCGTGCTCTTCACACCCGCGGGTGCCGAGAAGGAGTGCGCGACCTCCAGACACACCGTCTCCGCCGGCGCGTTGTCGTCGTCGCTGGACGGCTTCGGATAGCGCAGCCCGGTGGAGATCATGTCGGTGCGTCCGGTACCGGCCGCCTCACCGCGGACGATCTCCCGCCCCTTGGCGGTCACCGCCCGCAGCAGCACCCCGTAGGAGGGGTTCACGGCCCGGTCGTCCGCGACGCTCACCGAGGCGCGCAGCTCCTGGCCGGGCTTGACGTCGACCTTGTACCAGCGCTGCTGCCCGAAGGCCGCGCGGTCGGTGTACAGACCGGACTTCAGCGTCGGCGCGCCGGTGCACTGCCCGGCGCCCGAGGTGGCCACCGGCGTCACCACCGGATCGGCCGCCCGGTGCACCAACTGGCCCACCCGGTCGGTCAGTTCCTCCTTGTGCTGCACGGAGGTGTACGTGCCGCCGGTCGCGTCCGCGATACAGCTGAGCTGGTCACGGGTCTTGGAGTCCGGCACCAGGCCCAGCGTGTCGATGGTCAGGCCGATGCCCTTGGCGGCTATCTCCCGGGCCACCTCGCACGGGTCCAGCGGCTGGCAGGTGTCCTCGCCGTCGCTGATCAGCACGATCCGGCGGGTTCCGGAACCACCGTCCAGATCGCCCGCCGCCTTCAGCAGCGCCGGCCCGATCGGCGTCCAGCCGGTCGGCTGGAGCGTCGCCACCGCGGTCTTCGCGTCGGTCCGGTCCAGCGGGCCGACCGGATACAGCTGCGCGGTGTCCTTGCAGCCCTCCTTGCGGTCGTTTCCGGGGTAGTTGGCGCCGAGCGTGCGGATGCCCAGTTCCACGTCCTGCGGGGTCGCGTCGAGCACATCGTCGAACGCCTGCTTCGCCGCCGCCATCCGGGTGCCGCCGTCGATGTCCCGGGTCCGCATGGATCCGCTGACGTCCAGCACCAGTTCGACCTTCGGAGCGGCCTGCTCCGTCTCGTCGGCGGCCGCCGCTGTCGGGAACGTGAGCCCGGCGGTCAGTGCGGCGAGCAGGGCGCACACTCCTACCGCCAGCCGTTGTCTTCTGATCATCGACGGATCCTATTGATCAACCGTGCCGGGCTCCAAAACGAGCGGGTGGGGCAGGTCCGTCCACTGGTCGCCCGGTGTCCCCGGCGACAGCCGCATCAGCGTCAACGCCTTCGCGGGCACCGGACCTTCACGCAGCACCGCGAGATCGGAGGTGTCCGGAAGGCTCGGTACGACCCCCGCCAGCGCCGCCCCGAGCGCCGGTCCCGACCCCGCGACCGAGGCCAGCGCGCCCGCCACCAGGGAGCCGAACAGCTTGCGGCGCAGGGCGGTTTCGTCGTCCGTGACCAGCCGTCCGGTGAGCGCGGGCGGCGCGATGCCGTGCCGGGCGAGGCGGGCCGGGCTGATCCGGATGTCGGCGAGATCGCGGTAGACCAGCCGCCGCGGGCTCCCGTCGGCGGCCAGCACCACCAGGAGGTTCTGGCCGTGCGCCTCCAGCGCCACCCCGAGATCGAGCAGCCGCAGCCCCACGGTGAGCGCGAGCCGGGTGAACGCGGCCAGCCACTCGGGGTCCCGGGGCAGCGGCGTGGTGGCGAGCGCGGCCACCGGCAGGACCCGCTCACCCGGCCCCGCGCACCGCTCGGGCGACTCCCGCAGCAGCGCGGCCAGTTCGGCGGTCCCCGCGGTGACCGCGCCCAGGGTGCGGGTGATGTCCAGCGATCCGCCGGTGCGTGCCGCGAGTTCGGCCGCGAAGTCGGACAGGACCGCCGCCGCCTTTACCGAGTACGGCGAGATGTCCCGCACCGAGGAGGTCAGCCGGGAGCTCAGCGCCGTCTTCACATGGAGTCCGCCGGGCACGGCCAGCGTCCGCAGGGACATCAGCGGACGGGCCGGGCACCAGTCGTCGTAGGACCGCTTCAGCACCTGCGCCGCCTGCCACGGGTGCACCGGCACCAACAGCCGGTCCCCGTCCCGCAGTTCCTCGGGCCACTCGCCGGTCAGCAGGCACTCGGCGGCGGGTACCGGCAGCGTCCCGAGCCGTACCACGGGCCGGTGCTCCGGGGCGTACGCCAGCTGGTCCGCGACCGAGAACCCGGGCCGGGAACGGCAGTTGGGATGGAAGGGATGCCCGTCCACCACCCGCTGCTCCCACTCCCAGTCGCGTTCCGGCCACTCCTTCGGGTGATCGGCGGCGGCCCGGGACAGCGCCAGGGAGGCCGTGCTGTGCCCCAGCTCCGCCGCGAACCCCTCGGCCCCCGGCCCCACTCCGATCCCGGCACCGGCCGCCAGCTCCGCCATCAGCCGGGCCGGATCGTCGTACCGTCGCCGGTCCAGGCGCACGGCGGTGACATAGGCGTGCGTGGCGTACGGGTCCGGGTGCGGGCCGTGCAGCGCCCGGCCGTCGGCCAGCCGCAGCGTCAGGCCGTACGCCCCGCGCGTCCGGCCGGTGATCCAGGGCAGCGGCTCATGCGCGAGCCCCCGCCACAGCCGGGTCAGCACGGCCGCGCGGGCACCGGGCAGCTCGGCGTCGTACCGGGAGAGCAGCCCGGGGCGTACGGCCCGCAGCTCTGCGGCGACCTCGGCCTCGGCGGTGGGGGAGTGGGACACGGTCGGCTCCTCGATCGCGGCCGGTACGGGGCACGATGGTCGGGTACGGAAGACAGCACCATGGTCGGATACGAAGCCATACTGATCGCTTCCGGGCCCCTTGCGAAGAACGCGCCCGCCCGGGTGCGACGCTCGAAGAAGACCGGATCGAACCAGACCGGATCGAAGAGGACCGGATCGAAAGACCGGCTCGAAGAAGAACGCCACCGAAGAACGAATGGATCGCGTGGACCTCAAGCCTCCCGCAGCCGCCGTCGGCCGGCTCGCCGACGCCTATGCGGCCGCCCCCCTGCTCAACTGCCTGCTCCGGGAGGTGGCCGAGCCGCTGCCCGGCGCCCCCGGTCAGCGGCCGGTCCACCGGTTGCCCGGCACCGGACGGCTGCTGCGCGTGCGCGCAGGGCGCCGCCCCGCCGACCCCGAGGTGTTCGCGGCCGGCGCCTGGCACCGCGTCGGCCATCCCGAACTGGTCAAACTCGTCGCCGAGGAACTGCGCCGGCACACCGGGCTGCCCGGCGGCGATCTGCCCGCCGAGATGATCGACAGCCGGGAGGCCGTCGCCGCGCTGCTCGCCGCCCGCGCCCGTACGACCCCGCCGGACGACCTCTATCAGCGCTCCGAGCAGTCCCTGATCACCGGCCACCCCCACCACCCGGCGCCCAAGGCGCGCGGCGGCGGCCCGGTCGCGTCCTGGCTGCCGTACGCCCCCGAGGCGTACGCCCGGTTCCCGCTGGTGCTGCTCGGGGTGCGCGAGGACCAGGTGGCCGAGGAGGGCGACACCCGCGCCCTGGACGCCCTGGGCAGCGCGCCGCCCGGCTACCGGCTGCTGCCCGCCCACCCCTGGCAGCTCGACCTGGTCGCCGACACCCTCGCCCCCGCCTTCGCCGACGGCCGCCTGGTCCGGCTCGGCACGACCCCCTTCGACACCTGGCCGACCGCCGCGATCCGTACGGTGTACGAGCCACGGGCCGACCTGTTCCTGAAGTTCAGCCTGGACGTGCGGATCACCAACGACATCCGCCGGCTCTGGCGCCACGACCTGCTGCGGCTGCGCCGCACGGACACCGCCGCGGGGCGCGCCTTCGCCGCGATGAGGGCGCCCGCCGCGACCGGGGCCTCCGCCACGGCCGGAGCGTCCGCCACGGCCGGAGCGTCCGCCTCGACCGGGGCGTCCGCCGCGACGGGCATGTCCGCCGCGTGGCTCGCCGACCGCGGGCACCGGGCGCCGGTCTTCGCGTACGAGGAGCTGGCCGTGGTGGTCCGCGACGGGCTGCGCGACCATCTGCTGCCGGGCGCCGTGCCGCTGCTCGCCGCGGGTCTCGCCGAGGGCTTCGACGGCAGCCCCCTCGCCGCGACGGCCGACCCCGCGGCCTGGTGGGAGGCGTATCTGGCGCAGGTCGTGCCGCCCGCGCTGACCGCGTTCGACACCCACGGGGTCGTCCTGGAGGCGCATCTGCAGAACACCCTGGTCGCGGTGGACGCCTCCGGTACGCCCGTACAGGCGCTGTTCCGGGACGCCGAGGGCGTCAAGTTGCTACCGGACGTCCCACGCGCCGCGGGCTGGGAGCGGCTGGTCTACTGCCTGATCGTCAACCACCTCATGGAGATCGCCGGGGCCCTGGCCGAGCGGCATCGCGGATACGACCCCTGGCCCGCCGTGCGCCGCTCACTGGCCCGGCACGACCTGCCCGAGATCCCCGCCCTGCTCGGCTCGCCGACCCTGCCCGGCAAGACCAACCTGCTGCTGCGGTGGACGGGCGCGGACGGGGCGGACGCGCGCTATCTGCCGCTGCGCAATCCGCTCGCCGACTGCTGACCCGCCGCTGACCCGTCGCACGGCCGACGGCTACCGGGCCGTGCCGAAGTCCTGTGTCCAGTAGCTGCCGGGCTGCGCGAGACCGACACCGATCTCCTGGTAGCCGCAGTTGAGGATGTTGGCCCGGTGGCCGGGGCTGGCCATCCAGCCCGCCATGACCTCGGCGGCGGTCGAGTAGCCGTACGCGACGTTCTCGCCGTACGCGCTCCAGGTGTACCCCGCCTGTGTGATGCGGGTGCCCGGGTCGGAGCCGTCGGAGCCGGTGTGCGACATGTTCTGGTGGGCGGCCATGTCAGCGCTGTGCTCCTGCGCGGCCTTGGTGAGCTTCGCGTTCAGGGTGAGCGGCCGGCAACCGGCCTTCGCGCGCTCGGCGTTGACCAGCTGCACGATCTGCGCGGTGACGCCGGACGCGGCGGTGGTGGACGGCGTGGCTGTCGCCGGGGCGCTGGACGCGGTGGGAGCGGGGGCCGGGGCGTCGGTCTGCCCGGGCTGGTCGGCCGGGGGCGCCTCGTCCGGCTGCGCGGTGGCCGCCTGGGACGCGATCGGCGCGGCGATGGTGAGCGGGGTGCCGGGGGACTTGGGGAGATGGCGGGGGTGCTGGTGGTGTGCCCGCTGCTTCGGTATCGCCTGAACTGTGCCGGGCTGCCGCGGTGTCGCGGTCTGCCCCGGCGCGGCCGTGTCCGTGGGCGCGGGTATGTCCGCCAGTGCGAGAGCGGTGGCGCCGGTGGCGGCGGCGCTCGGGTCCGCCGTACCGGACGGCCAGTCCGTACAGGCCAGCGCGACGGACGGTACGCCCACCGTGCCGACCGCGACGGCGCCGATGACCATGCGCCGGAAATGCTGCGTCTTGCGATGCTTGCCCATTGTGTGAACCTCGCTCGGTGATCGCCGAGCGCCCAGTCTCAGCACGGGCCGGAGGCGACCGCAACGAGCCTTCCTACTACCCGGCCTCGTAGCCGCACGGGCCTCTTGTCAGACGCCCGCGAAGGTGCCGACTTCGCGATCGCGACGTTTGCCACCACCCCTGTGTGTCGTCAAAAGTCTGTTGACCGGGGCGATTAGTGAGCACCCTTTCGCCTTCTGGGGGCGACTGTCCCCAGGGTGACCTGCTTCGCTATCAAGGCGGACAAATCCCATATGTCACCGAAGGGCCGCCTACTATCCGGGGGGCTTAGTTGCTGTCTTCGCGTGAGGGTTGTCACATGGGAGTGGGCTGCCCGGCGGTCTCTCCGTACGCCCCGGGCAGTAGTTGATCCCGCTCGTGAACGAGTCCGCTCTATCCGGCGTCCGCGCCCGCCATCCGCGCCGCGTCGTTGGACCTGACCACCGCGACACCGGTGGCCATGACGGCGGCACGCACCGAGCCCAGGGCCTCGCGCAGCAGTTGTACGCGGTCGTGCTGGCCGGGGGACGGGGTGACCGCGCCCGCCCGGGTCAGCATCAGTCCGGCCTCCAGCACCGCGACCTGGGCCTCCACCAGGGGATCGCGGCGTTCGGCGGTGGTCAGGAGGGCGTCCAGGGCCTCCTCGACGAGGGTGGCGGGACTGCCGTTTCGGGGAACGATCGCTGTCATGTCGTGATCCTCGGGTAGGGGTCGTGGGACCGGAGGGCAAAGTGCGGCGGACGGGCTAGGCGCGGCGGACGGGCTAGGCGCGGCGGACGGGCTAGGCGCGGCGGACGGGCAAGGCGCGGCGGGCGCGGGCCGGATCGGTCAGCGCCGATCCGGCCCGTCGCGGGGCGGCTCTCAGGCGACAGCGAAATCCGCGACCACCCAGGTGGCGATCTCCTTCCACAGCTCGACGCCGCGGACGTGGTCGGGGTGGGTCAGATAGCGGTCGACCGCTCCCCGGTCGGCGAACGTGCCGATCAGGGCGAAGTCGTAGGCGACCGGCCGCTCGGTCATGTTGCGCCCGAACTCCCAGCCGAGGATCTCCTCGATGTGGTCCGGATGGCCCGCGGTGGCCTCCTCGGCGGCCCGTGCGCGCGCGTCGGACCAGTCGACCTCGGGGCGGAAGCGAAAGAGGACGGTGTGGCGGATCATCGGTTCCTCCTCAGAGCAGGACGGGGGTCGCGTGGACCGGCGTCAGCCAGCCCTGGTCGTCATGGGGGTCCCGGCCGCGGACGGACCGGTCGTAGGCGGCCATGACCGCGCGGGTCAGGGGGCCCGGGACGCCGGAGCCCACCGGGCGGCCGTCCAGGGCGGTGACGGGGACGATCTCGCAGCCGGTGCCGGTCAGGAAGATCTCGTCCGCCGTGTGCAGCTCGGACCGCAGGACCGTGCGCCGCTCGACCTCGATGCCCGGCTGACGGCGCAGCAGCGAGATCACCGAGTCCCTGGTGATGCCCTCCAGGATGTCGGAGTCCTGGGCCGGGGTGACGACCCGCCCGGCCCGTACCAGGAAGACATTGGCGGTGCTGGCCTCGGCGACATGGCCGGCCTGGTTGAGGAAGATGGCGTCGTCGTAGCCGGCCGCCGTCGCCTCGTCGGTGGCCAGCGCGTTGTTGGCGTACGCGCCGGTGATCTTCGCGCGGGCGGGCAGCGAGCTGTCCGGGATCCGCCGCCACGAGGAGATCCCGCAGCTGATCCCGTCCTTGGAGGTGTAACTGCCCATGGGCAGGCTGACGATGGTCAGCGCCGAGGACACCCCCTGGAGCCGGACACCGAACGGCACCCCGGGCTGCAGGGCCGTCTTGTAGGCGAGCGGTCTGAGGTAGGCGTCACCGGTATGGCCGTTGCGGCGCAGCAACTCGGCGGCGATCTCGACCAGTTCGGCGGCGCTGTGGTCGATCGCGATCCGCAGCAGTCGCGCCGATCCGATCATCCTGGTGAAGTGGTCGTGGGCCCGGTACAGATGGGCGTCGCCCGAGTCGGTGGCGTAGGCGCGGATGCCCTCGAAGACACCGGTGCCGTACTGAAGCGCCTGAAGGCTGGGGCTGAGCCGGACGTCGGCGGCGGGCACGAAGTCGCCGTCGTGGAAGACCCATCGGCCCGCGGCCGGGGCGGCGGTGCGGCCGGCGCTCATCGGGCGTCCCGTCGGCGGGCGATGGCCAGGGCCGCCTCGTGCTCGGGGTCCGAGGCCGTGCGCAGGTCCCGCACCCGGGCCGCCTTCCAGCTGACCATGGCGCCCGTCGTGGTGATCGCGCCCAGCTCGGTGTGCCGGACCGTCAGCGGGCAGCCCCAGGCGTCCGCGGCCGCCGCGACGAGCGACGCGTGGGCGTCCCGCGCCGCGGCCGTGTCGGGCAGGTCGAGATCGACGGCGAGCACGTCGACGTCCGCCTCCCGGTCGATGGTGATGTGGTAGTCGCGGCAGCCGGGCGCCCGGGACAGGACGAGGTCCTCCAGCTCGTAGGCCGTGACCGTACGACCGTTGAGATCGATGCGGTCGCGCACCCGGCCGAGCGGCGTCAGGACCTGTGCGGGGGAGCCGTCGCCGGCCGGCTCCAGCCGCACCAGGTCGCCGGTGCGGTAGCGCACCAGCGGCTTGGCACCCTGGTAGAGATGGGTGATGACCAGCTCGCCCGTCCGCACCTGGTGCGCGTCCGGCGCCACGAGCTGCCCGGTGCCCGGGTCGATGACCTCGTAGTAGACGTTCAGCGGCACCGTCCGCAGCCGCCCGTCGGGGTGCGCGGCGGCGACGATGGACGACTCCTGCGAGGCGTACATGCAGCTGTACGCGCGGGCGTTCCAGATGGTGCCGAGGTTCTCCAGCAGCTTCGGGGTGACCAGTTCGCCCACGAACATCAGCAGCCGCAGATCGAAGTCGGCCGCCGGGTCGAGCCCCGCCCTCCGGGCCTCCTTGGCCAGTGACATCGCCATGCCGGGGGTGCAGAAGACGGCCGTCACCCGCAGTTCGCGGAGCATGTGCAGGGCCCGCTCGAACCCCACGACCGGGGAGTGCGGCCACATCTTGACGACCGCGTGCCCGAGATTGCGGCAGACGTCACCGAACGTGTCGCCCGTGGAGTGCAGTTCGGTCGGGCCGAGCACGGCCACGACATGATGGTCGCCGTGCTGCTCGAAGATGTCCCGGTAGGCCACCGTGAGGGCGGCGTTGTTGACGATGGAGTCGGTGTTGTCGCGGGGGCACGGGGTGGCGGGGCCGGTGGTGCCGGTGGTCTCGTAGAACACCCAGGACTCGCTCACCGGCCGGGAGAGCATGTCGTAGCGCTGCTCCCGGAGGTCCTGCTTCGTGGTGAAGGGCACGGCGCGGGCGAACTCCGCGGCGTCCAGGCCCTCGATCTGCGCGTCCGTCAGGCCCGCCAGCCGTCCGGCGTAGAAGGGGGAGCGTTTGCGCACATAGCGCAGGCTCTCCCGGAGGTTCTCGAACTGGTGGGCCGACAGGCGCTCCCCGTCCCACAACCCGGCCTGGAGCTCCTGCTGTTGGGTGACCGAGCGGCGGGCGAGGGCGTCGAGCTCGTCGTCGAAGATGGTGAACACGTGAGGTGAAACCTTCCTGAATCCCTGCGTGGACAAGCCGGATCGACAGGTGTGGGTCGTCAGTCGCCGCTCTCCAGGAGGACCAGCTCGGTGCGCACATTGCCGGTCCGGAGCGCGGCGATCTCCTGGTACTCGGGGGACCCGAGCCAGGTGCGGACGGCGGCACCGTCCGGGAACTCCATGAGGGTGAGGTGGACCGGGAGCCAGTCGCCCTCCAGGACGTCCACCTTCCCCCCTCTGACCAGGAAGCGCCCGCCGTACCGGGCCACCGTGGCGCCCACCCGGCGGCGGTACTCGGCGAGTTCGTCGCTGGTCTCCAGCGTGGTGACGTTCCCTATGACGTACGCGGGCATGCTCTGTCCTCCGCTTCCTTCCCTGTCGCCTACGGGATCGAGGCGCCGGCCGTGATCGTGACCGCGGTGCCGCCCAGCAGCACGTGGTCGTCCAGGACGGTGACGTGGACCGTGCCACCGCGCCGGGACATCTGGTAGCCCCACAGCTCCGCGCGCCCCAGCCGGTCGGCCCAGTACGGGCCCAGGCAGCAGTGGGCGGAGCCGGTGACCGGGTCCTCGTCGACGCCGTACGCCGGGGCGAAGAACCGGGAGACGAAGTCGAACTCGGAGTGCGAGCCGCCCGGCGCGGTGACCATCACCCCGCGGGTCGGGATGCCGGCGAGGGCGGCGAAGTCGGGCTTGAGGTCGGCCACCACCTCCGCGTCGGCGACCTCCACCAGGTAGTCGAACCTGTTGCGGCCGGTCCACACCGGATCCACGCCCAGCGCCTCGCACAGCCCGGCCGGCGGCTCGGTCGCCACCGCGCGTTCCGCCGGGAACCGCATGACGATCTCGCGCTGCTCGCGGCTGACGGTGAGCAGGCCGCTGCGGGTGTGGAAGTCGATCTCCCGCTCCCGGAAGCCGCGCTGCCACAGCACATGGGCGCTGGCCAGGGTCGCGTGACCGCAGAGGTCGACCTCCTTGGCGGGGGTGAACCAGCGCAGTTCGTAGCCCTCGCCGCGGGCGGTCACGAACGCCGTCTCGGAGAGGTTCATCTCCCGGGCGAGGGCCTGCATCCAGCCCTCGTCCCTGGGCTCCTCCAGCAGGCACACGGCGGCCGGGTTGCCGGTGAACGGGCGCTTGGCGAACGCGTCGACGACGAAGACCTTGGTGGCCCGCAGCGTGGACGGCCGCGTCTCAGACAGCAACACCGATGCCGCCCTTCCGCGCACGGGCCGCGATCGAGAAACCGGAGGCGACGTCCTCGACGGCCAGCCCCAGGGACTTGAACAAGGTGATCTCCTTTGGCTCGGTGCGTCCTCGGGCGGTGCCGAGGAGCACTTCTCCGATCTCGCCCCTGATGTCCTTCTCGTCCATCAGGCCCTCGTCGATCGGGTCGCAGATGTCACTGGACTCGTTCAGGGCGGACTCCCGGCTGTCCACGAAGACCGCGCAGCCGGCGACGGCGGCGGGGGCCAGCTCCCGGGCACCGCGCACGGACGCGCCGACCGCGTTCACATGGGCGCCGGGGCTCAGCACCCCCGCCCCGATCAGCGGGACCCGCGAGGCGGTCGTGGTGCACACCAGGTCCGCGCCGCGTACGGCCTCCTCGGGGGTGGCGGCGACCTCGACGTCCACGCCTTGGGTTGCGGCCCAGTCCCGGAAGTCCCGGGCCCGTTCGGCGGTGCGGGACCAGACCCGGACCCGGTGGACGTCCCGCACCAGCCGGACGGCCTCCAGATGGGTGCGGGCCTGGGTGCCCGAGCCGAGGATCGCCAGATCGCCCGCGTCGGCACGGGCCAGTTCCCGGGTGGCGACGGCGGAGACCGCGGCGGTGCGGATCGCGGTGACCGCGCTGCCGTCCAGGACGGCCGAGAGTTCACCGGTCTCCGGGTCGAAAACGGTGACCATGCCGATATGCGTGCTCAGCCCGCGGGCCTCGTTCCCGGGATTGTGCATGATGGCCTTGAAACCGTATCCGAGGCCCTCCGCATGACACGGCATCATCGCGAACACACCATCCTCGGAAGGCGGCGCGAGAACCGACCGCAGCGGTTGCGTCACCTTTCCCGAGGAAAAAGCGCGCAGCGCCTCCGTCATCACCGAGATCGCCTCGGTCATCGGGTAGGAGGCGCGAACCGCCTCTCCGTCAAGTATGAGCATGGGTGATCCTCCCCGCTTCCGCGGTGTCGTCGGGGACGACGAATATCTCGCCGTTCAGCGTGAATACGGACCAGAGCATCCTGATGAACCGCTTCCGGGAAATGAATTCCAGGCCGTGGGCCTCGGCCGCCGGTACGGTCGTCAGCGCCAGGTCCGTGACACCGTCCCGGACCGACTGCGCGGCCGTGCTGGTCGACGTGACCTGAAGGATCTCCCGGTCGGTGAAGTGGCTCGGCAGCAGCTCGTCCACGAGCGGGCGGGGCGCCGGGTGGGTGGCGACCACCGGCCGGTCCGGGACCGGCTCGCCGGGCAGCTGGGCGATGCCGTAGTGGGGGGTGTCCATCACGAACACGCCGGCCAGGGACAGCCGGGTGTCCATGTAGAACTCGCTGATGCCGCTGTAGGCGTTGGCCACCACCAGGTAGTCCACGTCCTGCTTGAGCACCGCCTCGGCGGCGTCCTCGTACGTCCGGTGCAGTTCTATGTTCCGGACGCTGGGGACATCGCCCTCAAGGCTCTGCCAGACGATTCCTGCGGCGACTTCGCTACTGGTACCGGCCGGTCCCAGCGTGGCTACTCCCGGACTTCCGCCATGGGCGGCGAAGGACGGGGTCAGCCAATTTACCATCTGCCTCATCGTTGCGTTCCTCCATTGCTTTCAGGAAGCCGAGCGGGCGAGCAGTGGGAATACGAGGACGCTAACTCGAAGGGCCGGTGGGTTTCCATGAATCCGGCCAAGCACCCCGGTAACTGCCGATGAAAGCTGCCTCTTGACGAAGCAACCGGCAAAGCAGTGGCATGGAGCGCGTCGGTTATCTGCGAAGGAGCGTTTCGTGAACCATTTCCCGGACCCGCAACCGGTGACGGAACGGCTCGGCCGTGCCCTGCGGGACCTGTCGGCCGTCGAGCGATGGGCCGCGCACACCGGGACCCGCGGGCCGTCGGACGGCGGTGTACCGACGGACGGTGGCGGGCCGACGGACGGTGGTGCGCCGACGGACGGTGGTGCGCCGATCGGTCCGGTCGTGGACGAGGGCTGGCAGGGGCCGCGGTTCGGGGTCGCCACGGAGTCCTGCGACGGCATGCACGAGGTCGTCGGCATCACCCGGAGCGCACCGGTCGGCTCCGGTCCGTGCGGTGAGCCCGCCGAGGCGGACCGCGTCGTACTGCATTCCTCGGTCAGGGCCCTGCTCGACATGGCGGAGCACGAGAGCGGGCCCGCGCACACGGTGGTCGTCCTCACTGCCAAAGGCCCGCGGGTGCTGTCCTGCCGGCTCGGCGGTACGACCGTGACGGTCACCGGAGCGGGCACGGACTGACCCGATACCGGCTCATCCGCACCACCCGCCCGGTCCTGCCCCACCCGCTCGTTCCCGCCTCAGCAGTCCGTTCCCGCCCCACCCCCCTGAATCGGCCTCCGTCCCTGGTCAGAGGCCGTTTCCGGGCGTTACCCATGGGCGGTATCGGAGCGGGATCCTCGCGGGAATGGGCGTCGCCATATTCGAGGTGTCGGAAAGACCGAAGACACTTCAGGGGGCGGAAATCATGGCTCGCAAGCTCACCAACTCGATCCGGATCGTCGTGGCTGTGGTGGCGCTGGCGCTGGGCGCCGCGGCGGTCGAGGCAGGCCACACGGACACGCAGCGGCACGGCCACCACGTGACGGCCGAGGACAAGGGCCCGACCGTCACCAACCCGGTCGTGGGCGCGTAGTCACCGCACCGCCGGCGATACGGCGGTCAGCTCTTCGGGGCGGTCAGGTGCGCCGGGCGTTCGGGGGGATGCCCATCGCCGAGAACAGTTCCTCGGCCTGCGCCGCGTGCTCGGCCGCCCACGGTTCGTCGCCCAGTGCCGCCGCCGCGCCCGCCAGGCCGGCCAGGGCATAGGCCTCCTCGACCCGGTGGCCGACGGAGGACGCCAGTTCATGTGCGCTGCTGTGCAGGGCGAGGGCGGAGGCGTACTCCTGCTTGCGCCGCAGCACCCGGCCGATCACATTCTCCAGCTTCGCCTGGCGCAGCGGCGAGGAACCCGCCCGCGCGAGGGCCAGGGCGCGGTCCGCGAAACCGGACGACTCGTTGGGCCGGTCCAGCCGCTGGGCGATGTCGGCCGACAGCGCGAGCGTCATCGCGACATGGCCCTGGTCCATGGACTCGTCGCACAACTGGCGGGCGAGGGCCAGCGTTTCATCGGCCTCCGCATAGTCGCCGAGGCCGGTCTGCGCCAGGGCCAGATCGGTGAGGGCCACCAACTTGCCGCCCTGGCGCCCCAGTTGCTCGGCGAGTCGCATCGCGCGCCGGGCCGCCTCGGCGGCCTCCCGGTACTTGCCCCACTGCTCGTACAGGGCGCTCAGGGCGGTGAGGCTCTCGGCCTCGGCGCGGGGCGACTCGAGTTCGCGCTCGCAGGCGATCGCCCACTGGAGGTGGACGAGCGCCTCGGGGAAGCGGCCCAGCAGGCTCTTGTACAGGCCGAGCGTGCTCTCGGTGTGCGCCTGGGTGTGCCGGTCGCCCAGCCGGGCGGCGACGTCCCGGCCCTCCTCGGCGACCTTGACGCCCTCCTCGTAGCGGCCGAGCTTCCAGCAGGCGACGCCCAGGTTGGACAGGCTGACGCCGAGCAGGTCCAGGTCGCCCAGGCGCCGGGCGGCCGTGACCGCGAGGCGGCACAGCTGCGCGAACTCCTGGAGATGGCCGCGGGCGTTGAGGTGGAAGACGAGATTGCGGGCCAGGCACACCGCGTGCCGGTCATGCCCGGACCGCTCGGCCAGGGTGACCAGGGACAGCAGCCCCGGGTGCTCGCGGGAGAACCAGACCTGCGCCAGCTTCTCGTGGGTGAGGTCGGGCAGCTCCGCCGTGGACGGCGGCACTCCGGTGGGGCGGTGCCTGCGGCCGGGGAACAGCACCTCGCAGGCCGCCTCGGTGGCCGTCAGATAGTAGTCGAGCAGCCGCTCGACCGCGGCCCCGTCGTCCTGTGCGGTCGGCTCGCCGCGCAGACTCCGGACGAAGCTGCGCACCAGGTCGTGCATGGTGTACAGGCCGATCTCCGGTTGCAGCACCAGATGGACGTCGAGGAGCCGTTCCAGGGTGTCCTCGGCGATCCGGACGTCCATGCCGAGCAGGGCGGCCGCCGAGTAGACATCGATGTCCCCGCCGGGGTGCAGGGCGAGGGTACGGAAGGCGGTCCTGGAGTCCTTGTCCAGGGCCTGGTACGACAGCCGCAGGGTCGCGGCGATGCTCCGCTCGCCCAGGCTGAGTTCGTCCAGCCGCCGGGTCTCGTCCCGCAGCCGCTCGACCAGGTACGCGAGGGTCCAGCGCGGGCGGTTGCGCAGCCGCGCGGTCGCGATGCGCAGCGCGAGCGGCAGATACCCGCACAGCCGGGCCAGTTCGGCGGCGGCCTCGGGCTCCGCGGACACCCGCCGGCTGCCGAGGATGTCCTCGATCAGGGTGGCGCTCTCCTCGGGGGACATCAGGCCGATGGAGATCCAGTCGGCTCCGTCGAGGTCCACCAGCCGGGCCCGGCTGGTGACGAGGAGGAGGCAGTCCGGCGAGGCGGGCAGCAGATGCAGGATCGTTCCGGTGTCGGTGGCGTTGTCGACGAGCAGCAGCACCCGCTTGCCCCTCAGGGTGGCCCGCCACAGGGCCGCGCGCCCGGCGTCGTCCTCGGGCAGCTGCTGTCCGGGGCCCGGCAGGCCCATGGTGCGCAGCAGGGAGGCGAGGGCGGCGCCGGTGGTGACGGGCTGCTCGCCCGGGGTGTAGCCGCGCAGATCGATATGGATCTGGCCGTCCGGATAGGACCCGGCGAGCCGGTGCGCGGCCCGTACCGCCAGGGTGGTCTTCCCGCTGCCGCCCATGCCGTCGATGGCCACGATCCGGGGGGCCCGGCCGTCCTCGTGACGCGCGTAGCCCAATAATTCCTGGAGTTCGCGGTCCCGGCCGGTGAAGTCGGCGAGGTCGTGCGGGAGGGTGGAGGGCGCCTTGATCTCGGGGGCGGCCGGGCCCGGGGCGGGGGCTTCCCAGGACTTCGGCGCGGCGGCGAGTTCGGGGCTCTCCCGCAGAATTCCCTCGTGCAGCCTGGTCAGTTCGGGGCCGGGGTCGATGCCCAGTTCCTCGCCGAGGAGCCGGCGGACCTCGGCGTACTCCTCCAGTGCGGCGGCCTGGCGGCCCGACCGGTACAGCGCGAGCATCAACTGGCCGCGCAGGGTCTCGCGCAACGGGTTCTGGTGCACGAGCTGGCGCAGGTCCACGACGAGTTCGGCGGACTCGCCGAGACCGAGCCGCAGATCGAAGAGCTGCTCGGCGGCGGCCAGCCGGCGTTCCTCCAGCATGACCGAGGCGCGCTCGATGACCGGGGTGCCCTCGCCGGAGAGCAGCGGGCCGCGCCACAGGGCCAGGGTGGCCTGGAGCGCGTCGACGGCCCGGGCGGGGTTACCGGCGGCCAGGGCTTCCTTGGCGGTGCGCAGCCGGGCGTCGAACTCGGCCAGGTCCAGCTGGGTCTCGGTGACCACGACGCGGTAACCGGGGCCCTCGGTCACCAGGGTCTCGCTGCCACCGGGGATGCGCCGGCGCAGATCGGCGACGGCTTTGCGAACCTGGTGGGGTGCGGTCGCGGGCGGGTCCTCGTCCCAGACGGCCTCGACGAGCCGGGAGACGGGCAGCATCCTGCCGGACTCCAGCAGCAGCATGAGGAGCACGCGCTCCTGGATCGCCCCGCCCAGACGGAGTTTGGTGCCGCCCTCCCAGACCTCCAGCGCGCCCAGCAGGTTGAATCTCAGTGGCCCCCCACCACCTGCCACCTTGGATCCCCTCACCGGTAGGAGTTCATGGACCTCGCTGTCCGTATGATCATATGTCGTCCGTGAAACGGGCGGTAGTGTGGTGTGGACCAGTCGTGTTGTACGACGAGGGCGCGAACACCACCGCCGATCTGCCTGTCACGCTGCCCGCGCATTGCCTGAACGGCCCCTAGTTTGGGGACCGGAAAACGTCAGGCGCGTGTCATGCGTCGTCGCTTCAGCGAAGGTGGGAATTGTGGCAACCAACCCTTTTGAGGATCCGGAAGGCCGCTACGTCGTACTCGTCAACGACGAGGGCCAGCACTCCCTCTGGCCGGTCGGCATCCAGCAGCCCGCGGGCTGGACGCTGGTGCGGGACGAGGGCACGAAGCAGGAGTGCGCCGAGTACATCGAGGCCAACTGGACCGATCTGCGCCCCAAATCGGCCATCGCGGCCATGGGCGGCTGAGCCCGCTTTCATCCGCACGCAGCACGCAGCACGCAGCACGCAGCACGCATCACGCGGCACGCGGGGAGCGGTGGTGGAACCGGCCAGGGCCGGCTCGACCACCGCTCTCTTGCGCGTGCTTCGGTCAGATGCGGTCGCCCGCTCCGACGACGCACCACTCCAGCACCGCCATCGCGGCCGTCATCTTGTGGTGCGCCTGGCGCCAGGCGACGCTCCGCTCCCCGTCCAGGACCTCGTCGGTGACCTCCTGGCCGCGTACGGCGGGCAGGTCGTGCAGGAACACGGTGTCCGCACCGGCGAACCGGTCGAGGAACCCCTGGTCGATCCGGAACCCCTCGAAGTCGGCCAGCCAGTCGGGGTTCGCCTTGGGCACGCCCATCGTCTGCCAGCGGCTCGTGTACACGGCGTCCACCGCTCCCGTCACCTCGTCGGCCGACGTGACCTGCTCGACCAGCGCCTGTCCTTCGCTGAGCTTGCCGACCAGATCGAGGGTCTCCCGCGGCACTTCGTACCCCTTCGGGCAGAGCAGGGTCAGCCGCAGCCCGGGGGTGAGTGCCGCGGCCAGCGCGAGCGCGGCACCCGAGCTGTTCCCCTCGCCCACGCACAGCACATGGCGGCCCGCCAGGTCGCCGAACCGCTCGGTGAGCGTGGCCAGGTCGGCGACGGCCTGGGTCGGATGCTCGTCCAGGGTCAGGGCATTGACCACGGCGAGCTTCGGGCTGCTGCCCAGCCGCCGGATCTCCGCCATGTCCCCGTTGGTGCGCACGACCAGCGCGTCCAGGTACTCGCCCAGCACCCGGGCCGTGTCCTCCAGGGTTTCTCCCGTGCTGATCTGCAGTTCGTCGGGACCGAACGTGATGACGTCCGCGCCCAGCCGGCTCGCGCCGCTCCAGAACGAGGTACGGGTACGGGTCGAGGACTTGCGGAAGTAGATACCGACCCGGCGGCCGGCCAGCGGCCGTTCGCCGGTGTCACCGCGGCCGAAGACGACGGCGCGCTTGACGATGCGGTCGAGTTCCTCGGGGGTCAGGTCGGCGAGCGAGATGAGATTACGCATGGCGGAGTGTCATCACCTTTCGTGAACTGTGTGCTTTTTGACGGGACTTGGCGGAGCAGGTTGGAATGCTTGAGCGGCTGCGGCTGTGGCTGTGGGCGCCGGTCACGCGGCGCCGGTGGTCAGCAGACGGGGCGCCGCGTCCCCATCGGACGGCCGTCCGCCGGTGACGAGGTCGCGTACGAGATGGAGCACCGAGAACTCACCGGGCCGGTCCGTGCCGCCCGCGCCCGCGGGGAACTGGCGGATCAGGCCGTGCAGCAGCAGGGCGTGCACGTCCTGGGCCGCCCGCGCCGACGGGACACCGAGCACCTCGGCCGCGTCGTCGACGGTCCAGGAGGAGGCCAGCGATGCCGTCGCCGCCAGCAGCTCGGCCTGCCGGTCGGGAAGTCCGGCCCGCACCGAGGCCAGCAGCTCACCCAGCGGGGCGGCGGTATGGAGGGTCAGCGGGGGAGCGCCGTCGACCAGCTCCAGCGGTGACTCCCGGGCCATCTCCCGCAGTTGTTCCAGCGAGTACAGCAACAGCCATGAGGTGGCCGCCTCCAGGGCCTGCGGTATGCCGTCCAGCGCCTCGCAGATCTGCGCCACGACCGCGATCACGGAGTCGGTGAGCAGCAGATCGGGACGCAGATGGCTGACGTACGACAGCATCAGCTCGACGGCGGGGCGGCGCGCCGACAGCGAGTCACCGGGCAGCGGCGACATCGCGGCCGGCCCGGGTATCGGGGGCGGGCCCGGCGCGAGGGCCGTCGGCAGCGGGGCGAGGGGCAGCAGCCGGCCGCCGGAGACATGGTGCGGGCGCCGGGAGGTCAGCAGGATCCTGAGCCGCCGGCAGCTGTGCAGCAGGTACATCAGGGCCGGGCTGGTGGCGGGCGTCATCTCATGGCCGTCCAGGACCAGCAGGGTGGGGCGGTCCGCGATGAACGACGCCAGTTCGTCGTAGTGCCCGCCCTCGGACACCAGGGGCCGTACCCAGTTGGCCAGCGCCGTCCGCGGCCGGTGCGCGGCCTTGTCCGGGGTGCGCCCGCCCGCGTCCATGGGCAGCCACAGCACGGGTATGTCGCCCCGCCGGTGCACCTGGAGCGCGGCCTCCTGGGCGAGCCGGGACTTGCCGACACCGGGCAGACCGACGACCGTCACCAGCCGTTCCCGCTCGCTGCCCAACAGGTCCGACAGGGCACGAAGTTCGGACTCGCGGCCGAACAGGGTGTGCACCGGCATGGGCGGGCAGGCCAGTTCGGGGCTGTACACATCGTGCAGCGCCTTGCCCACCGAGGCGCTGTCGGCGGCCAGTTCGAGCGCGGCCCGGCCCGTGTCACCGAGCCGCATGGCGTCGGCGAGCAGCCGCACCGTGTCCTTGCGGGGCCGTACCACCCGTCCGCGCTCCAGATCACGGATCGCCCGGATGCTGACAGTCGAGAGCCCGGCAAGCTGTTCCTGGGTGAGCCCGGCCTTTTCCCGGGCGCCGCGCAGCACGGCGCCGAACTCAGCCGACCGAGCCTGACGGTTCGTCATCGCTGTCTCCCTGCTGTTCCGGTTGCTTGCTCAACAAGCTTCCGAGGGCGCCTTACCGTTCCGTTCCTGCGGCGTTACTGCCGTCGGGAACACCGGGCGGGACGGGCGGCGGCAACTGCCGCCGCGCTGCCGTCGCGGGCGCCGGTGACGCTCCGGGAGGACTCCTAGTCTCGATCGTGCGGGGCGCTCAGAACCCGCCAGCCTCCTTCTCCCGATGTCATCAATGATGTGGACGAAGAACGAATGAAGCCTGCCGAATTGGCGACTTGCGACCGCGCGGCGTCACTCGAAGTAATCGTCACCGGATTGGCGTCCGACGCGCACACCTGGAATCTCGTATTCATACAGCTGCTGCTGGAGGACCTGGGGCACGAGGTCGTCAATCTCGGCCCCTGTATCCCCGAGGAAGAAATCGTCGAGTCCTGCGCGAAACACCAGCCCGATCTGCTGGTGATCAGCAGCGTCAACGGCCATGGCTTCCAGGACGCCAAGCCGTTGATCGGCGCCCTGCGCGCCCGCCCGGACCTGGACGGACTGCCGGTCGTCATCGGCGGCAAGCTCGGGATCTCGGAGGACCGGCAGGAGGAACGGGCCCTCGAACTCGTGGCGGCCGGCTTCGACGCCGTCTTCCAGGACGGCGTGGACCTCGCCTCCTTCGAGGCGTTCGTCGGCGCCCTGCCCAAGGAGGTGACCCGATGACCGGGGCCGCCGGGACCCCGGTGACCCGGGCCGCCACGACCCGCCCCCGGGGCCCGGTGGCCGTGCACGGATCGCGCGCCTCCTTCGCGCGGTACGTCGCGGACGCCCAGGCCAGGGGGGTCCTCGTGGTGCAACCGCGGATGGGGTTCTCCGACCCTGCCCTGATGCGGGCCGGACTGCGGGCGACCAGGGACGCCGCCGAGGCCGTCGTCGGCACCCTCACCATCGACAGCTACACCCGGGTGGGCGACGAACTGTCCGCGGTGCGCGCCCTCAACGAGGACCACTCCCTCAACGGCTACCCCATCAGCTCGCTCAGCCCGCACACCTCCCGCTGGGTCCTGGACGGCGTGCGCGACCCGTCGTTCCCCGTACAGGTCCGGCACGGCTCGGCCCGCCCCCAGCGCATCGTCGCCGCCCTGGCCGCGCTCGGCCTGGACGCGACCGAGGGCGGCCCGGTGTCGTACTGCCTGCCCTACGGCCGCACCCCGCTGGCCGACTCGGTCCGCAACTGGCAGCAGGCCTGCGAGTTCCTCGCCTCGCTTCGCGCGACCGGCGCGGAACCCCACCTGGAGACGTTCGGCGGCTGCATGCTGGGCCAGCTGTGCCCGCCGGGCCTCCTGGTGGCGCTCAGCGCGCTGGAGGCAGTCTTCTTCCACCGGGCGGGCCTGCGCTCCATCTCGCTCAGCTACGCCCAGCAGACCAACCCCGAGCAGGACGTGCACGCGATCCACGCGCTGCGCCGACTGGCCGCCGAACTGCTGCCGGACACCGAGTGGCACGTCGTCCTCTACACCTACATGGGCCTGTACCCGCGCTCCCGCGAGGGCGCGCTGGAACTGCTGAAACGGTCGGCGGAGCTCGCTGTGGAGGCCGGCGCGGCCCGGCTGATCGTCAAGACGGTCGCGGAGGCGCACCGCATCCCGACCGTCGCGGAGAACGTCGAGGCACTGCGCGTCGCCTCGGCGGCCGCCCGCGACGCCCACCGGACCGCCGCCGCCCGTGACACCGACCGGACCGCCGCCGCGGGCCCGCCGTCCGTGTCCGACAACCCGGTGTACGCCGAGGCGCGCGCCCTGATCGACGCGGTGCTCGGCCTCGACGCCGACCTCGGCCGGGCCCTGCTGACGGCGTTCGCGCGCGGCTACCTCGACGTCCCCTACTGCCTGCACCCCGACAACGCGGGCCGCACCCGCAGCTACATCGACGAGTCCGGCCGGCTGACCTGGTCCGAGATCGGGTCGATGCCGATCGGCCCGGTCGCCAGGAGCAGCGGCCGGCTGACGGCCCGCGGTCTCTTCGACGCCCTGTCCTTCGTGCAGAGCCGCCACGACAACCACTTCCTCGCCCCGACCGCCCCGACCGCCGCGCCGTCCGGGCGTCCGCGTCCTCTCGCCGGCCTGTCCGGCGGCACCTCCAGGAGGTAGTACCCATGACCGTGTTGACCGCCGAGTCCGCCGGACCGGCCACCCTCCAGGCCCCGACCGCCCCGCCCCCGCTGCCCGCCTCCCTCGACGCCCACCTGACCGCCGCGGAGACCCGCGCCACCCTGCGGGTGCAGAACCGGATGCTCACCGCCGTCCGCGCCTTCCTCGCGGGCCAGGGCTTCCAGGAGCTGCTGCCGCCGCTCATCGGCCCGGTGACCGACCCCGGCATCCGCGGTTCGAAGCAGGTGGACGTGGATTTCTACGGCCACAAGTACAAGCTGATGACGAGCGCGATCCTCTACAAGCAGGCCACGCTCGCCGCCTTCGACAAGATCTTCTACATCGCGCCCAATGTGCGGCTGGAACCGCTGGAGACGGCGGTCACCCACCGCCATCTCGCCGAGTTCCACCAGATCGACGTGGAGATACGGGACGCCCGCCGCGAGGACGCGATGGCGCTCGCCGAGGCCCTGGTCTCCCACACCGTGGCGGAGGTCCTGCGGGACATGCCCGCCGAGCTGGAACTGCTCGGCCGCGACGAGGACGCGCTGCGCGAGGCCGTCACGAGCGCTTTCGGCCGCACCAGCCACGAACAGGCCACCACCGGCCTGGTCGAGCTCGGGCACCCGCAGGACCCGGGCGCGGAGATCGACTGGCGGGGCGAGGAGATCCTGTCCGCCGGATCCCGCCGCCCGTTCTTCGTCGTCGACTACCCCAAGGGCTCACGCGGCTTCTACGACCGCGAGGACTCCCAACGACCGGGTGTGCTGCGCAACTTCGACCTGATCGCCCCCGAGGGCTACGGCGAACTGGCCAGCGGCAGCGAGCGCGAGCACGACTACGCGACGCTGGTGACCCGGATGCGGGAGACCGGCGAGAACCCCGCCAAGTACGGCTGGTACCTGGACCTGGCCCGCCGCGGCATCCCGGCCAGCTCCGGCTTCGGCATCGGCCTGGAGCGCTTCACCCGGTACGTCACCGGCCGCACCGCCGTCTGGCAGGCCAGCGCCTACCCGAAGCTCCCGGGAGTGGTGTCCGCGTGAGCGCCGTACTGAGCGCCGCCGGATTCCCCGAGGCGGAGGTGCGCCGCCGCGCCCGGCTGGGGGCCGCGGCCGCCTTCCCCGACCTGTCGGTCTACGGCACCGGCCTGGTCGGCGCCCAGCCCGCCGGGCCGGACATGGGCGACCCGCTGGAGCGGACCCGGATCGTGCCGCCGGTGTTCATGCCGGAGCGGCTGGAGAAGCTGATCGAGCTGGCCCGTGAGCCGCTGTACACGGATGTCGAACTGGACACCGTCATCGGCGGGTTCGCCTCCCGGCTGCCGCTGTACGTCTCGGCGTTCGGCTCCACCCAGGTCGCCAGCCGCGACCTCGGCGAGGCCGCCGGGGCCCAGGCCGGACGGCTGGGCATCCCGATGGTGATCGGCGAGAACGTGGTCCCCGTCAACGGCTACCGGGGTGCCAGCGAGGCCGAGGTCTCCTCGATGGCGGGCCGTATCACCGCCTACACCGAGGCCGCCGCCGCGTGTGGCAACGAGGAGTACGGCGGTGTGGTCGTCCAGCAGTCCACCGAGGACGCGGACGCCGAGGTGTGGAACCTCCTCTACAGCGACCCCGTGTCCCAGCCGCTGCTGGACGCCGGGAAGCTGGCCTTCGAGCTGAAGGTCGGCCAGGGCGCCAAGCCGGGCCTCGGCGGGCTGACGGTGCTGGACCGGGAGGCGGCCGGCCGGGTCGCCGAACAGTACGCCACCCAGGAGGTGTTCGGCGCGGGCGACCGCGTGCTGCGGCTGAGCAGCCCCGGCACCTTCACCGAGGAGATCCTGCGCCAGCAGATCCGGCTGATGCGCAACAACTTCCCGCGGGTGCGGGTCTGGGTGAAGCTCCACCCCGGGCGGGACGTGGCCCACGCCGCGGCGACCGCGTGGGCCTCCGGCGCGGACGCGGTGACCGTGGACGGCGCCGAGGCCGGCACCGCGTGGGCGCCGAGCGGGTTCCTGGCCCAGGTCGGGCTGCCGCTCGGCGAGTGCCTGACCCGGATCGGCCGCACCGGCCGCTGCCTGCTGGCCAGCGGACGCGTCTGGGAGGGCACCCGGGCGGTCAAGGCCCTGGCCCTCGGCGCCAGGGCGGTCGGACTCGGCCGGGCGGCCCTGCTGGCCGTGGACGAGGACGGCGACGCGGGACTGCTGCGGCTGGCCGAGAGCATGGCGCTGGAACTGCGGATGCTGATCAGCGCCGTCGGAAAGTACCGGGTCGACGCCCTGTCCGCGGAGGACCTCCTGCTCCCCGCCGACGTGCGCCCGCCGCTCGCCCACGTCCTGCACTAGGGCCTCTCGGACCGTCCCAAGTCCCTGGCCCCGCCTCCCGCTCCTCCCGTCGGCCCGCTCCTTCCGTCGGCGCCGATCACGGTCGCGGCGGTCCGCCCCTTCCGCGCGCGAGCGCAGCCCCGAATCTTCGAGATTGGTGTGTCCAGATGCCCCAGCAGCAGGCCGGTCAGGCCCACTCGGTCGACATCGACGAGTACAACAGCACCGCGGTGGCCCTCCCCGAGCTGCCGCTGCACGAACTGTTCACCGCCCAGGCGGGCCGTACGCCCGATGCCGTCGCCCTGCTGTGCAGGGAAGTCGAGCTGACCTACCGGGAGTTGGACGTGTCCTCCGATGCGTTCGCGCATCGGTTGGTCGCGGCGGGGGTGGGTGTCGGTGATCGGGTGGGGCTGTTCCTGGACCGGTCGGTGGCGTATGTCGTCGCGATGCTGGGGGTGTTGAAGGCGGGTGGTGCGTATGTGCCGTTGGATGCGCGTCAGCCGGTGGAGCGGTTGGGGTGGATGCTGCGGGACACGGGTGCGGTCCTGCTGGTGACCGATCGTGGTGTGGGTGGGACGGAGTTCGCCGGTGAGCTGTCGGTGGTGCGGGTGGGCGCCGAAATCGCCGCGGCCGACGGGGAGTCGGCGCCGTCGGGGCTGTCCGTCGCTTCCGATCAGGCGGCGTACGTGATGTACACCTCGGGGTCGAGCGGGACCCCGAAGGGTGTGGTGAACACGCACCGCAATGTGGTGGAACTGGCCCTGGACCCCTGGTGGTCCGGCTCCGGTGAGCGGCACCGCCGCGTGCTCGCCTACTCGCCGCTGGCCTTCGACTCCTCGACGTACGAGCTGTGGGTGCCGCTGCTGAGCGGCGGACTGGCGGTGATCCTCCCCACCGCCAAGATCGACCTCGGCGAGATCGCGGACGCCATCACCCGATTCGCCGTCACGGCCGCCTACTTCACCACGGCCCTCTTCGACGCGATGGCCCACGAGGCCGTCGACAGCCTGGGGCGCCTGGAGGAGATCTGGACCGGCGGCGACGTGCTGTCCAGGACCGCCCTGGAGAAGGTGCTCGCGCACTGCCCCGGGACCACCGTCGTGCACGCCTACGGCCCGACCGAGTCGACGGTCTTCTGCAGCTACCAGGTCTTCGCCCCCGACACCCGGACCGTGGAACGGCTCCACCTGGGCGTCCCGATGGCCAATACCGCCATGTACGTCCTGGACGACCGGTTCCGCCCCGCGCCTCCCGGCGTCACGGGCGAGTTGTACGTCGCCGGGTCGCATCTCGCCGCCGGCTACTTCGGCCGTCCGGGGCTGACGGCGGAGCGGTTCACCGCGAACCCGTACGGTCCGCCCGGGAGTCGGATGTACCGCACGGGTGATCTGGCCCGCTGGAACCAGCATGGTGAGATCGAGTTCCTGGGCCGTGCCGATCAGCAGGTCAAACTCCGTGGCTTCCGGATCGAACTCGGTGAGATCGAGACGGTGTTGAGCCGGGTGGCGGAGGTGGCTCAGGCGGCGGTCGTGGTGCGGGAGGACCGCCCGGGTGACAAGCGGCTCGTCGCATACGTCGTGCCGGGTGCCGGGGGCGAGATCGACCCGGAGGCGTTGCGGCGGTATGTGGAGGGGGCGCTGCCCGAGTACATGGTGCCGTCGGCCTTCGTCGCCCTGGACGCCCTGCCGCTCACCGCCAACGGCAAGCTCGACCGGCGTGCCCTGCCCGAACCGGTGCTGGGCGGAGCTGCGGGTGGCCGTGCCGCGCGCACCCCCGCCGAGGAGCTTCTGTGCACCCTGTTCGCGGAGGCCCTGGGACTGCCGTCGGTCGCGGTGGACGACGACTTCTTCCGGCTCGGCGGCCACTCGCTGCTCGCCACCCGCCTCGTCTGCCGCATCCGCGCCCTGCTCGGCACCCGGCTGTCGCTGACCGACTTCTTCCGCCACCCGACGGCCGCCCTGCTCGCCGGTCACCTCGCCGGAGCAGTCGCGGAGGACCGTCCCGCGCTGGTGGCGGCCGAGCGCGGTGACACGGTCCCGCTCTCCCCGGCCCAGCAACGGCTCTGGTTCCTGGACCAGTTGGAGGGCCCGTCGGCGACGTACAACATCCCGCTGGCCGTCCGGGTGCGGGGCGCCCTCGACCGGGAGGCGCTGCGCGGCGCCCTGTCGGACGTCGTCGCCCGGCACGAGGTGCTGCGGACGCGGTACCCGGCCCAGGACGGCACGCCGTACCAGTCCGTGCTGCCGGTGGAGTCGGTCGATCTCGCACTGCCGGTGGTCCCGGTGACCGAGGACGCGCTGCGGGACACCCTCGGCGAGCTGGCCGGAAGCCTGGCCTTCGATCTCGCCCATGACCTGCCCGTCCGGGGGACCCTGCTGGAGCTGGCGCCGGACGACCATGTGCTGCTGCTGGTGGTGCACCACATCGCCTCGGACGGCTGGTCGAACACCCCGCTGATGCGGGACCTGGGCGTCGCGTACGAGGCCCGGCTCGACGGGACGGCGCCGGGCTGGGAGCCGCTGCCGGTCCAGTACGCCGACTACACCCTGTGGCAGCGGGACGTCCTGGGGAACGCGGACGACCCGGACAGCGTCATCGCCTCACAACTCGACTACTGGAAGGGTGCGTTGGCGGAGCTGCCCGACACGGTGTCGCTGCCCGCGGACCGGCCGCGCCCGGTGGTGGCCTCCTACCGGGGCGCCACGCACACCGTGTCCTGCCCGGCGGAGACGCATAAGGCGCTCACCGCGCTGGCCCGGGAGACCGGCACCACGTTCTTCATGGTCGCCCAGGCGGCGGTCGCGGCGCTGCTGACCCGCTCGGGGGCCGGTACCGACATCGCCATCGGGTCCCTTGTTGCGGGCCGCGGCGACGAGGCGCTCGACGACCTTGTCGGCTTCTTCGTGAACACCCTGGTGCTGCGCACCGACACCGGCGGGGACCCCTCCTTCCATGAACTCCTCCGGCGCACCCGGGAGACCGACCTCGCGGCCTGGGCGCACCAGGACGTGCCGTTCGACCGCCTTGTGGAGGTCCTCAACCCCGAGCGGTCCGCCTCCCGGCACCCGCTCTTCCAGGTCATGCTCACCGTCGCCGACGCCGTCGACCCGGCTCCGCTGCTGCCCGGCGCGGACACGAGCGCGAGCCAACTCCCGCTAGGTGCGGCCAAGTTCGACTTCACGGTGAATTTCCACGAGCACCACACCCACGACGGCGGCCCGGCCGGCCTCGACATCACCATCGAATACGCCACCGACCTCTACGACGCCGTCACCATGCGTGCCGCGGCGGATCGTCTGGTCCGGCTGCTCGGTGCGGCCGTCACCGAGCCCGAGACCCCGATCGGCCGGATCGACCTGCTCGGCGAGGCCGAGCGCGCCGAACTCCTCGTCGCCTACAACGAGACCGCGACCGAGCTGCCCACCGCCTCCCTGCCGGAGCTGTTCACGGCACAGGCGACACGTACACCGGGCGCGGTGGCCCTGGTGTGCGGGGAAGTCGAGGTGAGCTACCGGGAGTTGGACGTGTCCTCCGATGCGTTCGGCCGTCGGTTGGTCGCGGCGGGGGTGGGTGTCGGTGATCGGGTGGGGCTGTTCCTGGACCGGTCGGTGGCGTATGTCGTCGCGATGCTGGGGGTGTTGAAGGCGGGTGGTGCGTATGTGCCGTTGGATGCGCGTCAGCCGGTGGAGCGCTTGGGGTGGATGCTGCGGGACACGGGTGCGGTCCTGCTGGTGACCGATCGTGGTGAGGGTGGGACCGAGTTCGCCGGTGAGCTGTCGGTGGTGCGGGTGGGCGCCGAAATCGCATCGGCAGAAGGCGGGTCGGCGCCGTTGGGACTCTCGTTCTCCCCGGACCAGACGGCGTACGTGATGTACACCTCGGGGTCGAGCGGGACCCCGAAGGGCGTGGTGAACACGCACCGCAATGTGGTGGAACTGGCCCTGGACCCCTGGTGGGCGAGCGGCCGGCACCGGCGTGTGCTCGCCTACTCGCCCCTGGCCTTCGACTCCTCCACCTATGAACTGTGGGTGCCGCTCCTCAGCGGCGGGCTGGCCGTCGTGCTCCCGGCCGCCAAGATCGACCTCGGCGAGGTCGGGGAAGCCATCGCCCGGCACGGCGTCACGGCCGCCTACTTCACCACGGCCCTCTTCGACGCGATGGCCCATGAGGCCGTCGACAGCCTGGGGCGCCTGGAGGAGATCTGGACCGGCGGCGACGTCCTGTCGGCCACGGCCCTGCGGACGGTCCTGGACCGGTGCCCGGACACCACCGTCGTGCACGCCTACGGCCCGACCGAGTCGACCGTGTTCTGCAGCTACCAGGCCTTCACACCGGACACCCGGACCGTGGAACGGCTCCACCTCGGCGTGCCGATGGCCAACACCGCCATGTACATCCTGGACGACCGGTTCCGCCCCGCGCCTCCCGGCGTCACGGGCGAGCTCTACGTCGCCGGGTCGCATCTCGCCGCCGGCTACTTCGGCCGTCCGGGGCTGACGGCTGAGCGCTTCACCGCGAACCCGTACGGTCCGCCCGGCAGTCGGATGTACCGCACGGGTGATCTGGCCCGCTGGAACCAGCACGGTGAGATCGAGTTCCTGGGCCGTGCCGATCAGCAGGTCAAGTTGCGGGGCTTCCGGATCGAACTCGGTGAGATCGAGACGGTGTTGAGCCGGGTGGCGGAGGTGGCTCAGGCAGCGGTCGTGGTGCGGGAGGACCGCCCCGGGGACAAGCGGCTCGTCGCGTACGTCGTCCCGGGTGCCGGGGGCGAGATCGACCCGGAGGCGTTGCGGCGGTACGCCGGGGGAGTGCTGCCCGAGTACATGGTGCCGTCCGCCTTCGTCCAGTTGGACGCCCTGCCGCTCACCGCCAACGGCAAGCTCGACCGGCGTGCCCTGCCCAAGCCGGTCCTGCGGGGCAGTGCGGGCGGCCAGGCCGCGCGCACCCCCGCCGAAGAGGTCCTGTGCACCCTGTTCGCGGAGGCCCTGGGGCTGCCGTCGGTCGCGGTGGACGACGACTTCTTCCGGCTCGGCGGCCACTCGCTGCTCGCCACCCGGCTGGTCGCGAGGGTGCGGGAGATCTTCAGCGCACAGGTACTGGTGCGGGACCTGTTCCGGCACCCGACGGCGGCCGCGCTGGCCGCTCACCTCGCGAACGGCCAGGACGGCCAGGACGGCCAGAACGGCCGGCACGGTCAGGGCGACACCATCCGCCCCGCCCTGACCGCCGGTTCGCGTCCGGCGCGACTGCCGCTCTCCCCCTCCCAGCAACGGCTTTGGTTCCTCGACCAGTTGGAGGGTCCCTCGGCGACGTACAACATCCCGCTGGCCATCCGACTCAGGGGTGGCCTCGACCGGGACGCGCTGCGGGGCGCCGTGTCGGACGTCGTGGCCCGGCACGAGGCGCTGCGCACCCTGTTCCCCGCCGAGAACGGCGAGCCGTACCAGCGGATCGTCCCCGCTGACCGGACGGAGGTCCCCTTCTCCGTCCCCTTCGCCGTCCTCGGCGCCGACGAGGACACACTCGCGGTGCGGATCGGCGAGGAGGCGGGGCGCCCGTTCGTCCTCGACTCCGAACTTCCCGTCCGTGCGGTCCTGTTCGAGCTGGCGCCGGATGAGCACGTCCTGCTGCTGGTGATGCATCACATCGCCTCGGACGGCTGGTCGAACACCCCGCTGATGCGGGACCTGGGGATCGCGTACGGCGCCCGGGTCGACGGGGTGGCGCCGGGCTGGGAGCCGCTGCCGGTCCAGTACGCCGACTACACGCTGTGGCAGCAGGAAGTCCTGGGCGACGCGGACGACCCGGCCGGCGTGCTCTCCTCCCAACTGGACTTCTGGAAGGGCACGTTGGCGGGGCTGCCGGACGAGGTGTCGCTGCCCGCGGACCGGCCGCGCCCCGCGACGGCCTCCTACCGGGGCGCCACCCACACCGTGTCCTGCCCGGCCGAGATGCACCAGGCGCTCACCGCGCTGGCCCGGGAGACCGGCACCACGTTCTTCATGGTCGCCCAGGCGGCGGTGGCCGCGTTGCTGACCCGCTCGGGCGCGGGAACCGACATCGCCATCGGCGCCCCGGTGGCCGGACGCGCGGACCAGGCGCTGGACGATCTGGTCGGCTTCTTCGTGAACACCCTGGTGCTGCGCACCGACACCGGCGGGGACCCGACTTTCCGTGAACTCCTGTGCCGTACGAGGGAAACCGACCTCGCGGCCTGGGCCCATCAGGACGTGCCGTTCGACCGCCTTGTCGAGGCTCTCAACCCCGAGCGCTCCACCTCCCGCCACCCCCTCGCGCAGGTCATGCTCTCGGTCACCGACGCGGTCGTACCGGTGCCCGAACTGACCGGTGTGACCGCCGAGTCGGAGTTCACGCCCCTGGAGATCGCCAAGTTCGACCTGACCTTCACCTTCCGGGAGCACCGCACCCCGGGAGGCGAACCGGCCGGCTTCGACCTGAACGTGGAGTACGCCACCGACCTGTACGACGCGGACACCGTCCGGGCCACCGCGGCCCGCCTGACCCGGTTGCTGGGCGCGGCGGCCGACACCCCCGACCTGCCGGCCGGCGAGCTGGACCTGCTCGGCGAGGAGGAACGCCGACGGCTGCTCGTCACCTGGAACGGCGCCGTGATCCCCGGTGCCGGGAGCTCGCTGCCGGAGGCGTTCGCCGCGCAGGTCGCCCGCGAACCGGACGCGCCCGCCGTGGTGATGGGAGAACGCACCCTCACCTACGCAGAGTTGGACGAGCGCACCGACCGGCTGGCCCGTCGGCTGGTCGGCGAGGGCATCCGCCCCGGGGACCCCGTGGTCCTCTTCCTGGAGCGCTCGCTGGAGGCGGTGGTCGCCCTGCTCGCGGTCGTGAAGGCCGGAGCGGTCTACGTCCCGCTGGACGTCCGCTACCCCGCCGACCGCATCGCCCTGATCATCCGGGACTCGAAGGCCACCGTCTTCCTCACCGACCGCGACCTGACGGGCCTCGGCCTCCCCGAGCACGCCCGAACGATTCCGGTCACCGGTGTGGCGGACGACTCGGCGGACCACCCGGCAGCCCACTCGGCGAACCACCCGGCGGACGACTCGGCGGACCAGTCGGCGGACGACTCGGCGGGCCCGCGGATCACGGCCGGGGGAGCGGAGCCCCTGCCCCGGATCCACCCCGACCAGCCGGCCTACGCCATGTTCACCTCCGGCTCGACCGGCGTCCCCAAGGGCGTCGCGGTCACCCACCGCAACATCACCGAACTGGCCGCCGACGAACGGTTCCCCCTCGCTTCGCGGGCCCGGGTGCTGCTGCACTCCCCGATGGCCTTCGACGCCTCGACCTTCGAATTCTGGATGCCACTGCTGACCGGCGGCACGCTCGTCGTCGCACCGCCCGGACTGCTGGACACCACCGCGCTGAGCCGCGCGCTGACCGAGGGCCGGATCACGGGGCTGATCCTGTCGTCCGGACTGTTCCAGATGCTGGCCGAGGACGACCCGGCGGCACTGGCGGGCGTACGGACCGTGCTGACCGGCGGTGACGTCATGTCCGTCGAAGCGGTCCGCCGTATCCACCGGCACTGCCCCGAGACCACCGTCCTCAACGGCTACGGCCCGACCGAGACGACCGTCCTGGTCGCCGCGCACACTGTCCGATCCCCCTACGACCTCCCGGGCGCGGTACCCATCGGGACCCCGCTGGACAACACCCGGATGTACGTCCTGGACAGCCGGATGCGCCTGGTACCGCCCATGACACCGGGCGAGCTGTACCTGGCGGGCTCCGGACTGGCCGCCGGATATCCGAACCGGTCCGCGCTGACCGCCGAGCGGTTCACCGCCGACCCGTACGGCCCGCCCGGCAGCCGTATGTACCGCACGGGCGACCTGGCCCGCTGGAACCAGCGCGGAGAGATCGAGTTCCTGGGCCGCGCCGACCAGCAGGTCAAACTCCGCGGCTTCCGGATCGAACCCGGTGAGATCGAGACGGCCCTGTGCCGGCACCCTTCGGTGGCGCAGGCGGCCGTGGTGCTCGGCGAGATCAGGGCGGGCGACAAGTGCCTGATCGCCTACGTCACCCCCTTCGAGGGCGGCCGGGTGGACATCGCCGAGCTGCGCGCCCGGGTGGCCGCGACCCTGCCCGACTACATGGTGCCGTCCGCCTTCGTCCAGCTGGACGCCCTGCCGCTCACCGCAAACGGCAAGCTCGACCGGCGTGCCCTGCCCGCGCCCGAGCCGGCCGACACGGGCGCGGCGGCCGAGGGCCGGGCCCCGCGCACCCCCAACGAGGAGATGCTCTGCGGCCTGTTCGCCGAGATACTCGGCCGCCCGTCGGTCTCCATCGACGACAACTTCTTCCACCTGGGCGGGCATTCGCTGCTCGCCACCCGGCTCGTGCGCCGGATCAACAGCGTCATGGGGGTCGACCTGCCGATCGGCGCCCTCTTCAACAACCCGATGGTGGCCACGCTGGTCGAGCAGCTCGACCGTATCGGCAGCGCCCGGCCCAAGCTTCGGCCCATGCGCCGGATGGGAGCGTCCAAATGATCCCCTTGTCCTTCGCCCAGCAGCGGCTGTGGTTCCTGGACCAGATGGAAGGCCCCTCCGCGACCTACCACATTCCGCTGGCCGTCCGGATGCGCGGCGCCCTCGACCGCGCTGCCCTGCGGGACGCCCTGGCGGATGTCGTCGCCCGGCACGAGGTGCTGCGGACCCTGTTCCCCGCCCAGGAGGGTACGCCGTACCAGTCGATCGTCGCGGAGGAGGACGTCGACCTCCCGCTGCCGGTGGTCCCGGTGACCGAGGACGCGCTCGGCGACACCCTCGGCGAACTGGCGGCGAAGACCTTCGACCTCGCCCATGACCTGCCCCTGCGCGCGACCCTGCTGGAGCTGGGCCCCGAGGACCACGTCCTGCTGCTGGTCGTGCATCACATCGCCTCGGACGGCTGGTCCAACGCCCCGCTGATGCGGGACCTGGGGATCGCGTACGGCGCCCGGGTCGACGGGGTGGCGCCGGGCTGGGAGCCGCTGCCGGTCCAGTACGCCGACTACACGCTGTGGCAGCAGGAAGTCCTGGGCGACGCGGACGACCCGGCCGGCGTGCTCTCCTCCCAACTGGACTACTGGAAAGGTGCGTTGGCGGGGCTGCCGGACGAGGTGTCGCTGCCCGCGGACCGGCCGCGCCCGGTGGTGGCCTCCTACCGGGGCGCCACCTGCGAGGTGTCCTGCCCGGCCGGGACGCACCGGGCGCTCACCGCGCTGGCCCGGGAGACCGGCACCACGTTCTTCATGGTCGCCCAGGCGGCGGTGGCCGCGCTGCTGACCCGCTCCGGCGCCGGTACCGACATCGTCATCGGCTCCCCGGTCACCGGCCGCGGCGACGAAGCCCTCGACGACCTGGTCGGCTTCTTCGTGAACACCCTGGTGCTGCGCACCGACACCGGCGGGGACCCGTCCTTCCGCGAACTGCTGCGCCGCGCCCAGCAGACCGATCTGGCGGCCTGGGCGCACCAGGACATGCCGTTCGACCGGCTGGTCGAGGTCCTCAACCCGGAGCGCTCGGCCTCCCGTCACCCGCTCTTCCAGGTGATGCTCACCGTCGGCCGGTCGCTCGACGCGGCCGCCCCCGAACTCGGCTCGCTGGAAACGTCGTTGGTGATCCCGGAGCTGCGGATCGCGAAGTTCGACCTGACCTTCGGCTTCCAGGAGCGCCCCGTCGGCGACGGCGGCCCGGCCGGCTTCGACATCGTCGCCGAGTACGCCACCGACCTGTACGACGCGCGGACCGTACGGGCGGTCCTCGACCGGCTGACGCGCCTGCTCACCGCGGTGGCCGAGACCCCGGACGCGCCGATCGGCGAGCTGGAGGTGCTGGCGGCCGACGAACGCCGGCGACTGGACACATGGGCCGGTCCCCGCACCCGCGCCCCCCAGCTCTCCCTGGACCAGCTGTTCAGCGGGAAGGCGGCCGCGACCCCCGACGCCGTGGCCCTCGTCCACGAGGAGCAGCGCATCACGTACGCGGAGCTGGACATCTGGTCCAACCGCCTCGCCCGCCACCTCACTTCGCGGGGCGTGACCCCCGGCAGCCTGGTCGCCATCCACCTCGAACGCTCACCCCTGCTGATCGCCTCACTCCTCGCCGTGCTGAAGGCCGGTGCCGGATACACCCTGCTGGACCCGCAGTTCCCCCTGGAGCGCCTCAACAAGGCCCTCGGCCAGACCGGTCCATCGGTGGTGATCAGCCAGGCGTACCTCCCGGCGCTGGAGCACTCCGCACCCCTGATCGACCTGACCGCCGACGCGACGGTGATCGCGGCGACTTCGGGTACGGCGGTGGAGACGTCCGGGCACCCGGAGGCGGTGGCCTGCATCATGTTCACGTCCGGTTCGACCGGCACTCCGAAGGGTGTGGCGGCGTCCCATCGCGCGCTGGCGGCAACGTTCTTGGGCCCGGACTATCTCCACTTCGGCCCGGAGCAGAGCTACTTGCAGTGCTCGCCCATTTCCTGGGACGCCTTCGCCCTTGAGGTCTTCGGCCCGCTCCTGCACGGCGGTACCTGTGTTCTCCAGCCCGGTCAGCACACCGATCCGCACCAGATCGTGGAGCTCGTCGAGCGGCATCGGATCACCACGCTCCAGATGTCCGCGAGCCTGTTCAACCACATGCTGGACGAACACCCCGCCGTTTTCGCCGTCGTACGCGAGGCCATGACGGCCGGTGAAGCCGCCTCGCCCACCCACACCGCACGAGCCCTCGCCGACCACCCCCACTTGCACCTGATCAACGGCTACGGTCCCGCGGAGAGCATGGGCTTCACCACCACCCACGCCCTCACCACCGACACCGACACCGCCACCACCATCCCCATCGGCGGTCCGGTCACCGGAAAGAACGCCTACGTCCTCGGCCCCAGGCTCGAACTCCTGGCGCCCAACACCCCCGGTGAGCTGTACGTCGCCGGACACGGCCTTGCCCACGGCTACATCGGCCAACCTGCTCTGACCGCGGACCGGTTCACCGCGAACCCGTACGGTCCTCCGGGCAGTCGTATGTACCGGACCGGCGACCTGGCGCGCTGGAACCACCGGGGTGAGCTGGAGTATCTCGGCCGCGCCGACCAGCAGTTGAAGCTCCGGGGCTTCCGCATCGAACCCGGCGAGATCGAGAACGCCCTGTGCACGCACCCCTCCGTGGCCCAGGCGGCGGTCGCCGTACGGGAGGTCCGCCCGGGGGACAAGCGGCTCGTCGCGTACGTCGTCCCGGTCGCCGGGAGCCGGATCGAGCCGGAGGCGCTGCGCCGGCACACCGAGAGCGCGCTGGCCGACTACATGGTCCCGGCCGTCTTCATGGCGCTGGACGCCCTCCCCCTGACCGTCAACGGCAAGCTCGACCAGCGGGCCCTGCCCCAGCCCGGCCTCCAGGGCCACGCCACCGACGGACGGGCCCCCCGCACCCCAGCCGAAGAGGTCCTGTGCACCGTCTTCGCCGAAGTCCTGGGGCTGCCCTCGGCCTCCGTGGACGACGACTTCTTCCGCCGCGGCGGCCACTCCCTGCTCGCCACCCGGCTGGTCTCCAGGGTGCGCGAGATCTTCGGAGTGCAGCTGCTGGTACGGGACTTGTTCCGGTACCCCACGGTCGCCGCGCTGGCCGAGCGCATCGCGGGTGACCGCGCGGAAGCAGCGCGTCCCGCCCTGGTGGCCGGGGAGCGTCCGGCCCGGCTGCCGCTCTCCCCGGCCCAGCGCCGCCTCTGGTTCCTGGACCAGATGGAGGGCCCCTCGGCGACGTACAACATCCCGATGGCCATGCGACTGACCGGCGACCTCGACCGCGCGGCGCTGCGGGGCGCCCTGGCGGACGTCGTCGCCCGGCACGAGGCCCTGCGTACCCAGTTCCCCGCCGAGCACGGCGAACCCCGCCAGCGGATCGTCCCGGCCGACCGGGCGGAGGTCCCCTTCACCGTCCTCGGCGCCGACGAGGACACCCTGGCGGCCCGGATCAGCGAACAGGCCGGCCGGCCCTTCGCCCTCGACAGCGAACTCCCGCTCCGGGGCGTCCTGTTCGAGCTGGCGCCGGACCACCATGTCCTGCTGCTGGTCGTGCACCACATCGTCTCGGACGGCTGGTCGAACACCCCGCTGATGCGGGACCTGGGGATCGCGTACGGTGCTCGGGTCGAGGGGGTGGCGCCGGGCTGGGAGCCGCTGCCGGTCCAGTACGCCGACTACACCCTGTGGCAGCAGGCACTCCTGGGGGACGCCGACGACCCGGACAGCCTGATCGCCGCCCAGCTCGGCCACTGGCGCGGCACCCTGGAAGCCGTACCGGACGAGGTGACCCTTCCCGCCGACCGGCCGCGCCCGGTCGTGGCCTCCTATCGGGGTGCCACGCACACCGTGTCCTGCCCGGCCGGGACGCACCGGGCGCTCACCGCGCTGGCCCGGGAGACCGGCACGACGTTCCTCATGGTGGCGCAGGCGGCGGTGGCGGCGCTGCTGACCCGTTCGGGCGCCGGTACCGACATCGTCATCGGCTCGCCCGTGACCGGTCGCGCGGACCAGGCGCTGGACGATCTGGTCGGCTTCTTCGTCAACACCCTGGTGCTGCGCACCGACACCAGCGGTGCCCCGTCCTTCCGCGAACTGCTGCGCCGCGCCCGGGACACGGACCTCGCCGCCTGGGCCCACCAGGACGTCCCCTTCGACCGCCTGGTCGAGGCCCTCAACCCGGAGCGCTCGGCCTCCCGGCATCCGCTGTTCCAAGTCATGCTCACCGTCGGCCAGTCCCTGGGCACTGGTCCCGAACTGGGCAATCTGGAAACCGAGTTCGTCGTCCCCGAGCTGAGGATCGCGAAGTTCGACCTGACCTTCGGCTTCGAGGAGCACCTGAGCGAGGACGGCGGTTCGGCCGGCTTCGACATCTGCGTGGAGTACGCCACCGACCTGTACGACGCCGGTACGGTACGGGCCGCCGTGGCGCGCCTGGTCCGGCTGCTCGGCGCGGCGGCCGAGACCCCCGATCTGCCGTTCGGCCGACTGGAGATCCTCGGCGAGGAGGAGCGCGGCCGGCTCACGGCCTGGGCCGGCCCCGACACCTCCGCCCCGCGGCTCTCCCTGGACCAGCTGTTCAGCGGGAAGGCGGCCGCGACCCCCGACGCCGTGGCCCTCGTCCACGAGGAGCAGCGGATCACGTACGCGGAGCTGGACATCTGGTCCAACCGCCTGGCCCGCCACCTCACCGCACGCGGTGTGACACCGGGCGGCCTGGTCGCCATCCACCTCGAACGCTCACCCCTGCTGATCGCCTCACTCCTCGCGGTGCTGAAGGCCGGTGCCGGATACACCCTGCTGGACCCGCAGTTCCCGCTGGAGCGCCTGAACGGCGTTCTCGCGCAGACCGGTCCGGCCGCCGTGATCAGCCAGGCGTATCTCCCGGCGCTGGAGCACTCCGCACCTCTGATCGACCTGACCGCCGACGCGACGGCGATCGCGGCGACTTCGGGTACGGCGGTGGAGACATGCGGGCACCCGGAGGCGGTGGCCTGCATCATGTTCACGTCCGGTTCGACCGGCACTCCGAAGGGTGTGGCGGCGTCCCATCGCGCGCTGGCGGCAACGTTCTTGGGCCCGGACTATCTCCATTTCGGCCCGGAGCAGAGCTACTTGCAGTGCTCGCCCATCTCCTGGGACGCCTTCGCCCTTGAGGTCTTCGGCCCCCTTCTGCACGGCGGTACCTGTGTTCTCCAGCCCGGTCAGCACACCGATCCGCACCAGATCGTGGAGCTCGTCGAACGGCATCGGATCACCACGCTCCAGATGTCCGCGAGCCTGTTCAACCACATGCTGGACGAACACCCCGCCGTTTTCGCCGTCGTACGCGAGGCCATGACGGCGGGCGAGACGGCCTCGCCCGTCCACACGGCACGGGCCCTCGCCGACCACCCCCATCTGCACCTGATCAACGGCTACGGTCCCGCGGAGAGCATGGGCTTCACCACCACCCAGCTCATCACCACGGACGCCCCCACCATCCCCATCGGCGGCCCGGTCACGGGCAAGAACGCCTACGTCCTCGGCCCGAACCTCGAACTCCTCCCGCCCAACACCCCCGGTGAGCTGTACGTCGCCGGACACGGCCTCGCCCACGGCTACATCGGCCAACCGGCCCTGACCGCAGACCGGTTCACCGCCGACCCGTACGGTCCTCCGGGCAGTCGTATGTACCGGACCGGCGACCTGGCGCGCTGGAACCACCGGGGCGAGCTGGAGTATCTCGGCCGCGCCGACCAGCAGTTGAAGCTCCGGGGCTTCCGCATCGAACCCGGCGAGATCGAGAACGTCCTGTGCCGGTACGGTTCCGTGGCCCAGGCGGCCGTGGTCATCGGCGAGATCCGGCCCGGCAACAAGGGCCTCATCGCCTATGTGACCCCCCTCGACGGAGCCCGTATCGACATCGCCGGGCTCCGCACCCACGCCTCCGCGTCGCTTCCCGACCATATGATCCCGGCGGCCTACGTCCCCCTGGACGCCCTCCCGCGCACCACCAACGGCAAACTCGACCGCCGCGCCCTGCCCCAGCCCGACCCCGACGACCAGCCCCGCACGGGCCGGGGCCCCCGCACCCCCGCCGAAGAAGTCCTGTGCACCCTGTTCGCGGAGGTACTGGGCCTGCCCTCGGCCGCAGTGGACGACGACTTCTTCCACCGCGGCGGGCACTCCCTGCTCGCCACCCGGCTGATCAGCCGCATCCGCACCATCTGGAGCACGCACACCACGATCAGCGACCTGTTCCGCCATCCGACACCCGAGCTGCTCGCCGAGCACATCGCGGCCGGTGCGGGCGGCGGCAGGGCCAACCCGCTGGAGGCGGTCCTGCGGATCCGCGGCTCGGCGGAGGCGTCCGCGCCGCCACTGTTCTGCATCCACCCCGTCTCCGGGATCAGCTGGGGGTACGCCGGTCTGCTGCGGCACATCGGCGAGGAGCACCCCGTCATCGGTTTGCAGGCCCGGCACTTCACCGAGCCGCAGCGCCGCCCCGGGTCCATCGCGGAGATGGCGGACGACTACCTGGCCTCGATCCGCGCGGTCCAGCCGCACGGGCCGTACCACCTGATCGGCTGGTCCTTCGGCGGCATGGTCGCGCACGCCGTCGCGGCCCGGCTGGAGCGGCTGGGCGAGGAGGTACGGCTCCTCGGGCTGCTGGACGCCTATCCGCTGCCGGAGGGCTTCGAGCCCCGGCCGATCACCGGCGGGGACGTACTGCACGGCCTGCTCGGCGAGGTGCCGGCGGACGCGCCCGTCCACTGCGCCGACGGAGCGCCGGACGTACACGAACTCGCCCGGCTGGTACGGGACCGGGCACCCGGGCTCGGCGAACTCGACGGACCGGGCGCGGCCGCCGTCGTCGAGGCGACCATCGCCAACCTGGACATCCGGCTGCGCCATGTGCCGGACCTGCCCTTCGGCGGCGACCTGCTCTTCTTCGACGCCACCGGCACACCCGCCCCGCTGACGGCGGCCGAGGCCTGGGCGCCGTACGTGGGCGGCCGCATCGAGGAGGTCGGCATCGACTGCCGGCACGCCGAGATGACCGAGCCCGAGCCCCTGCGCGCGATCGGCGAGATCCTGGCAGGCCGCCTGCGCCCCGCCAGGCGCTAGGGCCTCTCGTTTGGATCAGGCCGGATCCAAACGAAAGACCCTGGACCCGCCACCCGCGCCCCCGACCAATCGCCCGGCGGTCCCCGAGTCACCTTCGACCGGACCGCCGGGCGGCCGTCGGTGCGCCCCCGGACGAACCCCGAGCGCTCCCGCCCTGCCCCCGCCCCGAGGTGACTGCCCGGGAACTGCCGCCCCAGCCACCGGATTCGGCCGGTTCTTTTTCCTAACGTGAAGGTGTCCGAACGGCCGACCCGGTACGCAAAGGAGCGGCCCGGCCTCAGAGGAAGCAAGGGATATGGCTGATCATTCCGGCTGGCGCCTCGGTATCGCTTCGGCTCCCATCCATCACGGCGAGATCTTGCAGGGCGTCTTCCCCCACGAGGGCGGACTCACCAGGGGCCTGGTGACGCTCCCCTGCACCATCTACAAGACGCACGCGACCTTCATGCCGGCACCCGGTGCCGAACTGACCGTCTCCCCGGCCTGGAAGACCAAGGCCCTGCGCGCGGCCGAACTCACCATCGCCGCGATCAGCCCGGACGGGGAACACCCCGTGGGCGGTCACCTCGACCTCTCCGGCGACGTCCCGCTGTGCCGCGGCTTCGGCTCCTCGACCAGCGATGTCCTCGCCACCATCTGGGCGGTCAAGGACGCGTTCGTCAGCGCGCTGGCCCCCGAGGACGTGGCCCGGCTCGCCGTACAGGCGGAACTGGCCTCCGACTCCCTGATGTTCGAGGAGACATCGGTGCTGTTCGCCCAGCGCGACGGCGAGGTCATCGAGGACTTCGGCTACCGCATGCCACCGGTGCGCGTCCTCGGCTTCGGCTCCCGGCCGCAGAACAGCGGCCAGGGCGTCGACACACTCGCCTTCCCGCCGGCCAGCTACGGCACCGACGAGACCCGGAGCTTCGCCGAGCTACAGGCCATGCTCCGCGACGCCATCCAGACGAAGGACGCGGCCCTCCTGGGCGCGGTGGCCACGGCCAGCACCGAGATCAACCAGCGGCATCTGCCCATACCGGACCTCGACCGGATCCGCTGGATCGTCCGGGAGGTCGGCGCCCTCGGGGTGCAGGCCGCCCACAGCGGGGACATCGCAGGCATCCTCTTCGACCGCGACGACCGCGATGTCGAGGCCCGCACCGAACACGCGAAAGACCTTCTGCACAGCACGGGCATCCACGAGCAGTGGATCTTCACGACGGGTGACTGACATGACGACGACCGTGGTCGCGAGTGCCGCCAAAGTGCACTCGTCCGTAGTGGAAGCCACCGAGCTCCCGCGCCTCATCCAACTCACCGACAACCTCTACGGGGCCGCCTTCAGCCTGATGAAGCTGCTGCCCGCCCGCTACATCATCGACCAGGCCGAGGCCGCCGGGACCCTGCTCCCGGGCACCCCGATCATCGAGACCTCCTCCGGCACCTTCGCCCTGGGCCTCGCCATGGTGTGCCGGCTGCGCGGCTACCCCCTCACCATCGTCGGCGACGCGGCGATCGACCGGGAGCTGTACACCCGGCTGACGATGCTCGGCGCGGCCGTGGAGATCGTCGAGGACACCGGACAGCCCGGCGGCATCCAGGGCGCCCGGCTCGCCCGGGTGGAGGAACTGCGCCTGCTGCGCCCGGACAGCTTCGTACCGGGCCAGTACGACAACCCCAACAACCCGGCCGCCTATGGCGCGGTCGCCGAACTGATCAGCGGCACCCTCGGCCCGGTCGACTGCCTGGTCGGCCCGGTCGGTTCCGGCGGCTCCACCGGCGGTCTGGCGGCGGCGCTGCGGCTTTCCGACCCGACCCTGCACCTGGTCGGCGTCGACACCCACGGCTCGATCATCTTCGGCACCCCGGACCGCCCCCGGATGCTGCGCGGCCTGGGCAGCAGCATCCACCCGGGCAATGTGCGGCACTCGGCCTACGACGAGGTGCACTGGGTCACCGCGCCCGAGGCCTTCCACGCCACCCATGAACTGTTCCGCACCCACGGCCTGTTCATGGGCCCGACGAGCGGCGCGTCCTTCCAGGTCGCCGCCTGGTGGGCGCGGCAGAACCCCGACAGCACGGTGGTGGCCGTACTGCCCGACGAGGGCTACCGCTACCAGTCGACCGTCTACAACGAGGCATGGCTGCGCGAGCAGGGCATCACCCCGGCCGCCAACCCGGCGGGCCCGGCCCTGGTCGAGCACCCGCTGGACGCGCCGTCCACCTGGTCCCGACTGCTGTGGGCGCGACGCCGGTTCGACGATGTGATGGTGCCCGGAGCGAACGCATGAACGACCGGCTGCTCCTCCTGATCGAGTCCAACACCACCGGCACAGGGCGCCAGTTCGCCCAGCGGGCCGTCGCGGCGGGCATCGAACCGGTACTGCTCAGCGCCGACCCCGGACGCTATCCGTACGCCGCCGAGGACGGGCTGCGCACGGTGGTCGTCGACACCGCCGACGCCGAGGCCCTCTGGTCGGCGGTGCGGGAACTCGCCGCGGGCGCGGAGATCGCGGGCGTGCTGTCCAGTTCCGAGTACTTCGTGGCCACCGCCGCCGAGCTGGCGGACCGGCTCGGGCTGCCCGGTCCGGCCGCCGACGCCGTACGGGCCTGCCGCAACAAGACCATCCAGCGCCGCCTCCTCGCCGGAGCCGGGGTGCCGGTGCCGGGATTCACGGAGGCCGGCGAGGTCGCGGAGGCCGTCGACGCGGCCGCCCGGCTGGGCCTGCCCGTCGTGGTCAAGCCGGTCCAGGGCTCCGGCAGCGTGGGCGTACGGCTGTGCGCGAGCCTCGGGGAGGTC
This sequence comes from Streptomyces sp. NPDC093018, assembly GCF_040684035.1. Classification (NCBI taxonomy): domain Bacteria; kingdom Bacillati; phylum Actinomycetota; class Actinomycetes; order Kitasatosporales; family Streptomycetaceae; genus Streptomyces; species Streptomyces sp. NPDC093018. The sequence continues at coordinate 91,728 of NZ_JBFBFF010000013.1, forward strand.
GCCGACCACGCCGGGACCCTGCTGGCGGCCACCGTCAACGAGCGGGGGCTGGCCGCGCCCACCAGGATCCTGGTCGAGTCGTATCTGACGGGCCGGGAGTTCTCGGTCGAGGTGGTCGGGCACGAGGCCGTGATGACCGTCGCCAAGCACGTCGGCCCGCCGCCGGTGTTCGTCGAGACCGGCCACGACCTGCCCGCCGACCTGCCGACGCGGCAGCGGGACGCCCTGACCACGTGCGCGGTCGCGGCCGTACGGGCCCTCGGCCTCGGCTGGGGCGCGGCGCACGTGGAGCTGCGGCTGGACGGCGACACCCCCCGGGTGATCGAGGTCAACCCGCGGCTGGCGGGCGGCATGATCCCCGAACTGGTGCGCCGCGCCTGCGGGATCGACCTGATCACCGCGCAGGTCCGGGCCGCCGCAGGGCTGCCCGTGACGCTGGAGCGCGACCGGGACGCCGGGGCGTCGATCCGCTTCCTGACCGTCGAGGCGGCGGGCATCCTCGGTCCCGCGGACGCCGTCGAGGAGGCCCTGTCCCGGGCGCGGGCGGTGCCGGACGTGGTGGACGCCACGCTGTACCGCGCGCCGGAGACGCCCGTGGGACCCGCCGAGGACTTCCGGGGCCGACTGGGCCATGTGATCACGGCCGGTTCCTCGCCGGCCGCCGCGGCGCGGGCTGCGGAGACGGCGCTGACCGGGCTGGCCACCGCACTGCGCCCCCCGGCCGCGCCGCCGACGGCCCAGCCACCCGCACCGTCCGACACCGCCCCGGACCACAAGGCCCAAGGGGGCCGAGGGGGCCAAAGGGACCACAGGGACCGCAAGGACCGCCAGGACCACCGGGACCGCCAGGAGACCGTATGAGCGCCATCGACGCCATCCACGCCCTCGACGCCATCGCCTGCCGCACCGAGACGGCAGCCCGCGACGGGGCCGACACCGGCCGGCTGCGGACCACGCTCCACGACGAGGCGCACCGGATCGTCTACGACCAGTACCTGCCGGGCTCCGGTTCCGGCTCCGGCTCCGGCCAGGACGGCATGGTCCAGGAGCTGCGCCTGATCAGCGAGGTGGACCTGGCCCATCTCGTCATGCTGGCCGAGCGCGGCATCGTGGACACCGGCCGGGTCGCGATCCTGCTGGACACCATCTCCGCGCTGCGCGCCGACGACTTCGCCGAACTGCGCGGCATGCCCATGCCCCGCGGCGTCTACCTGGCCTACGAGGGCAGACTGGTGGAGCGGCTCGGCGAGCGGATCGGCGGTGTCCTGCACACCGGACGGTCCCGCAACGACCTCAACGCGACGACCGTACGACTGAAGACCCGCGGCCCCTACGGCGAACTCCTCACCGAGGTCGCCGAGTTGGCCGACATCCTGCTGGCCGCCGCCGATGTCTACCGCGATGTCACCATGCCCGCGTACACCCACGGCCAGCCCGCCGTGCCGATCACCTACGGGCACTACCTGACCGGTGTGGCCGGTTCGGTGCTGCGGAGCCTGGCGGCGCTGCTGGAGGCGGGCCGGGAGATCGACGTCAACCCGCTCGGGGCCGGTGCCGTCGGCGGCACCTCCGTCCGCATCGACCCGCACCGGACGGCCGAACTGCTGGGCTTCACCGGCGCGGCGGCCAACTCGGTCGACGCGGTCGCCTCCCGGGACTTCGTGCTGCGCCTGCTCGCCGCCTGCTCCACCCTCGGGGTGACGATGGCCCGGGTCGCCCGGGATCTGAGCACCTGGACCTCGGAGGAGTTCGGGCTGCTGCGGATGGCCGACGACCTGGTCGGCTCCAGCTCGATGATGCCGCAGAAGCGCAACCCGTTTCTGCTGGAGCACATCCAGGGCCGGTCGAGCGCCGCCCTCGGCGGTTTCGTCGCCGCCTCCTCGGCGATGAGCACGGCCGGTTTCACCAACGCCATCGCGGTGGGCACCGAGTCGGTACGCCATCTGTGGCCGGGCCTGCGCGACACCCTGGACGCGGTCACCCTGCTGCGGCTGGTGGTGGCCGGTGCGGAGCCGGAGCGCGAGCGGATGGAGGAGCGGGCCGTCGGGGGCTTCACCACGGCGACGTATCTGGCGGAGTCCCTGGTGATGGACGGCATGCCGTTCCGCAGGGCCCACCACCTGGTGGGGGAGACCGTGCTGTCGGCCCTGGACCGGGGGGTCTCGCTGACCGAGGCGGGCCGCGACCGGCCCGAGGTCGCCGCGCTCGCACCGGGCGACGGCTCGTCCTGGCTCGATCCCGCGGATGTCGCCGCCGCCTACGCCTACGGCGGCGGACCCGGCCCGGCCTCGGCCGAGGCGGCGCTTCGCCGGCTCACCGCCGAACTCGAAGGACTGCAGGACGAGGTGACGGCCCGCAGGACCCGCTGGACGAACGCGGCCGACCGGCTCACCACGACGGTACGGGCGCTGGTCGAATCGTCATGAGCGAAGAGAACACGCTCATGAGCGAAGCGCACGCGGTCATGAGCGAAGAGAACACGGTCATGAACGACGAGGAATTCGTCATGAACGACGAGAACGAAAGCGGGGCGGGGCCGGGCAGGGGGCCCCGGTACGACTTCCGGCTGCTGTGGGGCGGCGAGACCGTCAGCAAATTCGGCAGCAGCATCTCCGGCGTCGCCATGCCGCTGGTGGCCGTGGTGACCCTGCACGCCGACACCCTGTGGGTGAGCGTGCTGGCCGCCGCCGCCTGGCTGCCCTGGCTGCTCTTCGGGCTGTCGGCGGGCGCCTGGGTGGACCGGGTACGGCGGCGCCCGCTGATGATCGCCTGCAACCTGGCCTCGCTGGTGCTGCTGGCCGGTGTCCCCGTCGCCGCCTGGTACGGCGTCCTCACCATGGCGCAGCTGCTCGCCGTGTCCCTGCTGACCGGCTGTGCGAGCGTCCTCTTCTCCGTGGCGTACCGCGTCTATCTGCCGACCGTCGTGGCCAAGGACGAGCTGTCCGCGGCCAACGCCAAGCTGCAGGGCAGCGAGTCGGTGGCGCAGTTGGGCGGTCTGGGCGCCGGCGGCCTACTGGCGGGGGCCCTCGGCGCGGTGACCGGGCTGCTGGCCGACGCGGCGACCTTCCTGGTCTCCACCCTGTGCCTGCTCGCCGTCCGCGGCCGCGAACCGCGCGTCGAGACGCCCCGGGCGCGCCCCGGGCTGCGCGCGGAGATCCGGGAGGGCCTGCGCCACACCCTGCGCGATCCCTACCTTCGGGTGCTCACGGTCTACGGGTCGGTCACCAATCTGCTGCTGACCGGCTGCCAGGCCATCCTCACCGTCTTCCTGGTGCGTGAACTGGGCGTCGGCGAGGGCGCGGTGGGCTGGCTGCTCGCGGCGGGCGGCGTGGGCGGATTCCTCGGCGCCCTGGCCGCGGGCCCGATGGCCCGGCGCTTCGGCACGGCCCGCGGCATGCTGCTGTGCAAACTCGTCACCGCCCCGCTGGGGCTGCTGATCCCGCTGGCGGGCGCGGGCGCCCGGTCCGTGCTGGTGGCCCTGGGTCTCGCGGGCCTGTCGGTGGGCGTCGTCTGCGGCAGCGTCATCCAGGGCGCGTTCCGGCAGACGTACTGCCCGCCCGAACTCCTCGGCCGGATCACAGCGAGCTACTCCGTCGCCAACTACGGATCGGTGCCGGTCGGCGCGCTGCTCGGCGGAGCGCTCGGTACGGCCCTCGGGCTGCGGCCGACGCTGTGGCTGCTGACCGCGGGACTCGCCGTCAGCAGCCTGCTGTTGCTGGTGAAGCCGCTGGCCGGACGCCGCGACCTGCCCACCGAGCCGGTGACCGGGGAGCGGGCCACAGCGGAGGCCATGGCGGCACCGGTGCGCACGGCCACGGCCCGCGCGATGTGACGAACCCACTCGTATGAACGCGTATGGACACGTATGACTCGTACAACTCGTACAACTCGTACAACTCGTAAAACTCGTACGACTCGTATGAACACGTCTGACACCCCCTCCACGGCCGGGAGCAGTCCAGTGGAATCCACCCCGCAGCCCGTACGGCGCAGCCTCCCGCCCCCGGGTTCCCCCGACCTGTGGCTGCTGCGGCTGTCCGACACCCCGGACGCCGCCTCGGATGCCGCCCCGGACGCGGCCACGCTGGACCCGTCCGAACGCGAGCGGGCCGCGTCCTTCGCCAGACCCGCGGACCGCGTCCGCTTCACTGCGGCGCACCGGACGCTGCGCGCGGTACTGGGGTCCTACCTGGGGGTGCCGCCGGCGGAGATCCGCTACGCCCGCGAGACCTGCCCCTGCTGCGGCGGCCCCCATGGCCGCCCCGCCCTCCTCGGCTTCCCCGGCGATCTCCACTTCTCGCTCTCCCATCGCGGCGATCTGGTGCTGGTCGGCGTCGCGGGCGAGCCGATCGGGGTGGATGTGGAGCTGGTGCCCGACACCGAGGGGAGCGGCGAGCTGGCCCTGATGCTGCACCCCGACGAGCAGCGGGAGGCCCAGGCCCTCGACCCGGTCCGGCGCCCGGCGGCCGTCGCCCGGCTCTGGACGCGGAAGGAGGCGTATCTGAAGGGCCTCGGCACCGGCCTCGGCCGCGACCCCGCCCTGGACTACATCGGCCTGGGCGCCCCGGACGGCCCGCGGCCCCGGGTGGACTGGCACTTCAGGGACGTCCCGGTGGACCGCGGCTATGTCGCCGCGGTGGCGACCCGCGGACCGCTGACCGCCCCCGCCCCACGCCCGAACCGCGTCACCGGCCGCTTCCCCCAGCAGCGCCGCAGGGCCCTCGGTCTATGCTCACCTGGTGGAACGCAGGAAGGCAGAGGCTGGTGACGTGAGGACATGCTGAGAGAGGTCACCGCGACCCGCTACATCGAGCCGCTGCGCTCGGGCGGCTCGGTCCCCGGCATCGTCGAGGCCGACGACCTGGGCACCTATGTCGTGAAGTTCACCGGTTCGGCACAGGGGCACAAGGCGCTGGTCGCGGAGGTGATCGTCGGGGAGCTGGCCCGCGCGCTCGGGCTGCGCTTCCCCGAGCTGGTCCTTGTGCACTTCGACCCGGCCGTCGCCGCCGCGGAGCCGCACCAGGAGGTGCGCGAGCTGCACAGCGCCAGCGCGGGGGTGAACCTCGGCATGGACTATCTGCCGGGCGCCCGCGACCTCACCCCGGAACTCGCCCGCGACTTCCCGGTGGACCCGCTGGAGGCCGGCCGCGTGGTGTGGCTGGACGCGCTGACCGTCAATGTCGACCGCACCGTGCACAGCTCCAACCTGATGGTGTGGCCCACCCTCGGCACCGTGCCGCCGCGGCTGTGGCTCATCGACCACGGCGCCGCCCTCGTCTTCCACCACCGCTGGGACACCACCACCCCGGCCAAGCGGTACGACTTCCGCCATCACGCCCTCGGCCACTACGGCCCCGACGTCCGCGCCGCCGACGCCGAACTCGCCCCGCGCGTCACGGAGGAGCTGCTGCGCGCGATCGTCGCCGAGGTGCCGGACGCCTGGCTGGCCGAGGACGCCGGGTTCGCCACGCCCGACGACGTCCGGGACGCCTATGTCGGCTATCTGCTGGCCCGGGTGCGGCTCTCGGCCGAGTGGCTGCCCACCGACTTCCCGAGCCGCGAACAGGTCGCCGCCGAGGACGCCGCCCGCGCCGCCCGTACCCAGGCGGGCCGCCCGGACTGGCTGAAACAGGTCCCCGATCTGCACGGCAAACCGGCCGTGGCGCACGACGGGACGATCCACCTGCGCTGACGGGCCCGGGGGCGAGGCCGGGGCGGGCCCGGGGGCGGCCGCCCCGAGCCACCCCGAGACCCGCCGGGGCTCAGCCCCTGAGCTGCTGGTACGCCGGCAGCGTCAGGAAGTCGGCGTAGTCCTCGTCCAGGGACACCCGCAGCAGCAGATCGTGCGCCTCCTGCCAGTGCCCGGCGGCGAACGCCTCCTCGCCGATCTCCTTGCGGATGCCGTCGAGTTCCTCCGCCGCGACCTTGCGGGCCAGCTCCGGCGTCGCCTTCTCGCCGTTCTCGAACTCGACGCCCGCGTTGATCCACTGCCAGATCTGGGAGCGGGAGATCTCGGCGGTGGCCGCGTCCTCCATCAGATTGAAGATGGCGACCGCGCCGAGGCCGCGCAGCCATGCCTCGATGTAACGGATGCCCACCTGCACGGCGTTGACCAGACCGGCGTACGTCGGCTTCGCCTCCAGCGAGTCCACGGCGATCAGGTCGGCGGCCGACACGCGCACATCCTCGCGCAGCCGGTCCTTCTGGTTCGGCTTGTCGCCGAGGACCCGGTCGAAGGACTCCATGGCGATCGGCACCAGGTCGGGGTGGGCGACCCAGGAGCCGTCGAAACCGTCGTTCGCCTCACGGTCCTTGTCGGCGCGGACCTTCTCGAAGGCCACCTTGTTGACCTCCGCGTCCCGGCGGGAGGGGATGAAGGCCGCCATGCCGCCGATCGCGTGCGCGCCGCGCTTGTGGCAGGTGCGCACGAGGAGTTCGGTGTAGGCGCGCATGAACGGGGCGGTCATCGTCACCGCGTTGCGGTCCGGCAGCACGAACTTGGGGCCGCCGTCACGGAAGTTCTTCACGATGGAGAACAGGTAGTCCCAGCGTCCCGCGTTCAACCCCGAGGCGTGATCGCGCAGTTCGTAGAGGATCTCCTCCATCTCGTACGCCGCCGTGATGGTCTCGATCAGCACGGTGGCGCGGATGCTGCCCTGCGGGACGCCCACATAGTCCTGCGCGAACACGAACACGTCGTTCCACAGGCGGGCTTCGAGGTGCGACTCGGTCTTCGGCAGATAGAAGTAGGGGCCCTTGCCGAGGTCCAGCAGCCGCCGTGCGTTGTGGAAGAAGTACAGGCCGAAGTCCACGAGCGCGCCGGGCACCTGGCTGCCGTCGGCGGCGACGAGGTGGCGCTCGGCCAGGTGCCAGCCGCGCGGGCGCATGACGACGGTCGCCAGCTCCGCGTCGGGCCGCAGCGCGTACGACTTGCCGGACCTCGGGTCGGTGAAGTCGATGTCCCGCCGGTAGGCGGCGATCAGGTTGAGCTGGCCGAGGACGACGTTCTCCCAGGTGGGCGCGGAGGCGTCCTCGAAGTCGGCGAGCCAGACCCGGGCGCCCGAGTTGAGCGCGTTGACGGTCATCTTGCGGTCGGTGGGCCCGGTGATCTCGACGCGCCGGTCGTTCAGCGCGGCCGGGGCCGGGGCGACCCGCCAGGAGTCGTCCGCGCGGATCGCGGCGGTCTCCGGCAGGAAGTCGAGCGTGGAGGTGCGGGCGATCTCGGCGCGGCGCTCGGCCCGGCGGGCGAGGAGTTCATCACGGCGCGGGGTGAACCGCCGGTGCAGCTCCGCCACGAAGGCGAGCGCCGCGTCCGTGAGGACCTCTTCCTGTCCGGGCAGGGGCTCGGCGTCGACGATGGCCAGCGGGGACGGCGCTGGTGCGGACATGAGCTGTCACTTCCTTCAGCGGTGGCACCACGTGCCAAGTGGCACGAAAGGGATGAATCGCGCCCGCTGTGCGGTCGGACGCTTCTGATCAGTGGATACTAGTTTCCTCATTGTGGAACTTCAATGGTCTGTTGATGTCGAGATTCTCCGGGTCGAGGCAAGCTGACGCCGGGTGCCACGGGCCCGGCCGACGACACCCCGTTCACTCAAGGTGGCTCAGGTCGGCCTCGGTGTCGATGTCGTACGGCCGCGCCACATCCGCGCACTCCACCAGCCGGACGGCCCCCTCATGGGCCTTCAGATAGGCGCGGGCGCCCCGGTCCCCGGTGGCGGCCGCCGCGATCCCCGCCCAGTGGGCCGCCCCGAACAGCACCGGATGCCCGCGCGTCCCGTCGTACGCCGCCGAGACCAGCGCGTTCTCGCCGTCGTACGCCCGAAGGACCCGCGCCACCGCCTCGGGTCCGATGCCCGGCTGGTCGACCAGGAAGACCAGGGCCGCCCGTGCGTCCGTCCGGGCGAGCGCGGCGAGTCCCGCGCGCAGCGAGGAGCCCATGCCCTCGGCCCAGCGCGGGTTGTCGATCAGGACGCAGTCGCCCAGGTCCGCCCGCTCGCGCACCTCCTCGGCCCGCGCGCCCAGCACGACATGGATCCGCCCGACCCCGGCCGCCCGCAGCACCCCCGCCGCATGCTCGACCAGGGGGCGCCCCCGGTGTTCCAGCAGTGCCTTGGGCCGCCCGCCGAGCCGTCTGCCGCCCCCGGCGGCCAGCACCAGACCGGCGACCTCCGCGGTGGGGTCCTCGATGTCCGTCATGGCTCCTGCATACCCGACGGCGGCCCGGCTTTCCGGAATCCTGGCTGACTTCCAGGAATCCCCGGGCTGATTTTCGGCATGCCCCATGGCGCTCGCCGGGCCGGGTGGCGTTTACTGGCCCGCGCACGACGGCGTGGCTGCCTGGGGAGGGCTGCTTTGCGGAGCTTGGTGCAGGGGCCGGTGACCGGCGGTGAAGAGGATCCGAGGGTGACGGAGCTGCGCACGGCGGTGTCCCGCTTACGCCGCGAACTGGCCGTCCTGCGCACGGACTTCCCGGACCGTGCGACAGCCGAGGACGAACTGGCCGCGCTCGCCGCCATGACCTGCGAGGGCGTCCCGGAGATACCCCGGCTGCGCGGCTCCCTGCTGCATCTCGCGGGCGCCATCGGCTCGATGAGCGCCCTGTCCGGGGCGCTGCGGGCGGTCAGAGCGGCGGTGGACCTGTTCGGGGAACCCGCGCGCCGGGGCCGGGGGCCACTGCCCCGCCCGGATCACTCCTCCGACCACTCCTCCGATCACTCCTCCGACGTGAACAGCCCCCGCTCCTGAGCCTCTTCGCGGACCCGGCGGTACAGCGCGGTCAGTGTCCCGCTCACCCCCACCCGGGGCAGCTGGAGCCGGTCCAGCGCCTCGGCGTCGGCCGGCACGTCGTGCCAGCCCTGGCCGGTGAGCAGGCGCATCAGGGCCGGGTTGAGCCGGTCCACCCCGCGCACCAGCCGCGCCTCGGCGCTGGCACCCCGCTCGTACTCGTGCCACAGATCCAGGAACTCGTCGGCCAGCGGACCGGGCAGCGCGCCGAACCGCCGCAACGCGACGGCCTCTTCCCGCCGCGCCTTCTCCTCCCGGTCGCCGGGACTCCAGGCCGAGGGGTCGCCGGTGTCGATCTCCACCAGGTCGTGCATCAGGCACATCTTCATCATCCGCGCCAGGTCCAGCGACCGGCCGCTCTCCCGCTCGAACTCGCCGTGCAGCAGCCAGCAGACCAGCGCCAGATGCCAGGAGTGCTCGGCGACGCTCTCCCTGCGGTCCGGAGTGGCGTTGTTGTGCCGCTCGACCTCCCGGAGCCGGGCGGTGCGGGCGATCGCGTCGAACAGGTCGCGCGGCCCGGCTTCTCCCATCGGTGACTCCCCTTCCCGGGCGGCCGAACGGGCGGCGCCGGTGCCCGGCAGGGCCTACGCGCCGGAACTCGCCAGCGACCGGGACAGCTCGATAGCGACCTGCTGGAGCACCGGCACGATCTTCTCCGTCGCGTCCTCGGTCACCCGGCCCGCCGGACCCGAGATGGAGATCGCCGCGGCCGTCGGGGAGTCCGGTACGCAGACGGCGAGGCAGCGCACCCCGATCTCCTGCTCGTTGTCGTCCACGGCGTACCCCTGCTCCCGCACCTCCGCCAGCGCCGCGAGGAACCCCTCCGGCGTGGTGATGGTCCGGTCCGTCGCCGCGGGCATCCCGGTACGGCCCAGCAGCGCCCGCACCTCGCCGTCCGGCACCGCCGAAAGCAGCGCCTTGCCGACGCCCGTGGAGTGCGGCAGCACCCGCCGGCCGACCTCGGTGAACATCCGCATCGAGTGCTTGGAGGGCACCTGCGCCACGTACACGATCTCGTCGCCGTCCAGCAGCGCCATGTTCGCGGTCTCGCCGGTCTCCTCCACGAGCCGCGCGAGATACGGCCGCGCCCAGGTGCCGAGCAGCCGGGACGCCGACTCGCCGAGCCGGATCAGCCGGGGGCCGAGCGCGTAGCGCCGGTTGGGCTGCTGGCGCACATAGCCGCAGGCGACCAGGGTGCGCATCAGCCGGTGAATGGTGGGCAGCGGCAGCCCGCTGGTCGCGGACAGTTCGCTGAGGCCCACCTCGCCGCCCGCGTCGGCCATCCGTTCCAGCAGGTCGAAGGCGCGCTCAAGGGACTGGACCCCGCCACCGCCGGAGGCCTTGGCGGATTCGGGGGTGCTGGCGCTCGACGTGGGCACGGCACGTTCCTTTCGGGACGAACGGAGGGCAGCAGCCTACCCGGCGGACGGTTGACTCCCCGCTTGTACGGAGCTACGTTCTGCTTTCTGGAATTCTAATTCCGCTTTGTGGAAACGTCCAGGGTGCCCTCCTTGCGTCCGCCGCCGGATGGGCGCCCCTTGACGACGCCGAACCGGGAGTGAAGACTCCTTCAACAGAACGTTGAAATCCGTTTCGTGGCTGTATATCCCGTTCCTCGGGCGTGAAGTCCGGGTGTCCGACGGCGGTACAGAAAGGGGTCCGGGTGTCCGACGCTGAACTGGTGCTGCGCTCGACGCGCGTCATCACCCCGGAGGGGACACGGGCCGCCGCGGTCTCCGTGTCCGCCGGGACGATCACGGCCGTACTGCCGTACGACACCGGGATCCCGGCCGGCGCGCGCCTGGTGGACGTCGGCGACGACGCGCTGCTGCCCGGCCTGGTCGACACCCATGTGCACGTCAACGACCCGGGCCGCACCGAGTGGGAGGGCTTCTGGACCGCCACCCGCGCCGCGGCCGCCGGTGGCATCACCACCCTCGTCGACATGCCGCTGAACTCCCTGCCGCCGACCACCACCGTGGAGCATCTGCGGATCAAGCGGGACGTGGCCCGGGACAAGGCGCACATCGACGTCGGCTTCTGGGGCGGCGCCCTGCCCGGCAACGTCAAGGACCTGCGCCCGCTGCACGACGCCGGGGTCTTCGGCTTCAAGGCGTTCCTGTCCCCGTCCGGCGTGGACGAGTTCCCGCACCTCGACCAGGAGCAACTCGCCCGCTCCCTCGCGGAGATCGCCGGTTTCGGCGGACTGCTGATCGTGCACGCCGAGGACCCGCACCACCTGGCCGCCGCCCCCCAGCACGGCGGCCCCCGCTACGCCGACTTCCTCGCCTCGCGCCCCCGCGACGCCGAGGACACCGCCATCGCCGCGCTGATCGCCCACGCCCGCCGCCTGGACGCCCGGGTGCATGTACTGCACCTGTCCTCCAGCGACGCGCTGCCGCTGATCCGCGCCGCCCGCGCCGACGGCGTCCGGATCACCGTGGAGACCTGCCCGCACTACCTCACCCTCACCGCCGAGGAAGTCCCCGACGGCGCCAGCGAGTTCAAGTGCTGCCCGCCGATCCGCGAGGCCGCCAACCAGGACCTGCTGTGGGCCGCGCTCGCCGACGGCACCGTCGACTGCGTCGTCACCGACCACTCGCCCTCCACGGCCGACCTCAAGACCGCCGACTTCGCCACCGCCTGGGGCGGCATCTCCGGCCTCCAGCTCAGCCTCTCCGCCGTGTGGACCGAGGCCCGCAGGCGCGGCCACACCCTGGACGACGTCGTGCGCTGGATGTCCGCGCGCACCGCCGCCCTCGTCGGGCTCGACGCCCGCAAGGGCGCCATCGCCCCCGGCCGCGACGCCGACTTCGCGGTATTCGCGCCCGAGGAGACCTTCACCGTCGACCCGGCGGGGCTCCAGCACCGCAACCGGGTCACCGCCTACGCGGGCCGCACCCTGCACGGCGTCGTCAGATCCACCTGGCTGCGCGGCGAACGCATCGTCGCCGACGGCGAGTTCACCCCGCCGAAGGGCACGCTGCTCGACCGCCCCTGAGCCACGCCCCGCCCCCGGGGCATCCCGAGGACCCATCCGGCCGACTCCCGAGAGGAACCACTGATCACCGTGACGGCGACACCAGGTTTTACCGGCGACGCGAACCCCTACGGAGGCGGTGACCCGTACGCGGACTACCGCACCGCCGACTTCCCCTTCACCCAGTACGCCAACCTCGCCGACCGCCGCCTCGGCGCCGGTGTCGTCGCCGCCAACGACGAGTTCTTCGCCCAGCGCGAGAACCTCCTGGTGCCCGAGCGCGCCGAGTTCGACCCCGAGCACTTCGGGCACAAGGGCAAGATCATGGACGGCTGGGAGACCCGCCGCAGGCGCGGCGCCGCCACCGAGGACCCCTGGCCCACCGCCGAGGACCACGACTGGGCGCTGATCCGCCTCGGCGCCCCCGGGGTGATCCGCGGCATCGTCGTGGACACCGCCCACTTCCGCGGCAACTACCCCCAGGCCGTCTCCGTCGAGGCCGCCTCGGTCCCCGGCTCGCCCGCGCCCGCGCAACTGCTCGGCGACGACGTGAAGTGGACGACCCTCGTCCCGCGCACCCCCGTCGGCGGCCATGCCGCGAACGGCTTCGAAGTCTCCCTGGAACAGCGCTTCACCCACCTGCGCGTCAACCAGCACCCCGACGGCGGCATCGCCCGGCTGCGCGTGTACGGCGAAGTCGCCCCGGATCCCGCGTGGTTGGCGGCGCTCGGCACCTTCGACGTGGTCGCCCTGGAGAACGGCGGCAGCGTCGAGGACGCCTCCGACCGCTTCTACTCCCCGGCCACCAACACCATCCAGCCCGGCCGTTCCCGCAAGATGGACGACGGCTGGGAGACCCGGCGCCGCCGCGACCGGGGCCACGACTGGATCCGCTACCGGCTCGTCACCCGGTCCCGGATCGGCGCCGTCGAGATCGACACCGCGTACCTCAAGGGCAACAGCGCCGGCTGGGCGGCGGTCTCGGTGCGCGACGGCGAGGACGGCGAGTGGCGCGAGATCCTGCCCCGCACCCGCCTCCAGCCCGACACCAACCACCGGTTCGTGCTGCCGGAAGCGGCCGTCGGCACCCACGCGCGCATCGACATCTTCCCCGACGGGGGCATCTCCCGGCTGCGCCTGTACGGCTCCCCGACCGAGACCGGCGCGGCCGAACTGGCCGCGCGGCACCAGGAACTGGGCGGCTGACGCACCGTCACACGGATCGAGGGGCGGGCTCCGCGGGGAGGCGGGCGCCCGCCCCTCGTGCTGTCCGCGGTGCGTGCCGCCCGTACAGCGAATCAGCAGGTGGCAGGGGGTGTACAGGGCCGAACGGCCCCATTGCGGGGGGCCGGACGGCATCGGGCCCGCGGTGCAATACTGGCTCGTCTTCCGGCCGGACCTCCGGCGCCGTGGGGCACGGGTCCACCGCCATCGTCGTCTGCCGGCGGTGAACCCGCCCATGGCGTGGGGGAGTTGCGCGGCGCCCCTGACCCGGCGCACCGCGCGGTCCACGCGAAGACGGCGCCGACAGAGCGCGCCGACGACCGCCGGGTACGGGGCCGGGCACGGGCGGGCGGCGCGCGAGGAACCGCAGGGAGAGAGAGCCAGTCCGTGAACACCACCAGCAGCGACGGCCACGACGAGTACCACGCACTCCTCGCCCGGCGGGACGCGATGCGCCTGCGCCAGCAGCTCCTGTCCCCGTCCGCCCGCCCGGACACGGGCACCGGACCCTGGGGGACCGCCGCGCGCAGGGCCCACGGGCAGCCGTACGACGGCGCCGCCGACCAGCGGACCATCACCCGCCAGCTGCCGCTGGTCACCCCCTTCGGCAAGCTCATCGGGCACCTCTACGACGCCATGTTCGAGCGCCACCCCTATCTGCGCTCGCTCTTCCCCGACTCCATGGACTTCCAGCGGGTCCATCTGGAGCGGGCCTTCTGGTATCTGATCGAACATCTCGACCAGCCGCGGGAGGTGGCCGACTTCTGCGCCCGGCTCGGCCGCGACCACCGCAAACTCGGCGTCCGGCCCGTGCACTTCGAGGTGTTCGAGCAGGCACTCGCCGAGGCCCTGCGGCGCAGCGCGGGCGCGCGCTGGAGCGAGGAGCTGGAGCAGGCGTGGCTGCGCATGGTGCGCTTCGCGGTCGGGGCCATGGTGGACGGCGCGGCCGGGGCGCTCGCCGAACCGCCGTACTGGAACGCCACGGTGACCGCCCACGAGCTGCGCGGCCCCGACCTCGCGGTGCTCCGGGTACGCCCCGCGGAACCGTTTCCCTACCGGGCCGGGCAGTACACCCGGATCCAGACCCCGCTGCTGCCGCTGACCTGGCGGCCGTACTCGATCGCCTGCGCGCCCCGCCCGGACGGCGAACTGGAGTTCCATGTCCGCCGTACCGCCCCCGGCGGCGTCAGCGACGCGCTGGTCACCCGGACCCGCGCCGGTGACCAGCTCCGCCTCGGCCCCGCCCAGGGCTCCATGGTCCTGGACGAGGACCCCGCGCGGGACGTCCTGATCGTGGCCGGCGGCACCGGCTGGGCCACCGCACGCGCCCTGCTCGAAGAGCTGTCCCGGCACCCCCTGCACCGCGGCACCCACCTCTTCGTGGGCGCGCGCACCCTGGACGAGCTGTACGACACCGCCGCCCTCGCCCGCCTGGAGAAGAACTGCTCCTGGCTGCGCGTCGTCCCGGTGATCGGCGAGGAGTCCGGCGCCGCCGAGAGCGGCTCGGTGGCCGACGCGGTGGCCCGGCGCGGCGACTGGTCCGGCCACACCGCCTACGTCAGCGGCCCGCCCATGATGGTCACCGCCACGGTGTACGGCCTGACCGCGCTGTCCCTGCCGCCGGACCGCATCCACCACGACCCGGTCGACACCGCCCTGCCCCCGGCCGCGCGACCGTCCAGGGCCGGGGCACCGGTGGCGATCACCGGGAGGTGAGTCGCGCCACGCGCGGGCGGTGCCGGAACTCTCACCCCCTCCTGACGCGTTCTTCCGGGCGTGACCCTTCAGCAAGAGATCGTCGGCAACGCCATGCAGATGGCGGTCGTCAACCTGAACCCCGGCCAGACCGTGTACTGCGAGGCCGGGAAGTTCCTGTTCAAGACCACGAACGTGACCATGGAGACCCGGCTGTCCGGCCCCTCAGGGAGCGGCGGGCAGCAGGGCGGCGGCAGCGGCGGCATGGGCGGCATGCTGCGCCAGGCCATGGGCACCGCCATGCAGGTGGGCCAGCGGATGCTCGCCGGTGAGTCCCTGGCCTTCCAGTACTTCACCGCGCAGGGCGGCCAGGGCACGGTCGGCTTCGCGGGCGTGCTCCCCGGCGAGATGCGCGCGCTGGAACTCGACGGCCGGCGCGCCTGGTTCGCCGAGAAGGACGCCTTCGTGGCCGCCGAGTCCTCGGTGGAGTTCGGCATCGCCTTCGCCGGCGGCCGTACGGGCATGAGCGGCGGCGAGGGCTTCGTCCTGGAGAAGTTCACCGGTCACGGCACCGTGATCATCGCGGGCGCGGGCAACTTCATCGACCTGAACCCGGCCGACTTCGGCGGCCGTATCGAGGTGGACACCGGCTGCGTGGTCGCCTTCGAGGAGGGCATCCGGTACGGCGTCCAGCGCGTCGGCGGCCTCAACCGCCAGGGCATCATGAACGCCGTCTTCGGCGGCGAGGGCCTCTCCCTGGCCACCCTGGAGGGCAACGGCCGCGTCATCCTCCAGTCCCTGACCATCGAGAGCCTGGCCAATGCCCTGAAGAAGGCCCAGGGCGGCGACAAACAGGGCCCGACGGGCGGCCTGTTCTCCACGCACGCGGGGTGAGCCGCGCCCGGGGCGTCACAGAGCGCGTCGCCAGGTCTGCCCGACGAGATCGTGGCCGAAGCTGTGATGGGCCTGCGCCTCGACCAGTTCGAAGCCGTGCGTCTCATAGATGCGGCGGGCCGTCTTCAGCACGTCGTTCGTCCACAGCGTGATCGCCCCGCACCCGGCCTCGCGCGCGAAGCGCAGGCATTCCTCGACCAGGCGGGTGCCGAGCCCGAGCCCCCGCGCCGCGGGGTCCACCAGCAGCAGGCGCAGCTTCGCGGCGCCCTCCTCGTCCCCGGGCGCGCAGAAGACGCAGCCGGCCCGGGCCCCGTCGACCTCCGCGATCCAGGCCGCCCGCGGTCCCGCCCCCGTCGTACGGGTGTGGTCGGCGACGATCCGGGCGACCAGCGCCTCGAAGTCCGCGTCCCAGCCGAACTCCCGCTCGTAGAGCTCGCCGTGCGCCATCACCACCCAGCCCAGGTCCCCGGGCCGGCCGAGCGGACGGACGACCACCTCGCGCTCCGCGACCGCGTGTTCCGTCGCCATCAGGACCACCCACCTCTCACTGAAACGACTGTTTCAGTACACTAACCCGGGTGGCCCGATCCGAAGCAACCCCTTCTCCGCGACGACAGGAACTGCTGGAGGCGGCGTACGCCCACGCGCTGCGCAGCGGCCTGGCCGATCTGTCCCTGCGCCCCCTCGCGGCGGAGATCAAGTCCTCCCCACGGGTGCTGCTCTACCTGTTCGGCAGCAAGGACGGCCTGGTCCGGGCCCTGCTGGCGCGGGCCAGGGCCGATGAGCTGGCCGCCCTGCGACGGCTCGCGGCCGCGCGCGATCCGGCGGCGGGGCTGGGGCCGGTCGCCCGCGAGCTGTGGCGATGGCTGTCCGAGGACGCCCACCGCGGTCTGCTGACGCTCTGGGTCGAGAGCTACGCCCGCTCCCTCGTGGAGCCCGACGGCCCCTGGGCCGGATTCGCGAGCGACACGGTCGAGGACTGGCTCGCCCTGCTCGCCGCAGCACAGCGCCCCGAGGAGCGCGACACCGAAGCGGGCCTGGCCCGGCGCACCCTCGTGCTCGCCACCCTCAGGGGCGCCCTGCTGGACCTCCTCGCCACCGGCGACCTGGAGCGGACGAGCGCGGCGGTGCACGCCCTGCTGGCCGCGGGGGAGTGACCCCGGCGCACAACCGGACGCGCCCGGCGCACAACCGGGCTCGCGCCGGGCGCGCGAGGAAACCCGAGCCGGACTCGCCCCGGGTTTCCCCCGGGCCTTCGGTGACCACCCTGTGCCCGTCCTGTGGGTGTCCCGAGGAGGAAGGTGAACTCGTTGAAAAACACGGTTACTTGAGGGGGAATTCCAGGGCGATGCCGTTGACATGTCCTTGTCTACGCGCGTCATCATGGCGTCATGCGTATCCCCCCACGCGCCGCTCGTATCGGCGCCGCAGCCGCAGTCCTGTCCGCCCTCCTCGCCGGCGGCACCGTCTCCGCCACCACGGCGAACGCGTCCGTCGTCTCCGCCACGCCCGCCGTCTCCGCGGCCTCCGTCGGCAGCATCTGCCACAGCACCCTGCCGCCGCAGGCCGACGACACCCTCGACCTCATCGCCAAGGGCGGCCCCTACCCCTACTCGCAGGACGGCACGGTCTTCTCCAACCGCGAGGGCGTCCTGCCCAGCCAGTCCTCGGGCTACTACCACGAGTACACCGTGGTGACCCCCGGCGCCCCCACCCGCGGCACCCGCCGCATCGTCACCGGTGAGCGCAGCCAGGAGGACTACTACACCTCCGACCACTACGAGACGTTCGACCTGATCGACTTCGACTGCTGAACAACGGCTGATCCGCATGTGATCCCGACCGAGCCTCGCCCCGCGGCCCCCACCCCCCACCCGGCGGTCGCGGGGCGAGTCGTATCCGGCGCCCGGCACGTCCTTTTCGGCCGTCTCCCGCTCCCCGCACGGAATTTCCACCGACCCGGGCACCCGGCCCGCACCCCGCGCGTTCTCCAGGCACCGGGATGCGCCCGGTCGGCCTCGGGGGAGTCCGGAAGGGGAGTCATGGACCGGCGAAAGACGGTGGATCTGGGGGAGTTCGGGGACGCGTTCCGATGCGACCCGCATCCGGTGTACGCCATGCTGCGCGAACGCGGCCCGGTGCACCGGATCCGGATACCCCATGCGGACGAGGAGTACGAGACCTGGCTCGTCGTCGGGTACGAGGAGGCGCGCGCCGCCCTCGCCGACCCCCGGCTCGCCAAGGACGGCACGAAGATCGGCGTGTCCTTCCTCGACCATGAGCTGATCGGCAGGGATCTGCTGGCCACCGACCCGCCCCAGCACACCCGGCTGCGCGGCCTGGTCACCCGGGCGTTCACCATGCGCCGGGTCGAGCAACTGCGGCCGCGCCTCCAGCGGATCACCGACGAACTGCTGGACGAGATGCTGTCGCCGGGCAGCGCCGGCCGCGCCGACCTCATCGCCGCCCTCGCCTACCCGCTGCCCCTCACCGTCATCTGCGAACTGCTCGGCGTCCCCGAGATGGACCGCACCGAGTTCCGCAAGATCTCCACCCAGGTGGTCGCCCCGACCGACCCGGAGTCCGAGCGCGAGGCGATGACCCGGCTCGGCGCCTACCTCACCGAACTGATCGAGGACAAGCGCCGCTCCGGGGTCACCGGCGACCTCCTCGGCGACCTGGTCCGCACCACCGCCGAGGACGGCGACCGGCTCTCGGCGGGCGAACTGCGCGGCATGGCCTTCCTGTTGCTCATCGCCGGCCATGAGACCACGGTCAACCTGATCGGCAACGGTGTCCTCGCCCTGCTCACCCACCCCGACCAACTCGCCGCGCTGCGCGCCGACATGAGCCTGATCGACGGCGCGGTCGAGGAGACGCTGCGCTGGGAGGGCCCGGTGGAGAACGCCACGTTCCGGTACGCGGCCGAACCGCTGGACATCGGCGGCGTCCGCGTCGAGAAGGGCGAACACGTGATGATCGGGCTCACCGCCGCCCAGCGCGACGGCGCCCGCTTCCCCGCCCCCGACCGCTTCGACATCCGCCGCGACACCCGCGGCCACCTCGCCTTCGGCCACGGCCTCCACTACTGCCTGGGCGCACCCCTGGCCCGCCTGGAGGGCCGCATCGCCCTCTCCACCCTGCTGGACCGCGCCCCCGGCCTCGCCCTGGACGGCCCGCCCGACGAATGGCTGCCGGGCATGCTGATGCGCGGGCTGCGGACCCTGCCGGTGCGCTGGTAGGCAGGAGCGGCGGGGGTCGTACGACGCGCGGGCGTGAGCGGAGCCGTCGTACGGCCTCTCAGCCGCCCCCGGCCGCGGGCGCCGTCGGGATCTCCGCCATCGCCACCGCCCGCCGCTCCCGCCGCGAGACCTCGCACGCCTCGGCGATCCGCAGGGCCTCAAGGGCCTCCTGTCCGTCGCAGGGGTTGGCGCGGGTGCCGTGCAGCACCTCCACGAAGGCGCACAGCTCGGCCTCGTACGCGGGCGCGAAGCGTTCCGGGAAGCCGGTCCAGGGCTTGTCCGCGGGCGGTGGGCCGGTCGGTTCGGTGGAGGCGAGCGGGGTGCGGTCGTCCAGTCCGACCACCACCGTGTCGCGCTCCCCGGCCAGCTCCATGCGGACGTCGTAGCCCGCGCCGTTGGTGCGGGTCGCGGTCGTGGTGGCCAGGGTGCCGTCGTCCAGGGTGAGCAGCGCCGCGCCCGTGCAGACGTCACCGGCCTCGCGGAACATCGCGGGGCCCGCGTCCGAACCGGCCGCGTAGACATCGCTCACCTCCTGGCCCGTCACCCATCTCAGGATGTCGAAGTCATGGATCAGCGTGTCCCGGAACAGCCCACCGGACGGCCGCAGCCAGTCGGCAGGAGGAGGAGACTGGTCGCAGGTCAGGGCCCGTACGGTGTGCAGCCGGCCGAGCCGCCCGGCGCGCACCGCCGTGCGCGCCCCGGCGTACCCCGCGTCGAAGCGGCGCTGGAAGCCCATCTGGAGCACCGTGCCGGCCGCCGCCACCTCGGCGAGCGCCTGCAGGGTGCCCGGCAGGTCAAGGGCGACCGGCTTCTCGCAGAAGACCGGCAGGCCGGAGCGTGCCGCCCGGCCGATCAGTTCGGCGTGGGCCGCGGTCGCCGTGGTGATCACCACCGCGTCCACGCCCCAGCGGAAGATCTCGTCCACCCCCGGCGCCGCCGTCTCGCCCAGCCGGTGCGCGAGCCGCTGCGCCCGCGCCGGATCGGCGTCCGTCAGGATCAGCGAGCCGACCTCGCGATGACGGCTGAGCGTGTTCGCGTGAAGGGTGCCGATGCGGCCCGTACCGATGACCCCGATGCGCATGGAAACAAAGTGACGGCGTGCCCGGCCCCTGTCAATTCGTATGTCAGGACAACCGGACTTCACGACTTCCCGTCAACTGCGCACACGGCTACGCTCGGGCCCGTGCCGAAACCAGCTGTGGACCCGACCGTCGCGCTCGAACTCCGCGTGGACCGCGGTTCGCCGGTGCCGCTGTACTTCCAGCTGTCCCAGCAGCTGGAGGCCGCGATCGAGCACGGAAGCCTGACCCCCGGGAGCCTGCTGGGCAACGAGATCGAGCTGGCCGCGCGGCTCGGCCTGTCCCGCCCCACCGTCCGCCAGGCCATCCAGTCCCTGGTCGACAAGGGGCTGCTGGTGCGCCGCCGGGGCGTGGGCACCCAGGTCGTGCACAGCAGGGTCAAGCGCCCACTGGAGCTGAGCAGCCTCTACGACGACCTGGCGGCGGCGGGCCAGCGCCCCACGACGAAGGTCCTGGTCAACACGGTCGTCCCGGCCACCGCCGAGATCGCGGCCGCGCTCGGCGTCACCGAGGGCGGCGAGGTCCACCGCGTCGAACGGCTCCGGCTCGCGCACGGCGAGCCGATGGCGTACCTGATCAACCATCTGCCGCCCGGACTGCTCGACCTGGACACCGCCCAGCTGGAGGCGACCGGCCTGTACCGGCTGCTGCGCACCGCAGGGATCACCCTGCACAGCGCCCGCCAGTCGATCGGCGCCCGCGGCGCCACCGCCATGGAGGCCGAGCGGCTCGGCGAGGCCGACGGCGCCCCGCTGCTCACCATGTGCCGCACCACCTACGACGACACCGGGCGCGCGGTCGAGTACGGCGACCACATCTACCGCCCGAGCCGCTACGCCTTCGAGTTCCAGCTGCTCGTACGGCCCTGACCGCACCGGTCGTCCGTCGTGCCGTCCGGTCGGCGTTCGTCGCATTGTCCGGACAAGGTGACGGGAATCTCCTCCCCGGCCGTCCGCCCGCCCACCCCGGTGACCGATACTGAAGTGTTTGGGGCTGGTGAGGTCGCCGCCGGGACACACCGACGGTGAGGTCGCCCGCCCCATCCGCACGTCGGAGCAAGGACAGCTGAGAGTCAGCTGGAGACAGCGAGAAGGGCACGGCCTCGTGGCACGGTTTCGGACCTGGGCAGTCATGGCGCTCGCAGGGGCACTCTCGGTGTGCCTGGCGGGCTGCAGCAGCACCGGCGGGAAGCGGGCCGAGGACGCCCGCAAGGCCGCCGTCGCCCAGGGCAGGGCGGCGGTGAACACCCCCCGCTGGACCTTCGCGATGATCACGCACTCGGGAGACGGCGACACCTTCTGGGACATCGTGCAGAGCGGCGCCAAGCAGGCCGCCGTCAAGGACAACATCAACTTCCTGTACTCGCACGACGACGACGCCCAGCAGCAGGCCCAGCTGGTGGACGCGGCGGTCGACAAGAAGGTCGACGGCATCATCGTCACCCTGGCGAAGCCGGACGCCATGAAGGCCGCCGTCCAGCGCGCCGAGAAGGCCGGCATCCCGGTGATCACGGTCAACTCCGGCTCGGAGGAGTCCAAGGCGTTCGGCGCGCTCACCCACATCGGCCAGGACGAGACCATCGCCGGTGAGGCCGTCGGCGACGAGCTGAACAAGCGCGGCAAGAAGAAGGCCCTGTGCGTGCTGCACGAGCAGGGCAACGTGGGGCACGAGCAGCGCTGCGACGGCGTCGCCAAGACCTTCAAGGGCAAGCTCCAGAAGCTCTACGTCAACGGCACGAACATGCCCGACGTGCAGTCCGCCATCGAGGCCAAGCTCCAGGCCGACAAGTCCCTGGACAGCGTCGTCACCCTCGGCGCGCCCTACGCCGACACCGCCGTGAAGGCGAGGAACGACGCGGGCAGCAAGGCCGAGGTGGACACCTTCGACCTCAACGCGCAGGTCGCGGCCTCGCTCCAGAACGGCACCCTGGGCTTCGCGGTGGACCAGCAGCCGTACCTCCAGGGGTACGAGGCGGTCGACCTGCTGTGGGCCTACAAGTACAACGGCGACGTCCTCGGCGGCGGCAAGCCGGTGCTGACCGGCCCGCAGATCATCACCAAGGACCAGGCGGCCACGCTGGCCGCGTACACCGAGCGGGGCACCCGATGACCGCCGGACGGAGCGCCGGGCCGAACACGGTCGAACAGAAGGCCGAGGCGCCGGTGGCCGACGAGCGGATCCTGCGGACCTCCCCGCTGAAGAAGCTCCTCGCCCGCCCCGAGCTGGGCTCCGTCGTCGGCGCCCTCGCCGTCTTCGTCTTCTTCGCCCTGATCGCCGACGGCTTCCTGCGCGCCGCCAGCCTCAGCACCGTCCTGTACGCCTCCTCGACCATCGGGATCATGGCCGTACCGGTCGCGCTGCTGATGATCGGCGGCGAGTTCGATCTGTCGGCCGGTGTCCTCGTGACGTCCTCGGCGCTGATCTCCTCGATGTTCAGCTACCAGATGACGGCGAACACCTGGGTCGGCGTCGGCGTGTCCCTGCTGGTCAGCCTCGCCATCGGCGCCTTCAACGGCTTCATGCTCACCCGCACCAAGCTGCCCAGCTTCATCATCACGCTGGGCACCTTCCTGATGCTGTGCGGCATGAACCTCGGCTTCACCAAGCTGATCGACGGCACGGTCTCCACCAAGACCATCGCCGACATGCAGGGCTTCTCCAGCGCCCGCGCGGTCTTCGCCTCCACGGTCAGTGTCGGCGGCGTCGACTTCAAGGTCACCATCCTGTGGTGGCTCGCCCTGGTCGCCCTCGGCTCCTGGATCCTGCTGCGCACCCGCGTCGGCAACTGGATCTTCGCGGTCGGCGGCAACGAGGACGCGGCCCGCGCGGTCGGCGTGCCGGTGGCCAAGACGAAGATCGGTCTCTACATGGGCGTCGCGTTCGGCGCCTGGATCTCCGGCCAGCACCTGCTCTTCTCCTTCGACGCCGTCCAGTCCGGCGAGGGCGTCGGCAATGAGCTGATCTACATCATCGCGGCCGTCATCGGCGGCTGCCTGATCACCGGCGGCTACGGCAGCGCGATCGGCTCCGCGGTGGGCGCCCTGATCTTCGGCATGACCAGCAAGGGCATCGTCTTCGCCGAGTGGAACCCCGACTGGTTCAAGTTCTTCCTCGGAGCGATGCTGCTCCTCGCGACCCTGCTCAACGCCTGGGTCCGCAAGCGCGCGGAGGCGACGACATGACGGACGGCGTGACGGCCGGGACGACGGACGAGACCACCCCGACGGCGACGACGACGGCGGCCACGGCGGCTGCGACGACGGCCGCGCCCGCCCTGGTCGAGCTGTCCGGCGTCGGCAAGCACTACGGCAACGTACGCGCCCTGGACGGCGTGTCCCTCCAGGTGCACGCGGGCGAGATCACCTGCGTCCTCGGCGACAACGGCGCGGGCAAGTCCACCTTGATCAAGATGATCGCCGGACTGCACCAGCACGACGGCGGCACCCTGAGCATCGAGGGCGAGGAGACCCGCCTCGCCTCCCCGCGCGACGCCCTGGACCGGGGCATCGCCACGGTCTACCAGGACCTGGCCGTGGTGCCCCTGATGCCGGTCTGGCGCAACTTCTTCCTCGGCTCCGAGCCTCGCAAGGGCACCGGCCCCTTCAAGCGCCTCGACACCGCCCTCATGCGCCGCACCACCCGCGAGGCGCTGCTGCGCATGGGCATCGACCTGCGCGACGTCGACCAGCCCATCGGCACCCTGTCCGGCGGCGAACGCCAGTGCGTGGCCATCGCCCGCGCCGTCCACTTCGGCGCCAAGGTCCTCGTCCTGGACGAGCCGACCGCGGCCCTCGGCGTCAAGCAGTCCGGTGTGGTCCTCAAGTACGTCGCCGCCGCCCGCGACGAGGGCCTGGGCGTCGTCCTGATCACCCACAACCCGCACCACGCGTACCTGGTGGGGGACCGGTTCGTGCTGCTGCGCCGCGGCACGATGGTGGGCAATCACACACGGGACGAGATCACCCTGGACGAGCTGACAGCGCAGATGGCCGGCGGCTCCGACCTGGACGTCCTGCGCCACGAACTCCAGCGCGACTGAGGGCCCCGAGGGGCGCCGCGGTCAACCGGGACACCACCGGGATCGCCCGCCCCTCGCCCTCGCCCTGTACGGCACGCTTACCGTCGTTGAGGCACAATCGACCAACGATGAGCACCTATCGCGACCTCACGGCCCCCATCGGCTCCCGCCGCGCCCCCGTCCTGCGGACGGTCGGCACCCGGGAGCGCCGGTCCCACCTGACGGCCCCCCGTGTCCCCACCGTCGGCATCGACATCGGTGGCACCAAGGTGATGGCGGGCGTCGTGGACGCCGACGGCAACATCCTGGAGAAGCTCCGCACGGAGACCCCGGACAAGTCGAAGAGCCCCAAGGTCGTCGAGGACACCATCGTCGAGCTGGTCCTGGACCTCTCCGACCGGCATGACGTGCACGCGGTCGGCATCGGCGCCGCCGGCTGGGTCGACGCGGACCGCAACCGCGTCCTGTTCGCCCCCCACCTGTCCTGGCGCAACGAACCGCTGCGCGACCGGCTCAGCGGCCGCCTCTCCGTGCCGGTGCTGGTGGACAACGACGCCAACACCGCCGCCTGGGCCGAGTGGCGCTTCGGCGCCGGACGCGGCGAGGACCACCTGGTGATGATCACACTGGGTACCGGTATCGGCGGCGCGATCCTGGAGGACGGCCAGGTCAAGCGGGGCAAGTTCGGTGTCGCGGGCGAGTTCGGCCATATGCAGGTCGTGCCCGGCGGCCACCGCTGCCCGTGCGGCAACCGCGGCTGCTGGGAGCAGTACAGCTCCGGGAACGCCCTGGTCCGCGAGGCGCGCGAGCTGGCCCAGGCCGACTCGCCGGTCGCCTACGGCATCATCGAGCACGTGAAGGGCAACATCGCCGACATCACCGGGCCGATGATCACCGAGCTGGCCCGCGAGGGCGACGCGATGTGCGTGGAGCTGCTCCAGGACATCGGCCAGTGGCTCGGCGTCGGCATCGCCAACCTGGCCGCCGCCCTCGACCCCTCCTGCTTCGTCATCGGCGGCGGCGTCTCGGCCGCCGACGATCTGCTCATCGGCCCCGCCAGGGACGCCTTCAAGCGCCATCTCACCGGCCGCGGCTACCGCCCCGAGGCCCGTATCACCCGCGCCCAGCTCGGCCCCGAGGCCGGCATGGTGGGCGCGGCCGACCTGGCCCGCCTGGTCGCCCGCCGGTTCCGGCGCGCCAAGCGCCGCCGGGTCGAGCGGTACGAGCGCTACGAGCGATACGCCCAGGCCCGCCGCGAACGGGACACCGCATGACCGCCTCCACCTCCCTGCCCCGCCAGGCCGCCCCGCCGAGGCCGGCGCGGCGGCCTCCCGAGGACCCCCGCCACAAGGCCAGGCGCCGGGCGCTCACCCTGCTGATCATCGTGCTGCTCATCGGTGTACCGGCCGGTTATCTGGTGATCTCGGCGAACCAGAGCCGCAACAGCGGCAAGGACAAGGAGGACAAGTACTCCGCGACCGGCCTCACCGCGGGCTGGCCGTCGAAGGTGCAGCGCCGCCTCTACCAGGTGAACGTCCCGCGCCCCGCCGACCGCATCGCGTCGTACGAGACCAACAACTGGAAGACCAGCCGCCTGTACGTGCAGTTCCGCACCAACCCGGCCGGCCTGGACACCTTCCTGCAGTCCATGGGCGAGCGCCGCGACGAGCTGAAGAAGGGCGACATCGCCGTCAGCGCCCGCGACCGCAAGGTCAGCGGCTGGACCTTCGGCGGCTCCGGCTCCTGGTACGGCCTCACCCACACCCAGAAGAACCCGGCACCCACCCAGGACGTGGTCGTGAACATGGCCGACCCGGACTTCCCGACGGTGTACGTGGTGTCGCGGACGGTGCCGTAGCGCGTCGTACGGCATGGTCCACAGGCGCGGAGCCCGAAGGATCGTGGGGTGTCCCCGGGAGGTGTCCGGCTAGTCTGCGGGCATGTCGGTGTCGGGGGGCGGGCGCCCGGTGGGCCTGGTCGGTCGCGGATCGGAGCGTGCGGCGCTCGCACGGCTGGCCGACGGTCTGCGTGGTGGTGAGAGCAGGGCGTTGGTGCTGGCCGGTGAGCCGGGCACCGGCAAGACGGCGCTGCTGGAGGATCTGGCCGACCGGGTGCCGGACTGCCGTGTGCTGCGGGCGTCGGGTGTCCAGTCGGAGATGGAGCTGGCGTTCGCCGGGCTGCACCAGCTGTGCGCGCCGCTGCTGGATCTGCTGCCGGCGGTCCCTGCGCCGCAGGCGGCCGCGCTGCGGACGACGTTCGGGCTGAGCGCCGGGCCGGTTCCGGACAAGCTGCTGGTCGGCCTCGGAGTGTTGAGTCTGCTGGCGGAGGCGGCGGCCGACAGACCGCTGCTGTGCCTGGTCGACGACGAGCAGTGGCTCGACCGCGCCTCCGCCCAGGCCCTGGGGTTCGTGGCCCGCAGGCTGGGCGCGGAGTCGGTGGGCCTGGTGTTCGGCGCCAGGACCGTGAGCGACGAGCTCCAGAGGCTGCCACGACTGACCGTCGAAGGCCTGGGCACCGAGGAAGCGCGCGCACTGCTGGACTCGGCACTGACCGTCACGGTGGATCAGCGGGTACGGGACCAGATCGTCGCCGAGACCCACGGCAACCCGCTGGCACTGGTGGAGATTCCCCGCGATCTGGCGGCCGCGCACCTCGCGGGGGGATTCGGGCTCGCGGATGCCGTGACCGTCCCGAAGAGCGCGGAAGACATGTTCCGGCGCAGGATCGAGGCTCTGCCGGTGGACAGCCGGCTCCTGCTGCTGGTGGCCGCGGCCGAGCCGACCGGTGATCCGGTACTGCTGTGGCGTGGTGCGCAACGGCTCGGTCTCTCCGTCCTGGACGCCGGTCCGGCGGTCAGGGCGGGACTGATGGAGCCGCGGGCCCGGGTGCGGTTCCGGCACCCGCTGGTGCGTTCGGCCGTCTACCGGACGGCGACAGCCGCGCAGCGGCGGCTGGCACACGGTGCTCTGGCGGCGGTGACGGACCCGGCCGCGGACCCCGACCGGCGAGCCTGGCACCGGGCCCAGGCGGCAGCACACGCCGACGAGGCCGTCGCCGAGGACCTGGAGCGATCGGCGGGCCGCGCGCAGGCCCGGGGCGGTCTGGCGGCCGCGGCCGCGTTCCTCCAGCGGGCGGCGTTGCTGACACCCGACCCCGCGCGACGGACCCGGCGGGCGCTGGCCGCGGCCCGGGCCAAGCTCTCGGCCGGTGAGTTCGACACGGCGCAGGAGGTGCTGGCCCTCGCCGAGGCCGGTCCCCTCGGGGAGGGCGAGCGGGCGCGGATCGCCCTCGTGCGGGCCCAGCTCGCGTTCGCCGCCAGCAGGGGCTCCGAGGTACCGCCCCTGCTCCTGCGGGCCGCCGGACGACTCGAACCGGTCGACGCCGCGCTGGCCCGCCTGACGTACCTGGATGCGATACGCGCGGCGGTGTACGTGGGGCGTTTCGCCGGTCCCGGCGCCGATCTCCCATCGGTGGCCGACGCCGTGGAATCGGCCGCTCTCGCGCCGGATGCCTCCGGCGAAGCCGATCGCCTGCTGGACGGTCTCGCCGCCGGCTTTCCCCGCGCGGGCCTGCCGGTGCCACGGTTCATCACCGCGCTGCGCGGCCTCGGAAACCCGGGAGAGACTCTTGAGGGCGAGATGCGCTGGCTGTCGATGACCGGGTTCGCCGCCTCCGGCGTGTGGGACTACGACCGCTGGGAGACGCTGATCGGTCGTTACGTCCGCCTGTGCCGACAACACGGTGCTCTCACCGAACTCCGCCTCGCCCTGACCGCCCGTTCGATCCAGCTCCTGGTCGCCGGGGAACTGGCCGCCGCGGGCTCGGCGGTGGCGGAGCTGCAGGCGGCCGTCGGTGCCACGGGCGGCACCCTGGCACCCTACGGCGCGGTGGGGTTGGCCGCGTTCCGCGGGAATGAGACGGCGGCGTCCGCTCTGATCGACACCGCGGTCAAGGACGCCGAGCGGCGCGGCGAAGGGCTGGCCGTCACCGCCGCGGAATGGGCCGGGGCGGTGCTCGGCAACGGACTGGGCCACTACCGCGGTGCCCTGGCAGCGGCACAGCGGGCCGGCGCGTATCCGCACGAGGATCTCGGGCTGCGGAACTGGGCACTGGCGGAGATGGTCGAGGCCGCGGTACGCAGCGGCGACCGCGGGGCCGCGACGATCGCCTGCCGGCTGTTGGCCGAGACGACCCGGGGAAGCGGTACCGAGTGGGCGTCGGGCGTCCAGGCGCGTTGCGGCGCCCTGCTCGCTTCGGGTGGCCGGGCCGATGACCTGTACCGGGAGTCGATCGCCCGGCTGGGCCGGACCCGCGTGCGCACGGAACTCGCTCGCGCGCATCTGCTCTACGGGGAGTGGCTGCGCCGTGAACGACGGCGCGCCGATGCCCGCACCCAACTGCGGGCCGCCCACGATCTGTTCGACGCGATGGGCATGGCGGCGTTCGCCGAGCGCGCCGGCCGTGAGCTGTGGGCCACCGGCCAGACACCGCGGCGGCACGGCGGCGACAGCACGGGCGGGCTGACAGCCCAGGAGACCCAGATCGCGAAGCTGGCGCGGGAGGGACTGACCAATCCCGAGATCGGCACCCGGCTGTACATCAGCGCACGGACGGTCGAGTACCACCTGAGCAAGGTCTTCACCAAGCTGGGCATCACCTCCCGTACCCAGCTCGACCGTGTCCTGCCCCGGCCGGCCACGGGTCCGCAGTCCGATCCTCCGCGGTGCCCAGTCGTTCCCGTCGTCGCCCGGGGAACTGGACCAGGGACTCCCTGATGCGCGCCGTTCCCGCGATTTCCGATCATGAAAGGGCCGAGCAGGCGCAATGTCCGCGCCGCCGCCCTCTTGACCGGGAGATGCTTCATGACGGGAACCGACTCGCCCACGATCGTCTTGGTCCACGGCGCTTTCGCCGACGCCTCCGGCTTCGCCGGGCTGACCGCGGAGCTGACCGCCTGCGGGCACCAGGTGGTCGCGCCCGCCAACCCGCTGCGGGGCCTCGCGGGCGACGCCGCCGCGGTGCGGGCCGTGGTCTCGGCCATCGAAGGACCGGTCCTGCTGGTCGGCCATTCCTACGGCGGTGCGGTGATCACACAGGCCTCGGCCGGCCTCGACCACGTCCTCGGGCTGGTCTACCTGGCCGCGTTCGGTCTGGAGGTGGGGGAGAGCTGCGCCGGCGTCCAGGCGCCGTTCCCGCCGTCGTTGCTGGCCGCCACCGTCGAGCCCACCCCCTACGACGCCCCGGGCGCCGCCGGGGGACCCGATCTGTACATCCGGCGTGACCGCTTCCGCGAGACGTTCTGCGCCGACGTCCCCATCGACACGGCCCAGGCCATGTGCGGCGCCCAACGCCCCCTCGCGGCGGCCGCCTTCAGCGAGAACGCCACCGCGGCGGGCTGGAAGGACCTGCCCACCTGGTACCAGCTCGCCCGCCAGGACCACGCCATCCCGCCGCAGGCGCAGGAGTTCATGGCCCGGCGGATGAACGCGACCGTCCAGGAGATCGACGGCTCCCACGCCGCGTTCATCGCCCGGCCGGTACGCGCCGCGGCGCTCATCACCACGGCGCTCTCCCAGTTCTGAGCATTTTCTGGACTTGAAAGTCCAAAAAATCGGGAGCACAGTTCTGGGTGTGAGAGTCCAAAAGCTTCTTTCGCGGCCTCACGACGGCTGCCACCCGAGTCCGCTCGGTCGCAGCACCACGCCCCTCTCCTCCGTCGAAGAAGGCTCATGACCCAGAACATCCACACCCCCAAGCGGCTGGCCGGGCGCCGTGCCCTGGTCACCGGATCCACCTCCGGGATCGGTCGCGCCGTCGCGGAAGCGCTCGCCCGCGAAGGCGCCACCGTCGTCGTCTCCGGCCGCAACGGCGTCGAGGGCGAGGCCGTCGTCGCCGGCATCACCGCGGAAGGCGGAGCCGCGCACTTCGTCGCGGCCGACCTCGCCGAGGGCGCGACCGCCGTCGAGAGCCTCGTGGCGCGTGCGACCGACACCGCGGGCGGAACGATCGACCTGCTCGTCAACAACGCGGCCCAGCTGATCCCCGCGCAGTCGCTCCTCGACGTCGACGAGTCCCTCGCCGACCGGGCGCTGGCCGTGAACGTCAAGGCGCCGGCCCTGCTCACCAAGGCTGTCGTTCCCGGCATGCTCGCTGCCGGTGGCGGCGCCATCGTCAACATGGGCTCGGTCAACGGCGTGATCGGCATGTCGGCGGCCGCCCTCTACGGCGCGACGAAGGCGGCTCTGCACTCCCTCACCGCCTCCTGGGCCGCCGAACTCGCCGCGCAGGGCATCCGGGTCAACGCGGTCGCCCCCGGACCGACGATGACGCCCGCCAACGCGCCCTACCACGAGACCCTGCGCCAGTTGACGGCAGACGTCCCGGACCGGCGCCCGGGCACCGGCGAGGAAGTCGCCGCAGCCGTGGTCTTCCTGCTCGGCGATCAGGCCGCCCACATCCACGGCGCCGTCCTGCCGGTCGACGGCGGCCTGCTCTCGGCCTGCTGAGCCGTCGCTTCCGCATACGGCACGCACCTTGTTCTTCCGCCCCGCCGCTCGAAGGCTCCCGCGGCCCGCGAGCGGCCCGGCGGAGTCCCCGCATGATCACCCATGAGATCGGAGCACGACCATGAAGCGCACCATCCGGTTCGTCGGCTTTCTCGGTGCGGCGGCCGCCGTGGCGGGGGCGGCCCTGGCCGCCGGACCCAGCGCGAGCGCCGACCCCGCGGCTCATCCGCATCCGGTGGCCCACACGAGCGCCGCGGTCTCCGTGAAGCCCACCGTCGTCCTGGTGCACGGCGCCTGGGCCGACGCCTCCGGCTGGACCCCGGTCGCCGAGGAACTGGAGAAGCGCGGCTACACCGTCAAGGCGCCCCCGAACCCGCTGCGGGGCCTCGCTTCGGACGCGCGGTACATCGCCGGCTACCTCAAGCAGATCCAGGGCCCGATCATCCTGGTCGGCCACTCCTACGGCGGCGCCGTCATCACCGATGCCGCCGTCGGCAACCCGAACGTCAAGGCACTCGTCTACATCGCCGCGTTCGCGCCCGACAAGGGCGACTCCCTGGCCGGCCTGAACAGCAGGCCGGTGGCTCATCCCATCCCCCCGGTCCCGGCCCAGCCCTCGAACTACCCGAAGCCGGACGGCACCACGGGCACGGAACTGACCATCGACACCGCCAAGTACAGCAACGTGTTCCTCGACGACGAACTGCCGACGTACGAGGCGCGGGCGCTCGCGGCGGAGCAGCGGCCCCTCAGCCTCGACTCCGTCACCGAGCAGAGCGGAACGCCGGCATGGTCGTCCGTCCCGTCCTGGTACCTGGTGGCCAAGCAGGACCACGCCATCGCACCGGACCTCGAACGTTTCATGGCCGCCCGGGCCCACGCGCACACCGTCGAGGCGAACGGCCCCCACCTGATCATGCTCACCAACCCCAGGCCCGTGACCGCCCTCATCGAGCAGGCGGCGACCGCGACCGTGCGCTGATCCATCAGCCGGTCACCCTCGGAAGGTCACCTTCCGGAAGCCGGGCCGCCGCGCACGCGGCGGCCTCGCCCACGGGGCGCGCGGGCCGGGGGCCGGTGGGCTACGCGGCGTATGTCCGCAGCAGGACAAGCGTCTGGCTCAGGGCGGAACCGAGGTGCCGGTGGGATCCGGTCGCCTTGTCGATGACCGCGCCGCCCTGAAGCGCGGCGAGCATGGTGGAGGCGAGCGCGGCGACCGGGGCGTCCGGTCGCAGCCGGCCGGCGTCCTGCATGGCCCGCAGCTGATCGCAGAGCGTCCCGGCCCACAACTCGTACGTGCGGCCGACGAGGTCGCGGGTGAACTTGTCGGTGTCCAGGGCGCGGCCCGCCAGGGCGGCCACCTCGCAGGCGTCGTCCTGGGACTGCTGCTCGTGCAGCCGCAGGATC
Source organism: Streptomyces sp. NPDC093018 (assembly GCF_040684035.1). Lineage (NCBI taxonomy): Bacteria > Bacillati > Actinomycetota > Actinomycetes > Kitasatosporales > Streptomycetaceae > Streptomyces > Streptomyces sp. NPDC093018. The sequence goes on from NZ_JBFBFF010000013.1 coordinate 123,560, forward strand.
TGCGCGATCCAGTCCTCCCAGTCCTGCCAGGTCGCCAGTGCCGCCGGCGCCTCGGCCGCCGCGAGCCGGGCGAGGTGGCGCCCGGCGGCCGCCCGGCGCAGCTCGTCCCGGCCGCCCGGGAAGTAGTGGAAGAGCTGCCCCTTGCTGGTGCGGGTCGCGCGCAGGACGTCGTCGAGGTTGATGCCGTTCCCGGTGACCAGCAGATCGGCGGCAGCCTCCAGAATCCGCGCCTTGGTCGCTTCTCCTTTGGGTGTGGGCATGAAGTGATCCTAACAATTTGGACTTGGAAGTCCACAATCAGAGGGGATGATCATGGACAGAGGAGTCCGGAAGATCTCCGTGCGCTCCCGCTGGGCGGGCGCCCTGCTGATCCTGGCGGGCCTGCAGTACGTCGCGCTGGAGTACATCACCGCGTCGGCGTGGCACCGGCCGTCGTACGACTACGCCGTCAACTTCATCAGCGACCTCGGCAACCCCGTCGCCGGGGACGTCTTCGACGGTCGACGTATCGACTCGCCGCTGCACCTGGTCATGGACGCGGCGTTCATCACCCAGGGAACGCTCTTCATCACCGCCGCCGCGCTCCTCCTCGGCACCGTGACCGCTCGGCGGGGACGGTGGCTGTTCGCCCTGGCGATCGCGCACGGCGTCGGGGTGATCCTCGTAGGCCTCTTCCCCGAGTCCGCCGCCGCGCTGCACAACGGCGTGATCGTGGGACACGGCATCGGGGCGGCCGTCACGATCGTCGCGGGGAACGCGATCGCGATCATGGTGGGCGCCGGCGGAGCCCGCGTGGGTGTGCCGCGCGGGCTCCGGAGAGCCGCGGTGGCCCTCGGGATCCTCGGCCTGGCCGCGTTCGTGCTGCTCCAGGCCGACAGGCCCCTTTACGACACGGCCGGCGGTGTTCCCGAGCGGATCGCGGTCTACACGATCCTGGCATTCGAGGCGCTGGCGGGCCGCTGGCTGCTCGCTCGTGGCCCGCTTCCGTCGCTCGTCCCCCCGATCCGCGATGCCTCCGAAGAATGCGCATCATGACCTTCGCTCCGGGCCCTTTCGCTTCCTTTTCGGCGGTTCCGCCCACGTCGCTTCCCGCCGCCTTTTCCTGCCGCCATTTCCCGTCGTCATCGGTGCGTCGGTGACGCGCGGAGTCGAGGCGACATCGTCCGCTGGTATCCCGGGCGCATGTGGGCTGCTCGCTCGGGTGAACGCAAGCGCCGGGGCGGCGGTCGCCCGGGGGCCGGGGCGGTGGTGGTCCGGGACCGGGTGGGCGGGCCGTCGTGACGTGCTCGGACCGGCCGTCGGGGCCGGTTGTCAGACCCCGCCCGTAGAGTCGGAGACGTCTGATCCGATGTGCGGGCGGGAGGTGGCAGAACGTATGAGCGGTGTGGCGATGACGGCCGAGCGGACGGCGGGTTCCCGGACGGCGTCCGGGGAGGCCCCGGTGCCGGTGCGGCTGGCCGCGGTCTATCTGCCCGCGCCGCTGCCGCGCGAGGGCCGTATCGCCTTCTGGGACCCCACGGGCGAGCCCCTGCCCGCCACGGCCCGCGACCCCGAGGAACTCACCGTCGTACGACGGCACGGCGCCGGAGTGCGCCGCCGCCAGGTGCCCGCGCTGGGCCTGCCGCTCGCCGAGGCCCTGCCCCTGCTGGTCCGCGCCCGCCGGGACCCCGCCGCGCACCCGGCCACCGCCTGCTGGGGCGCCGCCGCGCTGCACGCGCTGCGGCTCGTCGCCCGGGGGCGGCTGCTGCCCGGCCTCACCCCGGGCGGCCAGGACGCCTGGCGGGCCGGTCCGCTGGAGCCCGACGACATCGCCCAGCTGCGCGCTATCGCCGCCGCCCTGCCCCCGGAGGGACATGCCGTGCCGCTGCCGGACCCAGGGCCGCTGCGGCTGCCCGAACCGGAGGCACTGGTCCGCTCCTTCCTGGACGCGATCGCCGACACCCTGCCCCGCACCCCCGCCGCCGCCCACGCCTGCGGCCGCCCCTTCGCCGCGCGCGAGCCCCAGTCCCTGCCGGGGGCACACGCGTGGGCGGCCGAGGTCGCCGCGGGCATGGACGCGGGCGTCCGCGTCTCGCTGCGCCTGGACCTGTCCGCGTACGACGCCTTCGACGCCGGCGCGAGCGCCGGCGCCCGTGCCGCCGGGGCCGCGATCGTGCAGGTCCACAGCCTCGCCGACCCCACCCTCGTGGCCGACGCGGCCGCCCTGTGGGCGGGCGAGGCCGACACCGCCTTCGGCCCCCGCGCCCGGGTGGACGCGGCCCTCGCCGTGCGCCGCGCCGGGCGGGTGTGGCCACCCCTCGACCGGCTGGCCGAACAGGACGTACCCGATGTGCTCGCCCTCTCCGAGGAGGAAGTGGGCGACCTGCTCGGCGTCGCGGCGAGCCGGCTGGCCGCCGCCGGGGTCGCCGTGCACTGGCCCCGGGACCTCGCCCGCGACCTCACCGCCACCGCCGAGGTACGGCCCGCGCCCGGCTCCGCGACCGACGGCACCGGCTTCTTCGAGAGCGAGGACCTGCTGCGCTTCCGCTGGCAGCTCGCGCTCGGCGGGGACCCGCTGGACGAGGCCGAGATGGACGCCCTGGCCGAGGCCCACCGTCCCGTCGTACGACTGCGGGACCGCTGGGTGCTCGTCGACCCCGCCCTCGTCCGCAAGGCCCGCAAACGGGAACTGGGCCTGCTCGACCCCCTGGACGCGCTGTCGGTGGCGCTCACCGGCACCGCCGAGGTCGACGGCGAGACCGTGCGGGCCGTGCCCGTGGGCGCCCTCGCCACCCTCCGCGACCGCCTCACCGCCGGCCTGCGCCCCGCCGAGCCGCCCCCGGGACTCGCCGCCACCCTGCGCGACTACCAGCTGCGCGGCCTCGCCTGGCTCGACCTGATGACCTCCCTCGGCCTCGGCGGCTGCCTGGCCGACGACATGGGTCTGGGCAAGACCGTCACCCTGATCGCCCTGCATCTGAAGCGGGCGCGCGACGAACCCACCCTCGTCGTCTGCCCCGCCTCCCTGCTGGGCAACTGGCAGCGGGAGATCACCCGGTTCGCCCCCGGCGTCCCCGTCCGCCGCTTCCACGGCACGGAACGCACCCTGGCCGGACTCGACGGCGGCTTCGTCCTCACCACGTACGGCACGATGCGCTCCGCCGCGGCCCAACTCGCCGAGCACCCCTGGGGGATGGTCGTCGCGGACGAGGCCCAGCATGTGAAGAACCCCTACTCGGCCACCGCCAAGGCGCTGCGCACCATCGAGGCCCCCGCGCGGGTGGCGCTCACCGGTACCCCGGTGGAGAACAACCTCTCCGAGCTGTGGGCCCTGCTCGACTGGACCACCCCGGGGCTCCTCGGCCCGCTGAAGGCCTTCCGCGCCCGGCACGCCCGCGCGGTGGAGAACGGCGAGGACCAGGAGGCCGTGGACCGGCTCGGCCGTCTCGTCCGGCCCTTCCTGCTGCGCCGCAAGAAGTCCGACCCCGGCATCGTCCCGGAGCTCCCGCCGAAGACCGAGACCGACCACCCGGTGCCGCTCACCCGCGAACAGGCCGCGCTGTACGAGGCGGTGGTGCGCGAGTCGATGCTGGCCATCGAGACCGCCGAGGGCATCGCCCGCAGGGGCCTCGTGCTGAAGCTGCTCGGCGCGCTGAAGCAGATCTGCGACCACCCCGCGCTCTATCTCAAGGAGGCTGGGGCCACCGACCGGCTGGTCAACCGCTCGGGCAAACTCGCCCTGCTGGACGAGCTGTTGGACACGGTCCTCGCGGAGGACGGCTCGGTGCTCGTCTTCACCCAGTACGTCGGCATGGCACGCCTCATCACCGCCCATCTGTCCGCCCGCGCGGTCCCCGTGGAGCTGCTGCACGGCGGCACCCCGGTGCCGGAGCGCGAGCGCATGGTCGACCGGTTCCAGGACGGCGGCACACCGGTGCTCGTCCTCTCCCTGAAGGCCGCGGGCACCGGCCTGAACCTCACCCGCGCCGGGCATGTGGTGCACTTCGACCGCTGGTGGAACCCGGCCGTCGAGGAACAGGCCACCGACCGCGCCTACCGCATCGGCCAGACCCAGCCCGTGCAGGTCCACCGCCTGGTCACCGAGGGCACCATCGAGGACCGGATCGCCGAGATGCTCGCCGCGAAGCGGGCTCTGGCCGACGCCATCCTCGGCTCCGGCGAGGCCGCCCTCACCGAACTGACCGACCGTGAACTCTCCGACCTCGTCTCCCTGCGGAGCACCCCATGACCCCCGCCGACCCCGCCCGCCCGGCCGACCTGGCCCGCGAGGCCCTGCGGGCGGCCCGCCGCCGGTCCCAGGCCCTGCCGGGGACGGAGCGGAAAGCATCGGAGGGTTCGGTCGCCGGGACCGAGGGGCGCCAGGGGACGGACGCGGGGTTCGACGGGGAGGGGACATACCCGGGGGCGGAGCCGGTTGTACGGGGTCAGGGCCGGTTGGCTGACGGCGACCCGACTGGAGACGGCCCCGCCGTAGAGGGGCCGACCGGAGATGCGCCGGTGGAGGCCGGGGCGGTTGCCGAATCCGGCGCGCGTGCGGACCTGTCGGCCGAGCCGGTGATCGATGCCGAGCGGTCTGCTGACTCTGAGGACCCCGATCGTGTCGAGGACCTCGGGAACACCGGGAGCGCCGAGAGCCGCACCGCCGAGCCCGCTCCCAGACCAGGAGATGCCGCGAGGGCGGCACTGCGGACGGCTACCGGAACCGGCCCCGGCCGCGACACCGGCCCCGGCACGAGCCTCGGCCATGACACCGCTCCCGGTCGTGACTTCACCCTCGACCGTGAGGCTGACCCCGGCCGTGGCTCTCACCCCGGTCGTGACCCTCACCCCGGCTGCGAGTCCCGCCCCGGCCGCGACCCCCGCCCCGACCGTGGCTCCTACCCCGGTCGTGACCCTCACCCCGGCCGCGAGTCCCGCCCCGACCCCGAGCCCCGCCCCGACCGTGACCCCCGTCCCGGCCGTATCTCCGCTTCCCGCCCCGGCCCGGACCCCAGCCCCGACGCCGGACCGCGTCCCGCCCCCGAACCCACCTCCACCCCCCGGCCCGGCGACATCGCCCGTGAAGCCCTGCGGGCCGCGCGGCGCGAGGCGTTGCGGGTGGAGGCGGAAGCGGCGGCGGAGGCCGAGCGTGGTGGGCGGCGTAAGCCTGGGCGCTCCAAAGGAGTCGGCGCCGAGGCCCGTGCTCAGGGCATGTCCTTCTCCGTGCGGGCCGCCGAGCACGATCCCTCCCGTGCCGCGCGGCTCAAGGCGGCCGGGGAGATGCGGCAGTTCCTCAAGAACGCCTTCCGGATGCCGCCGGACACCGCTGCCGAGCCGGTGGACGATCCCGCGCCCACCCTCCCCGAGCATGAACACGAGCCCGAACCCGAACCCGCCGTCCCGCACGCGCCGCCCACCATGGCCACCCCGCACCGGGACGGTGAACACCGCCGTACCTTCCCGGCGTTCGCGCTCCGCGGGGAGCGGGCCGAGGGCGGGCCGTTCGCCGGGACCTGGTGGGGGAACGCATGGGTTCAGGCGCTGGAGCGGGGCGCGCTGGACGCCAAGCGGGTCGCGCGCGGCCGGGGGTACGCGGACCAGGGACATGTGGACGCGATCACCGTGACCCCGGGATCGGTCCTCGCCTATGTGCGCGGGAGCCGCCCCCGCCCGTACCGCGTCCAGGTGCGGGTACGGCCGCTGGAGGACGCCGAGTGGGAGCGGTTCCTGGACGCCGCTGTCGACCGGCCCGGCCATATCGCCGCGCTGCTCGACAAGGAGCTGCCGCACTCCCTCGCCGACTGCGGGGTCCCGCTGCTGCCCGGCCCCGGCGACCTCGCCCCACGATGCAGCTGCCCCGACTCGGGCCACCCCTGCAAGCACGCGGCCGCCCTCTGCTACCAGACGGCGCGGCTGCTCGACGCCGACCCCTTCGTGCTGCTGCTCCTGCGCGGCCGGGGCGAGCGGGAGCTGCTCGACGCGCTCTCCCGGCGCAGCGCCGCCCGCGCGGCCCGCGACGGACGGGACCGGGCGCCCTCGTCCCTGCCCGGCATCCGCGCCACCGAGGCCCTCGCCCCGCGCGACCGCCCCCCGCTGCCCCCGCCCGCACCGGTCCCCGCGCACCCCGAGCAGCCCCCGGCGTACCCCGCCGCGCCCGGCGGCCCGGACCCGTTCGCGCTGGACCAGCTGGCGACCGACGCCGCCGCCCGCGCGCACGCGCTGCTCGGCACCGGACACGACCCGGTCGGCGAGCTGTCCCTGTGGCAGGACGCGGTACGGCTCGCCGCGGCCCGCCCCGGTTCCGGACTGACCGTGACCACCCGCGCGCTCTACGCGACGCTCGCCCAGGCCACCGACCGCACCCCGGGCGATCTCGCGCGGGCCGTCGCCGCCTGGCGGCAGGGCGGGCTGGAGGGGCTGGCCGTCCTGGAGGAGCCGTGGGACCCGCCGGCCGGCCGCTTCGACCGGGCCCGGCCGCTGCTGCTCGCCGCCGACCTGCCCGCGTTCCGGCCCTGGCGCAACCGCCTCACCCACCCGCTCGGCCAGGTCCAGCTCCGCCTGGGCCGCGACGGACTCTGGTACGTCTACGAGTCCGAGCCCGGCGAGGAGGACTGGTGGCCCCGGGGCACCCCCGACCTGGATCCGGTCGGCGCGCTCACCGGACTCGGCGCCCCGGACGGCACCTGACCGACCCGGCCGAACGCCCTGCTCCCGCGCGGACATTGAATGCACGGACATTGCGCGCGCGGACATTGAAAAGGCCGGTGCCGGCAGCGTGGAAGCTGCCGGCACCGGCCTTCGGTGCGGGGACCGCGTCGACAGTCGCGATCAGTACGCCGAGTTGACGTTGTCGATCGAACCGTAGCGGTGGGCGGCGTAGTTGGCCGCGGCGGTGATGTTCGCCACCGGGTCGGTGATGTTCTTCGGGGTGCCGGCGACGTGGTACGCGTTGAAGGTGGGGGAGATCACCTGGAGCAGACCCTTGGACGGAACGCCGTTCTTGGCGTTGATGTCCCAGTTGTTCTGCGCGTTGGGGTTACCGCCGGACTCGCGCATGATGTTGCGCTTCAGACCGTCGTAGCTACCGGGGATGCCCTTGGCCTTCATGATGGCCAGCGACTGCTTGATCCAGCCGTCCAGGTTGTTGCCGGAGCCCGCCTTGGCGGCGGTGGTGTGGGATGCCTTGACCACAGAGGCGTGCACCTGCGGCATCTCGGCGGCCTGCGCGTTGGTCGGCACCAGGGTCAGGGCCGCGGCAGCGGCTCCGGTGGTGGCGAGACCGGTGAAGGCGAGGCGGGCGATGCGGGTGCGGGTGGTGGCCATGGTCATGCGTGAACTCTTCCTCTGGGGGACAAGGTCGTGCCTGCCGCGAGTCTCGCGGTGGCGGTGGGGCGGTGTGCCCCGCGCTGCGGGTGGGACCGGGCGACTCCGGCGGAGATCCGCTCGGTCCGGCCCGTTGCTTCCCGGCAACGACAGCAATGGTTAGCCGGGGCCGAAGTGCTTGGCAAGGATGTGACGTACTACCCCACTTAGGGGTAATGCCCGTTATGTACCGATATGGAGATGTCTGTGCAGCTCAGGGCGTCCCGTTCCTACGGCCCGCCCTAGGACGTGATCTGGCTCCTATGGGTGGCGTCACAAGCAGAGGCCCCAAAACGGCCTGGATCGGCCCCGATTCGGGGGAGCGGGCGGCGACCGCGAGAGGGGGCGCGGGGTCTCTTTTCCGGACGCGGCGTAGGGGCGTGATGACGGGCTGTGGAGCACGCCAAGGCTTCGCTACGGCATCCCCGGCGATCCCTGGGGTTGACGGGGGCCCCGGCGCAAACTGATGATCTTGCCGGACATCCTGACGATCCCCCGGTCGCTGTCGCGACCCAAGGAGAGGGCACCCCTTCTATGGACACCGCGCCGGACACTGCGCCCGCAACGCCCTGGACCATCGCCGTGCTGGGCCCCGGAGGCGTCGGCGGCCTCCTCGCGGCCCTGCTCTCCCGTGCCGGACACCGCGTGATCTGCCTGGCGGGCGAGGACACCGCGCGGACCCTCGCCCGGGACGGCATCCGGGTGTCCAGCGGACAGCACGGTGACTTCACGGCCCGGGTGGAGGCGGACACCGAGCTGCGCGAGCCCGTGGACCTGTGCCTGGTCACCGTCAAGCACACCGCGCTCGACGCGGCGCTCGACCGGGTGCCGCCCCGGTACGTCCGGGGCTTGGTGCTGCCGCTGCTCAACGGCGTCGAGCACGTCGCCGCGCTGCGCGGACGCTACGGCGCCGAGCAGGTCGTACCGGCCGTCATCCGGGTCGAGTCCACCCGTACCGCCGCGGGCGTCGTCGAGCACGGCAGCCCCTTCACCGAGATCGACGTGACCGGCGCGGACGAGGCCCGGCTCGCGCCACTGGCCGCCGTGCTGAACGCCGCCGGGGTGAAGACCCGCGCGGTCGCCGACGAGAACGCCGCCCTCTGGGCCAAGCTGGCCTTCCTCGCGCCCTTCGCCCTGCTCACCACGCGTTACGGGCTGTCGATCGGCGGCGTCCGGGACGAGCACCCCGAGGAGCTGGCGGCGCTGGTCGAGGAGACCACCGCGGTGAGCCGGGCCTGCGGGGGACCGGGCGACGCCGCCCAGGTCCTCGCGCGCTACGGCGCCTTCCCGGCGCAGAGCAAGTCCTCCATGCTGCGGGACGCGGAGGCCGGCCGGGCGCTGGAGCTGGACGCGATCGGCGGCGCCGTACTGCGGGCGGCCGAGCGGCACGGCATCAAGGTGCCGCTCGCCACCCGCCTGGTCACGGAACTGACCGACGGCACGGGGTCGGCTCCCTCCGCCTGACCACCGAGACGCGGCGCGGCACGGTTGGGCACGCGTCCCGCTCCTCCGCCTGACTGCCGACGCGCGGAGCGCCACGGCTCGGCACGCGTTCCGCTCCCCCGTAAATGGCGGATCGTGGTGCTGCCCGTGGCGATCGCCACACTGCCGTGCCGGCCCGTGCGCAGCTCCTCCAGCAGCCGCATGGCGTCATCGAGCGCGGTGAGCCCCTTCTGCACGGCGCGGTGCAGGATCAGTCCCGCCCCGGTCGGCACCACACCGCGCGGCCGGCGCTCGACCAGCGGCAGCCCGGTCTCGCGCCGCGCACACGGCCGCGAACACCTTCAGGTCCTCCAGGGTCACCACGGCATCGTAGGGACCAGATCCAAGGGATCACTTGGGGGCCTCGGACGGCTTGCGTCCCGGGCGGGTGCCGACCGTTCTCCTCGCGCGGAGCCGCCCGGTCCGGGGAGACGATCCCCGTCGCGGACGGCGCCCGCACGTGCCGCGCCGCCGGTCAGCGGAGCTTGTGCCGCTACTCGGACCAGAGGTCCTCCCGGCTCAGCTCGGATATCTCGTACTTGCCGAGCGAACTGAGCAGCATCCGCATCTCCAGCGCCAGGCATTCGACCAGGTTCACCAGACCGCTCTGCGGATCCTCGTCCACCGCCGCGAGCGCGGCCCGGCCGAGACCCACGGCGCGTGCGCCGAGCGCGAGGCACTTGGTGGCACGCGCCCCCTCCCAGATCCGCCCGGTGACGAGCAGGCAGTGGTCCTGGGGGTCGACCCGGTCGAGGCACTCCGCGAGCGGCAGCCCGACATGGCCGAGGAACGCCCGCGGCGCCCAGCCGGTGCCGCCCTCGGCGCCGTCCACACCGACCGCGTCCGCCCCGGCCGCCCAGGCGACGGCCGCGGCCTCGCCCACATCGCGGGCCGGCGGCAGCTTCACCCACACCCGGGCGCGCGGATAGTTGTTCCGCATGAGCCGGATCTGGTGCCGCAGGATCTCGTCGGTGAAGGTGCCCGGACTGCTGCACCGCAGCACCGCGTCGCTGTCGGCGCCGAACACGTCCATGAGGTCGTACTGCGCGGAGAGCGCCGTGGCCTTCTCCCGCGGTACGAGCGTCATGCCGCCGAGGCCGGGCTTGGCGCCCTGGCCCACCTTCAACTCGAAGGCCAGACGGCCCGATTCGAGCAGCGGCTGCACGGCGGGATCGCTGTAGACGAGGTTCCAGACCTCGGCGTCGGCGTCCTCGGTGCTCTGCTGGACGACGACACCGCCCTGTCCGTCGGGCACGGCCGCCGCGTACTCGGTGATTCTTTGCAGCAGCGAGCTGGGGGCCGTCTGCGCCATCCGGCCGTAACCGGCGACAGGGACGATGTTCTCGCCAATGACCATAGGGATGCCCAGCCGGGCCGCCTGACGTGCTACGGCCTGGCCGAGGTCACCGCTGGCGACCCGGGTCGAGCCGAACGCGGAGACGTAGACCGGCAGCGGAGAGCTGAACCCCCCGATGGTGGTGGCGAGTTCGGCGTCCCCCACCACCGGCTCACGGCCCAGGTCGATCAGCCGTTCAAGGCGCCGGGGCACGAAGACCGGGGGCACGAGCCGGGTCCGGTCGATCGCGTCCGGGGGCGCGTCCGGCTCCGTGGGCTGCTGCCCGAACATGGTCGTCCCGTAGCCGTCGGCGTCGGGGAAGGCCATCGCGGTGCCGTGCCGGGCGCGTTCCGCCACCTGCTGCCGGGGGAAACCCGGGGCGTGCAGATCGGTCATGGCCGCGGATCCCCCGGGAGCTTCGGGTAGCCCGACGCCTGCCAGGCCGCGTCGAGGCCGCACAGGAACCGGGTGAAGCGCTCCACACCGAGCCCGAACCCGGCGCTGGACGGGAGTCCCTCCCGGGCGAGCGTCAAGTACCAGTCATACTTGGCAGGGTTCTCTCCGGTTTCCCGGATGCGCATGACGAGATTGCGATAGTCGGATTCGCGTTCGCTTCCGCTCATCATCTCGCCGAAACCGCCCGGGAAGATGAGATCGAAGTTGCGCAGCACCCCCGGCTCCGTCGTGCTCTCCTTGTCGTAGAAGCCGCGGGAGCCCTTGGGGTAGTCGGTGATGAAGAAGGGGTGGGCGGCGGCCCGGGAGATGATCTCCTCGCCCTCCCAGTCGACCTCCGCGCCGGCCTCCTGCGCGTGTCCGCGGGCCTGGAGGTCCGCGACGACATCGGCGTGGCTCCGGCGGCCGTAGGGGCCGGCGAGTATCTGCTTGAAGGCCTCCAAGTCACGCCCCAGCACCGCGAGTTCGGGCTGGGCGTGTACGAGGACGTACTCCACCACGTACTTCGTCAGCCGTTCGGCGATGTCCAGGGCGTCCTCGCGGGAGCCCTCGCCGATCTCCACGTCGAGCTGGTGGAACTCCACCAGATGGCGGTGGGTGACCGCGGTCTCCAGCGGTTCGAGCCGCACGTTCGGGGCCACGTGGAAGATCTTGTCGAAGCTGAGCAGGGAGGCCTGCTTGTACAGGATCCCGCTGGTCATCAGCTTGTAGCGATGCCCGTAGTAGTCGATGTCGACCTGCTTGGCGCCGCGGGCGCCGGGGTCGGTGACCGGTCCGATCGTGGGCGGCAGCAGCTCCTGGAAGCCCTCGCCGACCAGGAACTCCCGGGCTCCGGTGAGGAACTTGCTCTGCACGGCCAGCGTGGCGCGGGTCCGGTCCGACGTCAGGTGGGCGCGTGGGGTGGGCAGTTGGACCCTACCCGTCTCCTGGGACAACCTCGTAACCTTTCATGTCCGTCGGTCGCGTCGGCCGGCCGATCCGGGGCGAATCATTCCGCTCACCTCAGGCTGAACCAACGTTGAGAAATTTTGCCTTTGCTCCGACCTATTTCGTAAGCGAACGCAAGCGGGCCGCAACCTTTGCGTGTGAGATGAAGCACAGCCCGACATGGTTGTCTCTCGTCCGCGAAGTCAAAGTCGGCGGTTTACTCTCTACTGCGAGCAGCGTCGTGATCTTGACGTAACGTCAGGAGACGTGTCAAGGTCGGACACATCTCGCATGGCGTCAGTAAAGATCTTCTGCTTCGCCATCTATCTCAATTGTTCGGTCGTCGGCTGTAAAGACAGAGTCTTTTCGGGTGGGTAGCTATGAACGATCTGAAGTTGCACTGGTGTTCGCCACTGGACAGTGGCCAGCAGAAAGCCACTGACAAGTACCAGGCGGGCGAGCTGGACTTTGACGGGATAGTTGATTTCGCCCGTGAGGCAGATGAACTCGGAGTTGATTCCCTGCTCATGGGAATCAGTTACCACATGCCCGATCCCCTTCCGATGATCGGTGCTCTCGTCCGGGAAACCGAACGGGTCAAGTTCATCCTCGCCTACCGTCCCGGACTGCTTTCCCCGACGCTGTTCACCCAGATCGTGAACACCGTCTCCTGGATGTCCGACGGGCGTATCGCGCTGAATCTCGTGGCCGGCATCTCGCCCGCCGAGCAGGCCTTTTACGGCGACTTTCTCGCGCATGACCAGCGGTATGCCAGATCCGAGGAGTTCCTTGACGTCTGCCACCGCTTCTGGCGCGGCGAGACACCCCTGACCCACAAGGGCGAGCACTACACGATCGAGGACGCGCAGCTCGGCCTCGGCTACAAGGGCGGCGGCCGCCCGCACATCTACATCAGCGGCGCCTCCGCCGTGGCCCAGAAGACCGCGATCACCTACGCGGACTGCTGGCTGCGGTACGGCGACACCCCCGAGGGCATCGCGGCCGTCACCGAGCCGCTGCTGTCCCAGGGCTGCGAGGTCGGCATCCGGATGCACGTCCTCGCCCGGGAGACCCGCGCCGAGGCGCTCGCCGCGGTCGAGGACATGATGCGCGACCCCGACGAGCAACACCGCGCCTGGGTCAGCGACTTCGTCGGCAAGTCCGACTCCGAGGCCGTCAAGACGTCGTTCCGGCTCGCCGACACCGCCTCCGACGACTGGCTGTCGCCGATGCTGTGGTCCGGTGCCGTCGCCTACCGGGGCGGCCCGGCGCTGTGCGTCGTCGGCAGCTACGCGGAGGTCGCCGAGTACCTCTACGCCTACAAGGCCGCGGGCGTCAGCGAGTTCATCTTCTCCGGCTGGCCGACGCGCGACGAGATGCGGATCTTCTACACGCATGTCGCCCCGCTGATCCGCGAGCACGAGCGAAACGCGGCGGGTTCGTGACCTCTCAACCCCGTTTCGGCCGCGGCCTGTTCGGCACGGGCGTGCTGCTCGGCCTGATGGCCGAGCAGGTCGTGATGTTCGCGGTGCCCCTGCTCCTCTTCCAGGACACCAAGCAGGTCTCCACGCTCGGCTTCGCGTTCGCGCTGGAGTGGCTGCCCGGTCTGATCGCCTATCCCTTCGCCGGCCTCATCGCCGACCGGGACGGCGGTGCCCGGCTGTTCTCCGTCGTGACCGGCGCCCGCGCGCTCGCGCTCGCCGTGGTCGTGCTGGTCCTGCTGACCCGGCCCGGCTGGACCACGCCCGCCCTGATGACCAGCGGCGCGGTCCTGTCGGTGCTGGTCGCGCCCACCCGTATGTCCGTCGAGAAGATGGTGCCCCAGCTGGCGGCGGGCGAGGCCATGGCGCGCACCCAGGCGCTGGTGCAGAACATGGAGCTGCTCGCGATGGCCCTCGGGCCTGCGCTCGCGACGCTCGCCGCCGCGCTGATCGGCAAGGTGTGGCTGCTGGCCGTGGCCGCCTCCGTGTTCGCCCTCGCCGCCGCCTGCTGGCTGCCGCTGCCCCGTGGTGAGCGGCCGACCGAACCGGTGACCGCGCGGGCCACCCTGCGCGAACTGGGCCTGGGCTGGAAGCTGATGACCGGCAACCGCCCCGTCCTGCTGCTCGGCTTCCTCAACTTCGGCATCAATCTCGTGGTGGCCTCGGTGCTCAGCGCCAACGCGGCGCTGGTGACCGGCGTCTTCGCCGCGCCCGACTGGTCGTTCGCGCTGCTCAACACCTGCGTCGGCGTCGTCGGACTGGTCAACCTGCTGGTGATCCCGCTGGTCCTCAAGCGGTTCGAGGTCTCGCTGCTGGGCGCGCTCGGCTTCGCGGTGCTGTGCGCCGCGCTGCTGCTGATCGGCATCGCCGGATCGTTCCCGGTCTACGCCGTGCTGTTCATCGCGGTGCTCACCGGGACGGCGTACTACAACGTCTTCAACCGCACCCAGCGGGTGAAGGTGATCCCCAGGGAGCACCTCGGCAAGGTGATGGGGCCCTTCTACCTGCTCAACCTCCTGTCGTACCCCATCGCAGGACTGCTGGTCGGCAGCGTCGGGGCCACGTACGGGCCGCAGCGCCTGGTGGGCGTGCTCGCCGTCGTGCTCAGCGTCTTCGGCGCCGTCCTCCTGCCCCTGACCATGCGCAGCTTCCGCCGGACGCTCACGGATCGTGAACGACTTCCCGTAGGAGTGCAGTCTTGAGTACGTCCTTCCGGTGCCTCGTGAGCACCGTCGAGTCCGATTCCCACATCTGGAACCTGGTCTATCTGCAGAAGCTCCTGGAGGAGCACGGCGGCCTGGTGCGCAACCTCGGCAGCTGCACCCCGGTGCCGGTGGTGCTGCGCGGCATCGAGGAGCACCGCCCCGATCTGCTCGTGGTCTCCAGCATCAACGGGCACGGCCACCACGGCGCCCGGGTCCTGATGACCGAGCTCCGGAGCCGGGGCGTCGAACTGCCCTGTGTCGTGGGCGGAAAGCTGACCACCTCGGAGTCGGACAACGACCGGGTGCGCCGCGATCTGATCGACCAGGGCTGGACCGACGTGTTCAACGGCGAGGAAGCCGTCCCCCGCTTCCGGGACTTCCTCCACCACGGCAAGCAGCACGGCTTCGCCGCCTGGCAGCCGCCGTCCGCCCCCGTACCGCCGTGGGACAACCCGGAACTCGTGATCGCAGGAGCAGTCTGAATGCACATCGTCATCGTCAACCGCTGGCCGCGCTTCTCCGACGGAGTGCGCTGGGACAACGAGCTCACTCGCTACGAGGAGTTCATCGACCACGACGCCCACCGGGTCAGCTATGTGGTGGACCCGCTCGGCGCCGAGGGCGTGCTCGCCGATCCCGCGAAGATCGCCGCGCAGGTCCAGGTCGACGACGTCAACGACTTCGAGGCGCTGCGGGACGCGGTCGCCGAGATCACCCGCCGGGTCGGCCCGGTGGACCAGCTCGTCGCGCTGTCCGAGTTCACCCTGGAGATCGCCGCCCGGGTCCGCCGGGACCTCGGCATCCCCGGGCCGACCCCGGACGAGGTCGCGGTCTACCGCGACAAGGTGCGGATGAAGGAGATCCTCGCCCTCAAGGGCGTCCGGGTCCCGCGCTTCGGGAGCTGCGAAACCCCGGAGGCCGCCGTGGAGTTCGCGCGGTCCGCCGGCTACCCGGTGATCCTCAAGCCGGTCGACGGCGCCGCCAGCATCGGCGTGCACCGCGTCGAGGACGAGGGACGGCTCATCGAGCTGCTGCCCACCCTCGACCTGTCCCGGTACGAGATCGAGGAGTTCGTCACCGGCCGCATCTTCCACATCGACGGCTACGCGGACGACCACGCGGAGATCCCCTTCCAGGTGGTCTCCCGCTATGTGAACGACTGCCTCGCCTTCGGCCTCGGTGCCCCGCTCGGCTCGGTCGTGGTGCAGAGCAGCGAACTGCGGGACCGCATCGAGGCGTTCAGCCGGGAGTGCGTCGCCGCCCTCGGCATCCGCGCGACCCCCTTCCACCTGGAGGTCTTCGTCACGCCCGGCGACGAGCTCGTGTTCCTGGAGATCGGCGGCCGGGTGGGCGGCAGCGAGGTGCCACACCTGCTGAACAAGCTCTTCGGGGTCAATCTCTTCGAGGTCTGGCTGCGCGCCGTGGGCGGCGAGTCCATCGCCGCGATCACCACCAAGTCCGGTGACCCGTCCGGTGGTTGGCTGTGCGTGCCGAAGCCGGCCGAGCTGCCCGCCCAGGTCACCAAGGCCGTCTCCGCGCGCGCGAGCGTGCCCTCGATCTGGCGGGAACTGCTGCCCCCGGTCGGCGAGGTCCTCCAGCCGGGCGGCTCCTACGACGCCCTGCACAGCGGTCGCTTCATCCTCCTGGACGACGACGAGGCCCAGGTGGAGGCCGACATCCACCGCATCATCGACACCTTCGAATTCGAGGCCGTACGCATATGAACCAGCACACGGGGGAGCCCGCGAACGAGCGGTACCCGACGCTGCACGCCCAACTGACCGGCTTCCTCAGCGATGTGGAGCTCGACGGCGTCAAGGCCACCGGGGAACGGCTCGTGGAGGCCGCGGGCGGCGTCGACGCGCTGCCCGACTACAAGGTCATGGTGGCCTACGGCGGCGGCAAGGACAGCACGTACGTCGTGGCGTTCGTGCGCGCGGTGCAGCTGCATCTCGCGCTGAACTTCGGCCGCACCTTCACGCTGCGCGTCGCCAACATGCGGCACGCGGGCGTGCCCCGGGCCGTCATGGAGAACATCGACCGCGTCTACCGGGCGCTCGGGCTGCTCGACGACGACCGGGCGGAACTGCTGACCATCGACCACACGCTGGTCCGCCCCTTCCATGTCGATCTGCCGCTGCCCGAGCGCCTGATCGAGATCAACCGCGTCGACGTCCTGATGAACGGCCACCGCGCCGCGGGCGACGGCCGGCCGACCTTCTGCAACAGCTGCAACCTGGCCGTCGCCGACTTCTACGGCCGCGCCGCCTGGTTCGACGGCGGCGTCGACGTGGTGATGACCGGCGACTCCCGGCGCGAGCAACTCCTGTACTCCGCCTGGATCATGCGCCTCGCCAAGGCCTCCGGCGTGGATGTGCAGGAGTGCCGCACGATGGGCTTCCGGGGCATCCTGCTGGCCCTGCGCGGCATCGGGGACACCTACTTCCGCGAGCTGTTCGGCGACGACAGCGAGAGCGAACTCGCCGAGCGCGAGGTCTCGACCGGCGACCGCTCGATGCAGCCGCAGTTCATCTCGGTCTACGACCTGGTGAGTTACCGGGTGCACGACCACTGGGACCTGATCGTGGACTTCCTCGGGTTCCAGTTCGACGAACTCGCCTTCAGCTTCAGCGAGTCCGACTGCGCCAACCCCGGCCTGATGGCCCATCTGCGGGCGCTGCGCGCCGAGTTCGTCCAGGGCCGGACGTACGACGAGGGCCTGGCCGAGTACCTGGAGCTGGCCGAGGAGCTGATGCACAAGAAGGAGATGCCGCAGAACCTCGTCGACCTGGCGCTCGGCCGCTACGACACGGCCGAGAAGCGCGTCCACCGGCGCAGGCTCTCCGACGAGTTCGCGCGGGAGGCGTTCGGGCTGTCCGAAGAGGCGCTCGTGGCCATGGTGTTCTCGCCCTTCACCGACCGCGGTGCGCGGCTGGCCGCCTTCCTCGACCGCTGCCACCCCGACCGGGCGGACGCGGCGGACCGCATCCACGCGGTGCTCGGCGCGGACGGCGCGGCGGACGACGAGATCGCAGCCTGGCTCCAGAACGTCTCCGGCCTCGGCCTCACCCATCTGCGCACCCTCTACACCAGCAGCCTGGTCGACTTCGCCGCCCCGGGGACGATCATCTCCCGCGTCCGGGCCGGCGACCCGCACAAGTACCACGTGGCCACCATCGACCCGGCCAGCGGAGCCCCCGCCACCGAACTGATCTCAGGGCGGTGACCGGCTACCTCGACCGGTTCGTGGCCGGCCGCCGGGCCGACCGCACCCTGGTCGTGCAGCCCCGCATGGGCTTCGGCAGGATCGGCACGATGGCGGCCGGGCTGCGCGAGGTGGCCGCCCTCGACTTCCCCGTGGTGGGGACGATCACCATCGACAGCTACACCCGGGTCGGCGACCACACCACCCCGCTGGAGCGGCTGGCCGCGGACGAGGAGCTGAACGGCTACCCGCTCGTCTCCCACCCCGCGGCCGCCACCCGGGACATGCTGGCGGACCTGTACGGACCGGAGTTCCCCGTACAGGTCCGGCACGGCACCGCGCTGCCGCTGGCCGTGTTCCGGCGGCTGGTCGAGGTCGGCCTGGACGCCACCGAGGGCGGCCCCGTCTCCTACTGCCTGCCCTACAGCAGGCTCCCGCTCGCGGACGCGGTACGCGCCTGGTCGGAGAGCTGCCTGCTGCTGGCCGGGGAGACCGAGCACGGGCACATCGAGAGCTTCGGCGGCTGTCTGCTCGGCCAGCTCTGCCCGCCCTCGATCCTGGTGGCGACGGCGGTGCTGGAGGGCTGCTTCTTCCGTGCCCACGGGCTGCGCCACATGTCCTTCAGCTACGCGCAGGGCACCCTGGCGGCCCAGGACCGCGGGGCGCTGCGGGCGCTGCGCACCCTCGCGGCCGAGCTGCTGGGGGACGCCACCTGGCATGTGGTCCTGTACACGTACATGGGCCTGTTCCCGCGCACCCCGGCGGGCGCGAGCGCGCTCATCGAGGACAGCGCGCGGCTCGCCCGGGACGCGGGCTGCGAGCGGCTGATCGTCAAGACGGTCTCCGAGGCGTGGCAGATCCCGAGCGTCTCGGAGAACCTGTCCGCGCTGCGGCTCGCCGCGGCCGCCGCGCGCGGACCGGCGGCCGCCCAAGGCGCCGAGGAGGACGCGTACTACGAGGAGACGCTCGCCGAGGCACGGGCCATCGTGGCGGCGGTGCTGGACCTCCACGCGGACATCGGCACCGCGCTGACCGAGGCGTTCCGGCTCGGTCTGCTCGACATCCCCTACTGCCTCCACCCCGACAACAGGGCGGCCGCGACCTGTGTCATCGACGAACGCGGGGCGCTGGCCTGGGGGTCCACCGGAAACCTGCCCCTGAGCACCCCCACCTCCCGTACAGCCGGCCGGCTCTCCTCCGACGACCTGTACGGGATGCTCAATCACGTGGCGGAGCGCTACGACAGCGCGTCGTCCGAGCCCAGATTGGTTCCCCACCCATGACTGTCCCGCAACACCGGCAGGACCGGCCCGCCCTGGTCCTGGTGGACGCGTTCTCCACGGGCTCGATGCTGGCCCGGCAGGCGGCCGAGACCCATCGCGTCCTGCATGTGCGCTCCCGCGACCTCGCGTCCGGCACCTTCGGCGCGAGCCTGCCGACCGCGCTGCTCGCCGAGGACCTCACCTATCCCGGCCACGAGGCCGACGTACTGGCCCACTTGAAGGCGCGACGCCCCGTCGGAGTCGTCGCCGCCAGCGAGTTCGGCGTCGAGGTGGCGGACGAACTGGCCCACCGGCTCGGGCTGCGCGGCAACGACCCCGCGCTGTCCGCCGCCCGCCGGGACAAGTCCCTGATGATGGACGCCCTGTCCCGGGCGGGCGTGCCCACGGCCCGGCAGTGCCGCTCCGGCGACCCCGCCGAACTGCTCGACTGGTGGCGCCGCCACCCGGACATCGCGCGCCTGGTGGTCAAGCCGCTGGACAGCGCGGGCTCCGACGACGTCTACACCTGCGACAGCGAGCAGGAGGTGCTGGACGCCTGCCGGGCCGTCCTCGGCAAGACCAACATCATGCTCCGGGTCAACGAGGAGGTGCTCGCCCAGGAGTACCTCGCCGGGGACGAGTACATCGTCAACACCGTGAGCCGCGACGGGAGTCACTGGTTCACCGACGCCTGGATCAGCCGCAAGCAGGTACGGGAGGGCGGCCGCCGGATCTACGAGGCGGAGGACCTGCTGACGCCGGACGACCCGGTGCTCGACATTATCCTGCCGTACATCGCGCGCTCCCTGGACGCCCTCGGCATCACCGACGGGCCCGCGCACAGCGAGCTGATCCTCACCGCGCGGGGCCCGCTGCTCCTGGAGACCGGGGCACGCATCTCGGGCCTCGCCAACCCGGCCGCGCTCGACCTGTGCACCGGCGCCGACCAGGTGAGCCTCACCCTCGACTGCCACGCGGGCGACGGCGTCGCGCTCGCCGGGCGCCCGGCCCGCTACCCGGTGCGCCGGCGGGCGCGCTGCGTCAATCTCATGGCGCGTCGTGCCGTACCGCTGCCGCTCGCGGCCATCACGTCCGCGCTGGAGCGGATCCCCGCCTTCGAGAGCGTCCGGTTCCGGATCGCCGACGGCGCGCCCACCCGGCCGACCGTGGACCTCAACTCCTCGCCGGGCGCGGTGTTCCTGGTGCATCCCGACCCCGTCGAGATCGACAACGCACACAAGGTGATCCGCGAGCTCGAGCACGAACTGCTCTGAATCCGAAAGCATGGTGAGATCCACATGTCCCTAGACAGCGAGCGGTTCCGCAAGATCTTCGGCTCCTTCCCGACAGCCGTCGCCATCGTCACCGCGCTGGACGAGCAGGGCAGGCCGCGCGGCTTCACCTGCAACGCCGTCTGCTCGGTCTCGGCCGCGACGCCGAGGCTGCTCGTCGGGGTCGGCAAGAGTTCCCAGACGTTCCCGGCACTGGCCGCCTCCGGCGCCTTCGTGGTCAACTTCCTCGCCGAGTCCGGTGAGCAGGCCTCCCGCACCTTCGCCGACAAGGGGCCGGACAAGTTCGCGGGCCTCGTCTGGGAGCCCTCCGCACATGCCGGGGGCGCGCCGATCCTCACCGACATCGCGCTGGCCTACGCCGAGTGCCGCACCGTGCAGACCGTGGACGCCGGCGACCACTGGCTGCTGATCGCCGACGTCCACGGCGGAGAGACCTACTCCCGGGAACCGCTGCTGTACTGCCGCGGCGCGTACAGCATCTGGCCGGCGGGCGCCGCAAGCCACTGACCCCGGCCCGAGGGAGGCCCGCCGACATACCGGGCCTCCCCGCCCGGGCCCGGCCGCACCGGACCCGCGCACACCGGCTACCCCTCACCCCGGTCGGCCCGCAGACTGTGGAACTCCCGGTACATGTCCCGCATGAACACCCGGACGTTCGCGTGCCGCTGGGGCGGTGTGCCCCGCCAGATGTCCGCCTCCACCCGCTCCTCGGGCCCGGCGTCCTCGTGCTGGCACACCTGCTCGGTCCCGGCCGGCAGCCACACGAATCCCCCCGCGTGCCGCCAGCCGTCGGTGACCTTCAGGAACTCCCGGTACGACGGTGGCATCCGGCGGCCGATACTGCCACCCGCCCCCACCACTGACAGCGTCTCATGAAGTCCATTCGGACACGGATCGGACGCTGAGCGGCTGTCAAATGTGCAAAATGGCGCGGAATTCGGGCAAATGCCAGGTGCAACCGGCGCCGAACAGTGTGTAGTTTGCCAACTGCTCGACGGACGCCCCTTACCCCCACGCCCAGCAGTCGACTGTCAGACGCCCAGACATATCCGAGATGCCCGAGGTCCCCATCCATGATCGAGATACCGGAGCTGGCCTTCGGAGGCCTGGCCGCCGGGACGGTGTCGGCGCTGGCTCTGGGCAGCGGCCTGTGGCGCTCCCGGCGTGAACGCGCCCGGCTGCGGCAGGAGATGACCGGCCTGCGCCACCAGGCCGAGCAGTCCGCGCGGGCCGGTGCCGAGGAGGCCGAGCGCATCCGGCAGGCGTTCACCGCCGAGCTGGAGCACCTCGCCACCCGGCGCATGCCCGCCGAGGCGTCCCGCACCGCGCACCCGCACGTCCCCGTGCCCGGCCCGGTCGGCCCCGAGGGCGCCGCGACCGAACCGGTGCTGGCGGCCCTGCGCACCGCCGTCCTCCAGGAGCGCAAGCGGGTCGACGCCGCCGCCCGTGCCGGTATGCGCGGCACCACCCGGGAGATCCAGGCGAGCCTCTACCGCCTCCAGGACATCCTCCACGGACTCCAGCAGCGCTACGACGAACCGGAGCTGGCCCAGGACCTCTACAGCCTGGACCACGAGAACGAGCAGTCGCTGCGCCGAGCCCAGGTCGCCGCGGTGGTCTGCGGGGCCTGGGTCGGCCTGGCCCGCGAGGAGTCGCACCTCGTCGACGCCGTCACCGGCGGCCAGGCCCGGCTGTCCGGCTACCGGCGGGTCAAGCTCCACAACCACCTCGATCCCGGCACCGCGCTGGTCTCGCACGCCGTGGAGCCCGTCGCGATCATCGCCGCCGAACTCCTCGACAACGCGCTGCGGCACTCCTCCCCTGACACCTCGGTCGTGGTCAACCTCGAACACGTCCACAACGGTGTCGCCGTGACCGTCGACGACGCGGGCGTCGGCATGGCGCCCGACGAACGCGCCGCCGCGCAGCGGGTGGTCGCGGGCACCGACCCGATCATGTTCTCCGACCTGGGCGACCCGCCCCGGATGGGCCTCGCCGCGATCGGCCAGCTGACCCGGCAGTTCGACCTCTCGGTGGACCTGTCCACGCCGTCCCCCTACGGGGGCGTACGGGCGGTCCTGCTGGTCGACAAGCACCTGCTGAGCCACATCGACCCGGCCCTGCGCCCCGCCGCCGCGAGCACCTCGCCCTCCACCCGCACCGGTGAGGTGCCCAGGCCCGAGCCGCTGGCCGAACACGCGGAACCCGCCGGGGACACGGGACACGCCGGGCACGCACAACACGCCGGGCACCGTGAGCGCGTCGTACCGGCCGAGCACACCCACGCGCAAGCCGAGCGCCCCCACGCACCCGACCGGCCCGCGCCCGCCGACGACCGGCCGGCACCCGGCCCCGAACGGCCCGCGCCCGCCGCCGACGACCTCCCCCGCCGTCGCCGTCGCCAGGTCTCGCCGGACCAGGCGGCGATGATCCGACCGAGCGCGGCCGAGTCCGCCGCCCCCGCCCGCTCGCCCGAGGAGACCGCAGCGGCCCTCGGCGCCCTGCAGTCGGCGACCGCCGCTGCCCGTGATGCAGCTCGATCCGAAGGGACCGCTCCCCGATGACCAACCGCGACACCGGTGACACTGCGTGGGTTCTCGACCCGATCCTCGAAGTCCCGCATGTGAAGGCCGCCGTCCTGCTCACCAGGGACGGCCTGATCTCCGGCTTCTCGGAGGCGCTCACCCAGGAGTCGGCCGAGCGGGTCGCCGCGATCACCTCGACCGTCCAGGGCGCCTGCCGTACCGCCGCCGCCGCGTTCGCGGACATGCCGGCCGCCCAGCTGAGGCAGGTCGTGATCGAGTCCGACCACGGCTACATCCTGGTCGCCCCGACCGACCACGGCACCTGTGTCGCCGCGTACGGCGACCCGGAGGTCCGGCTCGACCTGCTCGGCCACCGCGTGCACTCCCAGGTGGCGCGGCTCGGCGAGAAGGCGATGGCCGCGGCCCCCCGCGCGGCCGAGGGCGGCGCTTTGCTGTGAGGGGCCACCGGTCCGGCCGCCCGCTGGTGCCCGCCTACCTCTCCACCTCCGGGGTGGCGCGGCCCAGCCGTAACAGCCTGGAGCGCCTGTCGGTGCTCACCTCCACCACCGGGCCGGTCTTCGGCGACCTGCCCGCGGCCCAGCACGCGCTGCTCCAGTCGCTGGAGGGCGGCTCCCTGACCGTCGTGGAGGCGGCGGCGCTGCTGCGGCTGCCGGTCTCCGCGATCCGGGTCCTCGCCGCCGCCCTGATCGACCAGGGGCTGGTGAGCGCACGCCCGCCCGTCCCGCCCGCCGCCCAGCCCGACCACGATCTGCTGAAGAGAGTCGCCGATGGCCTCCGCGCCCTCAAGCTCTGAACCCGTCCCGGACGAGCGCCGGGCCGCCGACTCCGGTGTCCGGGCCGGGGAACTCCATCTGCCTGCCACGGCACGGGAGTTGGTGAAGATCGTCGTCGTCGGCCCGTTCGGTGTCGGCAAGACCACCCTGATCGACTCGGTTTCCGAGATCCGCCCCCTGCACACCGAGGAACACCTCACCCAGGCCTCCACCGCCGTCGACGACCTCGACGGGGTGCGGGACAAGAAGACCACCACCGTCGCCATCGACTTCGGCCGCATCACCCTCGGCGGGGAGACCGTCCTCTACCTGTTCGGCACCCCCGGGCAGGAGCGCTTCCGCGCGCTGTGGGCCGACATCGCGTACGGGGCGCTCGGCGCGCTCGTCCTCGTCGACAGCCGCCGTCTGGACGCCTCCTTCGACGTGCTCGGCCTGGTCGAGGAGTCGGGCCTGACGTACGCGGTCGCCGTCAACACCTTCCCGGACTCCCGCCGTTACCCCGAGGAGCAGCTGCGGGAATCCCTGGACCTGGCTCCGGACACCCCGCTGGTGGAGTGCGACGCCCGGGACCGCAACTCCTCCGTGGACGCCCTGCTCGCCCTCGTGGAGCACCTGATCGACCTCGACGCCCGCGCGGTGGCCGGGGAGGTGCGCTCATGACGCCGTACCCCGCCCCCGCGGAGTCCTTCGACCGCGCCACCCCGGTACGGCTGTGGGAGGACGGGTTCGCCGTCGACCCGCGCCGCTACTACGACGCGCTGCGTGCCCAGGGCCCGGTCGGCTGGGCCGAACTCGCCCCGGGCGTACCGGCGTACGTGGTCACCGACCGCCGCGCCGCGCTCGACATGCTGCACGACGACACGACCTGGTCCCGCGACCCGCGCCCCTGGCAGGCGACGGTCCCCGAGGACCTGCCGATCCTCGGCATGATGCGCTGGCGGCCCAACACCCTCTTCTCCGACGGCGCCGCGCACGTCCGCTACCGGACCGCCCTGCTCCAGGCCTTCGACCTGGTCGAGCCGCACGATCTGCGCGAACGGGTGCTGCGCGCCGTGCACATCCTGGTCTCCCGGTTCGGCCCGCGCGGCGAGGCGGACCTGGTGAACGACTTCGCCCGCCCGCTGATGACCCTCGTCTTCAACAGCCTCTTCGGCTTCCCCGAGGGCGAGGCCGACCGTCTCAACGACGCGCTGGGCGCGCTGATGGAGGGCGGCGAGGCGTCCGTCCAGGGCGAGGCCGAGTACGGCAGGTACGTCATGGACCTGATCGGCGCCAAGACGGCGCGGCGCGGCGACGACCTCACCAGCCGGCTGCTCGACCACCCGCTGGGCCTGACCACCGAGGAGGTCACCTGGCAGGTCTTCCTCACCCTCGGCGCGGGCCATGAGCCGTCCACCAACCTGGTGAGCAACGCGCTCTCCCGCATCCTCGGCAACCCGGCGTACTACTCCACCCTCACCAGCGGCTCCCGCACCGTGCGCGACGCGGTCCTGGAGGTGCTCCGGCACGAGACCCCGCTGACCAACTACGGGGTGCTGTACGCCCGTAAGTCGCTCAGCTTCCACGGCGCGTGGGTGCGGGCCGCGGTGCCCGTCGTGGTGTCGTACGGGGCACTCGCGCTGTTCGCGGACGAGGGGCAGGGCGGGACGTACGATCCGCGGGACGCCTCCCATCTGTCGTTCGGCGCGGGCCCGCACACCTGCCCGGTCAAGCACGAGGGGCTGCTGATCGCCACGGAGGCCATCGAGCGGCTCACCCAGTGGCTGCCCGACATGGAGCCCACCGTGCCGCGTGACCGGCTCACCTGGCGCCCGGGCCCCTTCCACCGCTCCCTCGTCTCGCTGCCGGTCCGGTTCACCCCCTGCACCCCCGACCGTCCCGCGGACCCGGCGGCCCCTTCCGCGTCCTCCCAGACTGGAGCCCGAGCATGACCACTACGCCCACCCGCGTGCCCATCGACCCGTTCGGGTCCGACATCGTCGCGGAGAGCGCGCGGCTGCGCGCCCTGGGACCGGTCGTCCCGGTGGAGCTCCCCGGCGGGATCCCGGCCTGGGCGCCCACCGGTTACGACGCCCTGCGCACCCTGATCCTCGACCCGCAGGTCAGCAAGGACCCCCGCAAGCACTGGCGGTTGTGGCCCGAGGTCGGTGAACACCCGGAGTGGGGCTGGGTGCTGGGCTGGATCGGCGTGGTCAACATGCTCTCCACCTACGGCGCCGACCACACCCGGCTGCGCCGTCTGGTCGCGCCCAGCTTCACCGCCCGGCGCACCGAGGCGCTGCGCGACCGGGTCGACGCCGTCGCCGCCGAACTCCTCGACACGATGGCGAAGTCGGAGGCGGACGGCGCCGTCGTCGACCTCAAGGAGGCGTTCGCGCAGCCGCTGCCGATGCTCATCATCTGCGAGCTGTTCGGCGTGCCCGACCACCTCCGGCCGAGCGTCGCCGAACTGATCGCGGCGATCATGGACACCACCGACCCGAGCCCCGAGCACGCGGAGTTCGTGCAGCGGCAGATCGGCACGGTGATCCCCGCGCAGATCGCCTACCGCGCCGAGAACCCGGGCGACGACCTCACCACCGAGCTGATCCGGGTCCGTGACGAGGAGGGCGACCGGCTCAGCGCCGAGGAACTGCTGTTCACCCTCCTGCTGGTGATCGGCGCCGGCTTCGAGACCACGGTGAACCTGATCGCCAACGCGGTGGTCGAGCTGCTGACCCACCCCGAGCAGCTCGCCGAGGTCCGCTCCGGGAAGCTCGACTGGGACCAGGTCATCGACGAGGTGCTGCGGGTACGGCCCTCCATCGCCTCGCTGCCGCTGCGGTTCGCGGTCTCGGACGTCACCGTGGACGGCGTCACCATCCCCGCGGGCGACGCGATCCTCACCACCTACGGGGCGGCCGGCTCGGACCCGGCGCACTACGGGGAGACCGCCGAGGCCTTCGACGCCGCGCGCGCCGCCGACGACCACCTCTCCTTCGGCATCGGCGTGCACCGCTGCATCGGCGCCCCGCTGGCCCGGATGGAGGCCCGCACCGCCCTGTCCGCCCTCTTCGACCGCTTCCCCCACCTGGCCCCCGCCTTCGAGGCCGGTGATCTCAAGCAGGTCCCGTCCTTCATCGCCTACGGCTGGCAGACGGTCCCGGTACGACTGGACGGCTGACGCACCGGCGGATCCGGTGGGGGAGTCCGGCGCCCCACCGGATCGCCCGGCACCGCGATGTCGGAGGTGAGCCGGCGGCGCAGCCACGCCCCGGCTCTGCGGTCCACCAGATGGTTGAGCGCGGCCGACAGGGCGAGCGAGAAGCACAGCCCGAGACCTATGGCGGGGACCAGTCCCAGGGCGGGCACCGCCTTGAGCAGCCCGCGGACGACGGGTATGCCGAGGCTCTGGTGGACCAGGTAGAACGGGTAGGTCAGGCCGCCCGCGTAGACCAGGACGCGCCAGCGCAGCCGGCCGAGGGGGCCCGGCCCGGACAGGGCGAGCAGGATCAGGAACACCGTGAGAACGGCGGCGCACACTCCCCAGCCCGGTGTTCCGCCCCGGTCCGCCGGGGCCGCGTGCGCGGCGACCCGGTCGCCCAGCAGGGTCAGGGTGTAGCACCAGGCGAAGCCGGTGAGCAGCCACAGCAGCAGGTTCGGTCCGAAGCGGTGCATCAGATAGAGCGCCATGCCCGCGACGAACAGCCCGGCGTACTGGGTGAGCAGGAACTCGTCCAGCACACTGGAGTGCAGCTCCCGGCCGATGGCGGCCAGCGTCAGCCAGAGCAGGCAGAACGCGATCGTCCGGCGGTAGGTGAGGCCGATCAGCAGCAGCACGGCCATCAGCAGGTAGAACCGGGCCTCCACCCACAGCGTCCAGGCGACCCCGTCGGTGGTCCGCAGCCCGAGCGGCCCCGGCAGCATGGTCAGATTGCCGAGGGTGGTGCGCAGGTCGACGGGCGCCCCGGGCCGCTGTCCGGCGAGCCGGGCGATCCAGGCGACGACGACGATGACGAGGATGACCGTCCAGTAGAGCGGGAAGAGCCGGGCGATCCGGGAGACCGCGAACTGCGCCGGGGTGCGCCCCCAGCAGCTCATACAGATGGCGAACCCGCTGATCAGGAAGAACGCCTCCACTCCGAGCCAGCCGTAGCGGCTCAGCGCGTGCAGCACGGGGGCGGTGCGGGTCAGGTCGTACGTGCCCCAGAAGTGCGGGGTGGGGGTGCCGAGGTAGTGGTAGGCGGCCACCCCGGCCGCCGCGAGCAGGCGCAGCGCGTCCACGGCGGCGAGCCGCCCGCCGCCCGCCCTGCTCGTCATGGGTGCGGCCGTCGGCGGGGCCGGGTCAGCGGAAACGGACATGGTGAAGGTGTCCTTCGTCGGATGGGCTGCGGCGCGGGGAGGGCGGCCGCCGGATCACGGCAGGCGGCGGCGGACGGACCGGTGCACCGTGAGGAGGGTCAGGGCGATCAGCGGCACCGTCAGCGCCGCCTGGGTCCACTGCATCGGCCACAGCTGGCTCGCGCTGTGGTAGACGTCGAAGACCCGTGAGCCCTCGGGGCAGCCGGTGGGCCCGCACTGCGCGTACGACAGCCATCGGCCGTCGGGGGTGACCACACCGTCCCGCAGCAGCCAGTCGTCCGGGGCCAGGTCGAAGCCGTGCGGCGGGAACCGGGTGAGGGCCGGCTGAAGGAAGCGGCGCAGCCAGGTCAGCAGGGACAGCACGCCCGTGTACCCGGCGAGGGCGCAGACCATGGCCAAGACCGTGCGCCGGGTCAGCTCACCGGCCAGCACCCCGATCGCGAAGGCCAGTACGGTCGCCGTCGCGAGAACGGGTCCGAAGGAGTTGTACGGCAGCGCCGAGAACGCGGAGGAGTCGTGGGTGAGCGTCGGCGAGGTGACCGCCCGGAGACGGCCGCCGAGCGCGGCGGCCACGATGCCGGCCGCGACGGACGCGCCGCCCAGCACGAGGAGTTGACCGGTGAGCCAGCGCTGCCGGGGCACCGACTGCGTCCACAGGAGCCGGTGCGTACGGCGCTCGTACTCCTGCGCGAGCAGCGGCGCGCCGAGCAGCGCCGCCACCAGCGCGGGCACGACCACCAGGGCGAACTGCGCGTGCTGGACGGCCTGGAGCGCGTCGGAGACATCGCGGACCGTGGCGTCGCACCGGTCGAGATAGGGGAGTTCGGCGCACGAGGTCGCGGCGCGCTCGGCCCGGACCCGCACCACCTCCTGTGCCGTGCGCAGCACCCACACCGCCAGCAGCGCCGTCGCCGCGGCCGTGGCCGCGAGGGTGCCGCGATGGCGCCGCAGGCTCAGCCGGACCAGGGCCCGGTACCGCACGGGCCTCGGGTGCAGGGCCGGCCGGTTCAGCCGGACCGGTACGACCCGCAGGGGCGACGACACGGTCATGCCGCCACCGTCCCGGTGCCGTTCTGGTCCGCGTCGCCGTACCGGCCCGGTCGCATGCCGGGGGCCAGCCAGCCCGCCACGGAGGGGGAGCGCAGATAGGAGACCACCAGCTCTTCCAGGCTGGGGAGTTCGGCGTCGGCCGCCCCGGTGTGCGTCTCCTGGTCCACGCGGACCAGCGTGAGGTGGCGCGGCTCGACGTCCACCGGGTCCACCGGATGCACCCGCCACGGCGCCGGACCCGCCTGGCACTCCAGCAGGCCGAACCGGTCGAGCAGCCGGTGCGCGGTGAGCAGTTCGGACAGCTCGCCGGCCAGCCGGATCCGGCCGCCGTCGATCAGCAGCAGATGGTCGATGGCCTCTTCGAGATCGCCCAGTACATGGGAGGAGAGCAGGACCGTGCCGCCGCCCTCCGCGACATCGCCGAGCAGCAGCCCGAGGGCGGCCCGGCGCACCAGCGGGTCGAGATCGCTCAGCGGCTCGTCGAGCAGCAGCAGCCGGGGCCGCTTGCCGCGCGCGAGGGCGAGGGCCAGCAGGGAGCGCTGGCCGCCGGAGAGGGACCCGGCCCTGCTGTCGAGCGGAATCCGGCCCAACTCCAGCAGTTCCGTGGCGCGTTCACGGTCCCAGCGGGGGTTGAGGTCGCGGCCCATGGCCAGCAGCTCGGCGGCCCGCATCCGCGGGTACAGGGGGCGGTGCTGGTCGACGTACGCGACGTCCGCGAGCAACGCGTCCGCGCCCGCGGGCTGTCCGAGCACGGTGAGCCGGCCCGCGTCCGGCCGGACGAGCCCGGCCGCGGCCGACAGCAGCAGGCTCTTGCCGGCGCCGTTCGGGCCGACGATCCCGCACACCGCGCCGCGCGGGACCCGGAAGGTGCAGTCGGCGAGCAGGTCCCGGCGCCGCCCTGCGCGCCCGGCGCGCAGCCCGACCCCCTCCGCCTGGACGGCCGCCGGAGCGTGCGCCGTCACCGTGCCAGCCCCTCGGGCGCCCGCTCCGCGAAACAGGCGTCGCCGACGGAGACGACCAGGGCCATGACGTCCTCCCGCTCCAGGCCGTGCTCCCGGGCGCGGTTCATCCACTGCTCCAGCTCCTGCCGCAGCCCGGAGCCGTCGACCCGGTCGGCACTGCCGAGCGTGCCCACCACGAACGTGCCCAGACCCGTCCTGGACTCCACCAGGCCCCGCCGCTGCAGCTCCTGATACGCCCGCAGCACGGTGTTGCCGTTGACCACGGCGCTCTCCACCACCTCACGGGCGGTGGGCAGCTTGTCGCCGGGCTTCAGAATCCCCAGCCGCAGGGCCTGTTCGGTCTGCTCGACGATCTGCTGATAGGCGGGGGTGCCGCTGGATCTGCGCAGCTGGTACTTCATCAGATAACCCTTTCCCTAATTGATTAGGGAAAGTAGTCACCGCCTAAGGTGGTGTCAAACCGTCGCTCTCGGGACTCCTGTCGTGCCGGGTCAGGCTGTCGTCGGCAGCTCCGCCGGTGCCGGGGCGAGCGCGCGGTGGTGGCGGCGGGCGACGGTGGTGGTGCCGAGCAGGAGTCCGTCAGGGCTGAAGTGCGGGGGAGGGAGGTGGTTTTCGAGCGCCGGGAGGTAGTTCCACCGTGTCGAGGGGTGGGCGGAGTGCGCGTAGTGGTGGAGGTCGCCGTAAGGGAGCCAGGTGACGGCGGCGAGGGCGGTGAGGACTCGGCTGCGCGGGTAGAGACGCAGACAGCGTCCTGCCTCGATCTGAGCGGGGGTGCCGGTGCGGTGCTCGGGATCGAACCAGGTGTGTTCCACCAGCAGGGACATCCAGGCGAGCTGCGGATAGAGCAGCAGCCGCGGCAGCATGACCCCGCACACCAGGGCGGTCCACCCGCCGGCCAGGTACGCGGCCGCGGCGACGACGGCCGGGGCGCAGACGCGGTGCCAGGCCCCGGGCCCCCGGAGGTGCGCGGCGAGGCCGGCGGCGGTGATACGGATGCCGCGTGGCGTGAGCGGATGAATCAGAGCGGCCGCGTACCTGGGGCCGGTGATACCGGGGTGCAGGCCCGCCTGGCGGAGTTCGGCGAGATTGGGGTCGCCCGCCAGGGTGGCGTTGGGATGGTGGTCGCGGACGTGCCGACGCCGGCGCGCCAGGAGAGGGCCGAGCGCGAGGGGGTGATGGACGAATGCCTCGCCGAGCAGGTGGTTGGCGCGGCTGGTGCGCGCCAGGACGCCGTGGACGGCGAAATGGCTGATCTCCTGGAGGTGCCGGAAGTGGACCGCGACCGCGACCGCCGCCACGGTGGCGAGGAGCGGGCCGTGCGCGGCGAGCATCCACCATCCGGTGATCTGCACCCACTGCCCTGTCAGCAGCAGGGACGGCGTGAGGTCGTTGGCGCGCAGGCGCTGGAGGGCTATGAGCTCCCGGGCTCCGGTGGAGCGAGGCCGCTGACGCGCGAAGTGCAGGCGGTCGATCTGGCGCAGGGCGACGCCGACGACGATGAGCGCTAAGGCGATCGACATGATGTTCCTGATGCGGACGAACGGGGGCGGGTGGATCACCCGCGAGGTCGTCACGCACAGTACATCTAGTGAACTAGTTTGGTGAACGGGCAAGTGAACGGGCAAATGAAACGGCCTCCGCCCCGAGGGACGGAGGCCGCGTGCGGCAGGCGATCGATTCGCTCTACAGGGCGTCGACGGTCGCGCTGACCCGCTGCTCGTCCCAGGCGCCGGCGTCGAGCATGGAGTGCGCGACGGCTTCATAGGTCCGCAGGGCACGTGGAGCGGAATCGGTGCCGTTGCCCCAGACGCCTTCGAAACGGAGACGCCAGCGATCGACCCCCTTGAAGTACACCGAACTGCGGCCGCGGGTGTAGTCGGCGTCTCCCTGTTCCTCCTCGACCAGGACGGCGGCGGCGGCGAAGACGACGTAGTCGACGGCTTCGTCGGCGCGCAGCCGGTCGCGTACGGCGAGGCCGCAGACGACCCCGATGTCGCGGTGGCGGCCGATGAGTTCCAGCAGGGCCCGGGCGAACTCCTCCTTGAGCAGGTCGTCGCGGTAGACGATGAAGAGCCGGTTGATGGTGCCGTGGCCCTCAAGGAAGCGGCGGTTGGCGGCGAGGTATTCGCGGCGCTGGTTGAGCAGTTGGGGGTTGGTGGTCAGGTCCGCGGCGAGGACGCGTGGGGGATCGGAGGCCGCGTCGGTGAGAGTGTCGATCAGCAGTGCCGACAGCCGGGGGACCTCGGAGGCGTAGACGCGGAGATGGCCGTCGGCGATCTCGCCGTAGTCGGAGACGAGTTCACGTTCGAGATGGGTGCGGACGAGGTCGTAATACCGGGCGTCGTCGATGGACTTGAGGTTGTTCGTTCGGCGCAGTCGGATATACGCCCGGTGCGTCCACAGATGACCGATGGCCAGGATCACGATGAGGGCGCCCTGGACCACGACGAGCACTTTGAGGTCGACCCGCTCGACGGCCCAGCCGATCACCGGCGTGACGAGCCCGGCGATGCCGATCACCGCGCCCAGTACGGGTGAGCCGAGCGCATCGGTGACCCGCGTCAACGGGTCGCGCTGCTGCTCCGGCATGAAGTCTTCCCCCTTCGGTGGCCGGAAGGCCGCACAGGAATGTTCCCGGCAGACCTGTGGCCAGGTGCTGTCAGATGAGTGGCGAGGGCAGGGTGATGTCGTACTCGATGTCCCAGCGACTCGCCGGAACGATGAAGTCCGCGGTTTCCACCGCGCGGCCGTCCGTGGCGAAGTGGGTGCGCTCGATCAGCGTGGCCTGTGCCCCGGCCGAGATGCCCAGCAGATGCGCCTGGTCACGGTCGGCCTGTACGGGGCAGGGCCGCTCGACGGCTCGTACGACCATGATTCCCAGGTGTGCCATACGGGCGATCACTCCGGCGCCGGCCAGTGGACCGCCCTCGGGCAGTACCACCACGGTGCCACCGGTGATCGCCATCGGCTCCCAGCTGGTCGCCAGCATCACCGGCTGCCGGTCGGCGAGGAACTCGTAGAAGGTGCGTACGCAAGGATCGCCGGTTCGGATGTTCAGCCGGTCGGCGACGTCCGAGGGCGCGGGGACCTTGGCGATGGAATCCGCCTCCCATGTGCCGGTGAACCCGGACGGGGCGATACCCGTCTGATCCGATACGGCCGGGATACGACGGAGAATGTACCGCGGAAAAGGCGCCCGGACGTAGGTACCCGAGCCCGCCCGGCCCTCCAGAAGACCCTCGGCGATCAGCAATTCCTGCGCGCGGCGGATGACGTTCTCCCCGACCCCGAATTCCGCACCGAGTTTGCCCCGTGAGGGAAGTCGGTCGCCCGGATCCCAGCAGGAGTTGGCGATGCGCGACCGAAGGCCCTCCGCAACCCGCAAGTAAGGCGCGCCTGCTGAGTTGGAGTCAGCCATCGATCTCCTCGGGCACATTGCCGACCGGTACGTGTTGACAATCTAGTTCACGAGCTGAAATCTAGTTAACTAGAAGTACTCTGTGTGATCTCAGGTCGATTCGATTGCGAGCCACCGTGGACCACCCCTGCCCAAAGGCCGCGATCGACGACGCCATCGCCCGGCTCACCGCCCTCACCGGCACCCAGCCCCGCCTCGTCCGCGAACCAGGTGCGGTCCGTATCGAGACCGACGTCACCGAGAACCTGCTCGAACGGTGGGATCAGCTCCTCGCCGTCCTGGAGACGGGCACCGCTTTCGGGCTCACCGACACCGCCACCGGCCAAATCGCCTGGCTGAGCTTCACGGCGGAAGGAGGCAAGCCCTCATGAGCGCCACCGCCGTCGGCACGGCCACGTATCCCTTCGTCAAGGGACACGGCGCCGGCAATGACTTCCTCGTGCTGCCCGACCCCGATGGCCGGCTTCGGCTGTCCGCCACCGAGGTCGCGGGGCTGTGCGACCGTCGCACCGGCATCGGTGCCGACGGCCTCCTGCGCGCCGTGCGCTGCGACGCCACGCCCGAAGCCGCCGGCCTGGCCGCGGAAGCCGAGTGGTTCATGGACTACCGCAATGCCGACGGTTCCCCCGGGCAGATGTGCGGCAACGGCATCCGGGTCCTGGCTCGCTACCTCGTCCATGCCGGACACTGCCCGCCCGGTGCGCTCACGCTCGCCACCCGGGCGGGCCCACGTACCGTCCATGTCCCCCACGGCGAAGCCGGTCCCGACGGGCCTGTCACCGTCGACATGGGAAGCCCCCGGCTGTCCGGCCGCGCGGACGTCGTCGTCACCGTGGGCGCCGACGCCTGGCCCGCCCTGCATGTCGACATGGGCAATCCGCATGCCGTCGTCTTCGTCGACGACCTCGCCGACCCGGGTGATCTTGCTTCGCCACCCGTCGTCACCCCGGCGGACGCCTACCCGGAGGGTGTCACCGTCGAGTTCGTCGTCTGCCGTACACCGTTCGACCTCGCCCTACGCGTTCATGAACGGGGCGTCGGTGAAACCCGTGCATGCGGTACCGGCGCCTGCGCCGCTGTGGCCGCTCTGCCGGCCGGCCCCGCGACCGGCAGTTACACGGTCGACATGCCCGGTGGCAGGCTCCGCGTATCCGTTCTCGCCGACGGTGCCATGCGGTTGACGGGCCCCGCGGTCATCGTCGCTCAAGGCACCGTGTCCCTGTAGGAGGTTGCCCCTGGACTGTCACCGGCGGTGAAGGTGCCGGTCACGGCCAGACCCACGGTGCACAGGGCCGCAAGGGCCATGGCGGCGATCACGGTGAACGTGGGGCGTTCTCTGCTGTAGAACCGTTCGGGCTTGTCCAAGGCGGTGAGCCGGGCGGTGCGCCGGCTGGACCATCGAGGGTACAACCCTGTCTCTCCCTTCGGTCATTCACTGGTCGGGTCCGCCCTTCCCGAGGGATTCGGGGAGCGGGCGTAGGTGTTGATCGCGGCGGCGATCAGGGTGAGAGCCGGGCCGCCGCTGTGGGCGAGCTGACGGAGTCGCGTGAAATCGTCCAGGTATCGCTTGACCTCACCCGTCTGTTTGACGGTCAGGAACGCCGACACGAGCTCGACGTTGACCTGGCGGTCATCGAATACCCAGAAGTCCTCGACCGGCGGCATCAGACTGCGGTCGGCGCTCAGGGGAATGATCCCGAGGCTGACGGAGGCCAGCACGCTTACTTCCAGGAGCCTGCTGAGCTGCTCGATCATGACCTCTTGCGGTCCCATCCGCCGGTAGAGCACGGACTCCTCAAGGACCACGTCGAACTCTTTGCCCCTCTCGGTCAGCACTTTCTGCTTTTCCATGCGGGTGACGACCGCGGCTTCCACATCGTCAGGAAGGCCGCGGCGCTCCCGGATGCCGGCCAGGACCGCTTTGGTGTAGGCACGTGTCTGCAGCGGACCAGGGATCAGGTTCTGGGCGTACGCCCTGAATCTGCGTGTCTGGTCCCACAGGGGAAGAACTCTCTCCTGAGCGCGCTTGAGCCCTGCCTTCTCCATGGCCCGCCACTCGACGTACATGCCGTCGATGCCCCGGGCGATGCCGATGAGTTCCGCTGCCGCGGAACCATCTCCGCAGGCCCGTGCCCAGACCTCGATGTCCTTCGGCGACGCGGCCTTGTGACCGTTCTCGATACGGCTGCACTTGGATTCGTGCCAGCCGCACCGGCGCGCCAGCTCACGGGCCGTCAGGCCGTGTTGCTGTCGTAGGGCGCGTAGCTGCTGCCCCAGGGCGAGTCGGGCTTCCCGGATGCTCGAAGAGGTAGGCATGCGCACAGTGTGCAGCCTTCCGGCTCACGGCATCTAACGGCATGAATGCCCAACTGGCCCGGAGCTCCGTGGTCAATCGGTTATGTTCTCCGTCTTCTTTGCGGTTTTGTGCGGCATGGCT
This sequence comes from Streptomyces sp. NPDC093018, assembly GCF_040684035.1. Taxonomy (NCBI): domain Bacteria; kingdom Bacillati; phylum Actinomycetota; class Actinomycetes; order Kitasatosporales; family Streptomycetaceae; genus Streptomyces; species Streptomyces sp. NPDC093018. Next base: position 159,071 of record NZ_JBFBFF010000013.1, read on the forward strand.
TCATGTCTCGGGAAGAGGGACAGCAGCCGGGCAGGGAACTCGACGACGGTCTCGTGGTCGGGCACGAGGATGGACGACAGGCGGCCGGGGTCGTCCACCTTCCACGACTGCAGCAGGTAGCTGTCCGTCTCGTCGTCGTAATAGAGCGTTGGACTGCCATTGTTCGGGCTTTCCGGGTCCTTGCACAGCAAGTGCAGTGCCACAGATACCTCCATGTGGCCAGGGGCGTCTTGACCCTTCGAGGGTGAACGATTGCGCACCGTGACGCCGGGTACTTGCGTGGACTTGCGGTAGGCACTCAGTAGATTCCGGAGGGTTTGCAGATACTTGCAGTGCTGCGCTCGTAGGCGAGGCGAGGAGTCCGTTTCAGCCGCGTGATCGAACCGCCGATGTGGACTCCGGCCTGACGATCAGGAGGGAGCGCACACGGTCGACGGCCGATACGTTGTGTCCGGTCGGCCGCACAGCGATCGGAATCCGGGCATCGGCGGCGATACCCGCACCGGCCACCCGCTTTCGCCCCACAGGCCTCGGCGAGGTCGTGGTGTACGTCGCCCCCTCCTGCCGCTTCGTGCACATCCGACGAGCTCGACGCCGCCTTCGCCGGGACCTGCGACTTCGTCCGGGACGGTCTGCCCTTCATGCGGCGGGACAAGTGGTGGCGGAGGGGTTTCCCGGCGTGCGCTCGGGCCCTTCCCGGCCGTCCGCTCATGCGAACATGTGAGCGATCTCGATCGGCCCGGTACGGCCGGGGTGTCGAGGAAGCGGGCGACGAACGGAGTGCGGTGTGGGCAAGGCCGGGGGGCAGGACGGGTCGTCGGTGTCCGACGAGGAGTGGGAGCGGTTTCTGCGGGAGTCGGTGGAGGGCGCGGCCGGAGCTCCGGTCGAACCCTCCGCGCGTGCCCGGTCGTTGGCGCGGCAGGCGCGGCAGAGCCCGCGGCGGCCGGGGGGCCGGCGCCGGGTCGGCCGGTACGTGACCGGGCTCCTGGCGGTCGTCGCCCTACTGGGAGTCGCCCTGTTCCCGCAGCGGATCGTCGGCTGGTTCGGCGGGGGCGGGCCGGACGCGACACCGCTGGCCGCCGAGTCGGAGCGGCCGCGGACGGCGCCCGGCGCCGAACCGGATCTGCGGCCCACGCTCACCGAGCCGTTCCGCGGCTCGCCCGCCGCTCGCTGGGCCGACGGAGCGGCCGGGATCACGGTACCGGCGGCCCGGGCGACCGGCTGGATGGACAAGGCCCAGGTCGCGCGGGCGCTGGCGCGGAGCAAGGAGTTCCTGGTGGCCGCGGGACTGGACACCCGTGTGCTGCGCGGGGAACGGCCCGCGAAGGCGATCGCCGTGCTGAACCCGCGCCAGGAGGACGTGCAGCGGTATCTCCGTGCCGCGCTGTCGGCGAAGACCCCCACCCCCGAGACGGACCCGCTCCTGCTGTTCAGCCGCTTCCGGCCGGACCAGGCCCGGCTGGTCGGTGACGTCGTCAAGACGCGCGGCCGGCTCTCGTACCGGGAGGGGAAGCGGGGCGCGGTCGAGGTGACGGCGGACGTCACCTTCGTCTACCCGGTCACCCCGGCCAAGGGCGGCGGCGAGGTCCTGCGGACGATCGTGCGCCGCGAGGTGGTGATGAGCTGGGACGACCCGTCCAAGGTCGTCACCGAGCCGGGCACGATGTCGCTCCTCTCCTACGCGCTCGACATGACCAACGGCGGCTGCTCCGCCCCCACCGGCTACTTCGTCCCGCCCTTCGGCACCACCCAGCACACCGACCGCGCCCACCGCCTCGACCCCTACGACCGCAGCGAGCCGGTCGACAAGAGCGGCGGCGTGCGTCCGACGGCCGGCAACTGCGCGACGGCCACGCGCTCATAGGCACCAGCCCAGGACATACGGCGCGCGTACGATCACGCCGACGTCATTCGACCCGGCGTCTCGCCACTCTCCATGGTCACCGGCCGCCTGCGAGGCGATTTCGAACGACAGGGTTCCCCCGGCACCGTGAGATCTCGTGATGCGTGAGAGGGTCTTGGGCGTGAGCGAGACACCACCGAACACCCTGCAATACCGCCTCGACGGGCCGGAAGAGGCCCCCGTACTGATTCTGGCTCCCTCACTGGGCACCACCTGGCACATGTGGGACCGGCAGATCCCGGAGCTGGCCAAGCAGTGGCGGATCTTCCGGTTCGACCTGCCTGGGCACGGCGGGGCGCCCGCGCATCCGGCCGGGTCCGTGGGGGAGTTGAGCGCCCGGCTGCTCGCGACCCTGGACTCGCTCGGTGTGCAGCGTTTCGGGTACGCGGGCTGTGCGCTGGGCGGCGCGATCGGGATCGAGCTGGCCCTGCGGCACCCCGAGCGGCTGGCCTCGCTCGCGCTGGTCGCGGCCTCGCCACGGTTCGGGACGGCCGACGAGTTCCGCCAGCGCGGCGTGATCGTACGCACCAACGGCCTGGACCCCATCGCCCGTACCTCGCCGGACCGCTGGTTCACCAACGGGTTCTCGGCCGCGCAGCCCGCGATCACCGAGTGGGCGGTGCAGATGGTGCGCACCACGGACCCCGGCTGCTACATCGCCTCCTGCGAGGCCCTCGCCGCGTTCGACGTGCGGGCCGAGCTGGGCCGTGTCGTGGCGCCGACGCTGGTCCTGGTCGGCTCCGAGGACCAGGTCACCGGCCCGGCCGAGGCCCGCACCCTGGTCGCGGGCATCCCGGACGCGCGGCTCGCGGTCGTGCCCGGCGCCTCCCACCTGGTCCCGGTCGAGCAGCCGGCCGCCGTCACCGATCTGCTGGTCCACCACTTCTCCACGGCCTGGCAGCAGCCGTACGACACGGGGCAGCTCGCCCTGCCGGGGGCGCAGGTCACGGCGCCGCTGCCGACGGTGCCGCCGCAGGCCGTGGTCCCGGTCGCGGAGATCGCCCCGCCCGCCGCCGCCGCGCCGCCTGCGGACCGGGCCGACCGGTACGAGACCGGGCTGAAGATCCGCCGCGAGGTGCTCGGCGACGCGCGCGTCGACCAGGAGCTGGCCGGGGCGGACCGGTTCTCCGGGGACTTCCAGGAGTTCGTCACACGCTACGCCTGGGGCGAGATCTGGGACCGGCCGGGCCTGGACCGCCGTACCCGCAGCTGCATCACGCTCACCGCGCTGATCGCGGGCGGCCACCTGGACGAACTCGCCTCCCACACCCGCGCCGCCCTGCGCAACGGCCTCACCCCCGACGAGATCCGCGAGATCCTCCTGCACACCTCCCTGTACTGCGGCCTCCCCGCCGCCACCAGCGCCTTCAAGGTGGCCCAGCAGATCATCCAGGAGGAGACGACCCCCGCGGAGTGAGCCGCGAAACCGACGGTCCGCGGGGCGGGGCAGGGGCGGGGAGAGCCCCTGCCCCGCGAACATCCAGCGGCCCCTGGGCGTCGGCCCACCCGTCGGGCGTCGCCCCCCGGCCGTCGGCCCACCTCTTGGCCGTCGGCCCCTCCCGGGCGTCGGCCCCCCCTCCCGGGCGTCCGCCTATCCCTGGCCGTCGGCCCCCCGGGCGTCGGCCCCCCTCCCGGGCGTCAGCCCATCCCGGGGCGTCCACCCCCCTCCGGGCGCCCCCCCCGGGTGTCCACCCCCCCCCGGGCGTCCACCCCCTCCGGGCGTCCGCCTACCCCTGGCCGTCGGCCCCCGCCGGGCGTCCGCCCCCGGCGTCGGCCCACCTCCCGGGCGTCAGCCCATCCCGGGGCGTCCGCCTACCCCCGTGCGGCCCCCCACCCCCCGTGCGGCCCCCCACCCCCCGTGCGGCCCCCCACCCCCCGGGTGTCCGCCCGCCCCCGGGTGTCCGCCCGCCCCCGGGCGTCCGCTCCCCCGGGCGTCCGCCCACCCCCCGGGCGTCCCCCCCGCCCCCTCCGGCAGGATGGTGAGGCATGAAGCTCACCAAGAAGTCCCATGCCTGTGTCCGGGTGGAGAAGGACGGGCAGGTGCTCGTCATCGATCCCGGAGGGTTCAGCGAGCAGGACGCGGCGCTCGGGGCGGACGCGATCCTCGTGACGCACGAGCACGCGGACCACTTCGACGAGTCCCGGCTGCGGGCGGCGATGGAGGACAATCCGGCCGCCCGGATCTGGACGCTGCGGTCCGTCGCGGAGAAGATCGCGGCGGCGTTCCCGGGCCGCGTGCACACCGTCGGGCACGGCGACACCTTCACCGCCGCCGGCTTCGACGTACGCGTGCACGGCGAGCTGCACGCCGTGATCCACCCGGACATCCCGCGCATCACCAATGTCGGCTACCTCCTCGACGGCGGGAAGATCTTCCACCCCGGCGACGCCCTCACCGTCCCCGACCAGCCCGTGGAGACGCTGATGCTCCCGGTCATGGCCCCCTGGAACAAGATCGCCGAGGTGATCGACTACGTCCGCGAGGTCCGCCCGCAGCGCGCCTACGACATCCACGACGCCCTGCTCACCGACCTGGCCCGGCCGATCTACGACCACCAGATCGGCGCCCTCGGCGGCACCGACCACCAGCGGCTCGCCCCGGGGGCCTCGGCCCGGCTGTGAGGCGGGGCGGGCCGGGTTGTCGTACCCGCCAGGTAGGTTGTGAGACATGCGCATCGCGACCTGGAACGTGAACTCGATCACCGCCCGCCTCCCGCGCCTGCTGGCCTGGCTGGAGAGCAGCGGCACCGACGTGCTCTGCCTCCAGGAGGCCAAGGTCGCCGAGGAGCAGTTCCCGGTCGAGCCGCTGCGCGAGCTGGGCTACGAGGCCGCGGTGCACGCCACCGGCCGGTGGAACGGCGTGGCGGTGCTCTCCCGCGTCGGCCTGGCGGACATCGTCAAGGGACTGCCCGGCGACCCCGGGTACGAGGGCGTGACCGAGCCCCGCGCCATCTCCGCCACCTGCGGCCCCGTCCGCGTGTGGTCGGTGTACGTGCCCAACGGGCGCGAGGTCGACCACCCGCACTACGCGTACAAGCTCCAGTGGTTCGAGGCCCTGCGCGCCGCCGTCCTCGGCGACGCCCAGGGCAGCCGCCCCTTCGCCGTCCTCGGTGATTACAACGTGGCGCCGACCGACGACGACGTCTACGACCGTGCCGCCTTCGAGGGCGCCACCCATGTCACCCCCGCCGAGCGCGCCGCCCTCACCGCCCTGCGCGGGGCCGGCCTCGACGACGTCGTACCGCGCCCGCTCAAGTACGACCACCCGTTCACCTACTGGGACTACCGCCAGCTCTGCTTCCCCAAGAACCGCGGCATGCGCATCGACCTGGTGTACGGCAACGCGGCCTTCGCGGGGGCCGTCAAGGACGCCTACGTCGACCGCGAGGAGCGCAAGGGCAAGGGCGCCTCCGATCACGCGCCCGTGGTGGTCGACCTCGACGTGTGATGCCACGCTGGGTCCATGAATCTTCCGTTCCTGGGCCCACGGCACAAGAAGCACCCCGCGCTGCCCGCCGACCCCGAGTCGGTGGCCGCGCTGCTGTCCGAGTGCGATCTGCTGCGTGCCCAGGCGGCCCGGGGCGGCGTCCGCCTGGACGACACCCCGGCCTCCCTTGAGGCCCTGGACCAGATGGTCCCGCACTGGCGCGACGACACCGAGACGCTGCCCTGGCTCGGCCATGACGCCGGGCTGTACCTGGGCACCGTCGTGGTGCGCACCGTGCCCGGCGCCGCCTGGCGGATCAGCGCCGGCGGAGAGCCCGTCCTGCGCCTCGCCTCCGGCCGCGAGGTGGAGGTGGTGGACGCGGGCCGCCAGTGGGCCGCGACCGGCGTTCCCGAGCTGTCCCAGCTGTACGCGGAGATCGCCGAGGTCTGAACCCCGGCCGGCCCCGGGGCCGCACCCTCCCCAACACGGCTTTAAATACGGCTAATGCCGGAAACGCCGTGTCGCCCTCCGACTCCCGGGCCCGGCTGGATAGTTTGCGGCAACCACCACCCAGCGGAGAGTGGAGTAGGGCTGCGTATGGCCGTCGATCCGTTGATCGAACCGAGGAACGGCGACTGGAAGAAGGCGTACCAGGCAACGCGCACCGGCCGGTTCACCCGGCGCCCCGTCAATCCCCGTCCGTCACACCCCTTCGCGGCCCACCCGTTACCTGGGCCCGCGGACGCGTTCGGCATCCGGCCCCGGCGACTGCCCGCGGGCCTCAGGGCCTGTCGACAGGCCCTATCTCCATGCCGGGAACCCCGGCCCCCGACGTCTCGACTACGATGGTGCGTTCCGCCCCGTGGTGAGGTGATCAAGCCCCGCCGCACCGGGACGGAGACACTGCCGCCGGGTGGGGACCCCATGGCCCCCGCACCGTGAGAGGGGCGGCAGTTCACACGGGCCAGGCTCGTCCGGCGGCAGCCGGAGATCACTGCTCGCACCGGCGAGGAGAAGGTCAGCTGCGCCGGACGAGTTGCGCTCGACGGGCCGTCACCGCCCCCACCGCGCCTCACGCGGACGCCGCGGGCTCCGGCTCCGCCTCGGGTTCCGGCAGCGGACCGCGCGCCGCCCGGGTCACATCCGCCACCAGCTCCACCACGTCCGGCCCGTACGCCTGCGAGTTGAGGACCTTCAGCAGGAGTACGAATGTGCCGTCACCGTACGTGCGGGCCAACCGCGCGTGATGGCGGGCCAGATAGCGGGTCGCGGCCTGATTGGTGATCGCGCTCTGGCCGCAGAACAGGAACACCGGACGGGCCCGGCCCTCGGTGGTGACCCGCGCCAGCAGCACGTACTCCGCCACGCCCCGCTCCATCGGGTACCGCTCCGCGCCGATGCGGAACTTCGCCCGCTCGGCGACCGGTTCGGACGCGGTGGTGATCCGCACCCCGGGCAGCATCGCCGACAGATGCGCGGCCGTACGGCGGTTCGAGGCCGGCCCTCCCACACAGAACTCGGTGCGCTCGCCGAAGCCCTGGCGGACCGTGTCCTGGGTGGCCACCTCGGCGTGCGCCCCGCACTCCTTGATGAGCGCGGACAGCTCCAGCAGCGCGAACACGTCGTAGCGGTGCACCGCGGGCTCGGTCGCGGCCGGGTCCCGGTTGACGACGAGCAGTGCCTCGGCGTGCTCCGGCAGCCCGAAGAAGGCCTGCTCGCGCCGGAGTCTGCGGCGCCACAGACAGGTGCGGGCCAGCCAGCCCAAGGAGGCCGAGATGGCGGTCGCCACCAGGCCCAGGACGATGTTGCGCACGTCGTCGTTCATGGCCGCGCATGGTAGCGGGCCAGCGCGCCCTGGGCGTACCGGTGTTCGATCTGTGACGGTCGTGTGGCGAGCGGACGAGGCCTACTGTCGTTAGAGTGACAATCTGGCTACGCTGCGCTGACTGTCCCGACGGGAGGTACGGATGGGTCGTCCAGGCACGCGGAGACTGGCGGTTCTGACGGTGGTCTCGGCCGCCGTGGTGACGGTGGGGGCCGCGGCACCGCCGCCCGCCCCGAGGGCGAACGAGCCGGCCGCCAAGCAAGCGGTGGCCGTGGGCTACGGCGGTGCCGTCGCCAGCGTCGACAAGGACGCCACCGCCGCCGGTATCGAGGTCCTCAGGCGCGGCGGCAACGCGGTGGACGCCGCCGTCGCCACCGCCGCCGCGCTCGGCGTCACCGAGCCCTACTCGTCCGGCGTCGGCGGGGGCGGCTACTTCGTCTACTACGACGCACGGACCCGCACGGTCCACACCATCGACGGCCGCGAGACGGCACCGCGCAGCGCGGACTCCGACCTGTTCGTGGAGAACGGCAAGCCGCTCTCCTTCAACGACGCCGTCAGCAGCGGACTCAGCGTCGGCACCCCGGGCACCCCCGCCACCTGGCAGACCGCCCTCGACCAGTGGGGCAGCCAGAAGCTCGGCAGCGTCCTGAAGCCGGCCGAGAAGCTCGCCCGCGACGGCTTCACCGTGGACGACACCTTCCGCTCGCAGACCGCCGACAACGAGACCCGGTTCCGCTACTTCCCGGACACCGCCCGGCTGTTCCTGCCCGGCGGCAAGCTGCCCGCCGTCGGCTCGACCTTCAAGAACCCCGAACTCGCCAAGACCTACGAGGAATTGGCGAAGAAGGGCATGGGGGCGATCTATCGCGGCGACATAGGCGACGACATCGTCAGGACCGTCGAGCACCCGCCCGTGGACCCGGCCTCCGGCTGGAACGCACGGCCCGGCAAGCTCGCCGAGAAGGACCTCGCCGTCTACCGCGCCAAACTCCAGGCGCCCACCAGGACGGCGTACCGCGGCCTGAACGTCTACTCCATCGCCCCGTCCTCCTCGGGCGGCACCACGGTCGGCGAGGCGCTCAACATCCTGGAGAGCTCCGACCTGTCGAAGATGAGCGAGGCGCAGTATCTGCACCACTTCATCGAGGCCAGCCGGATCGCCTTCGCCGACCGCGGCCGCTGGGTCGGCGACCCCGCCTACGAGAAGGTCCCCACCCGCCAGTTGCTCTCGCAGCAGTTCGCCGACTCGCGGGCCTGCCTGATCAAGGACGACGCGGTCCTCACCAGCCCGCTCGCCCCCGGCGACCCGTACCACCCGAAGGACTGCGCCAAGGGCGGCAAGGCGGCGCCGACGCCGTACGAGGGCCAGAACACCACCCATCTCACGGTGGCCGACAAGTGGGGCGACGTCGTCTCGTACACCCTCACCATCGAGCAGACCGGCGGCAGCGCGATGACCGTGCCAGGCCGGGGATTCCTGCTCAACAACGAGCTCACGGACTTCTCCTTCACCCCGGCGAGCCCGTCCGTGCCCGACCCGAACCTGCCCGGTCCGGGCAAGCGGCCGCGCTCCTCGATCTCGCCGGCGATCGTCCTCGACGGCAACAACAGGCCCGTGGTGGCGCTGGGTTCGCCCGGCGGCGCGACCATCATCACCACCGTGCTCCAGACCCTGACCGAGTTCCTCGACCGGCATCTGCCACTGGTCGACGCCATCGCCGCGCCCCGCGCCAGCCAGCGCAACGCGGCCCAGACGGAACTCGAACCCGCCCTGTACAACAGCCCGTTGAGAGCGCAGCTGGAGGCCATCGGCCACCACTTCACCCTCAACCCGGAGATCGGCGCCGCGACCGGGGTGCAGCGGCTGCCGAACGGCGAGTGGCTGGCCGCGGCCGAGAAGGTACGACGCGGTGGCGGCTCGGCGATGGTGGTGGACCCGGCCCGGTAACCGCAGTACGCACGACCCGCACGAAGGTGCCGGGGGCGGCTCGCCCCCGGCACCTTCGCGTACGTCGGCACCTTCGCGTACGGGTCTCATCCGGCGGGCGGGGCCTGCGCGGTCTTTGGCGCCTCGTGCGTGCGGAAGTCCAGCTGCCCGTCCCTGACGTCCACGGTGACTTGGCCGCCCTCGGAGACCGTGCCGTTCAGCAGCAGCCGCGACAGCCGGTTGTCCACCTCGCGCTGGATGGTGCGGCGCAACGGCCGGGCGCCGTACTCCGGTTGGTAGCCGCGCTCGGCGATCCAGTCGACCGCCGCGTCCGTGAACTCCACCGCGACGCCCTGCCCGTCCAGCAGCCGCCGGGTGCTCTCCAGCAACAGGTCGGTGATCTGCCGCAGTTGCTCGCTCGTGAGCTGCCGGAAGACCACGATCTCGTCGATGCGGTTGAGGAACTCGGGCCGGAAGTGCTCGCGCAGCGGCCGCATGATCTGCTCCCGCCGCGCCTCCTCGTCGGCCTCCGCGCCGCCAGGACCGAAACCGATCCCGGCGCCGCGCCGGGTGATCGCCTCGGAGCCGAGGTTGCTGGTCATCACGATGACCGTGTTGGTGAAGTCGACCGTGCGGCCCTGGGAATCGGTGAGCCGGCCGTCGTCCAGCACCTGGAGCAGGATGTTGAAGACGTCCGGGTGCGCCTTCTCCACCTCGTCGAGCAGCAGCAGCGAGTACGGGTGCCTGCGCACCACCTCGGTGAGCTGCCCCGCCTCCTCATGGCCGACGTAGCCGGGCGGGGCGCCGACCAGCCGGGAGACGGTGTGCCGCTCCTGGTACTCGCTCATGTCGAGGCGGACCATGCGGTCCTCGCTGCCGAACAGCGCCTCGGCGAGCGCGCGGGCCAGCTCGGTCTTGCCGACCCCGGTCGGGCCGAGGAAGAGGAAGCTGCCGATCGGCCGGGAGGGGCTGGCGAGCCCGGCGCGCGAGCGCAGCACCGCCTCGGCGACCACCGCCACGGCCTCCTCCTGGCCGACGACCCGCTGATGCAGATGCTCCTCAAGGCCGAGCAGCCGTTCCTTCTCCTCCTCGGTGAGCCGGCTGACCGGGATGCCGGTCTGCCGCGAGACCACCTCGGCGATGGACTCCGCGGTCACCGCCAGCTGCCCCTCGTCGGCCTGCTCGCCCCCGCTGGCCTCCGCGATGCTCCCCTTCAGCTCCGCGATCCGGTCACGCAGCTGCTTGGCCTGCTCGTAGTCCTCGTCGGCGACCGCCTGGTCCTTGTCCCGGACCAGCTGGTCCACCTCGCGCTCCATCGCCCGTACGTCCGTGCCCTTGGTACGGGCGCCGAGCCGGACCCGGGCGCCCGCCTGGTCGATCAGGTCGATCGCCTTGTCCGGCAGCCGCCGGTCGGTGAGATACCGGTCGGACAGCTCCACGGCCGCGACCAGTGCCTCGTCGGAGTAGCGGACCTGGTGGTGGGCCTCGTAGCGGTCGCGCAGCCCGCGCAGGATCTCGATGGTGTCCTGGACGGTCGGCTCGGGCACCAGGACCGGCTGGAAGCGGCGGGCCAGCGCCGCGTCCTTCTCGATCCGGCGGAACTCCTCCAGGGTGGTCGCGCCCACGATGTGCAGCTCGCCCCGGGCCAGCGCGGGCTTGAGGATGTTGCCCGCGTCCAGCGCGCCGCCCTCGCCGCCGGAGCCCGCGCCGACGACGGTGTGCAGCTCGTCGATGAACACGATCAGCCGGTCGGAGTTGGCGCGGATCTCCTCCACGATGTTGTTCAGGCGCTCCTCGAAGTCGCCCCGGTAGCGGGTGCCCGCCACCACCCCGGTCAGATCGAGGGCGACCACCCGCCGCCCGGCCAGCTGGTCCGGCACGTCCCCGTCGGCGATCCGCTGCGCGAGGCCCTCCACGATGGCCGTCTTGCCCACGCCCGCGTCGCCGATCAGCACGGGGTTGTTCTTGCCGCGCCGGGACAGCACCTCGATGGTCTGCTCGATCTCGGTGTCCCGGCCGATCACCGGGTCGACCCGGCCCTCCCGGGCCAGCTCGGTCAGATCACGGCCGTACTTGTCCAGCGTGGGCGTGCCGGTGGAGCGCTGCCGCTCCACCCGGACCTGACCGGTGCCCTCCGCCGGCTCCGGCGGCAGCGCGCTCGCCGGGAAGCGGGCCGCGTGCAGGATGTGCCCCGCCGCCGAGTCCGGGTTCGAGGCCAGCGCGCTGAGCACATGCTCGGGGCCGATGTAGCCCGCGCCGCTGGAGCGGGCCATGTCGTGCGCGTCCAGCAGGGCCCGTTTCACCGCGGGCGTCAGGGACAGCGAGGTCGGCGGCGGCACCTCGCCCGGCGGGTGCTGCACCGGGCCCGCCCGGTCGTCGATCTCGGTGGCGAGCGAGTCCGGATCGGCCCCGGCCCGCGTCAGCAGGCTCCGCGTGGGCTCGGCGGAGACGGCCGCGCGCAGCAGATGCTGGGTGTCCAGGTCCCGGCTGCCGTGCTCGGCCGCGTACTGCGCCGCCCCTTTGACCAGCTCCCGCGCCGGCTGGCTGAGCAGCCGGCCGATGTCGATGTGCCGCGGGCCGGGCGCGCTGTTGCCTCCGGCGGCGCCGCTGAAGAAACGGGCGAGGAATTCGCCGAAGGGGTCAGGAGGGTAGCCGTTGGTCATGGCGATGCTTTCCTTCGCTGACGGTGGCTCCGCCGGGTAACCCGGAGTGGGGCTGCTCATGCCCACGATGGCATGAAGTGAGGGGGTGGGCATGTTCGCCCGAGCGGGGCAACGGGCGCCCCTCAGGCGGGGACGCGCGCCGTCAGGATCCGGGGGCCCCGCTCCGTGATGGCCACCGTGTGCTCCGCGTGCGCCGCGCGGGAGCCGTCGCTCGTGCGCAGGGTCCAGCCGTCGGGGGCCTCGTGGTAGTCGTCCCGGCCGCCGCCGATCAGCATCGGCTCGATCGCCAGGACCAGACCGGGGCGCAGCGGGAAGCCGCGGCCGGGGCGGCCCTCGTTCGGGACCGAGGGGTCCTCGTGCATACGGCGGCCGATGCCATGGCCGCCGAAGTCCTGCGGGACGCCGTAGCCCGCCGCCCGGCAGACCCGGCCGACGGCGTGGGCGATGTCGCCGATCCGGTTGCCGGCCACGGCCGCCGCGATGCCCGCCGCCAGCGCCAGCTCGGCGGTGTCGACCAGCCGTACGTCCTCGGGGCGGGCGCGGCCCACCACGAAGCTGATCGCCGAGTCGCCGGCCCAGCCGTCCAGCAGGGCCCCGCAGTCGATGGAGACCAGGTCGCCGTCGCGCAGCCGGTACCCGGTGGGGATGCCGTGCACGATCGCGTCGTTGACCGAGGCGCAGATCACCGCGGGGAAGGGGGTCGGGGCGAAGGAGGGGCGGTACCCGAGGAAGGGCGAGGTGGCCCCCGCCGCCCGCAGCACCTCCCGTGCCACCTCGTCGAGCTCCAGCAGCGAGACCCCCACGTCCGCGGCCTTGCGTACGGCACTCAGGGCCTGCCCGACGACCTGGCCCGCGGCATACATCGCGTCGATGGACGCTTCCGTCTTCAGTTCCACCATGCCAATTACTATACCGGTATTTGTATTGGGGGGTGTCCGGGAGGGTGGTATTTGAATGGGGGAGGGTGACGGGCACAATGGACGCATGGTGCGCACCCCTCTCACCCCCGAAGAGCACGAGCGCGGCGAGCGGCTCGGGCGGCTGCTGCGCGAGGCGCGCGGTGACCGCAGCATGGCCGAGGTCGCCGCCGCGGCGGGCGTCTCGGCCGAGACCCTCCGCAAGATCGAGACCGGCCGCGCCCCGACCCCGGCCTTCTTCACGGTGGCCGCGCTGGCGAGATCGCTCGGCCTGTCGATGGACGAGCTGGCGGTGCACTGCACCCCGGTGACCGTCTGAGGAGCGGCCACCCCCGGCTCACCCACCGGAGTGTGAATCGGCGGGTTGGCGGCGATGGTCTTGGCAAGGCGGCCCCGGAGGCTTACGTTCGTGCCTCTACGGTCTGCTCTACGGGCGTAGAGGCTCTGACGTCATGTCGAAGGAGCAGCTCATGGCCAACGTCGTCCGCGCCGCACTGGTCCAGGCCACCTGGACCGGCGACACCGGGTCCATGGTGGCGAAACACGAGGAGCACGCCCGCGAGGCGGCCCGGCGGGGCGCGCGGGTCATCGGGTTCCAGGAGGTGTTCAACGCCCCCTACTTCTGCCAGGTCCAGGACCGGGAGCACTTCCGGTGGGCCGAGCCGGTGCCCGACGGGCCGACCGTACGGCGGATGCGGGAGCTCGCGCGGGAGACCGGGATGGTGGTCGTCGCACCGGTCTTCGAGATCGAGCAGCCCGGGTTCTACTACAACACCGCCGCCGTGATCGACGCCGACGGCACCTACCTCGGCAAGTACCGCAAGCACCACATCCCCCAGGTCGAGGGCTTCTGGGAGAAGTACTACTTCCGCCCCGGCAACCTCGGCTGGCCCGTCTTCGACACCGCCGTCGGCCGGGTCGGCGTCTACATCTGCTACGACCGCCACTTCCCCGAGGGCTGGCGGCAACTCGGCCTCGGCGGCGCCCAGTTGGTCTACAACCCCTCGGCCACCCACCGGAGCCTGTCCGCCCACCTCTGGCAGCTGGAACAGCCCGCCGCGGCCGTCGCCAACGAGTACTTCGTCGCCGCCATCAACCGGGTGGGACAGGAGGAGTACGGGACCAACGACTTCTACGGGACGTCGTACTTCGTGGACCCCCGCGGCCGGTTCGTCGGCGAGGTCGCGGGCGACAAGGACGAGGAACTCCTCGTCCGCGACCTGGACTTCGCACTCATCGACGACGTACGGCAGCAGTGGGCCTTCTACCGCGACCGCCGTCCCGACGCCTACGAAGGGCTGGTGCAGCCGTGAGCGACCTCTACTCCCGCCACCGCAGGGTGATGCCCGACTGGCTCGCCCTCTACTACGACGACCCGATCGAGATCACCCACGGCGAGGGCCGCCATGTCTGGGACTCCGACGGCAACCGCTACCTGGACTTCTTCGGCGGCATCCTCACCACCATGACCGCGCACGCGCTGCCCGAGGTCACCAAGGCGGTCAGCGAGCAGGCCGGGCGCATCCTGCACTCCTCGACCCTCTACCTCAACCGCCCGATGGTGGAACTCGCCGAGCGCATCGCCCAGGTGAGCGGCATCCCCGACGCCCGGGTCTTCTTCACCACCTCCGGCACCGAGGCCAACGACACCGCCCTGCTGCTCGCCACCACCTACCGGCGCTCCAACACCGTGCTGGCCATGCGCAACAGCTACCACGGCCGCTCCTTCTCCACCGTCGGCATCACCGGCAACCGCAGCTGGTCCCCGACCTCGCTGTCCCCGCTCCAGACCCTGTACGTGCACGGCGGCGTGCGCACCCGGGGCCCCTTCGCGGACCTGGACGACCGCGCCTTCATCGACGCCTGCGTCGCCGACCTGAGAGACGTCCTCGGCCACACGCGGCCCCCGGCCGCGCTGATCGCCGAACCCGTCCAGGGCGTCGGCGGGTTCACCTCGCCGCCCGACGGGCTGTACGCCGACTTCCACGAGGTGCTCAAGGAACGCGGCATCCTGTGGATCTCCGACGAGGTGCAGACCGGCTGGGGCCGCACCGGCGACCACTTCTGGGGCTGGGGGGCACACGCCGCGAGCGGCCCGCCGGACATCGTCACCTTCGCCAAGGGCATCGGCAACGGCGCCTCCATCGGCGGTGTCATCGCCCGCGCCGAGCTGATGAACTGCCTGGACGCCAACAGCATCTCCACCTTCGGCGGCACCCAGCTCACCATGGCCGCCGGGCTCGCCAACCTCGCCTACCTCCTCGACCACGACCTCCAGGGCAACGCCCGCCGGGTCGGCGGCCTGCTCATCGAGCGGCTGCGGGCCGTCGCCGCCCAGCTGCCGGGGGTGCGCGAGGTCCGCGGGCGCGGTCTGATGATCGGCATCGAGCTGGCGAAACCGGGCACCGACGAGGCCGACCCGCAGGCGGCCTCCGCCGTCCTGGAGGCGGCCCGCGCGGGTGGTCTGCTCATCGGCAAGGGCGGCGGCCACGACACCAGCGCCCTGCGCGTCGCCCCGCCGCTGTCGCTGACCGTCGCGGAGGCCGAGGAGGGCGCCGCCGTCCTGGAAGACGCGCTCCTGAGCGCGTACTCGTAACAAACGCGTACTACACCAAGGGGCACCTGGCACTGCCGAGCAAGGGGATACGGCCATGACCACCACCTCCGCCTCCCGTCCCGCCGCCCCGCCGGAACCCGCCCTCTCCGTGCGCCAGGTGCTCACGCTGGAGCGGGTGCTGGCCGGGGAACCCGAGGTGGTGGCCGGCGCCGGCGGCCTCGACCGGGCGGTGCGCTGGGTGCATGTCGCCGAGGCCGCCGACGTGGGCGTGATGCTCACCGGCGGCGAGATGGTGCTCACCACCGGGGTGCTCCTCGCCGGTGACGAGAACCGGCAGGCCGAGTACATCCGGTCCCTGCACCGCGCCGAGGCCGCCGCCGTGGTCCTCGGCCTCGGCCGGGCCTTTCCCGCCCCGCCCGAGGTGATGTGCCGCGCCGCCGAACGCTGCGGCCTCCCGCTGGTCGTGCTGCACCGCCCCTTCCCCTTCGCCGAACTGACCGAGGAGGTGCAGTCCCGGCTGCTGCGGCGCAAGTTCGCGGCCGTCAGCCTCTCCGAGGCGGTACGCACCGACCTCACCGCGCTGATCACGGCCGGCGCCCCGCTGCAACGGCTGCTCGACGAGGTCGCCCGGCACAGCGCCTGCCCCGTCGTCCTCACCAACCTCGCCCATCGCGTCCTCGCCACGGCGGGGGAGCGCTCCGCCGTGGACGATGTACTGCGCGACTGGGAGCGGGTCGCCCGGCAGGCCGGCGGCGGCGCCCTGGACGCCTGGATCAGCGCCGAACTCGGCGGCCGCGGCGAACGCTGGGGGCGGCTGCTGCTGTGCGGCTACCGGGGCGAGACGGCCACCGGACGGCTGCTCGCCGACCGCGCCGCCGAGGCCCTGATACTGCACCGCATGCTCGGCGGCTCCGCGCTGAGCTGGGAGGAGCAGTCCGCGCAGAGCCTGCTGACCGACCTCGTCTCCGGTGTCGTACCGGCCCGCCAACTGCTGCCGCGCGCCCGCGCCGCCGGGCTCCCGGTCAATCTGCGCACCTTCGTGCCGCTCGTCGTCCCGGGCGCCGAACCCGCCGTACTGGACCGGCTGTTGCGGGTGCTGGGCCTGTCCGGGCTCGCCGCCGAGCTGGCCGACGGGGTGACCGCCGTACTGCTCAGCCTCCCGCGCGACCGGCCCGCCGACGCCCTCACCGCGCTCTTCGCGGCCCGGCTGCGGGAGGGAACCGGGCGGCCGGACGCGCTGGTCGCCGCAGCCGATCCGCGCACCGGCTGGGACGAGGTGCCCGCGGGGCTGCGCGAGGCCCGCCATGTCGCCGACGCCGTCGCCGGTTCCGCCGCCGCCCTCGGGCTGCCCGCCGTCGTACGCCTCAAGGACGTCCATCTACGAGGACTCGTACGGCTGTTGCGGGAGAACCCCGATGTGCAGTCGTTCGCGGAACGGGAGTTGGACGGGCTGCTGCGCAAGGCCGAGCCCGAGCTGCTCGAAGTGCTGCGCACCTATCTCGCCACCGGCCGCAACAAATCCCGTACCGCCCAGCTCCACCATGTCTCCCGGCCCGCGCTCTACCGCCGCCTGGAGGCCATACAGGGCCGCCTCGGTGTCGACCTGGACGACTTCGAACAGGCGGCCTCCGTGCACATCGCGCTGCTCGCGCATGATGCGCAACAACGCTGAAACCTGTGACCACCTGGGAAAACGGCGGTGAAACATGGGCCCGCGCAGACATGACACGGTGGCATGCCCAGCCCCCGGGGACGTGACACGCTGCCCGTCGAAGCAGGCCCGTCCGCTTCCTAGGCTCACCGCACACCCCGCTACCGGAGGTCCCGATGAGCCGAGTGATCCGTGCCGCCCTGTTCCAGACCGCCTGGACCGGCGACAAGGAATCCATGATCCAGGTCCACGAGCAGGCGGTCCGCGACGCGGCCGCGCAGGGCGCCCAAGTCCTGTGCTTCCAGGAGCTGTTCTACGGACCCTACTTCTGCCAGGTCCAGGACAAGGCGTTCTACGACTACGCCGAGCGGATCCCCGAGGGTCCGACCGTCCAGCGCTTCCAGTCCCTCGCCCGCGCCCTCGGCATCGTGCTGGTCCTGCCGATGTACGAGGAGGAGCAGCCGGGCGTCCTCTACAACACCGCCGCCGTGATCGACGCGGACGGCAGCTATCTCGGCAAGTACCGCAAGACCCACATCCCCCAAGTACAGGGCTTCTGGGAGAAGTTCTACTTCCGTCCGGGCAACAGCGGCTGGCCCGTCTTCGACACCGCCGTCGGCAGGATCGGCGTCTACATCTGCTACGACCGCCACTTCCCCGAGGGCTGGCGGGCGCTCGGCCTCGAAGGCGCCGAGATCGTCTTCAACCCCTCGGCCACCTCCCGGGGCCTGTCCAAGTACCTCTGGCAGCTGGAGCAGCCGGCCGCGGCCGCCGCCAACGAGTACTTCGTCGGCGCGATCAACCGGGTCGGCGTGGAGGACCTGGGCGACAACGACTTCTACGGCACCACCTACTTCGTGGACCCCGAGGCCCAGTACGTCGGCGAGGTCGCGAGCGACAAGGAGACCGAACTGGTCGTCCGCGACCTGGACATGGCCAAACTCCGCGAGGTCCGCGACCGCTGGCAGTTCTACCGCGACCGCACGCCGGGCGCGTACGGCCCTCTGACGGCCCCGTAAAAACGCCGCCCCGCAGGAGCGCCCCGTCAGGGGCGCGGGGAACTGCGCGAGCAACCACAACTCACCCGCAGCCGACCACGAGAGAGGACCAAGTGACCGGCCGAAAAATCATCCGCGGTGGTCTCGTCGTCACCGCATCCGACGAGATCCACGCCGACGTCCTCATCGAGGACGGCCGCATCGCCGCCCTCGCGGCCTCCGGCACCCCCGCCGCCGCCGCGCTCGGCGCCGAGCAGACCATCGACGCCACCGGAAAGTACGTCATCCCCGGCGGCGTCGACGGCCACACCCACATGGAGATGCCCTTCGGCGGCACCTACGCCTGCGACACCTTCGAGACCGGCACCCGCGCCGCCGCCTGGGGCGGTACGACCACGATCGTGGACTTCGCCATCCAGAGCGTCGGCCACACCCTGCGCGAGGGCCTGGACGCCTGGCACCAGAAGGCCGAGGGCAACTGCGCCATCGACTACGCCTTCCACATGATCGTCTCCGATGTGCACGAGGAGACGCTCAAGGAGATGGACCTGCTGGTCGAGGAGGGCGTGACCTCCTTCAAGCAGTTCATGGCCTACCCCGGGGTGTTCTACTCCGACGACGGCCAGATCCTGCGCGCCATGCAGCGTGCCGCGGGCAACGGCGGCCTGATCATGATGCACGCCGAGAACGGCATCGCCATCGACGTCCTGGTCGAACAGGCCCTCGCCCGCGGCGAGACCGATCCGCGCTTCCACGGCGAGGTCCGCAGGGCCCTGCTGGAGGCCGAGGCCACCCATCGCGCCATCCGGCTCGCCCAGGTCGCGGGCGCCCCGCTGTACGTCGTCCATGTCTCGGCCGCGGAGGCGCTCGCCGAGCTGGCGCGGGCCCGCGACGACGGGCTGAACGTGTTCGGCGAGACCTGCCCGCAGTACCTGTTCCTGTCCACCGACAACCTCGCCGAGCCGGACTTCGAGGGCGCCAAGTACGTGTGCTCGACGCCCCTGCGGCCCAAAGAGCACCAGGCGGCCCTCTGGCGGGGCCTGCGCACCAACGACCTCCAGGTGGTCTCCACCGACCACTGCCCGTTCTGCTTCAGCGGGCAGAAGGAGCTGGGCCGCGGCGACTTCTCCAAGATCCCCAACGGGATGCCGGGCGTGGAGAACCGCATGGACCTCCTCCACCAGGCCGTGGTCGACGGGCACATCTCCCGCCGCCGCTGGATCGAGATCGCCTGCGCCACCCCGGCGCGGATGTTCGGCCTGTACCCGAAGAAGGGCACCATCGCCCCGGGCGCCGACGCCGATGTGGTGATCTACGACCCCCACGCCGAGCAGGTGATCTCCGCCGAGACGCATCACATGAACGTCGACTACTCGGCGTACGAGGGCAGGCGGATCACCGGCCGGGTGGAGACGGTCCTCTCGCGCGGTGAGACGGTCATCGACCGGCGGGAGTACACCGGGCACGCCGGACACGGTGTCTACACCCCGCGCTCCACCTGTCAGTACCTCAACTAGGAGCAGCGCCCATGGACTTTGGACTCGTCCTGCAGACCGACCCGCCGGCCTCCCGCGTCATCGACCTGATGAAGCGGGCCGAGCACAACGGCTTCAGCCACGGCTGGACCTTCGACTCCGCCGTGCTGTGGCAGGAGCCGTTCGTGATCTACAGCCAGATCCTGGCGCAGACGCAACGGCTGACGGTCGGACCGATGGTCACCAACCCGTCCACCCGCACCCCGGAGGTCACCGCCTCCACCTTCGCCACCCTCAACGACATGTTCGGCAACCGCACCGTGTGCGGCATCGGCCGCGGCGACTCCGCGATGCGCGTCGCGGGCCGCAGGCCCAACACCCTCGCCCGCATAAGCGAGGCGATCAAGGTGATCCGCGCCCTCGGCCGGGGCGACGCCGCCGACCTCGGCGGCGGCGCGGTCGTCAAGTTCCCCTGGGTCCGGGCCGGCGCCCGGCTCCCCGTCTGGATGGCCGCGTACGGTCCCAAGGCGCTGAAGATGACCGGCGAGGAGGCCGACGGCTTCATCCTCCAGCTGGCCGACCTCTATCTCACCGAGTACATGGTGAAGGCCGTCAAGGACGCGGCGAAGACGGCGGGCCGCGACCCCGACGAGGTCAGCATCTGTGTGGCGGCACCGGCCTACGTCACCGCCGACGACTCGCCCGAGGCCCTCGCCCACGCCCGTGACCAGTGCCGCTGGTTCGGCGGCATGGTCGGCAACCACGTGGCCGACCTGGTCTCCAAGTACGGCGCACACTCCGCCCAGGTCCCGGAGGAACTCACCGAGTACATCAAGTCCCGGCAGGGCTACGACTACGCCCACCACGGGCGCAGCGGCAACCCCGACACCGAGTTCGTGCCCGACGAGATCGTGGACCGCTTCTGCCTCATCGGCCCGCCCGAGCGGCACATCGAGAAGCTGACCGCGCTGCGCGCCCTGGGCGTCGACCAGTTCGCGCTGTACGACATGCACGACGCGCAGGAGGCCACCATCGACGCCTACGGCAGCCAGGTGATCCCCGCCGTCAACTCCTAGCCCCACCAGCCCCGTTCATCGTCCCTTCCGGTCCCCTCGGGGGTCCGCCCCACCCCCCCCACCCCCTGGTCACCCCTCCCCGCCTCCCCGCGGGGAGGGGCTGGTGCCCGCAACGGCCTTTGCCGATCCCCTCATTCCCGATTGGGGCCCGCCCATGACCGATACCGCTCCTCCGCACATACCGCCATCGGCCCAGGTCACCCTTGCCGACGGCCGGGTGGAGATCGCCCCCGGCGCTCCGCAGCCCAGCGGCCGCTACGCCAACGAGGACCTGCTGCCGGTCCCGGCCGGCCGGCGCACCTGGACGACGTACAACTTCTCCGCACTGTGGGTCGGCATGGCCCACAACACCGCCTCCTGGACGCTGGCCTCCGGTCTGATCGCCGTCGGCATGGACTGGAAGCAGGCGGTGTTCACCATCGCCGTCGCCAATCTGGTCGTCCTGGTGCCGATGCTGCTGACCGGGCACGCCGGACCGAAGTACGGCATCCCCTTCCCGGTCTTCGCCCGCGCCTCCTTCGGGGTGCGCGGCGCCAACCTCCCCGCCGTCGTACGGGCGTTGGTGGCCTGCGGCTGGTTCGGCATCCAGACCTGGATCGGCGGTGAGGCCATCTACTTCCTCGCCGGGAAACTGATCGGCCACAGCTGGTCGGACGCGGCGCACATCGGCGGCTACGCCTGGACCATGTGGCTGTCGTTCGCCCTCTTCTGGGTGCTCCAGGTCGCCATCATCCACCGGGGCATGGAGACCATCCGCCGCTTCGAGAACTGGGCCGCGCCCTTCGTGCTGGTCGGCGCGTTCGTGATGCTGTGGTGGATGGCGTCCGAGGCGGGCGGGGTCGGGCCGCTGTTCGACCAGCCGTCCACGCTCGGCTGGGGCGGCGGGTTCTGGAAGCTGTTCTGGCCGTCCCTGATGGGCATGATCGGCTTCTGGTCCACGCTGTCGCTGAACATCCCGGACTTCACCCGCTACGGCCGCAGCCAGAAGGCCCAGACCTGGGGCCAGGCGCTCGGTCTGCCCACCACGATGACGCTGTTCGCGTTCCTGTCCGTGCTGGTCACCTCCGGTTCGCAGGCCGTCTACGGCAAGCCCGTCTGGGACCCGGTGCAGCTGGCCGCGAAGACGGACAACGTGGTCGGGCTGCTCTACGCCCTCGTCACCGTCCTGGTGGCGACCCTCTCGGTGAACATCGCCGCCAACCTGGTCTCCCCGGCCTTCGACTTCTCCAACGTGGCGCCCAGCAAGGTGAGTTTCCGCACCGGCGCGCTGATCACCGCGGTCCTCGCCGTGCTGATCTGCCCGTGGAAGCTGTACTCCGACCCGCAGGGCTACATCTTCACCTGGCTCGGCCTGGTCGGCGGGCTGCTCGGCACCGTCGCGGGCATCCTGGTGGCCGACTACTGGGTCGTGCGCCGCACCCGGCTGGACCTCGCCGACCTCTACCGCACCGGCGGCCGGTACTGGTACGCGGGCGGCTGGAACTGGCGGGCGGTCCTCGCCTTCGTCGTGGGCGGTGTCCTCGCGATCGGCGGCGCGAGCCTCAAGCCGCTGTACGACGGCCGCCCGATCCCGGCCCTCGCCCCGCTCGCCGACTACGGCTGGGCGGTCGGCCTCGGCACCTCACTGGTGCTCTACCTGGCGCTGACTTTGCTGACCGGACGCCGGGAGGGGGCGGCACCGGCCGTGTGAGGAGGGGTCCGGTTCGGCCGGGCGTCCCACCTCCGACGGCATGCGGGGGGGGGGGCGTCCGGCCAACTTGCCTCTTGGGGCCGTCCGTTGTCATTCGTCGGACGGCCCCTGCGGGCACGCGTCGACCGCCGCCAGGGACTCGGCCCGGTCGAGCAGCACGGTGACCTCGCCGGTGTCCGTCCTCACGAGCAGACGTCCCGCGTCCGTGCGCACCGGCTCGCCGCACACGTCTCCGGAGGGGGTGCGCACCAGGATCCGGGGGCCGTCCTTCTCGGGGCCGTACCAGGTGAGCGCCACCCCGGTGACGAGCATCGCGCCGCACGCGATGGTCAGCGCCACTCCGCGGGTGAGGGCCCGCATCGTGCGGCGGGTCTCCATGTGGTCGCCGAGATGCAGCGCGGTGGCCGCGGCGGGGACGCCGGTCGGCAGCCGCACGCCGATGGGCGCCCCGTGCGCCGCCCGGAGCAGCAGCAGCGCGCCGAGGGTGCCGAACACCAGGCACAGCAGCAGCGCGCCGCCCACCAGGGCGTCGTACGGAGGTGCCAGTTTCCCCACGTCGGTACGGCCCTTGATCAGGCCGAAGCCGAGCAGCCCGGCGAACAGCGCCGCGAGCCCGTTGCGCCAGGCGAGCGCCGCCTCCCGGGCGCGGGCCAGCTCACCGGCGAGCAACTGTGTGGTCAGCCGGCCTGCCTCGCGGTCGGCGGGGGTCGCGGGCGGGCCCGGCCGCACGGACCAGCGCGGTGTCATCCGCGCTCCATGAGGACGTTCCAGTAGGCGCCGCACCCCTTCTCCTCGGGCGGACGTCCCGGGTGTTCGGCCGTGCACTCGCAGAGCACCGGGACGTGCGCGGGGCGGGGCACCCGGCGCGGGGTGCGGAAGACCCGGTCGGTGTGCGTGTACAGGAACGCACAGCCGCAGCGGGGGCAGCGGCCGTGCAGTACGGCCACCCCGTCGTCCGCGGCCTCGATCCGAAGACCGCTCGTGTAGCGCACCGCGTAGTCGCTGCGGGTCGTCTCCACGTACGGTTCGAGGGCGCCGGGCACCGGTGCGGAGTGCGTCACCGCATCCCCTCCTTCTTCTCGGATTCTTCTCGGATCCTCACGCGGACAACAAGGCGTCCAGCATGGCGAGTTCGCCGCCCCGGTGCCATGGCCGGAGCCGATCACGCCCCGAACTCGCCCGGCAGGAGGGCCCGTCGGCCCCCGGGAGCGCCCGGATCGGGCGGAATCCGTCCGCGAACCGGGCGTTGTCCGGCAGGATGCCGGGAAGGTGCGCGACCACCGACCGCCGGGACCGGGGGAGCGGGCACCATGACGGCGGAGGGGATGACGCATGAGTGGAGCCGGGGCCGTACCAGTGAGCGACCGCGTCGCCGCCGCGCTCGCACGCGCGGCCGAGATCTCCGTCCCGATGGACCCGGATGCGTACGAGGGGACACGGGGGCCGGAACTCGACGCGCTGACCGATGAACTGGCGCGGATACAGGAGGAGTTGGCGTCGGCCCAAGGGTGCGAGGCGCAGGCCGCGGTGGTGGCGGCGCGGCTCGGCAGATGCCTCGCCCTGCGGTTCGTCCTGGCGGGCGCCCCGGCCGACCGGGAGCGCGCGGTGCGCCTGCTCGACGAGGCCAGGACCGCCGCCCCGCTCGACGAGCCGGACCGGGAGGCCGCACGCCGGGACCTCGTGCTCCTGCTCGGCTCCCGCCTGATGACGGTGAACCGCGACCTCTCGCCCGGGTCCGACAGCCGGTGGACCATCGACCAGCTGACATCGATGCTGGAGGTCGGCGCCCCGCTCGCACACGGCGGTACGGGCCTGGTGGAGGACACCGGACTGCTCGTACGGCTGCTGCTCGAACGGGAGCAGGAGCAGATGCCCCCCGAACTGCGCGCCAACCTGCTGGGTCTGGAGGCGCTGACCGACGCGGTCCTGAAGGGCGACCTGGGCGCGGTCGCCGACGGGGCCCGCGGTCTCCTCGGAGCCATGCCGGACATGCGGGTGCCGGGACCGCTGCGCGCGCTGCTGCCGTCGTTGTTCGCCATGCTGGAGGACACCCTCGCGGGACTCCCGGCCGAGGCGGAGGGGATCGTCCCCGCCCCGGACGGCGACCCCGCGGACCCCGAGGAGGAGGCGGAGCGGCGGCACACCCGCATCCGGTTCCTCGCCCTGGCCGAGGTGATGTCCCCCGAGACCCTCGCACCCGAGGAACTGCCCGAGCTGTTGGCCGAGTTGACCGTCACGCGCGATCCCGTGACGGGCGAGGAGACCCGCGCGCCCCTCCAGTCCCGGATGATCGCCGCCCTGCTCCACACCACCCTCGCCGCACGCTCCGGGGACATGGAGGGGTTCCGGGAAGCGCTCCGGCTGATGCACGAGGCGTACACCGACGGCGAACTCGACAGCCGCACCCACCGCGAATGGCTGCGCACCGTCGTGCCCGGGGTGCTGGCCGCGGCCTTCCTCACCGGGGGCAGCCTCCAGGACGAGGACATGTCCCGGACCCTGCTCGAAGCCCAGCGCTGGGACGAGGACCCCGAGGACGGCAACCTGGCCGCGAGTCTGCGCATGTGCGGGGAGGTCACCCGGCTCCAGGGGCGGCTGACCGCCGCCCTGGACAGCGGTGACGGCGACGCGGTCGAGGACATCATCGAAGCGCTGTGCGAACTGGAGCTGGACGAGGCCTTCGAAGACGCCGAGGAATGGACCGGTGTGCTGGCCGGTTTCGTGCTCGGCTACGCCTATCTGGGCCGCGTGGTGCTCGCCGCCTCGGCCGAGGACCGGACGGAGCATCTGCGGGCGGCCGCCCATCACCTCCAGCGGGCCGTGGAGACCTCCGTGGACATGCCCGTCCTGCGCGGCCTCCTCGACAGCAGCTGGGCCGGGCTGATCGCGCTGACCGCGATCGCCGAGTCGGATCCCAGCCGTATCGCCGAGGGTGTGCGGCGCACCAGGAAGACCCTGGACAACCCCGGCTTCACCCCGGGCGTACGCCCCTGGGCGCGCGGCGGCATCGCCATCGCCCTGGACACCCTGCACCAGCTGACCGGGGACCCCGAACCGCTGGACGAGGCGATCGCGGAGCTGACCCAGGGCTTGGCGGAACTGCCCGAGGGCATGCCCAACGGCGCCCGCCTCACCTGGGACCTGGCTGCGCTCCGGGCCAAGCGCGCCACCCTCAAGGCGGGCGCGGCCGACACCGGGGAACTGCGCGCGGCCGTCGGCCTCGCCCGTGCCTCGCTCCGGCTCGCCGCCGACGACGTACTGCTCCAGCAGGGCACCCACCGCGGACTGCGCATCGCGCGCGGGGCGGCCGACCGGGGCCGCAGCGCGGCCTTCTGGGCGCTGCGCGCCGGGCTCACCGAGGAGGCGATGGCGTGTCTGGAGGAGGGCCGCTCCCTGGTGCTCGGTGCGGCGGCCGTCTCGGCGGGCGTCGCCGACCGCCTGGCGGCCCTGGGCGAGACCCGGCTCGCCGAGCGCTGGCGCGCCGCCACCGACGAATCCTCGGACCGGGCCGACGACCGCTCCCTGCTGGAACTGGCGGCCGCCGGCACCGGCCTCCCCGGCGTCCTGCGGGACCGCTCCCCGCTGGAGGTGCTGGCCGCGGCGGGCGCGGGCACCCCCGATCTCCCCGGCGACCTGCGCCGCCGCTCCCTGGACGCGCTGCGCGGCCAGGGCGACGACACCGACGCGCAGCCGGTGCCCGCCTCCGGGAGCGAGCTGCGCGCCGGGCTGGCGAAGACGGGTGCGGACGCGCTGCTGTACCTGGTCCCCGGCGTCGACGGCACGGACGGTGCCGTCCTGGTCGTCACCCGCGACGGCCCCGCCGAGGCGCTGCCCCTGCCCTGCCTCGCCCCCACAGGCCGCGCGCCCGTGGCGGAGTACCTGGAGGCCGGTGCGCACTGGCAGCGCCTGGAGGCCGCCGCCCTCGAGTGCCCCGACGCCGTCAACCCGAGGGACACCGAGCGCGCCGAGCGGCGCTGGCTCGGCGCGCTGGACGGGATGTGCGGGTGGGCGGGCGAGGTGCTGGGTCCCGTACTGGATCACCTCGGGGTCTGGGACCGCGCCCTCGGCGAGGCGGGTCTGCTCGGCGCCTTGGGCGATGCGTCCGTAGCGGCCTCCGGCGGAGCCTCCGGAGGTGCCTCCGGCGAGGCCGGTGAGGCCGTCGGCGGTGCCGGTCAGGCCGTCCGCGCCGACGACACCCGGGCCGTACGGCTCGTCCTCGTGCCCTGCGGTGAACTCGGGGTCGTGCCCTGGCAGGCGGCCGTCCTCACCCCGCCCGCCGTGTACGACGTGCCGCGTCCCGTACGGGCCTGCGAGGTCGCCGTCCTCACGCACGCCGCGTCCGGCCGGGAGTTCCTGCGCGCCGCCGCCCGCCGCCGTATGCCGCCCGCCGAGCGCCCGGCCCTGGTGTTCCACGGCACCGACGACCTGGAGTGGGCCGAGGACGAGATCGAGACGCTGGCCGAGGTCCACTACCCGGACGCCGTCATCCACCGCCCCGACGAGGACCCCGCCACCCCCGAGACGGTCCTCGCCCTGCTCGGCGGCCGGGCCGACACCCCCGCCTCCCTGGTGCACATCGCCTGCCATGGGCTCGCGGGCCCCGACCCGACCCGGTCGGCCCTCCATCTGGCCGCGTCGGCCGGAGCGGCCACCGGTGGGGCCCTCACTCTGAGCACCCTGCTGGAGACGCCCGCCGAGGGCGACGCCTTCCGCTCGGCCGGGCCGCTGGTCGTGTGCGGCGGCTGCGAGACGGACCTCACCACCCGCGACCACGACGAGGCCCTGACCGTCACCTCGGTCATGGTGCACCGGCTGGCCGCCGACGCCGTCGGCTCCCGCTGGAAGGTCGACGACAGGCGCTCCGAGGTGCTCATGCTCGTCCTGCACGACGCGCTCGCCCGGGGCCTCGCCCCGCCGGACGCGCTGCGCGCCGCCCAGCGCTGGATGCTCACCGCACCCGGCGAACGGCCGCCCGTGCGCGCCCTGAAGCATGTCTCCGCCCGCCGCCTCGCCGAGGACTTCCGGACCCGCCCCGACACCTGGGCGGCCTTCGTCCACCACGGCAACCCCGCACCGGCGGCGCGTTCCGCCCGGCCCGAAGAAGGAGAGCGCGTATGACGTCGGAGGAGCTGCTCAGGCTCCTGGAGAGCCACTGGACCACCGTCATCACCGGCCTCGACGACGACGACCTGGACCTGCTCTCGCGCACCCTGCGGGAGATCAAGGAGGAGACCGCCGCCGACAACCCGCCGGGTGTCGCACGCGCCGTACGCAGGCTGCGCCGTACGCTGTCCGCGCTGCCGCCCGACCACCCGGTGGCCGAGGCGCTCGGCGGCCACCGCTACGCCTCGGGCCCCCGCGAACTGCCCAGCCTCGCCACGATGGACGCCGTGCTCCAGGTGCTCGGCACCCCGCCGCCCGATCCCGCCGAACTGCTGCGGGCGGCCCGCCGACGGCTGCTCGCCGCGCCGGCGCTGACCGCGGACGAGCACCCCGAGCTGCGCGGCGGCCCGGACAGCCCCGCCGGTCTGATCAGGCTGCGCGACCCGGAGCGCGGCATCCGCTGCCCGGGTTTTCAGTTCCGGGCCGGCACGGTCGAACCGCTGCCCGTCGTCCGCCGGATCAATGAACTCCTGCGGGCGGACCAGGACCCCTGGGGGGCCGCCGACTGGTGGCTGGGCGGCAATCGCTGGCTGGGCGGTGTCCCCGCAGACCTGCTCGGCGTGCTGCCCGACGAACAGCTGGAGCGTGCCGCGGCCGAACTGGTGAGGGCACTCTGATGGTCGGTCAACTCCCGCCCCAGGACGCCGTGATGAAGCCGGTGGTCACCGTGGTGACGGCGGGCACCGTGGTCTGGCGGTGCCACGAGGAGCAGTACGGGCCCGGCGAGTTCAACCCGAGCGTGGCGCACGAGTTCTTCAAGGGCAGCCGCTTCGACCCCACCGAGAAGGACCCCTACCCCTACCTCTACGCGGCCCTCGATCCGGTCACCGCGCTGTCCGAAGTACTGTTGCGCTCGGTCGAGTTCAGCGACGGCAGCGGGGTGCGGCAGATCCCGTGGGCGCAGGCCTCCCGGTACGTCCTGTCGGCGGTCCGCACCACGGCCGACCTGACCCTGGTGGACCTCACGACCGCCGAGGGGCTGGCCGCCGTATGGCAGGACGGCTGGCTGATCGACACCGACGACTACGCGGGCACCCGCTACTGGGTACGGGTGATCAGAGAACGCAGCGGCGCGGTGCAGGGCCTGTGGTGGACGTCCAAGCGGTGCAGGCCGCGCCCCGCGCTCCAGCTGTTCCAGGACCGCTGCCCGGCCGCCCCGCTCGACCCGCGCCCGCAGGACCGCCTCCGGCTGGCGTCGAAGGAGGACGCCCGCCGGGTCAACAAGCTGCTGGCACCGCTGCACGCGGTCATCTCCGCGCAGGAGGAGTGAGCGCGGGCCCCGCACGGGCGAAGGCCCCGACCCGGATCAGCGGGGTCGGGGCCTTCGTGTGTTCGGTCCAACAGGCCTGCATAAAGCGGTCGTCCAGCGGCCGTTCAGCGGTCCCGGGCGGCCTCGCGGCGGGCCGTGGACGGCAGCAGCGGCCAGTTGCGGGACAGCCGCATCGCCGACTCCGTCACGGCCGGATCCTTCGACGCCGTCATGACCTCCCCCAGATACCGGGCGGCGGCGGCCTCGTACAACTGGCGGGCGGAGGCCATCCGTTCGTTCGCGGCCTCCCTGCGGGCCCGTCGACGGTCCTCGGCCGTCTCCTGGGCGGCCCGGGCCCGCTCGGTGACCGCGATGCTCTCCTCGTGCCGCCGCAGCAGCCCGGTACGCCGCTCCAGCGCCGTGCGGAAGGAGTCGAGGAAGGGGTGCTCGCGGAACAGTCCGAGCATGAAGCCGACCCCGCCCGAGAGCAGCAGCAGCGCGCAGAACAGCCAGGTCACCGTCTGGCTCGACAGATGCAGCCGGTCCACCAGGGTCGTGGTGTCGGCGCCGGAACCACCGATCCCGCGGAAACCGGCGGCCCCCGCGGCCGGGGCCGGACTGTCGTGCTGGGTCACGAACTTGGCGCGCAGCAGGCCCAGCCCCCAGGTCAGACCGCCCCACACACCGAGCAGCGACACCGCGGGCAGCCAGCCGAGACGCGGCGAGCCCGTCGCCGAACGCCAGCGCAGCATGAGCCCCGACAGGTGCGGCAGGATCAGCATGATCACGGCGGACGAGAGCGCGAGGGCCCCGGACATGAAGTCCCCGCCGGTGCTGCCGACCCCGTGGAAGGGCTGGTACGCGACCCAGTAGATCGGCACCTCGACCGCCATGATCACGGCGAGCAGCGCCCAGGTCATCCACCGGGGCAGCCCGGGGCGGGTCTGGAGGCCCTCCCAGCCGTAGCTCGACGCGGTGTCGCGGGCCTCGGCGCTCGCGGCACGGTACACGTCCCGCAGCGCCGCGGCCGCGGTGTCGTCCGGGGCGCCGGTGGTGGTCACCGACTGCCAGTCGTCGCCCGGATCGGCCGCCGTGTCCTTGCCGGTGGCCGCCTGCTCGGGTCCGTCCTCCCGGATGCCGCCCTCCGCCGGGGCCCCGGAGCCGGTGGCCGGGGGGCGGGCGGTCTCCGGGAAGCGGGCCCGGAGCCAGCGCTCCTCCACCCGCTCGCGCAGACTGTCCCGGAAGCGGAGCCAGCGGGCCGACCGGGCGGCCAGCAGATCGAGCTGGCGGCGGGACGTCTCGATCTCCTGCTCCACCTCGCGCAGCCGCT
Source organism: Streptomyces sp. NPDC093018 (assembly GCF_040684035.1). NCBI lineage: Bacteria > Bacillati > Actinomycetota > Actinomycetes > Kitasatosporales > Streptomycetaceae > Streptomyces > Streptomyces sp. NPDC093018. The sequence continues at coordinate 188,925 of NZ_JBFBFF010000013.1, forward strand.
CGTCCAGGATCCGGGTCTCGATCTCCCCGGCGGTCACCTCGGAACCCGCCCGCGCGTCCAGCAGCCGGGCCGCCTCTTCCCCGAGGCTCAGCTCCTCCTCGATCCGGTGGACGACGACGTCCCGTACGGACGCCAGTTCCGCGAAGTACGGCACCCGGTCGCCGCTGTTGAGCACCCACGGGTCCAGCGTCTTGCGGCGCGCGTCCTGCCGGCCCCGCTTCCGGGCGTCCTGGAGGAGATCGCGTTCGCCCCGGTCGCCGATGACCAGCGGCAGCCGGCTGGTGCGCGCGGCGGCCGCGGCGGGCCCCGGACGGGTTCCGGTGCCCGGCTGGGCGGTGCGGCCGGTGAACGGCAGATAGCGGGCTATCCGTCGCCGGCGCGGCTGCGGTTCCTCAGCCCCGGTACTTGTCGTCGACATGCGCCTTGGCCCTCCCTTCGAGCGCCTCGGTCCAGAAGGAGTCGAAGTCGGCGGCCTCGCTGGGCTTCGCCTTGTACTGCATGCCGAGTCCGACGGGGAAGACGTCCATCCCCTTGATGCCGGGCATGCCGCGCTTGTCCACCAGCGAGTCGATGACCTTGGCGCGCGCGGTCTTGGTGGTGATGTCCTGCCGCGACAGATGGAACTCCGGGTCGGCCTGGTCGAAGTCGCTCACCACGAGGAGCTTCGGCGTCGGACCGCCGGTGGGGACGGCCTCCCCGATGCGGGTCAGGGCCCCCCATACGTCCGAACCGTTCTGCGTGCGCGCGCACTTGAGCTCGGCGAGGGCCGCGACGGCGGCGTCCCGCTGGGCGTTTGCGCGCTGCGTCTTCTGGTCGGTGGTCGCGTCGTGCGGCGGGTCGAGGTCCACCTCGTCCTGCCGGCAGGACGAGCTGCGCGAGGAACGGGTGACGGGGGCGAAGTCGAGGGTCCCGCACTTCTGGTCGGTGAGGAACCCGCCGAGGGTGTCCTTCAGCTTGGCCTCCGAGTCGAATCCCTCCTTCGCCGCCGCGGCCGACCCCGAACCGTCGATGACCAGGCCGCAGGGCGTGGTGAGGGCTTCCTCCTGCTTGCTGCACGACACGAGGGCGCCGAGCGCGCACACCAGGGGGAGAAGGACCGCGAGCCGGCGGGCGGCGCGGACGGTGGACCGGCGACCGGCCCAAGCCGAGTGCTGCACGATGATGTTCCTTGGCCTTCCTGGAAGTCGATGAGCGGTGATCACCTGCGGCTGCCCTTCGGGGCATCGCCGTGCCGCGTGCGATCCGAACGGCCGCGCGCGGACTGGTGGTCGAGAATGTGCAGGGCCTGGGCGACCGCCGACGGATCGGTGTCGCGCCCCGGCGCCTCCGGGACGTACCAGCGATCGCTCAGCAGCCCGTCGTCGAGATGGGACCAGGTGCCGTCCAGAGTGATCTTCCCGGGCAGCCAGCCCGTGGGCCGCCGGCCGCCCACCCGGTCGTCCCGGCGGGCCCGGACCCAGGCGGCGTCCCAGTAGCAGGCGATCAACTGATTGGCCTCGTCGGTGAGTTGCTGCGCCTGCTGCCTGCAGACCGAGGCGGCCGAGCGCCACTCCGCGACCCACTCGCCGAACCGGGCCAGCGCGGCCGGAGTCGGTTCCCCGCGCTCGGTGTACTGGTTCACCACCCGCACCGACTCGCTCTGGATCCGGATGTGCAGCGCCCGGTGCGCCGCCAGGGTGCGCGAGCGCAGCCGCGCGGTGCTGTGCCGCACCTGCGCGTGCAGACCCAGGACGTACGGCGGCAGGTCCTCGTCCGAGGGCGCGCCCCCGGCATGGGCGTCCGCCAGCATCTCCCGCAGCCCGTCCGCGTCCCGGCGGCCGTGGAACCGGGCCCGCAGCGAGGAGAGGGAACCGGCTCTCCGCCGCTGGACCCGGACATTTATTCGACCTTTGTTGATCATTTCGAAGATCCCCCATTCCTCGCGCGGTCCGGGTTGGGAAGTCGCTGCGATGGGGGAGAGAGTAGCGGAGCAAAACCCCTGCCGGGACGGGGATTTGGAGGAACTCGATCTCTGTCTTCCGGAGTTCCGGAAAACAACCGGATCCCGCCCGGCGGACAGCCGGACGAACGCCTTCCGGCAATTGCGGGCGCGGCTTCGCGCACTGGATACTCGCTGCCGGTACGAGGAGGAGACGCCGTGGAAATACGCCTCGACGGGACCCACTACCCGTTGGAGACGCTGGGCCCGGGAAGGCGGCTCGGCATCTGGTTCCAGGGCTGCACGCTGGCCTGCGCCGGGTGCATGTCCCGGCACACCTGGGACCCGGCGGCCGGGGCGCTCACCACCGTCTCCGAGGTGCTCGCCCGCTGGCGGGAGGCCCTTGCCGAGGGGGCGGAGGGCCTCACGGTCAGCGGCGGCGAGCCCCTTCAGCAGGCGGCGGCGCTCACGGAACTCCTCGCGGGCGCGGCACGGTTGAGGGACGAGGCCCGGCGGCACGAGGGGAGCGCCGGGCCCCGCTTCCCCGACCTGCTGGTGTACACGGGATACGAGCAGGAGGAGCTGACCCCCGAGCGGCGGCTGGCCCTCACCGGCGCGGACGCCGTGATCACCGGCCGGTTCCGGGTCGCGGAGCCCACCCGGCTGCTCTGGCGCGGCTCGGCCAACCAGCGGATCGAGGCCCTGACCCCGCGCGGCGCCGCCCGCTACGCCCCGTACCTGGACCGGGAGTCGACCGGCCGGCGCCTGCAGCTGAGCGGCGGCGAGGGCCGGGAGCTGCGCTTGTACGGGGTGCCGCTGCGCGGGGAACTCGCCGCGATGGAACGGCTGCTCAAGCGGGGCGGGGTCGCCTTCACCGAGCGGAGCTGGCGGCCATGAGCAACCGGGCGTGGCCCTCGTCGGGCGTGACCATCAGCACCGACCAGGAGGGGTCCCGGCGCAGCTCCTGCCCGAGCGCGCCGAGCAGCGCGCGCGCCGCGGTCGGCACGGACAGCCCGCCCCGGCCGGTGCCCATCAGCGGGAAGCAGATCGAGGACATCGGCAGCGCCAGGAACTCGGCTTCCTGGCGGGCCAGTTCGAAGGAGGCGCGCACCGCCTCCGCCAGTACGGCGGGGGTCACGTGATAGCGCTCACCGTTGCCGACCGGGGCCGCGATCGCCGCGTGGTGGATGCGCCGTACCCCCTGCGCGGCCAGCGCGCCGGACGACGTGGCCACGACGGTGCCCGGCCGAACCGGCACGCCCGGTCGCTCGTGCGTCCGCAGCCACACGCCCAGTTCGCGGGCGAGGACGTCGTCCACGATCTCGCCCGAGGAGTCCCGCAGCGCGGCGGCCCGGCGCAGGGCCCCGGACACCGTGGAGCGGAAGGTCTTGGACATCTCCAGGAACGTGTTCTCCGAGGAGACCAGGATGTCCACGTCCCGCACCAGCTCGATCGGGCACGTCCGGACCGTGATCCGGCCCGTCGGCGCGGCGGATCCCGGCCGGGCGCCCAGGGTCCGGGCCGGGACTCCGGCGGCGGGTGTCGCATACCCGGGCGGTGCCGTCGGCGCCGGGGCCGCCGGCTCTCCCGGGGCGAGCGTCCAGGGATCGCCGGTCACCGGCCCGGCCGCCTCCCGTACCCGCGCCTCCCGGGCCACCGCCAGGACCGCGGCCGCGAGTTCGGCGATGACTTCACGCTCCTGGCTCTTGCGGAAGCGCTCGGTGGTCACCCCGTAGACCCCCGCCGCGGCCTTGCGCCGGTCGGTGCCGGGGACCCCGCGGCGGGCCGGGAAGATCCCGAAGGAGTGGGCGGCCGCGCGGGCCAGCGGATCGCTGGAGTCGTCGTCCCGCACCGGGTGCCCGCCGGCCAGCCGTCGCACCGCCGCGCCCAGCAGCTGCTCGATGCCGCTCTGTTCGTCCTGCTCCCCGCCGCACAGACCGGCCGCCTCCGCCGCCTCGCGCAGCGCGTCCCGGGGGCAGTGGCGCAGTCCGGGCAGACCGCGGCGCCGCACTTCCCGAAGTTCTTCCACCAGGCTTTCGTGCGCGGGCAACGGGTGCATGGGGCACATCGTAGACCCGGCGGATTGCCCGTTGAAGTTGCGGGAAACTCCCCTTCTCGGGAAGGGATTTCGGATATCTTCGGCGTCCCGCGACCCGCGTATCGCGCCGATTCCCTCCGCGCCGCGCCCCCGTGGCGCGCCCAGCGTGTTTCCCGGAAGATCGGAAGTCGATGAGCACGCCGTCCACCCGAGTCCTCTCCCTGGAGCAGGGCGGTTTCACCAATGCCCGGGCCAGGGAGACGCGCCCGGTCCTTTCCGAGGTGCCTCCCGAGCTGGCGGACCGGTTCCTGCTCGTCGCCGAGCTGTCCCGGGTGCGGCGGCCCGCCGAGGCCGTGGTGCTCAGGGTGCGCGATCTGACGGCTCGTCATGGCGCGCCCGAGATACCCCTGGTCCTCAAGTGGTACCACCGGCTGCACGCGCCCGGACCGGACGTCGAGCAGGAGCTGCGGGAGCTCGCCGAGGAGGAGGCTCCGCATCTGGAACGGCTCCTGGAGACCGGCGAGGCGGACGGACACCCCTGGCACCTGTACTGGTCGCACGGCGAGGAGGACCTGGCGGGATACCACGCCGACCACCCCAAGGGGCTGCGCCCGGAGGCCGTCAGGAGCGTGGTGAGCCAGCTGTACGAAGCCGTCAGCGCCCTGCACGAACGGGGCGTCGTGCACCGGGACATCACCCCCGACAACATCATGGTGCAGACCCGCCGCGCGGACACGGCCGACCTCGTCCTCATCGACTTCGGCGCCGCCGTCCACCGGCCCGACGAGGCCGAGGAGCCCCGCACCGACTGGCGGGGCAAGCCCCTCTACCTCGCGCCCGAGGCCGGACCGCTGCGGCAGACCGTCTCCGAGGCCGGCGACTGGTGGTCGGTCGGCATGGTGATCGCCCAACTCGCCCTCGGCAGACACCCGGTCGACTTCCGCCGCGACGAGGAGGTGCTGGCGGAGATCGCCACGCACGACCCCGACCTCAGCGGCATCGGCGACCGCAGGACCCGGCGGCTCTGCGAGGGCCTGCTCACCCGGGCCCCCGAGAAGCGCTGGCACGCCGAACAGGTGGCGGACTGGCTGGACGGCAAGAACCCCGACGTCGCCCCGCGCACCGACGAGCGGATCTTCGGCGACGCGGAGGAGCGCCCCGCGATCCGGCCCTTCCCCTTCATGGGCCGGGAGTTCATCGGGACCGACGCGCTCGCCCTGCACCTGGACCAGAACCATGTGTCCGCGGCCCGCATGCTGGCCGCCGCCGACGACCGGGCCCGACTCGTGCAATGGCTGGGCCAGTTCGAGACCGTCGGCGACCGCAGCCCCGAGGAACTGCGCCGACTCGCCGCCTTGCGCACCGAGTTGGAGCGGCCGCCGTCCGTCGGCACCGTCGTACGGCTCCTCAACTGGCTCGGCCCCGGCCTCGACGTCTCCTGGCACGGAGCGGACCTGGACGTACGGAGCATGCGGCTGCTGTGCCAGGGGGCCAGGGACGGGCACGCCGACGCCGTCTCCCTGCTGCGGCACCTCGCGGAGCAGCCCGCCGTACTGACCGGACTCGCCCAGCGGCCCGGCGGCCACGGACTGGACGAGACGGGCCGCGCCTGGCGCACCCTGCGGGCCGGCTGGGAACCCACGGTCCGGGAGCTGCGCGGCCATGAGATCGGCACCCTCCCCGGCGCCGCGGCCGCCCTGCGGCGGACCGTCGCGGTCGACGCCTGGCTCCTCCAGCTGGCGCGCGAACCGGAACGCACCAGGACCCGGCTCACCGACGACATCCTGCACAGGCGCGCCCTGCTCCCGGAGCGCGTCCCCTGGTTCGACGCGCTGCTCGACGCCCGGGAGGACGACCTGCGCCTGCTCGCCGCCCATCTCCTGTACGGCCAGGCCCAGTTCGCGGCCGAGGAGCTCAGACGGCGGCGGCTCGTCCAGGAGACCGACCGGATGCTCGCGGCGGACCAGGCCGGACTCCTCGCCGTACTGCGGCGCCTGGACCGGCTGCCCACGCTGGGCTGGGCCCTGCTCGGCGCCACGCTCGTCACGGCCCCCTGGACCTTCGTCATCGGCCTCGCCGACGTACTGGGGCGCGCCCCCGAGGACGCGGTGGTGACGGCCTGGCTGGAGGCACTGCCCGCGGCCGCGTTCGTCCTCGCGGTGGAGCTGTGGACCGCCGCGTACATCGGGCCGCCCTTCTACCACCCGGAGAGATCGCTGGCGGGCCTGCTGATCCGGCACGCGGAGCGCCCCGGCCGACTGGCGCGCACCCGGGCCGGCCGCTACATCACGGCGGCGCTGCTCGTGCTCGCCGTCTTCCTCGGCTTCTACGCGATCGTCCTCGCGCCCTGGGTGTGGCCGCTCGCCTCGGCGGTCGCCGTCGCGGTGTGGAGCGTCCGGCGATGCCTCGCCCACCGGCGGCTGCGCCGGCCCCATGACCCTCAGTCCGAGTGGAGCCTGCGCCGACTGCTGTCCTGGTGGCGCGGGCGGCACGAGCGCCGACGCCTGCGGGCCGCCCTGCTGCCGCTCGATCCCGAGCCCGAGTGGGGCCTGCGGCGGCTGCTGGCCTGGTGGTGGCGCGGCCGCCACGAACGCCGCCGCCGACGGGGCAGCCGGCGGTACCGATGGAACCCGCGCCGTCTCCTGGCCCGGCGCCGGGCGCTCCGCGCACACCGGGCGCGGTGGGCGAGGGGCCCGCAGCAGTCCGAGAGGACGATGAGGACGCGGTCCGCCGCGACCGCCGAGACGCGGTCCGCTACGACGGCCGAGGCGCGGCTCGGGGTGCGGCCCGCTACGACCGTTGAGGCCGCCGGGTCCGAGGAGCGATCCGCTACGACCGTCGAGGCGGAGTCCGAAGCGAGGCCCGCTACGACCGTCGAGGCACGCTCCGAGGCACCGGCCGGGACGACGCCGGAGACAGCAGTCGGGACGCCGGCCGGGACGACGGAGGAGTCGCAGTCCCCGGCGGAGCCCGAGGCGACAGGCGCGGCGACACCCGCGGGCACGTCCGCGACGCCTGCGACCACCCCCGCCGCGACGCCCGTGACCACACCCCCCACGACAACCGTGACGACCTCCGCGACCCCGTCCGAGACGGCAGCGGAGACGGAGCCCGAGAGCACAGGAGGACCGGCATGAGTTCGGGTCTCGCCTTCCCGATGGTGAGCATGGTGGCGCCCACCGTGGCCTTTCCGCCGCCCCCGCCGCCCGTCGACGCCCAGGCGCTGCCGCACACCGGCATGCTCCACACGCACGGCATGGGCAGTCACCTCTCGGCCCACGCCGGCGACGCGGCCCAGCAGCTGGTGCATCAGGCCGGCGACGCCGCGCTGCAGGCGCTCGGTTCGCTCAGCGGTGTCCTGCTCGTCGGTCGGGCCGCCCTGCTCACCACCCGGGCCCTCGCCGCCGCCGCGGTACGGGCCGGGGAGGAGCAGCGCTGTCTGGAACGGCAGCAGGCGCTGGCCGCGACGGCCGCCGAGCAGTGGCGGGACGCCGCGTTCGCCGCCGTACGCCTCAACGCCCGCAGGCGCGCCCTGGAGGCCCGGGTCGCCAGGGCCGCCGCTGGGGGCGGTCCTGGCGAGGCCCCGCCGCACCCCGATCTGCCGCCGCCGCTGGAGCCGGTCGGCGAGCAACTGGGCAATCTGCGGCAGCAACTGGCCCGATACGAGAAGGACTTGAGCCGAGCGGAGAAGCAGCACGCCGCGCGGGAGCAGCAACGCCTGGGCGCGGAACTGCGGTTGGACGAGGACGACGACGCCTGGCAGGACGCCCTGCGCGCGAGCCGGCGGCGGGCCCTTGACCGGTTCAGTGAGGAGCACACCGCCGAGGCCGAGGAACGCCGGATGCCGCAGACCGCCGGCCGGAGCCCCCGCCCGGGACTGGACGCCGCCGAGGTCCGCGCCGCCGGGGCGGAGATCCTCGGCGGTCTCGACCCCTACGCCGTCTCCGAGGCCGCCGAACTCGCCGCGGGAGCCGTCCGGCACGCCGTGCGCCGCGCGGCCGAGGATCCCCGCCGGGCGCGCATCCACCTCAACGAGGCACGCAAGTACGTCCGCGACGCCAACAAGGACGCGCGCCTGACCCGGGAGGCCCAGGAACGCGCCGCGCTGCACTACGACTTCCTCGTCTACGAGACCCCGGAGGGCGCCGAGGACCTCGCTCCGGCACCGAAGGCCGTGGAACTGCTGCGCCGGACCCTGGACGACGCGGTCCCGCTGACCCGCGACGAACTGGAGCTGGTCGAACGCGCCGTGGAGGAGCGGCGCTGCGCGCTGGAGACCATCTATGTCCGCGACCAGTGCGCCACGGCCGTCGAGGAACTGGCCAGGAGGTTCGGCGGGCCCACCGAGGCCGGCCGGCCCGAGGGGCAGGCGATCCGTCTCGACTGGACGCCGGCCGGCTGGGAGCCTGATCACTGGCTCAGGGCGACCGTGGCCGACGGCGAGCTGAGGGTCGCGGCCATGTACCGCGACGGCCCGGAGCGGACACCCGAGCAGCGCGCCCTCGACGACGCCCGCTGCGCGCAGACCCCCGAGCGGCTCGCCGAACTCCAGGCAATCATCAAGGACATGGGGCTCGACATCGAGTTCCAGGTACGGACCGAGGGAGCGCTGCCCGGCATACCGGGGGAGGGTGCCGTCTCGCTCGACGACCTGGACCGGGGGAGCACCGCCCCGTCGCCGGACACGCGCGGGGCGGGTCCGCTGCACAAGACCGTCGACGGTGCCGAGCGCCGCCGGGAACACCGTTGACCCACCGGCACCACCACTGAGCACCATGCCCGCACGCGGCCCGGTTCCGCGTGCCAGGGGGAGGAACGATGGAACTGTCCAAGGAAGACCGGCTCCCGCCCTTCGTGGAGGAGTTGATCGGCACGCTCGGCGTGCACGCGCAGTACGTCCTGCACGGCAACATCCGTGATCTGCACCTGGTCAACCGGCGTGGCCGGGACCGGTTCCATCCGCTGCTCGACGTGCTGTGGAACCCGCTGCGGGAGATCGGCTACCAGGCGCTGGTCCTCTGCGACCAGGTGGGCGGATTCCGGGTGGCGGGCGGGGACGGGGAGACCCTGACCGCCCTGCAGGAACTGCTCCAGGGCCCGCGCGAGTTCCCCGGCCAGAACGCCGCCCAACGCCAGGCGGTGCTGGACCAGATGCGGAACATCACCACCGGGTGGGCGGAGCAGCGCGAGGAGATGCTGCGGGACGGGCGCCGGTTGCGGCCGCTGCGGGTGGCGCTGGTCGTCGACCACGCCTCCCGTCTGCTCACCGACCCGTCCCGGCTGACCCCCGACGAACGGGACTTCTTCCTCGCCTGCCTCCAACTCGCCACCGAGGCGAAGCCGTTGGAGCCCTGGACCGGCAACCCCGTGGTGCCGAACGAGCCGGGCCGGTTCAACCCGGTGATCTGGCTCGCCGAGGGGGAGCGGGACATACCGGGCTGGCTGATCTCCGGCAGCGAGCGGATCCGGGCCGTCGCCGTGCCGGAGCCGGACGCGGACGAACGCACGACGATGGCACGGCTGCTGCGCGAGCGCTACGACCGGTACGCCGGGAAGGGATCGGGCGGTGCCCGTACCTCGTCCGGTGACACGGACGCGGAGGAGGCGGCGCGGTCCGTCGGCGCGTTCGCCCGGGCGGCCACCGGACTGAGCCTGCGGGCCATGGAGGAGAGCGTGAAGCTCGCCCGCTCCCGGGGCATGCCGTTCACCGCCATGCCCGACGCCGTACGGATCTACCGGCTGGGTGTGGAGAAGAACCCCTGGAGCCGGGGCGAGATCCGCCGGCGCATCCTCGACGGCGAGGACCCGGCCAACGAACGGTCCATCCCCCGGCGGGTGCTGGGGCAGGAGGCGGCCGTGGCGATGACCCTGGACATCCTGAAGCGGGCCGCGCTGGGACTCTCCGGGGCGCAGGCCACCAACCCGGGGCACCGGCCGCGCGGTGTGCTGTTCTTCGCCGGGCCGACCGGAACCGGCAAGACCGAACTGGCCAAGGCCGTGGCCTCCGTGCTCTTCGACAGCGACCAGGCGTATCTCCGCTTCGACATGAGCGAGTTCTCGGCCGCCCACTCCGCCGACCGGCTGGTGGGCGCGCCGCCCGGATACGTCGGCTACGAGGCGGGTGGCGAACTGACTTCCGCCGTACGGGAGAACCCCTTCCGCGTCATTCTCTTCGACGAGATCGAGAAGGCCGACAAGGGCATCCTCGACAAGTTCCTCCAGGTCCTGGAGGACGGCCGGCTCACCGACGGCCAGGGCGTCACCACCTACTTCAGCGAGTGCGTGCTCATCTTCACCTCCAACCTCGGCGTCCAGCGCACCGACCCGGACACCAAGGAACGCGAGTGGATCGTCGAACCGGGCACGCCCTACAAGGAGTTGGAGGCCACGGTCAAGGACAACGTCAAGAAGCACTTCGAGCAGGTCATCGGCCGCCCGGAGCTGATGAACCGGATCGGCGGCAATGTCGTCGTCTTCGACTTCATCTCCACCCCGATCGCCGAGCGCATCTTCGATCTCCAAGTGGGCAACATCCAGCGCCAGTTGGTCCAGGGGCATCAACTCGCCCTGGAGATCGAGGACAGCGCCCGGCGCGAACTCCTGGACCACTGCACGCGGGACAAGTGGAACGGCGGCCGGGGCATCGGCATGGTGCTGGAGACACATCTCATCAACCCGCTGGCCCGGGAGCTGTTCGCGGCGCCCGACCTCGGGCCGGGCAGCACGGTCGTGGTGAGCGACGTACGGGAGACCGAGAGCGGACGGGTGGACACGACGGTCGTGATCAAGAAGGGGGCCGCGGATGCCCGAGACGCCTGACGGCCACGGCGAGGGCTACGACGACGAGGACGACTGGGAGAGCCTCGTCCTGCCCGGCACGGCCCCGCTTCCCGCCCGCCCGCTGCCCGCCGTCGGCGAGCGCTGCGTGCGATGTTCCGCCGTCGTCCCCGTCGGCACGGGCGTCTGCCCCGCATGCCTGAACCCGGTCGGCGCCTCGGTCCCGCAGGCGCGCCGCCTCGCGGGAGGCGTGCTGCGGCTGGTCTTCCGCGGCGGGGGCCGGCACCTCGATGTGCCGCGCGGCTCGGAGATCCGGCTGGGGCGCAGCGAGAGCTGGGCCCCCGAGGCGGCCGGACTCATGGCCGACGAGGATACGGTGTCGGCCCAGCACGCGACCCTCGTCCACACCCCGGACGGGGCCGCCTGGCTGACCGAGGTGCCGCGCGGCGCCGGCAACGGCACCCGCGTCAACGACCGTGTCCTGACACCGGGTTCACCGGTCCGGCTGCGCGACGGCGATCGGGTCGGCCTCGGCCCCGAGGTCGACTTCGTCGTCCGGGGAATCGAGGACGAACCCGGGACCGCGGCGCCCTAGCGAGACGGCGGGCAGGACGGCGATCAGCCGGACCCGGATCCGGACTGCCCGCCCCCGAGCGCCCCGACCGCCGCCCGAGCCACCTTGATGGCACCCTTGTTGATCTCGTCCGTCCCCGGCGCCTTCTTGGTGTCGAAGTCGCTGCCGCTGTACGTCACCACGACCAGCGCGTTGGAGAGGCGCACCATCACCACGCCCTCGCGGGTCTGCTGCTTGTCCTCGGTGGACAGGTTGACCACGGAGTACGCGCCGTCCCCGAGCCCCGGCACGGTCCCGCCGCCGCTCTTCCGGCTCACCTGCTGCTGGAACTCCTGCTTGGCCTCGTCCGCGGAGCCGCTGATCTCGTAGGAGACGTCGAGCCAGTGGTAGTCGTAGCCGTGCAGGGCGTTCCAGGAACAGGTGCGGCGCAGCTTCGGATCGGTCGAGGGGATCTCCTTGCCGGCCGGTTTCGCGCCGGGCACCAGGTCGGCGACGGTCGAGGCGGACACGGCGGAGCAGGGCGAGGAGGCGGTGGAGTACGTCTGCGCCGCGGCCGGGGCGGAGGGCGCGGCGGCGGACGGCGACCGCTCGGGAGTGCTCGCCCCGGACCGGTGCCCGGTGTCCGACTGGGGTGCGGCGGGACCGGTGGACAGCGCCCACCCGGCACAGGCGAGGACCGCGACCGGGGTCAGCCGGGCGGTGAGGGCGAGCGGCAGAGGCAGAGAACGCACGGCGCACATCTCGTGGGAGGGGGGACGGGGACGACAGTGTCACACGACTGCCTGTGCGGCGGAAGCGCGAACTCGCTGGGTGTCCGGGCGGTCACGGACTCACCTCCGGGACGTACCGCTGCGCCCCTTTTGCGCCTCCAGCCAGCGACGGGCACCGACCTCGCTCGGGTACTCGCGCACCGTGAGGTGGGCCAGGAACCAGCCCACGCACCAGGCCGCCACCATCGGCATGACCGGAGCGAGCACGAGCAAGAGGCCGCGCCCGGCCGCGACCAGTCCCGGGGTACGCCGGTTGTGGTCGCGCCGCGCGGCGGCGCTGTCCAGCGGGCCGGGCGGATCGAGCAGGCCCGCCCGGTGGTCCCGGCGCTGCTTCAGCCATCCCCAGACCACGGCCACACACGAGCCGGCGATCTGAACCCAGTCCGCCGCCGTCCGCGCGGCCGGCGACCACTCGCCGGTGAACCCGTCGTAGAGACTCAGCGAGAAGAACACCAGGAGAGCTGACACGACGAGGAGACCGAAGGCGATCCAGACGCGGCGCAGCCAATAGCGGGCGCCGTGCTCGTACCAGGTGGTGCCGAGCTGAGGCAGGGACGGAATCTCGGCTCGGCCTCCCGCCGGACGCGTCTCAGAAGATGCTTTTGACGCCATGCCAGATGTCCTTCCCCATACGTCCGACATCCTTTCCGGTGTCACTGAGCACATGCCCGGTGCCCACCGCGACGCCGCCGATCACACCGTGATCGTGGATGTCCTCGCTCCAGTGCTCGTGCAGGGAGTGGTCGATGACCCCGGTCGCGAGAACGGCCGCTCCCACACCCACCGCCGCCACGGCCAGGGCCGGTGCCTCGGCCGGCAGCAGAGCGCCCGCCACGACGCCGCCGACGACCAGACCACCGACGTTGGCTCCCTCGTCGGTGGCGATGGACCGCTGCCAGGACCACCCCTTGTCGTGGTCGTCCTTCGCCTCCAGCAGCCCGCAGGTACCGGCCGCGGCGATGTCCAGCACGGGAAGTTCCTTGAGCACGTCCGGTACCGCCTCAAGTCCCTTGCCGAGGCGCAGCGCCTCCGCGGCGTCGACGAGCTTGACGTTCAGGGCGCGGTCGTACGGCAACTTGGTGCTGCCGTGCTCGGCGCGGGCGATGTCGTCCTCCAGCGCGTCGACCTTGGTGACCGCGTCGCGGTAGGCGCTCTTCTCAGGCAGGTCCTTGGGCAGCGCCTTGCCCGCCTTCTGGTACGCCTTGCGCTCGGCGCGCAGCTCCTTCTTGGCGTCCTGCGCCGCCTGCTTGGCGTCGTCGAGTTTCTCCCGCGCCTTCTTGCCACCGGCCCGCGCGTCCTCGGCGTCGTACGCGTACAGCCCGCGCAGCGCGTCGTAGAGGGTGACCTTGTCCCCGGGGGACACGGAGTCGTCCTTCTTGGTCACCTGGTCGTACAGCGCCTGCAACTGCTGCGCCGCCACCAGCCGCGCGTGCTGCGCCGTGTGCAGGACGCCGTTGCGCACCTTGGCGTACTCGTTCATCGCGGAGATGGCCTTCTGGTCGTCCGCGCTCGGAGGATTCGCCGTCATGATCGGCACCGGGGCGCCCTTGGGGTCCGTCGCCACGCCCTTGCGGGCCGCGACGTGCTCGGCGTTCTGCAGGGACGTCTCGCACGTGGTGAGGTCGTCGGCGAGCGTCCCGATGATCTCACCGGCCGCGTGGACCAGTTCGGCGAAACCGGCGGCCGTGACCGCGTCCTCGCTCCACATGGAACGGAACGCCTCGGCCGCCTCGCCCTTCCAGCTCGCGTCGCTCGCCAGCTTGTCGACGGCCTTGCTCAGGGGCTTGACCACGCCCTCCAGCTTCTCCTTGGCGTCCTTGTACGTGGTGGCCATGGTGTGCAGGCCGCCGATGTCGCCACCTACCCAGCTGTCGCCCATCAGCTCCAGTCCTCCGGGGTGAGGTCGTCGAAGAGACCGTGGATGTCGATGTCGTGGCGGTGGAAGGAGTCCCGGGCGTAGGCGGCCTTGTCGCTGTGGTCGTCCATGCGGTCGGCGAGCCCGGTGTGCAGGGCGATGATGAGGTCGGCGACCTCCTTGATCGCGGAGTCCAGCGCGGGGTCGCCGCCGCTGACGATGGCCGGGGACACGTCCGGGGCGAGCTTGCGGTAGTCGCCGGCCTGGTCGTGGAAGGTCTTCGCGAGTGTGCTGAGGTCGTCGTAGATGACCTTGAAGTCGGCCGTCACCGACGTACCTCCTGTGCGTAGGCGGCCAGGTCCTCCGGCCGCCAGTTGGGTTCTCCGGGCGCGAGTCGCGGGTCCAGCAGGACCGCCACATCCTGGTCGGCCACGCCCTCGGCCAGCGGACCGAGCGAGGTGGCCGCCCAGGGCTGTGCCTCGCCGAGCGCCTCGACCAGCTTCTCCAGCGTGGTGAAGGCGAGAGCCGCCATGCCGTACGCGGGATGCTCGAAGAGCTCGAAGACGACGAAGGGGACCCGTGCCGGGCGGCCGTCCGAGCCCGTGGCCGCGACGGACCTCGGATGCGCCGGCACGAACACCGGTGTGTGGTAGGCGGGTACTCCCGGTCTGGGCGCGGGCCGGTCGTCCGCGGCCGCGCGCGGTGCGGGCGCCGACTCCGCCAGGTCCGACAACGCCGAACGCCGCGGCCGGGGCCCCTCTTCCGGAGGCTCTCCGCCCGGCGGTCCGGGCTCCGCCTCCACGAAATCGAGCAGGCGTGAACGTATCGGCGCCGTCACCGCCGTCACCTCTTCCCCGTGGTCGTGCGTGGCCGATTCAGGCCCGACCACGGTAGCCAGCGGACGGCGGGGCAAATCCGGCTATGTCGGGGCCGTGGCCGTGACATGCACGGAACTCATACAGGGGCTTGGACTGGGCATGGGCATGTCTTGACCTTGCCCTGAACCGTGCTCCTCGCCCGCCTGCGGTCACGGCACCCGCGCGGTCCACTCCCCGGTCGTGAACTTCGTCCGCGCCAGTTCCCGGGCCCGCGCCAGCTCCTCGTCGGTCACCTTGCCCGGTGCGAGGCCGTAGCGCGCCCGGAAGGAGTCGATCATGCGGTCGATGACGGCCTCACGGGCAAGCCCGGTCTGCCGGCGCAGCGGATCCACCCGCTTCTTCGCGCTCCGCGTCCCCTTGTCCGACAGCTTCTCCCGGCCGATCCGCAGCACTTCGGTCATCTTGTCGGCGTCGATGTCGTACGACATGGTCACGTGATGCAGTACGGCGCCCGGGCCGCCGCCGGGTCCCACGACCCGCTTCTGCGCGGCGCCCGCGATCTTGCCCTGGTCGGTGGCGATGTCGTTCAGCGGCTGGTACCAGGCCCGGATGCCCATGTCGGCGAGCGCGGCCAGCACCCAGTCGTCCAGATAGGCGTAGCTGTCCTGGAAGGACAGGCCGTGCACCAGGGACTCGGGCACCGACAGGGAGTACGTGATGGTGTTGCCGGGCTCCACGAACATCGCGCCGCCGCCGGAGATCCGCCGCACCACCTCGATGCCGTGGCGGGCGGCGCCGTCCGGATCCACCTCGTTGCGCAGCGACTGGAAGCTGCCGATGATCACCGCGGGGGCGGCCCACTCCCACACCCGCAGCGTCGGCGGGCGCCGGCCCGCGGCCACCTCGGCGGTCAGCACCTCGTCCAGGGCCATGTGCAGGGCCGGGGACTGGGGGCCCTCATGGATCAACTGCCAGTCGTAGTCGGTCCAGTCGGTGGCGTGCGCCAGCGCGCGGCGCACCGCGATCGCGATGCCCTCCGCCGTCAGCCCGTACATCACCGTGCCCGCGGGCAGCGCCGCCTCGATCCGCGCGGCGAGCCCGGCCGCGTCGGTGCCCGCGGGGGCGCCCTCCAGCGCGCCGTTCACCGCGTCCAGCGCTTCGTCCGGCTCCAGGAAGAAGTCCCCCGCCACCCGGACGTCGCGCAGCACGCCGCCGTCCGTCTCCACATCCACGACGACCAGCTTGCCGCCGGGCACCTTGTACTCTCCGTGCACCGCCTGGGCCCTCCGTTTCCCTCAGCGTGATCAACGCACCGCCGCCCCGTGGTGTTCCCCGCGGGCCGCTGCGCCCAGGCTCCGTCAAAACGGTGTCAAGGTCCTCGGGCGCGCCGCCAAGGAAGCGCTAACGGCCGCACCGCCCGCCGCGCCCGGCCGCTTCCTTGGGAGAAGGAACCCTCCCGTGCGGGGAGCCGGATCAGTGAGCGGAGCGCGTCGGCGGCGATGAGTGACGTACGGCCCGGACGACTGAAGGTCTACCTCGGCGCGGCCCCCGGGGTCGGCAAGACCTACCGGATGCTCGACGAGGGGCGGCGGCGTGCCGCCCGCGGCGCGGACGTGGTGGTCGGCTTCGCCGAGTGCCACGGCCGGCCGCGCACCGAGGCGATGCTCGACGGCCTGGAGCGCGTCCCCCGCGCCGCCTGCTCCTACCGGGGCGGCCGGTTCGAGGAGATGGACCTGGGCGCGGTCCTGGCGCGGCGCCCGCAGCTGGCGATCGTGGACGAGTGCGCGCACAGCAACGTCCCGGGCGAGGGCCGCAACGCCAAGCGCTGGCAGGACATCGAGATCCTGCTCGCCGCCGGGATCGACGTCGTCACCGCGCTCGACATCCGGCACCTGGAGTCCCTCAATGACGTGGTCGAGAAGATCACCGGAGTGCCGCAGCACGAGACCGTCCCCGACGAGGTGGTGCGCCGCGCCTGGCAGATCGAGCTGGTCGACATGCCGCCCGAGGGGCTGCGCCGCCGGATGGCGCACGGCAACATCTACCCGCCCGAGGCCATCGACGCGGCGCTCGCCAACTACTTCCGGCCCGGCAATCTGACGGCGCTGCGCCAACTGGCGCTGCTGTGGGTGGCCGACCGGGTGGACGAGGCGCTCCAGGAGTACCGCTCCCGGCACGGCATCGGCCGGATCTGGGAGACCAGGGAGCGGGTCGTCGTCGCGCTGACCGGCGGCCCCGAGGGCGACACCCTGGTACGACGGGCCGCCCGCATCGCCGACCGGTCCGCGGGCGGCGACCTGCTCGCCGTGCACGTGGCCCGCAGCGACGGGCTCGCCGCCGGTGTCTCGCACGCCTCGCTGGCCCGGCAGCGGCGGCTGGTGGAGGACCTCGGCGGCAGCTATCACT
This sequence comes from Streptomyces sp. NPDC093018, assembly GCF_040684035.1. Lineage (NCBI taxonomy): Bacteria > Bacillati > Actinomycetota > Actinomycetes > Kitasatosporales > Streptomycetaceae > Streptomyces > Streptomyces sp. NPDC093018. Next base: position 206,081 of record NZ_JBFBFF010000013.1, read on the forward strand.
CGGTCGTCGGCGACGATGTGGCCGCCACCCTGGTGGAGTTCGCCCGCGCCGAGAACGCCACCCAGCTGGTCCTCGGCACCAGCCGACGGGGCCGCCTCGCGCGCTTCCTCACCGGACCCGGCACCGGAGAGACCGTCACCGCGCTGTCCGGAGACATCGACGTGCACCGCGTCACCCATGAGCGGGCCGGGCGCGGCACCCTGCTGCCGTCCCGGCGGCGCACCCTGTCCCCGGCCCGGCTGATCGCGGGACCGGTGGCCGGGCTGGTGCTGCCGGTGCTGCTGACCGCCGTCCTCGCCCAGCTGCGCGGCACCCTCAACCTCACCAGCGAGGCCCTGCTGTTCCTGCTCACGGTGGTGGGCGTGGCCTGCATAGGCGGGGTCGCCTCGGCGGTGATCGCGTCGGTGACGGCGTCCCTGCTGCTCAACTACTGGTTCATCCCGCCCGTCGGCGCGTTCACGCTCGCCGAGCCCAACGCCCTCGTGGCGCTCGCCGTGTTCGTGGTCGTCGCCGCCGTGGTGGCCGCCGTCGTGGACCGCTCCCTGCGCCTGTCCCGGCGGTCGGCGCGGGCGACGGCCGAGGCGGAGACCATGTCCTCGCTCGCGGGCAGCATCGTGCGCGGCGAGGCGACCATCCCGGCGCTCCTGGAGCGCACCCGGGAGACGTTCGGCATGGACTCCGCGGACCTCCTGGACGAGCCGCCGGACGCGCCCGGGGTGACCGCCGTACCCGCCGGGCCCGGCGCCTTCCTCGCCCTGCGCGGCCGGACCCTCTCCTCCTCCGAACGGCGGGTGCTCGCCGCGTTCGCCGCGCACGTCGGCTCGGCCGTGGAACGCGCCCGGCTGGCCGAGGCGGCCGCCGAGGTGGAGCCGGTGCGGGCCGCGGACCGGCTGCGCACCGCGCTGCTGCGGGCCGTCGGCCACGATCTGCGCACCCCGCTGGCCGCGGGCTGGGCCGCCGTCACCTCGCTGCGCGGCCGCGACGTCGCCTTCTGCGCCGAGGACCGCGAGGAACTCCTCGCCACCGCCGACGAGTCCATGGCCAAGCTCAACCGCCTGGTGGAGAACCTGCTCGACCTCAGCCGCCTGGAGGCCGGGGCGCTCACCCTGAACCTGCGGGAGACCTCCCTTGAGGAGGTGCTGCCGATCGTCCTCGCGGACGAACCGGGCGCCGAGGCGGCGGATCTGGAGGGGATCCCGCCGGTGCTGGCCGACCCGCCGCTGCTGGAACGGGTGCTGGCCAACCTGGTCGGCAACGCCGCGCGGCACTCGCCCCCCGGGACGAAGGCGCTGATCACGGCGAGCGCCTTGGCCGGACGGGTGGAACTGCGGGTGGTCGACCGGGGTCCCGGCCTGCCCGCCGACGGCCGCGAGCGCCTCTTCGAGCCCTTCCAGCGCCTCGGCGACACCGACAACACCACCGGCCTCGGCCTCGGTCTCGCCCTGGCCCGCGGCCTGACGGAGGCGATGAACGGCACGCTGAGCCCGGAGGACACGCCCGGCGGGGGGCTCACGATGGTCGTCTCGCTCCCGGTCGGGATGCGCGCCGAGAATCCCGGACACCTCCAGGGCACGCCCGGCCCCGAAGCCTCCCCGCCCGCCGCCCGCGCGGCCCGCGCCGAGACCACCCCCCACCCGGCCGAACCCGCCGCAGGAGGCACGTGATGACCACGTCGACCGCGATCCGCACCCTCCACCGCACCCGCCCCGCGCCCCGGACCTGGCCGCCCTCGCGGCGGCCCTGGCCGTCCCGTTCCTGGTGGCCCTCGCCCTCGTAACGGCCCGGACGGCGCCCAGCCACACCGACGCCGCGCTGTCCCTCGTGGTCGTCGCCGTGGCCGCGCCGGGCGGCCGCACGGCAGGCGCTGTCGGCGGCGGCCTGGTCCGACCTCTTCCTGACGAGGCCCTACCAGACCTTCGACATCACCATCGCCGCGTCCGCCGACACCGCGAAGCCGGCACTGCTGCCCGCCGTCGGCCTGACCGTCCACCAACTCGCGGCACGGGTACGGAAGTTGCACATCATCACGCCGGCGGACGAGCTGACCGAACTGCTCGGGCTGCGCGCCTGCCGCTTCGAGTACGGCACGCCCGTGGGCCGGCCGCCGCGGCTGGAGAACGACGGCGGCGCGACCGTCGGACGGCACACCCGCAACCCGGACACCGACGACCGGACGGGCGCGGCGCTGGACACCTCGGGACCGGTGCGCGGCTGGTAGGGCGTGGCCGCGCCGACCCGTCAACGTCCCGTCAAAACCGGTGCGTCGAGCGCGAAGAAGGCGACAGGAGAGGTCGGCGCGGGCGGGGGAGCGGGCAGACGCTGGGTGCCTTCGCGCGCCCCCGCCCGGGCGCGGCCGAACCGACGAGGAGCACGCGCCCATGTCCGTCCTGACCACCGAGCCGGATGCCGTCCCCGCCGGCGAGGAACCGCCGGACACCGGCGAACGGCACCGGCTGACCGCCGTCACGGGCCTCGCGGCACTGTCGCTGGACGCGATGGCGTCCGTGGCGTACGGCCCCGAGGCGATCGTCCTGGTCCTGGCCGGCGCCGGAGCGCGCGGCCTCGGCTTCACCCTGCCGGTGACACTCGCCATCGCCGCCCTGCTGGCGGTGCTGGTCGCCTCCTACCGGCAGGTCATCGCCGCCTTCCCGGACGGCGGCGGCGCCTATGCCGTGGCCAGGGCACACCTCGGCGCCCGCACCGGCCTGGTGGCCGCCGCCTCCCTGGTCCTGGACTACGTCCTCAATGTCGCCGTCGCCGTCACCGCGGGCGTCGCCGCCCTGACGTCCGCCTTCCCGGGCCTGTACGGCCACCGGCTCTGGCTCTGCCTCGCGGTGCTCGCCCTGATCACGGGCGTCAACCTGCGCGGCATCGTGGAGTCGGCGCGCGCGTTCATCGTGCCGACCGCCGTGTTCGTCGGCGCGATCTTCGTACTGATCGCCGTCGGACTGTTCCGCGACCACCCGGTGAGCACGGCGAGTGCGGCCGGGCACGCCTCGGTCGTCGCGGACCACGCCACGAGCGTGGGCACCCTGCTCCTGCTGAAGGCCTTCGCCTCCGGCTGCGCCGCGCTGACCGGCGTGGAGGCCATCGCCAACGCCGTGCCCTCCTTCCGGGTGCCCCGCACCCGCCGCGCCCAGCGGGCGGAGATCGCCCTCGGCGCCGTACTCGGCCTGATGCTGATCGGCCTGTCCGTGCTGATCGGCCGCTTCCACCTCCAGCCGGTGGAGGGTGTCACCGTCCTCGCCCAGCTCGCCGACGCCGCCCTCGGCCACAACGCGGCGTTCTACGTCATCCAGTTCGCCACGATGATCCTGCTGGCCCTCTCCGCCAACACCTCCTTCGGCGGACTGCCCGTCCTGCTGAAACTGCTCGCCCGCGACGACCACGCACCGCACGTCTTCGCCCTGAAGGCCGACCGCCAGGTGCACCGGCACGGCGTCCTGGCGCTCGCCGCGGTGTCGGCGGCGCTGCTGGTGTTCTCCGGCGGCGACACCAACACCCTGGTCCCGATGTTCGCCATCGGCGTCTTCGTCGGCTTCACCATCGCCCAGGTCGGCATGGTCCGGCACTGGCGCGCGCAGCGCGGCCGCGGCTGGCGCGGAAAGGCGCTGCTGAACGGCGGCGGCGCGCTGCTCACCGGCGTGGCCGCGGTCGTCGTCACCGCGAGCAAGTTCACCGAGGGTGCCTGGCTGATCGTGCTCGCGCTGCCCGCGCTGGTCGCCGCGTTCGAGTCGGTGCGCCGCGCCTACGGCCGGATCGACGAGCGCCTCGGGCTCGGCCTGCTCCCGCGGGCCCCGCACCGCGAGCGCTCCCTGGTCATCGTGCCCGTCTCCGCGCTGTCCCGGCTCACCTCGGAGGCGCTGACCGCGGCGGCCTCCCTCGGCGACGAGGTCCGGGCGGTCAGCGTGTGCGCCCCCGACCCCGAGGACCGGGAGCGGGCCCACGCCTTCGCCCGCTCCTGGCGGGACTGGGACCCCGGCGTCGAGCTGGTGCGCCTGACCCCCGAGCGGCACGGCCTGGGCCGCCCGATCGCCGCGTACGTCCGTGCCGTGGCCGCCGCCGAGCCCGGCACCCGGGTGACCGTGCTGATCCCGGAGGCCGAGCCGGAGCGGCTGTGGCAGCGGCTGCTGCAGAACCAGCGGGGCGCGGTCGTGGCGCACGCGGTACGGCGGGAGACGGACGCGGTGATCTGCCGGCTGCGCTTCCGGCTGTGAACCGGCCACCCCGCACCATGGGGCTACTGGCCAGTACGGATCACCTCCCGTAAGAGACCCGTCAAAGGCGAAGGGGCCGCCGTAAGAGGGCCGTCAACGACGACCAGAACCGGCCAGGGAGGCGTTTTCCTCTAACCGTCCGCTTTCTTTCGCACCTCATTCCAGGAGTTCACGATGGCCGATCTGGCCTTCGTCGTCACCACGATCGTGTCGTTCGCGCTGGTGGCTCTCGTCGCCAAGGGGGTGACGAAGCTGTGACCGCCGAGAACATCGTCGGCCTGATCGTGGCCGTCGCCCTGCTGGGCTATCTCGTCCTCGCCCTGATCTTCCCGGAGAGGTTCTGACGGTGAGCCCCGTACTCGCAGGCTTCCTGCAACTGCTCGCCCTGATCGGCGTGCTCGCACTCGTGTACCTCCCGTTCGGCGGCTACATGGCCCGGGTCTACACCTCCCCCAAGCACCTGCGGGCGGAGCGGTGGATCTACAAGGGCATCGGCGCGAACCCGGACGCCGAGATGACCTGGCCCGCCTATCTGCGCGGGGTCCTCGCCTTCTCGGCCGTGAGCGTCCTCTTCCTCTACCTGCTGCAGCGGTTCCAGGGGATGCTGCCCGGCTCGCTCGGGTTCGCCTCGGTCAGCCCGGCACAGTCGTTCAACACCGCCGTGTCGTTCGTGACCAACACCAACTGGCAGTCGTACTACGGCGAGCAGACGATGGGGCACGTGGTGCAGACCGCCGGTCTGGCCGTGCAGAACTTCGTCTCCGCCGCGGTCGGCATGGCGGTGGCGGTCGCCCTGGTGCGCGGCTTCGCCCGCTCCCGCACCGGTGAACTCGGCAACTTCTGGGCCGATCTGGTGCGCGGCACCGTGCGGATCCTGGTGCCGGTGGCCGCCGTGGCCGCCGTACTCCTGGTGGCCGCGGGCGCGATCCAGAACTTCTCCGGCATCCACGAGGTCGGCCAGTTCATGGGCGGCACCCAGCAGTGGAACGGCGGCGCGGTCGCCTCCCAGGAGGCCATCAAGGAACTGGGCACCAACGGCGGCGGCTACTTCAACGCCAACTCCGCCCACCCCTTCGAGAACCCCACCGCCTTCACCAACCTCCTGGAGATCTTCCTGATCCTGGTCATCCCGTTCTGTCTGACCCGCACCTTCGGTGTGCTGGTCGGCTCGGTGAAGCAGGGTTACGCGATCCTCGCCACGATGGCCACCATCTGGGTGGGCTTCACCCTGCTGATGATGGCGACGGAGTTCTCCCACCACGGCCCGGCACTCCAGGCCGCGGGCGGCGCGATGGAGGGCAAGGAGACCCGCTTCGGCGTCGGCGGCTCCGCCATCTTCTCGGTGGCGACGACGCTCACCTCCACCGGCGCGGTGGACTCCTTCCACTCCTCCTTCACCGGCCTCGGCGGCGGCATCACCATGCTCGGCATGATGCTGGGCGAGATCGCGCCCGGCGGCGTCGGCTCCGGCCTGTACGGCATGCTGATCATGGCCGTGATCGCGGTGTTCATCGCCGGTCTGATGGTCGGCCGGACCCCCGAGTACCTGGGCAAGAAGATCGGCGGCCGCGAGATGAAGCTCGCCGCCTGCTACATCCTCGTCACCCCGACGCTGGTCCTGGTCTGCACCGCCGCCTCGATGGCGCTGCCGACCCCGCCGCACTCCATGCTCAACCCGGGCGCGCACGGGTTCTCCGAGGTGCTGTACGCCTTCACCTCCGCGTCGAACAACAACGGCTCGGCCTTCGCCGGACTGAACGCCAACACGGACTGGTTCAACACCATGACCGGGCTCGCGATGCTGTTCGGCCGGTTCCTGCCGATGGTGTTCGTGCTCGCGCTCGCCGGCTCCCTCGCCGGACAGCGGCCGGTGCCGGCCACCACCGGCACCCTGCGCACCGACAAGCCGCTGTTCACCGGCCTGCTGGTCGGCGCGATCCTGATCGTCACCGGCCTCACCTACTTCCCGGCGCTCGCGCTGGGCCCGCTCGCCGAAGGGCTGGCGTGATGACGACCCGAACGGAATCCCACGAGGACGCGATGTCCACTCCCACCCTTGCGCCCCACCAGGACGCGCCCACCGGGCACAAGACCGACGAGAGCCGTGTCGGAGCGGGCCTCTTCGACCCCAAGCAGCTCCTGAGGTCCCTGCCCGAGGCGGTGCGCAAGCTCGACCCCCGGGTGATGGTGAAGTCGCCCGTGATGTTCGTGGTGTGGGTCGGCTCGATCCTCACCACCGCGTTCTCCTTCAAGGACCCCGGCGACTGGTTCGGCTGGACCATCAGCGCCTGGCTGTGGCTGACGGTGATCTTCGCCAATCTGGCGGAGGCCGTCGCCGAGGGCCGCGGCAAGGCCCAGGCCGACACCCTGCGCAAGGCCAAGACCGACACCGTCGCCCGCCGACTGGTGAACGGCGCCGAGGAGCAGGTCCCCGGCACCGCGCTGACCATCGGTGATCTGGTGGTGTGCGAGGCCGGCGACATCATCCCCGGTGACGGCGATGTCGTCGAGGGCGTCGCCTCGGTGGACGAGTCGGCGATCACCGGCGAGTCCGCCCCGGTCATCCGCGAGTCCGGCGGCGACCGCAGTGCCGTCACCGGCGGCACCAAGGTGCTCTCCGACCGCGTCGTCATCCAGATCACGACGAAGCCCGGCGAGACCTTCATCGACCGCATGATCGGCCTGGTCGAGGGCGCCGCCCGGCAGAAGACCCCCAACGAGATCGCGCTCAACATCCTGCTGGCCTCGCTGACCGTCGTCTTCCTGCTGGCCTGCGCCACGCTGCCGCCGTTCGCCGACTACGCGGGCACCCATCTGACCATGGTGGTGCTGGTGGCCCTGCTGGTCTGCCTGATCCCGACCACCATCGGCGCGCTGCTGTCCGCGATCGGCATCGCCGGCATGGACCGGCTCGTGCAGCGCAATGTGCTCGCCATGTCGGGCCGCGCGGTCGAGGCCGCCGGTGATGTCTCCACCCTGCTGTTGGACAAGACCGGCACCATCACCCTCGGCAACCGCCAGGCCGCCGAGTTCGTGCCGGTGCGCGGCACGACCGAGGCCGAGGTCGCGGACGCGGCCCAGCTGTCCTCGCTCGCGGACGAGACCCCCGAGGGCCGTTCCGTCGTCGTCCTCGCCAAGGAGCGCTACGGGCTGCGCGAACGCCACCAGGGTGAGCTGGAGCACGCCGAGTGGATCGCGTTCACCGCGCAGAGCCGGATGTCCGGCGTGGACCTGGACGGCCGCCGGATCCGCAAGGGCGCCACCGCCTCCGTCATCACCTGGGTGCGCGAACAGGGCGGCGAAGTCGGCGCGGACGCCCAGGAGTCGACCGACAAGATAGCCGCGGCCGGCGGCACCCCGCTGCTCGTCGCGGTGCACGACGAGCGCGGCGCCCGCGTCCTCGGTGTCATCCACCTCAAGGACGTCGTCAAGGAGGGCATGCGCGAGCGGTTCGAGGAACTGCGCCGCATGGGCATCAAGACCGTGATGATCACCGGCGACAACCCGCTGACCGCGAAGGCGATCGCCGAGGAGGCGGGCGTCGACGACTTCCTCGCCGAGGCCACCCCCGAGGACAAGATGGCCCTCATCAAGCGGGAGCAGGCCGGCGGCAAGCTGGTCGCGATGACCGGTGACGGCACCAACGACGCGCCCGCGCTCGCGCAGGCCGACGTCGGCGTCGCGATGAACACCGGCACGTCGGCCGCCAAGGAGGCCGGCAACATGGTCGACCTCGACTCCAACCCGACCAAGCTGATCGAGATCGTCGAGATCGGCAAGCAACTCCTCATCACCCGGGGCGCGTTGACCACGTTCTCCATCGCCAACGACGTGGCGAAGTACTTCGCGATCATCCCGGCGCTGTTCGCGGCCGTCTATCCGGGCCTGGACAAGCTGAACATCATGCGGCTGGCCTCGCCGGACTCCGCGATCCTGTCCGCCGTCATCTTCAACGCGCTGATCATCATCGCGCTGGTGCCGCTGTCCCTCAAGGGCGTGCAGTACCGGCCGATGAGCGCGGACAAGATGCTGCGCCGCAACCTCGGCCTCTACGGCATCGGCGGCCTGATCGCCCCCTTCATCGGGATCAAGCTCATCGACCTGCTCATCTCCCTCATCCCCGGAATCGGCTGATCGCCATGAACAACTCCGTCACGAACACCGCCCGGTTGCTCTGGGCGGGCCTGCGGGCCCTGCTGGTGCTGACCGTGGTGACCGGCGTCCTCTACCCGCTGGCCGTCACCGGTGTCGCCCAGGCGCTGTTCCCCGGCAGGGCGAACGGCTCCGAGATCACCTCGCACGGCAAGGTCGTCGGTTCCTCCCTCATCGGCCAACAGGGCTACACCCTCAAGTACTTCCAGCCCCGGCCCGCCGCAGGACTCGGCGCCAACTCCCTCAACACCCGGTACAAGCTGATCCTCTCCGGAGCGACCAACCTGGCGGCCGACAACCCCAAGCTGGTCAAGGCCGTCGAGGACGCCCGCGCGAAGGTCGTCAAGGACAACTCCGTGCCCGGCTACACCGTGCGGCCCGCCCAGGTCCCGGCCGACGCGGTCACCTCCTCCGGCTCCGGCCTCGACCCGGCCATCTCCCCGGCGTACGCCGAGCTCCAGGTGCACCGGGTCGCCGAGCGCAACGGCCTGTCCGTCGCGCGGGTCGAGCGGCTGGTGAAGGAGCACACCCAGGGCCGCGGCCTCGGCTTCGTGGGCGAGCCGCAGGTCAACGTCCTCGAACTCAACATCGCGCTGCGGGACCTCGCCGCGGGTCGGTGAGGGCCCGGCCCCACCCGGCACAGGGGAGCCGGCGCCCCGGGAGCAATCCCCGGTGCGCCGGCTCCCTCTACGCCATCCGCCCTCGCCACCCGCCCTACGTCATCCGCCTTACGTGATCCGCCCTACGCCCTACGGACAGGAGAGTGACCCCCATGACCCGGGTGCTCGTGGTCGAGGACGACCCGCAGCTCGTACGGGCCCTCGTCATCAACCTGCGGGCCCGCCGCTACGGCGTCGACGCCGCCCCCGACGGAGCCACCGCCCTGCGCCTCGCCGCCGCGCGCAGACCCGATGTGGTCCTGCTGGACCTCGGGCTGCCCGACATGGACGGCGTCGACGTCCTCAGGGCGCTGCGCGGCTGGACCCGGACGCCGGTCATCGTGCTGTCCGCCCGGCAGGCGTCCGGCGAGAAGGTCGCGGCGCTCGACGCGGGCGCGGACGACTACGTCACCAAGCCGTTCAGCATGGACGAACTGCTGGCCCGGCTGCGCGCCGCGGTCCGCCGCACCGAGGACACCCCGGCCGCGCCGGAACCGGTCCTGGTGGAGACGGCCCACTTCAGCATCGATCTGCTCGCCAAGAAGGTACTGCGCGACGGCAGGGACGTGCGCCTCACCCCGACGGAGTGGCATCTGCTGGAGATCCTGGTGACCAACCCCGGCCGGCTGATCACCCAACGGCATCTGCTGCGCGAGGTCTGGGGCGTCACCCAGGCCGCCAAGACCAACTACCTGCGGGTCTACATGGCCCAACTCCGCCGCAAACTGGAGACCGACCCCGCCCATCCCCGCTATCTGATCACGGAGCCGGGAATGGGGTATCGCTTCGAGGGGTGACGGGGACTGCGGCTGACGCGGACTCCGAGCGGCAGCCGGTGTCGGCTCAGGGCCATCGGGCGGGGCGGGCCTCGGAGTTCAGCCCCCGGACAACCCAGACCCAGACCCAGTGCGGCTCAACCCGAGGCCGCCGGTTCCCCCTCCGGACCGCTCAGACCCCCGCCCCCGCTCAAATCCCCGGCGGCACAACCCCCAACTCCCGCTCCACGTCGCCGCTGTCGAGGCGCAGTCGCAACGTGTTGCGGCGGTGGGCCTGTGACAGCGCGGCGTGCAGGGGGGAAGGCGGGACCGCGAGGACCGGGCAGGTGGCGTGGGCGAGGCAGTGCCGGCTCACCGAGGGCCACAGGGCGCGGCGCAGCCGGCCGCGGCCGCCGGTGCCGATCACGAGGAGGTCGGTGTCGCGCCCGGCGAGCCGCACCAGCGCGGGCCCGGGGGCGCCTCGGGCGACGAGCGCACCGCCGGGCAGCCCGGTCGACGCGTCGCCGAACACGGCGCGCAGCGCGTCGAGGAGCCGTTCCCGGGCCAGCCGTTCCCACTGCGGGACCAGCGTGGCCGAGGCGGGGAAGCGGCGCGCGGCGAGATCCCCCTCGGGCGGCTCCCAGGCCGTCACCGGCCACAGCTCCGCCCCGCGCAGCCGGGCCTCGACGGCGGCCCGCCCGAGCGCCGCGAGGCTGCCCGGCGAGCCGCTGACCCCCATCAGCACACGCGCCGCCGTCGACTCCTGGTACTCGGACATCGCTGCCACCTTCTGCGGTTCTCGGGGATCCCCTCCATCACACCCGCGTTCCAGGCCCCGGAACAGGGCGTACGCCCTTTCTTGGCGCTCCGCTGACGCCCCCTTCGCGGCCCGCCGGGCAGGACATCAGCAACCCGTCAAAGCCGTCCCGATCCCCGTCAGTGTCACGTCAACAAGGGTCCGGCAACCGGGTGGCACGGGCATACCGTCGACAGCGAACCCCGGACCGCCTCCCCGCGTCCGGGGTCTCCCAGACTCCACGCTCCCTGCCTCACGGGAGGCACCTCATGACAGAACTCCGCCACGGCGACGACCCCGAGCCCCCCGAACCCTTCCCGGCCGGATCCCTGTACGTCCCGGTCCGGCCGGGACCCTCCGGGTACGCGGTACGGCTCTTCCGTACCCCGCTCGGCGAGCGCACCGCCGTCGGCTTCACCTCCGTACGCCGGCTCACCGCCACCCTCGGCTCCGGCCACGCCTTCATCCGCCTCGCGCGGGCCGAACTGCGCACCCTGACCGCACCGCTCGGCATCACCGCCCTCACGGTGGACCCGCAGTTCACCGCCCCCGCGCCCGCTCCGGTGCCCCGGCCCGCACCGGCCGCCGCCCGCGCCCCGCGGACCGCCCGGATCGCCTGAGCCCGGCCTTTTGAGCCCGGTCTCATCGAGACGACGCACCGCCCGAGGACGCAACGCCCGACGCCGGAACGCCCGAAAGAGGAACGCCGAGATGACCACGGTCCACGAACTGCCCACGACCACCGACGCGTTGTCGGTCTGGCCCGCCTCCACCACCGAACCCCGCGCGGGCGACCTCGCGGTGGGCGGCGTACCGCTCGCCGAGGTGGCCGAACGCTTCGGCACCCCCGGCTACGTCCTGGACGAGGCCGAGGTGCGCGACCGCTGCCGTACCTACCGCGATGCCTTCCCCGACGCCGAAGTCCTGTACGCCGCCAAGGCGTTCCTGTGCCGGGCCATGGCCCGCTGGATGGAGGAGGAGGGCCTCGGGCTCGACGTCTGCTCCGCCGGTGAACTCGAACTCGCCGTCACCACCGGCTTCCCGCCCGAGCGGATCGTGCTGCACGGCAACGCCAAGACCCCCCGCGACCTGGAGGCCGCGCTGCGCCTGGGCGTCGGGCGCGTCGTCATCGACAGCCCCTCGGAGATCGCCCGCTTGGCCGCCGCCGTCGGGCCCGACGGCCGGCAGAAGGTGATGGTGCGCGTCGTCCCCGGCATCAGTGCGGGCGGCCACGACAAGATCCGCACCGGCACCGAGGACCAGAAGTTCGGCCTCTCCATCCGCGACGGCTACGCCCTGCACGCCCTCACCCGCATCCTCGACCAGCCCAACCTCGAACTCACCGGCCTGCACTGCCACTTGGGCTCCCAGATCACCGGCGTCAAGCCGTATCTGACCGCGGTGCGCCGGATGGTCGGACTGATGGCCCGGCTGTTCGGGCAGTACGGCGTGGTGCTGCCCGAACTGGACCTCGGCGGCGGCCACGGCATCGCCTACCGGCCCGGCGAGGAGGCCCTGGACCTCACCTCGCTGGCCCGCAAGGTGCGCGCCGAACTCGCCGACGCCTGCGCCTCGGCCGGGCTGCCGGTGCCCCGCCTGATCATCGAACCGGGCCGGGCGATCGCGGGCCCCGCCGGAATCGCGCTCTACCGGGTGCTGTCGGTCAAACACACCGGCGAACACGTCTTCGTGGCCGTGGACGGCGGCATGAGCGACAACCCGCGCCCCGCCCTGTACGGCGTGCGGTACGCGCCCCGGCTGATCGGCCGGCACAGCGCCGCCGACCCGGTCCGCACGACCGTCGTGGGCCGGCACTGCGAGGCGGGCGATGTGCTCGCCGCCGACGCCGAACTGCCCTCCGACATCCGCCCCGGCGACCTCCTCGCCGTACCCGTCGCCGGTGCCTACCACCTCTCCATGGCCTCCGGCTACAACCTGGTCGGCCGCCCGCCCGTGGTCGCCGTACGCGACGGCCGCGCCCGGCTGCTGGTCCGCCGGGAGTCCCTGGAGGACATCCGCCGCCGCGACGTGGGCCTGTGAACCACGGCGGTCCCCGCCGGAGCGCTCCGGCGGGGACCGCCGTGCCCCGCCGTGCGGGCCATGTCTGCCCCGTATATGGTCATCCTGTGGCCAATATGAACGAAGATATCAACCTCACCAAGCGGCTGCTGGAGCAGTTCCTGGTGGTCGCCGAGGAGGAGCACTTCGGCCGCGCCGCCGAACGTCTGCACATGAGCCAGCCGCCGCTGAGCCAGTCGATCCAGCGGCTGGAACGGGGCCTCGGGGTGCGGCTGTTCGAGCGGGGGGCCGGTGGGGTCTCCCTCACCCCGGCGGGCGAGGTGTTCGCCGTGGACGCGCGGCGGCTGCTGGACGCCCAGTCCGCCGTGATCGAGCGGGTACGACGGGTCGCGAGCGGCCTGGAGGGCGATGTCCGGGTCGGCTACGTGACCGTCCTCAGCCACCACTACCTGCCCGCGCTGCTGCGCGCCGCCGCCGAGGAACTGCCGGGCCTGCGCGTCCATCTGCACCAGGACACCCCCGCCGGAGTCGCCGAGATGGTCCGCTCCGGCGCCCTGGACCTCGGGTTCCTGCGCGACCCCTCGAATCTGTCCGCCGAGATCGTCAGCGAGGCGTTCGCGGTGGAGCGCATCGCCGCCGCGCTGCCCCACGACCACCGGCTGGCCGGCGCCGACGCCATCGACCTGGCCGATCTGCGCGACGAGGACTTCGTGCTGCCCGCCCCCGGCGCCCTTCCCGCCCTGGCCCAGCAGGTCCGACTCGCCTGCCATGACGCCGGGTTCATCCCGCGCGCCCGCGCCGAGGCCGACGACCTCACGGGCCTGTACAGCTACGTCGCCTCCGGCCTGTGCGTCAGCCTGCTCCCGGACCGGCTGCGCGACTTCCCCGTCCCGGGCCTCGCCTTCGTCCCGCTGCGCGACGAATCGCCCCTGCTGGAAACCGTCGTGGTCGCGATCCGCCGCCCCACCGCCGACGCCACGGTGCTGCGCCTGCTGAACCTGATCACCCGCCACGTCACCGACTAGGCCGAAGCACGAGGAATGACTCAGGAGGACATCGGCTCGATCTCTCCCGCGAAGACGATGACCTGGTCGATGAGGCTCCGCCGCAGATGGACGACGTCCGTTCCCGCCAGCCGGGGGCCGCCGTCGGGCGTGGTGAAGACCCACTGGTACCGGGCCCATTCGTCGGGCATGTCCACCGCCGAGCAGCGCACCATCGTGCCGGTCCCCGCCGGGTGGTGCCGGATGTCCAGCACGAACCGCTCGACCGCCGCGATCCCTTCGCTGCGACCCAACGGCCCCCAGAAGACCACGTCCGAGGTCAGGGCCTGGGAGAGAAGGGCGGTCACATAGCTGTCGTCCGAGGCGTTGAACGCGGAGATGAATGTGTCGATCGCGGAGCGTGCGGTCTCTTCCTGCATGCCCCAGTAATACCAGCCGTTTCGTGTGCGTTCGACCCACGAGCCGCCTCCCGGTCACGGTGCACCGGGCCGCCCGGCGCCCTCAGGGCCCGGTCGCCAGGACCGCGTCGCCCAGCCAGTGCACGGCGAGCAGCGCGGCGCGGACATTGAAGTCGTCCGCGAGGTCGCGCTCGCCGTGGGGGAGCAGGGCCGTGGCCCGGTGCACGCGGTACTGGACGGAGTTGCGGTGCAGGCTCATCGCCCGGGCCGTGGCCGCGTGGCCCCGGTGGCGGTCGAGGAAGACCCGCAGGGTGTCGCGCAGTACGGCCTCGCGGGCACCGGCCGCCGCCAGGGCGCCCAGGGTGCTCGCCACGAAGTCGCGGACGGCGGGCAGGTCCCCGGCCATGAGGGCGACGGGTGCCGCCTGGTCGTAGTGCACCCACAGCGGGGCCGCGGCGGCGCCGGAACCGAGCCGCGTGCCCAGGATCTCCCTGATCCGTGCGGCCTGCCGCGCGGACGTCCGGAAGCCGCCCAGACCGGCCCCCGGACGACCGAAGGCGGCGTGCAGCGGACTGCCCTCCGGGGCACTGAGGTACGCAGGCACCGAAGCCGAACTCGAAGGGGAAGCACACGCGTTGGGCGGTTCCGGCAGCGCCAGCCACAGCCGTGCCTCGTACTCGTCGGTCGGCACCACCAGCGCGGCCCGGGCCCGCAGCACCGACACCGCATGGGCGCGTACGTCGTCCACCGCGGCCACGAGGTCGAAGGAGGTCATCCGGGCGGCCGGCCACAGCGTGCAGGCGAGGTGCACCGCGTCCAGCGGATACCGCAACGCCCGTTCGGCGGCGGCCCGGTCGACCGGACCCCCGCCGAGCAGATCGGTCACCCACTGCTGGCGCACCCCGCTGCGGCTGGCCACCCACCGGTCGCGCTCCCGCTCATAGGTGCGGCCGACCTGCTCACAGATCAGGTCGATGAACTGGCCCGACAGCCGCACCAGTTCGACACAGACCGGCACCCGGTCCGCGGCCGGCAGATCGTCGAGCAGGGCGAAGGTGTGGTCGAGGAAGCGCTGATGGCCGATGCGGTAGGCGCGGATGAGCGCGGACTGGGGCACATCGCGCTGGGCGAGGACCCGGGCGTAGGTCAGCGCGGCCGTCGGCGCCTCCAGCTGATCCGGATCGATGCCCTGCCGCAGGAAGTTGATCGCGGCCACCACGTTCTCCGTGATGCTCGCCTCCAGCAGGGAGCGCGCGGCGGCCTCCTGGTCGAGCGCGCCGATCTGCGCGCGAATGTCCTGGACCAGCCCCTCGACCAGGGCCTCCTGGGACTCCCTGACCCGGTCGCCGACCTGACGTACCAACGCCCGCTGTGCCTCCATGGCCGCACCCTACGGGGTGGCCGGATCCCGGCGTTCGTGCGCGCGGCACGAAAGCCGCCGCCCGCCTTGTGCCCCGCGGCCGTGGCCGCCCGGTGCCGAAACGCTCTACGGTCACGTCCAATTGCCCGTCACCCGAACCAGAGGTGCCTTCCCGCATGAACCTGAGCCGCCTGCCCGCTGTGCGCCGCGAACAAGCCCCGAACGCGCCGGCCCTCACCGACGACACCCACGGCACCCTGTCGAACGCCGGCTTCGCCGACCTGGTCGACCGCTACGCCCGCCATCTCGCCCACCGCGGGGTGCGCCCCGGCGACATCGTGGCGGTCAAGCTCACCAACCGCGTCGAGCTGGTCGCGACCCTCTTCGCCGCCTGGCGCCTCGGCGCCGCGCTCACCCCGGTCAACCCCGCGCTGACCGCGACCGAGACCGCGTACCAGCTCGACGACTGCCGCGCCCGGGTCGTCGTGACGGAGGAGGCACCGGACGGGCTCCCCGCCGCCACGACCCCGCTCACCCTGCCCGAACTGGCAGCTCCGGCACCTGACTTCGCCCCATTGCCCATACCGCCCGCCGACGGCGACGCCCTCGCGCTCGTCATCTACACCAGCGGAACCACCGGCCGTCCCAAGGGCGTCGAGCTCCTGCACCGCAACATCGACGCCATGACCGAGGCGATGATCGAGACGATGCGGCTCACCCCGGCCGATCACAGCCTGCTGATCCTGCCGCTGTTCCATGTCAACGGCATCGTCGTGAGCGTGCTGTCCCCGCTGCGGGCCGGGGGACGGGCCACCCTCGTCGGCCGCTTCAGCGCCAAGGGCTTCTTCGGGGCCCTGGAGCGGGCCCGCCCCACCTTCTTCTCCGGCGTCCCGGCGATCTACGCGATGCTGGCCGACCTGCCGCCCGAGGTACGGCCGGACACCTCCTCGCTCCGCTTCGCCGTCTGCGGCGCCGCCCCCATGCCGCCGGGGCTCATCGCCGCGGTGGAGCAGCGGTTCGGGTTCCGGCTCGTCGAGGGGTACGGCCTGTCGGAGGCGACCTGCGCCTCGACGTCCAACCCGCTGGACGGCCCCCGCAAGCCCGGCACGGTCGGGCTCCCACTGCCCGGGCAGACCGTCTCCATCGTGGACGAGCGGGGCCGGACCGTCACCGACGGCGGCATCGGCGAGGTCGTCGTCGCCGGGCCCACCGTGATGCGCGGCTACCTCGGCCGCCCGCAGGAGACCGCGAAGGCGCTGCGCGGCGGACGGCTGCACACCGGTGACCTCGGGCGGCTGGACGAGGACGGCTATCTCGTCCTGGTCGACCGGGTCAAGGACATGATCATCCGGGGCGGCGAGAACGTCTATCCCAAGGAGATCGAGACCGTGCTGCACGGGCATCCCGCCGTTCGCGAGGCCGCCGTCGTGGGCCGTCCCGATCCCGTCCTCGGCGAAGTCCCGCTCGCCTTCGTCGTGTTGCGCGACGGCTCCGGCGAACTCCCGTCGGACATGGCCGCGTTCGCCGCCGAGCGCCTCGCGCCGTACAAGTGTCCCGTGGAGATCCTCGTGCTGCCCGAACTCCCGAGGAACCCCGTCGGCAAGACCGACAAGCCCGCGCTGCGCCGCAGGGCACTCACCCCCGCCGGCTGAGCCACCACCCCTCCGAGACACCAGGGTGTGATCCTCATGGGCTTCATGAACCCCCGGCTCCCGTCCGTCGACGCCGAGTCCTACCTCGCGCTGCCGCGCCCCGAGCGCCTGAAGGTGCTCACCCGGCACTGGGTCGAGTACGGCTTCGGCACGCCGTACGCCGTGTACCTGTTCTACGTCGTCAAGTGTCTGCTGTACGTGGGCGGTTCGGCGTATGTGATCTCTCTGACGCCCGGCCTCGGGGGATTTGCCGACATCGCGTCCTGGTGGTCGGAGCCGATCGTCTACCAGAAGCTGATCGTCTTCACCCTGCTGTGGGAGGTGGTGGGCCTCGGCTGCGGCTCCGGCCCGCTGACCTCCCGCTTCAACCCGCCCATCGGGTCGGTGCTGTACTGGCTGCGCCCCGGCACGATCCGGCTGCCCCCGTGGCCGGAGCGGGTGCCGCTCACCCGGGGCAGCCGTCGTACCGCACTCGACGTCGCCCTGTACGCCGTCGTCCTGCTGTCGTCCTGCTGGCTGCTGAGCCGCCCCGGAACCGGCCCCCACGGCCCCGCCGGACTGCTCGACGCCCGCGCCGCGCTGCCGCTCATCGCCGCCCTCGCGCTGCTGGGCCTGCGGGACAAGACCGTCTTCCTCGCCGCGCGCGGCGAGCAGTACGGGCTGTCGCTGCTGCTGTTCTTCTTCCCCTACCAGGACCAGTTCATCGGCTACGAGCTGGTCATGCTGGCCCTGTGGTGGGGCGCGGCCACCTCCAAGCTCAACCACCACTTCCCGTTCGTGGTCGCCACGATGATGAGCAACGCCCCGCTGATCCCGGGCCGCCGCGTGAAACGGCTGTTCTTCCGCGACCACCCGCACGACCTGCGCCCCTCGAAGCTGCCGTTCTACCTCGCCCACATCGGCACCCTGACCGAGTACGCCGTCCCGCTGTACCTGGTCTTCCTCGGCCACGGCGGCTTCTGGACCTGGGCGGCCCTCGGCTATATGGCCGTCTTCCACCTCCACATCCTCTCCACCGTGCCGATGGGCGTGCCGCTGGAGTGGAACATCTTCTTCGTCTTCTCGCTCTGCTACCTCTTCGGCGCCCACGCCGACGTCAGCGTCCGGCAGCTGCACTCGCCCTGGCTGCTCGTGGTGGTCCTGCCGAGCCTCCTGCTGCTGCCCGCGCTCGGCAACGTACGGCCCGACCTGGTGTCGTTCCTGCCCGCCATGCGCTACTACGCGGGCAACTGGGCCACCAGCGCCTGGCTGTTCACCGGGGACGCCCTGGACCGCCTGGAGGCCGGGCTGAGCACCGCGTGCCGACTGCCCACCGGGCAGCTGGCGGCCCTCTACGACGAGGAGACCGCCCTGCTGCTCTCCCAGAAGATGCACGGCTGGCGCTCCCTGCACTCCCACGGCCGCGCCCACAACGGCCTGATCGACCGCGTCACCTGGGGCGAGCCGGACACCACGGTGGTGGACGGCGAACTGATCGCCGGCTTCGCCCTCGGCTGGAACTTCGGCGAGGGCCACCTCCACGACGACCAGCTGCTCGCCGCCGTCCAGGAACGCTGCGCCTTCGCACCCGGCGAGGTGCGCGTGATCTGCCTGGAGGGCCAGCCCATCCACCGGGGGACCCAGGCGTACGAGGTGCACGACGCGGCGCTCGGCCTCCTGGAGAGCGGCCATGTCAGAGTGCGGGACATGCTGACCCGCCAGCCCTGGCCCACCGACGGCCCCGACTATCCCGTGTACGACGTGCGACGCGTCCACCCGCCGCACCCGGCCGCCCAGGACACCACCGCATGAGCACCGCCCTCGTCGTCGGCGGCGGGCCCAACGGGCTCACCGCCGCCGCCCTCCTCGCGCGCGCCGGACTCGACGTCACCCTCCTGGAGGCCGCCGACGAGATCGGCGGCGGCACCCGCACCGAGGAGGCCATCCTGCCCGGACTGCTGCACGACCACTGCTCGGCCGTCCACCCCATGGCCGTCACCTCACCCGCGCACCGGGCCCTCGACCTGGCCCGGCACGGACTGCGCTGGCGGCTGCCCGAGATCGACTGCGCGCACCCCCTGGACGACGGCACCGCGGGCGTCCTGCTGCGCTCCGTCGAGGACACCGCCCGCCTGCTCGGCCCCGACGGCCCCCGCTACCGCCGGCTCCTCGCGCCCTCGGTACGGCACTGGGACGCCCTCGGCGACGATGTGCTGCGCCCCCTGCTGCGCGTCCCCGGCCACCCCCTGCTGCTCGCCCGGTTCGGGCTGCCCACCACGCTCCCGCCCACCCTCCTCGCCCGGCTGTTCGCGACCGAGCGGGCCCGGGCGCTGTGGGCGGGCGTCGCGGCGCACTCCTTCCGGCCGCTGGACCGTCCGCTCGGCTCGGCGATCGGCCTCGGCATCCTCGTCGCCGGGCACGCCGCCGGATGGGCCGTCGCCGAGGGCGGCTCGGGGGCCATCGCCCGGAGCCTCGCCGACGCGCTGCGCGCCCACGGCGGCCGGATCCACACCGGCGTCCGCGTCACCCACCACTCCCAGCTGCCGCCCGCCGACGTCACCCTCCTCGCCCTCGACCCCGCCCAGATCGCCCGCGTCTACGCCGACCGGCTGCCCACCCGGGTCCGCGACGCCTACCTGCGCTTTTGCCGGGGCCCCGGCGCCTTCAAGGTCGACCTCGCGGTGGCGGGCGGCGTGCCCTGGACGAACGCGGACGCCCGCCGGGCCGGCACCGTCCACCTCGGCGGCACCCTCGCCGAGATCGCCCGCGCGGAAAGGGACGTGAACCGGGGGCGGATGCCGGAGCGCCCCTTCGTCCTGGTCGGCCAGCAGTACCTGGCCGACCCCGGCCGCTCCGCGGGCGACGTCCACCCGGTCTGGGCCTACGCGCATGTCCCGTACGGCTACGACGGCGACGCCACCGAAGCCGTACTCGCCCAGCTCGAACGCTTCGCCCCCGGCACCCGGGACCGCGTCCTCGGCCTGCGCACCACCACACCCGCCCGATTCGCCGCCGACAACGCCAACTTCGCGGGCGGCGACATCCTCACCGGCGCCAAGACCGCGCCCCAGCTGGTCCTCGGCCCCCGCCCCGCCCTCGACCCCTACTCCACCGGCCTGCCCGGCGTCTTCTGCTGCTCCGCCGCCACCCCACCGGGCCCCGGCGCGCACGGCATGTGCGGGGCGGGAGCGGCCGCATCGGCCCTGCGCCATCTGGGAGTTCGGCAGAATGCGGACGGGGAGCGAAGCCCTCGGTAGCCTGGCGGCCGGTCGGGCGACCGACCGGAACCGGCCCACACTCGCGCGAGGTGAGACGTGCACTTCACCACCCGGCCCACCCTGCAAGGCACCTTCGGCATGGCCTCCGCCACCCACTGGCTGGCCGCCCAGTCCGCGATGGCCGTGCTGGAGGACGGCGGCAACGCCTTCGACGCGGCCGTGGCGGGCGCCTTCGTCCTGCATGTCGTGGAGCCGCATCTGAACGGCCCGGCCGGGGAGGTGCCGATCCTGCTCGCCCCGGCCGGCGGCGCGGTCCGGGTGCTGTGCGGACAGGGCGTGGCCCCGGCCGCCGCCGGCGCCGCGCGCTACCGGGACCTCGGCCTGGACCTCGTCCCCGGCACCGGCCCCCTCGCCGCCGCCGTGCCCGGCGCCTTCGACGCCTGGCTGCTGCTCCTGCGCGACCACGGCACCAAATCCCTCGACGACGTACTGAAATACGCCATCGGCTACGCGGAGCACGGCCACCCGCCGGTGGAGAACATCGGCGCGACCGTCGACGGCGTACGGGCGCTGTTCGAGACGGAGTGGACGTCCTCGGCACAGCTGTATCTGCCGGGCGGCCGCCCGCCCCGCCCCGGGGTGCCGCTGCGCAACCCCGCCCTCGCCGCCACCTGGCGGCGGCTGCTCGCCGAGACCGCGCGGGCCGGTAACCGGGAGGCCCGCATCGACGCGGCCCGGGAGGTGTGGCGCGGCGGCTTCATCGCCGAGGCCCTGCTGCGGCAGTCCCGGCGCCCCACCCTGGACACCAGCGGCGAACGGCACACCGGCCTGCTCGACGCGGCCGACCTCGCCAACTGGTCCGCGACGTACGAGGATCCGGTGTCCTACGACTGGAACGGCTGGACCGTGTGCAAGGCGGGACCCTGGAGCCAGGGCCCCGCCTTCCTCCAGCAACTCGCCCTGCTGCCACCGGAACTGCCCGAGTACGGCAGCGCCGACTACGTCCATCTCCTCGTCGAGGGCTGCAAGTTGGCCATGGCCGACCGGGAGGCCTGGTACGGCGACGCCGCCGAGGTGCCGCTCGCCGAGCTGCTGTCGGACGAGTACAACGCCGGGCGGCGCGCGCTGATCGGGAGCGAGGCGTCGTACGAACTGCGCCCCGGCGCCCCCGGCGGCCGCACCCCCCGGCTGCCCGACCTCGCCCGCACCTCCGCGCCGCTC
This sequence comes from Streptomyces sp. NPDC093018, assembly GCF_040684035.1. Lineage (NCBI taxonomy): Bacteria > Bacillati > Actinomycetota > Actinomycetes > Kitasatosporales > Streptomycetaceae > Streptomyces > Streptomyces sp. NPDC093018. The sequence continues at coordinate 227,511 of NZ_JBFBFF010000013.1, forward strand.
ACGGAGGAGGGGTTCGACCCGATGGGTGTGGGGGAGCCGACACTCGCGCGGCTGTCCGGCGACGGGAGCACCCGGGGCGACACCTGCCACCTGGACGTGGTCGACCGCTGGGGCAACATGATCGCGGCCACGCCCAGCGGCGGCTGGCTCCAGTCCAACCCCGTCGTGCCCGAGCTGGGCTTCCCGCTCGGCACTCGGCTCCAGATGGCCTGGCTGGAGGAGGGCCTGCCGAACACCCTCACCCCCGGCCGCCGCCCCCGCACCACCCTCACCCCCTCGCTCGCGCTGCGCGACGGCGTCCCGGTCATGGCGTTCGGCACGCCCGGCGGCGATCAGCAGGACCAGTGGCAGCCGCACTTCTTCCTCGCCGTCGCCCTGCGCGCCCCGGTCCGCGGCGGCCTCGACCTCCAGGGCGCCGTCGACGCCCCGAACTGGCACAACGACGCCTTCCCCAGCTCCTTCTACCCGCGCGGCCACCGCCCCGGCGCGCTGACCGTCGAGTCCCGGACGCCGGACGCGGTGGTGGCCGGGCTGCGCCGCCGCGGCCATGACCTCACCCTCGGCCCCGCCTGGTCCGAGGGCCGGCTGTGCGCGGTCGCCCGCGACCCGGAGACGGGCATTCTGTCGGCGGCGGCGAACCCGCGGGGGATGCAGGGGTACGCGGTGGGGCGCTGACCATGCGGCTCAGCCAGGTCCCGCGGCCGCCCGCTTGCCGCCCGGCCCCCCGCTGTCGGTGCCCCGGCATATCCTGACCCCGAGTGGCCATCGGCTGACGAAGGGGTCCGAAGGTGCCGTCGATGCTCGATGCGGTCGTGGTGGGTGCGGGTCCGAACGGACTGACCGCCGCGGTGGAACTGGCCCGGCGGGGCTTCTCCGTGGCCCTGTTCGAGGCGTGCTCCACCGTGGGCGGCGGCGCCCGCACCGAGGAGCTGACGCTGCCCGGCTTCCGGCACGACCCGTGCTCGGCCGCCCACCCCCTGGGCATCAACTCGCCCGCCTTCCGCGCCCTGCCCCTGGAGCGCTACGGCCTCGAATGGCTGCACGCCCAGCTGCCCATGGCCCACCCCTTCCCCGACGGCACCGCGGCCGTGCTCTCCCGCTCGGTCGCCGAGACCGCCGCCTCCTTCGGACCGCGCGACGCGGGCCCGTACCGACGACTGGTCGAGCCGCTGCTCGCCCACTGGGACACGCTCGTAGGGGACTTCATGTCCCTGCCGCTGACCGCGCTGCCCCGCGACCCCCGCACCCTGGCCCGCTTCGGACTGGCCGGGCTGCCGCCGTCCACCTGGCTGCTGCGCCGCTTCAAGGACGAGCGGGTCAAGACCCTGTTCGCCGGGCTGGTCGCCCATGTGATGGCCCCGCTGGACGGGCTCGCCACCGGTGCCATCGGCCTGGTCTTCGCGCTCGCCGCGCACGCCCGCGGCTGGCCGGTGGCCCGCGGCGGCTCCCAGGCCATCTCGGACGCGCTGGCCGCCTACCTCCTCGACCTCGGTGGCGCCGTACACACCGACTACCAGGTCAAACGCCTGGACGACCTGCCGCCCGCGCGCGCCTACGTCTTCGACACCTCGCCCGCCGCCCTCGCCCGCATCGCCGGTTTCGGCGCCCACTACGACCGCTACCGCTACGGCCCCAGCGTCTTCAAGATCGACTACGCGCTGGACGGGCCGGTGCCCTGGACCGCCCCCGAGGCCCGCGTCGCCGGCACCGTCCAGATCGGCGCGAGCCGGGCCGAGATCGACACCGCCCTGCGGGCCGCCTCCCGGGAGGGCCGCGCCCCCGAGAAGCCCTTCATGATCACCGTGCAGCCCAGCGTGGCCGACCCCGGCCGCGCCCCCGCCGGAAAACACGTCTTCTGGGCGTACGGCCATGTGCCCAACGGCTGGTCAGGCGATCTCACCGACGCCATGGAGCGCCAACTGGAGCGCTTCGCCCCCGGCTTCCGCGACCGCGTCCTCGCTCGCGCCGTCGCCGGTCCCGCCGAGATGGCCGCCCGCAACGCCAACTACGTGGGCGGCGACATCGCCTGCGGCGCCGCCTCCGGGCTCCAGCTGCTGCTGCGGCCCCGGCCGACCCTGTTCCCGTACCACACCCCCCACCCGGCCGTCTTCCTCTGCTCCTCGGCCACCCCGCCGGGACCGGGCGTCCACGGCATGTCCGGACACAACGCGGCGAAGGCCGTCTGGCGAAGGCTGCGGCAGACATGACCTCCGGCGGAGAGTGAGGCAGACATGACCGGCATCCTGCTCGTCCAGGGCGACATCACCCACCAGAGCGCCGACGCGATCGTCAACGCGGCCAACTCCTCACTGCTCGGCGGGGGCGGCGTCGACGGCGCCATCCACCGCCGCGGCGGCCCCGAGATCCTCGCCGAGTGCCGCGCCCTGCGCGCCGCGCGCTACGGCCGGGGACTGCCGACCGGACAGGCCGTCGCGACCACCGCGGGACGGCTCGACGCCCGCTGGGTGATCCATACCGTCGGACCGGTTTTCAGCGAGGACGAGGACCGCTCCGAGCTGCTCGCCTCCTGCTACCGCGCGTCCCTGGGCATCGCCGACGCGCTCGGCGCCCGCACCCTGGCGTTTCCGGCCATCTCCACCGGCGTCTACCGCTGGCCCATGGCCGACGCCGCCCGGATCGCCCTGGAGACCGTCCGCTCCGTGGAGACGGCCGTCGAGGAGATCCGCTTCGTGCTCTTCGACACCCCCGCGTACGAGGTGTTCGCCCGTCAGATCGGTTGATCCGACGGCTCCTTCGCGCCCTCCTGACGCCGCTCTGACACCCCCTTGACACCGCCCGCGAGCAACTGCCGGACCGCTATCCGGAATTGTCGGAGCAGCAGCGCGTAACCACCGCAACCCGGGCGGTGAGCAGGGTTGTTGACCTGCCTCGGTGTGGCAAAGGTTCCCCTAAGCGGGTGATAGCATCCCCGCGTCTGTGACCTTGGTCCCCTCGGCTCAGGCACCGCAGAAAACGGTTTCGGTCCGGTCCTCCGCGTGACCTGCCCGACCCGTTCGCGACCGGTTGTCCCACACCGGTGGTGCGGTGCACTTCCGCCAACGGCCGCAGGCTAACCGCCAGGAAAGGTTTCCATGATTCGAGACGCACTTGTCTGGTGCCTGGTTGTCGTGGCGGCGCTCGGCGTCGCCGCGACCGTGGTCCTCAGTCGTCGCGCCAAGGCCATCGCGGCGAACAAGGACAGGTCCGAAGCCGCACTGACCCAGCGACTGAGCGAGGCCGACGGCCGGCTCGCCACTTTACGAGCAGAGCTCCACCAGCACCGGACCGACCACGCCAAGACCATCCAGGAAGCCGAGGAGGCGGCGGAGGACAGCACCAAGGCCGTGCTCAAGGGCTCCGCGCGCTTCCTGCAGAGCCTCGCCGCCGAACAGCTGGCGCTGCTGGAGGAGATCCAGCGCAAGTACGGCGGCCACTCCGTCCTCGGCGACCTCCTCGAGGTCGGCCACGCCAACGCGCAGATGGCCCGCAAGGCGCAGGGCATCGCCGTGATGTGCGGCGCCCCGCTGGGCCGCCGCAGCCGCGCCGCCAGCGTCTACGACGTGGTGCGCAGCGCCCAGGGCCAGATCCGCAACTTCCGCCGCGTGGAGATCATGCAGCAGACCGGCTTCGCGCTGAAGGCGTCGGCGGTCTCGCCGGTCGCCCTCGCCGTCGCCGAGCTGCTCGACAATGCTGCCAGCTTCTCCCAGCAGGGCTCGCCCATCGAGGTGACGTTCCAGCGGGTGCAGAAGAACCTCTGCATCGTGATCGACGACGCGGGCGTCGGCATGAACGACGAGGAGCGGCAGAAGGCCACCGCCCTGCTCTCCGGCCAGTACCGCCCCCGGCTGTCCCAGCTGGGCAACCAGCCGAAGTTCGGCTTCCCGGTGATCGGCCTGCTGTCCCAGCAGTACGGGTTCCGGGTGGACGTGACCGGTGTCTCCCGCTACGGCGGTGTGCGTGCGGTCGTGCTGCTGCCCGAGGAGCTGTGGACCGAGGAGGAGACGGCACCGGTGAACGAGGTCCAGCCCGTTGTCGAGCAGCCCGGCGCTCCCGCCGCCCGGCCCGAGCCGGTGGCGCGCACCGCGGGCGGTCTGCCCCGGCGCGGTGCCCGCCAGGTACCCATAGCCAGCGTCCCCGACCAGGACACCGTCGGCCTGCCGCACGTCGCGGCGGGGGACGACGCCGGACGTGCGGCGGGCCGCAGCCTGGGTGCCTTCCAGCGCGGCACGCTCTCCGGCCGCAATCTCTCCGCGGCACCGTCCGAAGGGTCCGATGACACATGATCACCGACCTGTCGTGGATGCTTGAGGACATCGTGGCCAACGTGCCCAAGGCACGCCACGCCGTCCTGCTGTCCGCGGACGGCCTGCCCCGCGGGGCGACCGACGGCATGGCCCAGAAGGACGTGCGGACCATCTCCGCCGCCATGGCGGGCATGCAGTCGCTGAGCCGGGCCACGTCCCACTTCGCCGGGGACGGCCCGGACCGGCAGTGGAACCAGACCATCATCGAGTTCTCGCACGGCTGGATCTTCCTGATCGGGGCCGGACAGGGCGCCTATCTCGCGGCGGCCGCGGCACCCGATGTCGACATGCAGCAGATCTCCTTCCGCATGCACCGGCTCGTCGCCCGGCTCGGCAACAACCTCACCTCGCCGCCCCGGGTGCACGCCGACGAGGCCGGGAACCGCGACCGGCGCGCCCGCGGCGGCCGGGAGATCGGCACCGGCATCCGGATCGCCGACCTGGACGAGGTGATCGGTGAGGTGCGCGGCGCCCAGCACGCCGTACTGCTGGGCGGCGACGGCCTTCCCCGCGGCGCCACCACGGGCATGAGCCAGGACCTCGCGGACACCATCTCCGCCGCGATGACCGGCATCCACGCCTACAGCCGGGCCACCGCCCAGTTCGCCGGTGTACAGCCGGACGCGTCCTGGCGGCAGACCGTCATCGAGTTCCAGCACGGCTGGATCTTCCTGATCTCGGCCGGGCGGGGCGCCTTCCTCGCCGCCGCGGCCCAGCACGACGCCGACATCGAGGAGTTCACGACCCGGCTGCACCGGGTGGTGCCCAGACTCGGCGCCTATCTGTCCCCGCAGGGGGAGGCGAGCCGCGCGTGAGTGACGAGCCCGAAGAGGATCTGGAACTCACCTCCGCATTAGTCCCGTTCTTCGTGATCACGAACGGGCGATCCCTGCCCCCGGAACACGCCTACGGGCATACGACGCTCGTGTCCGCGAGCGAGCACGCCGCCACCACGGTGCGCACGCTCACCCCGGAGGCCCGGCAGGTTCTCGACCTGGTCATGGACGGATTCCTGTCCGTGGCCGAGGTGGCCGCCCACACCCATCTGCCGCTGGGGGTCGTCCGGATCCTGCTGGCCGAGATGGAGGACGGCGGCCTGATCATCGCGCGGAAGCCGGTGCCCCGCGCGGAACGTGTCGACCGAGAAGTACTGAACGCCGTGCTCGACGGCCTCAGAGCCCGATTCGGAGCGTGATTCGTGTACCTGGATTCAGGTGTCCGTACGGCGGTGAAGGTGCTCGTGGTGGGGCACTTCGGGGTCGGCAAGACCACGTGCATCGCCAGCATCTCCGAGATCGAGCCGCTGCGGACCGAAGAAGAGATCACCGAGGCCAGCGAGGGCTTCGACGATCTGTCGGGCACCCCCGACAAGACCACCACGACGGTCGCCATGGACTTCGGCCGTCTGACCATCAACGACGAGGTGGTGCTGTACCTCTTCGGCACCCCCGGCCAGGAACGCTTCAAGGAGATGTGGGAGGAGCTGTCCCGGGGTGCCCTGGGCGCGCTCGTCCTCGTCGACCCCGAGCGGCTGTCCGAGTCGTTCCCCATCCTCGACCTGGTCGAGCGGTTCGGCCTGACCTACGCCATCGGGGTCAACCACTTCGACGGCACGCCCGGCTACCCGCTCTCTGAGGTGCGCGAGGCCCTCAACCTGTCCGCGGACACCCCCGTCGTCCCCTGCGACGTCCGCAACGAGCAGTCGTCGGCGAACGCGCTGATCACCCTCGTGCACCACCTTCTCTCCCTCATCGACTAGGAGCCCCCCGCTCATGCAGCAGCGACCCGGCATAGAGCCGCCCCCCGGCTGCCCCGCACACGGGAACATCCCGCTCTACGGCCCCCGGTTCGGCTCCGACCCGGACGGCCACTACGCCCATCTGCGCAGCCTCGGCCCGAGCGCGCCGGTGGACATCGCGCCCGGCGTCGAGGTCGAGCTGATCACCAGCTACGACGCCGCGCTCTACATCCTCCAGAACCCGGCCTCCTTCGTCCGCGACTCGCGGCGCTGGAACGCGCTGAACGAGGGCCGCGTGCCCGAGGACAGCCCCGCCCTGCCGATGCTGGCGTACCGGCCCAACGCGCTGTTCAGTGACGGCGCGGCGCACGCCCGGCTGCGGCAGGCCGTCACCGACTCGCTGGCCAGCGTCAACGAGCTCCAGCTGGTGCGCCAGACGCAGGCCTCGGCCGACTACCTGATCAGCCGCTTCAGCTCGGAGCGCCTGGGCCAGGCCGAGCTGATGGCGGAGTACGCCCAGCCGCTGCCGCTGCTCGTCTTCAGCGACCTGTTCGGCTGCCCGCCCGAGATCGGCGACCGCGTCATCGCGGGTATCACCGGCATCTTCTCCGGCAGCGCCGGCGCCGACCAGCTGCTGGCCGAGGCGCTGAACGAGCTGATCGCCCTCAAGCGCCGCAATCCCGGCGACGACCTGACGACGCGTCTGATGCAGCACTCGGCGCAGCTGTCCGACGAGGAGATGCTGCACCAGCTCGTCACCCTGCTCTCCGGTGGCACCAGCCCGCTCTCCGCCACCATCGGCACCGCGAGCGCGCTGATCCTCGGCGAGGAGTGGCAGTCGGGTCTGCCGGTCGAGGACGCCGTCACCCAGGTCCTGTGGAACTACGCGCCCATCGCCAACTACGCGGCCCACTACCCCACGCACGACGTGGAGCTGGGCGGCCGGGTCGTCAAGGCGAACGACCCGGTGCTGATCTCCTTCGCGGCGGCCAACACCGACCCCCGGCTCGCCGAGCACCGCGAACAGCTCAGCGCCAAGGCCCACTTGGCCTTCGGCGCGGGCCCGCACGCCTGCCCCGCCAAGGACCCGGCGTTCGTGATCGCGGTGACCGCCGTGGAGACCCTGCTCAACCGGCTCCCGGACATCGAGGTCCGGATGCCGTTCAAGGACCTCGGCTGGGTCCCGGCACCGTGGAGCCGCTCCCTGGTGGCGCTGCCGGTGCGCTTCACCCCGCGCATCGTGGTGCCGACGGCGGCGCAGAAGGCGGACTCCCCGGCGGCGGCCTCCGCGGGTCACGTCACGGCCACGCCCCGGCCGGCGATGGGCGGCGCCGCCAAGCCCAAGTCGGGCCTGTTCAGCCGCTTCCTGGCGTGGACGCGAGGGGAGTGACGAAGACAACGCGCGGCTCGCATAGTCATCTTGTATATGCGTCAGATGCGGAGGGTATGCATGCGGGCTGATGTCTAGATCAGAAAGGGTCATTGTGGAAACCATCGCCACTCAGCCCACCGACAGACGCTTCGCCGTATCGCTCTTCTCCCGGCTGCGCACGCCCAAGGGGCAGGCCAACCCGTTTCCGATCTACGCGGAACTGCGTTCCAGGGGTGCGGTCGCCACCGCACCCTGGGGCGGTCACCTGGTGACCGGATTTGATGCCTGCGACCAGGTCGTGCGCAGCAGAGACTGGCTGGAGCCGGACGCCCGCTGGCGAGAACAGCAGGGCGACGGCACCCGCTGGATGGCGCCCTCCTCCCGGGAGATGAGCCGCACACTGCCCGCTCTCAACCCCCCTGAGCACTCCTGGGTACGCCGCTCTGCCGGTATGTTCGACCGCAACTCGCTTGACGAGATGCGCGGGATAATAGAGCGGTTCACCACCAAGCTGCTCGACAACCTCGCCGAGCGGCTGCATGACGGCGAGGCCGACCTGAACAACCTGGTCGCCGAGGAACTGCCGGTCGCCGTCATAGGACACTGGCTGGGCCTGCCCACCGCCGACCACCCCCGGCTGCGCGAGCTCACCCACGACCAGGTGTTCACCCAGGAACTGCTGCCCTCCGCGAGCCAGTTGGCACTGTCGGACGCGGCCACCGCCGAACTGCGCGGCTATTTCACCGACCTGGTCCGCGAGCGGCGCGCCCGCCCGGGCGACGACCCGGTCTCCCGCTGGATCACCCTGTGGGACGGCATGGAGAGCGACCGCGACAAGGCCGACGAGGCCGTCTACTTCCTCGCCCTGTTCGTGCTCCTGGCCGCCCTGGAGACCACGACCACGCTGCTGTCCACCACCACCCTGCTGCTCCTCGAACACCCCCGCCAGTGGGACCGGCTCCCCGTCCAGCCCGAACTGGTGCCGGCCGCCGTCGAGGAGTCGCTGCGTTACGACCCGCCCACCCATGTCATCAGCCGCGTCTCCTCGCGCGACTGCGAACTGGGCGGTGTGGAGATCCGCAAGGACGAGATGGTCCACCTGCTGATCGGCGCGGCCCACCGCGACCCGGCCAAACACGAGGACCCAGAACTGTTCAACATGCACCGCAAGCCGGCCCATCTCGCCTTCAGCGGCGGCATCCACTACTGCCTCGGCGCGCCCCTGGCCCGCCTGGAGGCCCAGACTCTCCTCCACCAGCTGGTCACGCGCTTCCCCCAGCTCACCCTGGTCCGCCGCCCGACCTGGGCGCCGCGCGTGGCCTTCAGACGACTGCTGAACCTGGACGTCACCCTCGCATGACCGACATATCCGCGACGGCCGGACCTGCCGACCTCCACCGCCCCTTCGCCACCACCGCGATCCAGGCGGACCTCGACGGACCAGTGCTGCGGGTCCGGCTCGGCGCCACACCGAAGGACAACACCTTCACGGTCGCCCTGCTCGACGACCTCCTCGCCGTCCTGCACGCTCTCCACGACCGGCCGGACATCCGCGTCCTGCTGCTGACCGGGGCGGGCGACGACTTCAACCTGGGCGCCGAGCGCACCGAGTTCCAGACGGCCCTGGCACACGACCCCACCGGCACCGCCCTGCGCCGCATGAACGACAAGGCGCTGCGCGTGTGCGAGGCCCTGGAGAACACCCACGCCATCACCATCGCCCGGCTGCACGGCCGGGTCATCGGCGCGGGACTCGCCCTCGCCTCCTACTGCGATCTGCGCGCGGGCGCCGACGACTGCCGCTTCCGCATGCCCGAGGTCGCCCTCGGCCTGCCCCCGGCCTGGGGCGGCGCCATGGGCCGGCTGATCGCCGAGGCCGGTGTCTCGCACATCCGGGAACTCATGCTCACCGGCGAGAACTTCGACGCGGCCGCGGCCCAGCGGCTCGGCCTGCTGCACAAGGTCGCCCCCCGGGACGGTCTGGACGCGGCGGTCGACTCCTGGATCAGGCCGCTGCTGCGCCGCGCGCCCGAGGCGCTCGTCCTCACCAAGCGCATGCTGAACGGCTACGCGCGAGCCGCCCGCACCGCCGAGGTGGGCCTGCTCGATGCCCATCTGCTCAGCGCGCACCTGGGCCTGGCCCAGGCCGGCCGACCGGCCCCACCCCCCGCCCCGGTCCCTTCCTGACCGGTCCGGCCCCGTCCCCGCCATGACGGGGCCGTCACTCCACCGCGGCGGCCGGCGGGTCACCGCAGGGCCCGGGAACGGCGCGCAGGAGGCCGCGTGGCATCATCGGCCGGGGCCGGGACCCCCGGCCTGCAGCCACCGCAGCGCCCGAGCCGCAAGGAGCCCGATGAATCCCGCCGTCACCGTTCCCGCCGCGGTGGGCACCGCCCTGCTGGACGACTTCTCGCTGGAGATGACCGGCAAGGACGTGCCCGCGCTGGAGGAGGCGCGGGGCAGCATTCCGCAGGGCACCCGGATCAACGTCACCTTCCTCGCCGGGGAGGACCACGCCACCCGGCTCGCCGCCGCCCGCGCGGTCCGGGAGTTCGGCTTCGTGCCCGTGCCGCACCTCTCCGCCCGCCGGCTGCCCTCGGCCGCCGCCCTGGAGGAGTTCCTCGCGGGCCTCGCGAAGGACGGCACCGCGGACAACGTCTTCGTCGTCGGCGGCGACCCGGCCCGCCCCGAGGGGCCGTACGAGGACGCCCTCGCCGTCCTGCGCACCGGGCTGCTGGAGCGCTACGGGGTGCGCCACATCGGCATCAGCGGCTACCCCGAGGGCCACCCCGCGATATCCGGCCCCGCGCTGTGGTCGGCGCTCACCGACAAGGCGGCGGCCATCGGCGCCGGACCCTTCACCGGCGACGTGATCACCCAGTTCGGCTTCGACGCCGACCCGGTCCTCGACTGGCTGGCGGCCGTCCGCGCCCGGGGTGTCGACCTGCCCGTCCGCATCGGCGTCCCCGGCCCGGCCGGTATCCGCCGCCTCGTCGGCTACGCCACCCGCTTCGGCGTCACCACCAGCGCCTCCGTCGCCCGCAAATACGGCTTCTCGCTGACCAACCTGCTGGGCACGGCGGGCCCCGACCGCTTCCTGCACACGCTCGGCGAACGGTACGACCCCGCGCGCCACGGCGTGGTCAAGGTGCACTTCTACACGTTCGGCGGACTGCGCGGCACGGCGGAATGGGTCGGCCGCTTCCGCGAGCGGACCCGATAGCGGCCACCCCGGCCTACGTGCCGGATTTCCGCCAGCGCGCCGCTCCCACCCTGGTCATCCTGGAGTCATGGAGACAGCGACGCACTTCGACCGGGAGCATTGTGTGCGTGCCGTGCAGTCGAAGGACGCGCGGTTCGACGGATGGTTCTACACAGCCGTGCTGACCACCCGGATCTACTGCCGGCCCAGCTGCCCCGTGGTTCCGCCCAAGCCGGGGAACATGACGTTCTACCCGAGTGCGGCGGCGTGTCAGCAGGCCGGGTTCCGTGCGTGCAAGCGCTGCCGTCCGGACACGAGTCCCGGTTCCCCGGAGTGGAATCAGCGCGCTGATCTGGTGGCCCGTGCGATGCGCCTGATCACGGACGGGGTCGTGGACCGTGAGGGGGTGCCGGGTCTGGCCGCCCGGCTCGGTTACAGCACCCGCCAGGTCGAGCGGCAGCTGCTCGCCGAGCTGGGTGCGGGTCCTTTGGCGCTCGCCCGTGCTCAGCGCGCCCAGACGGCGCGGCTGCTCATCGAGACCACCGCGCTGCCGATGGCGGAGATCGCCTTCGCGGCCGGTTTCTCCTCGATCCGCGCCTTCAACGACACCGTCCGCGAGGTCTTCGCCCTCTCCCCGAGCGAGCTGCGTCGGCGGGTGCCGGCCGGGCGGGCGGCGGGCGACACCACGCCGGGCACGCTGTCCCTGCGGTTGCCGTTCCGTGCCCCGCTCAACCCGGACAACCTCTTCGGCCACCTCGCCGCCACCGCCGTACCGGGCGTGGAGGAGTGGCTCGAGGGCGCGTACCGCCGCACGCTCCGGCTGCCCTACGGGCACGGGATCGTCGCCCTGGCCCCGCGCCCGGACCACATCGCCTGCCGTCTCACGCTCAGCGATCTGCGGGATCTGGCGGTGGCGATCAGCCGCTGCCGGCGGATGCTGGACCTGGACGCGGACCCGGTCGCGGTCGACGACCGGCTGCGCACCGATCCGCTGCTGGCCCCGCTGGTCGACAAGGCTCCCGGGCGTCGGGTGCCGCGCACGGTGGACGAGGCCGAGTTCGCGGTGCGGGCCGTACTGGGGCAGCAGGTGTCCACGGCCGCCGCCCGCACCCACGCGGGCCGCCTGGTCACCGCGCACGGCACGCCCGTGGACGATCCCGAGGGCGGCCTCACTCATCTCTTCCCCTCGCCCGAGGCGTTGGCCGAGGTCGACCCGGAGACCCTGGCGATGCCCCGCACCCGGCGCACCACCTTCACCACCCTGGTGGGTCAACTCGCCGACGGTACGCTCCATTTGGGGGTGGAGTCCGACTGGGCCGGGGCCCGTGCCCGGCTGCTCGCGCTGCCCGGTTTTGGGCCCTGGACGGTCGATGTCATCGCCATGCGTGC